>CAWGAE010000014.1:0-256104 GCA_963820395.1 uncultured Actinomycetota bacterium | reverse complement strand
GGGCATCGACGCCCTCGACGCCCTGCGCCAGCTGTTCACCACCGGCCCCTGGCTCCCGCCCGCCCTCACACCCCACGCTGCCACCAAGGCCGCATAATCACCACAGGCCAGCCCGGCGCAAGCCACGAGGCAGGGCCGACACCGGCTGAATAGCTACTCATCGGCCAGCCCGTCCAGGCGCCTCTCGATGAACCGCTTACGCCATTTCCCGACTGTTGTGTGATTGCACCGGAGCAACGCCGCGGTTTCTTTATTTTCGTGGCCTTGCGCACAGGTCAGGATGATATTGGCCCGCAGCGCCAGAGCCTGTGATGATTTCGCCCGGCGAGCCCACCTTTGCAGCGTGGCCCGCTCCTCGCCGGAAAGCGTCAATTCGGCCTTAGGCCGCCCCGTCCTTGCCATGCCAATAACTTTACGGACACGTCCTGCTACAATGAGTTATGACACGCGTCCGGGTGATGTGACCTGCCTCACTTTTATGAGGGTCTAAAGGCGCAGGACACTAGTGTCCCACGCCGTAAGTTCGCCGAATATTTCTAGCAGGGACTTCGCCCGATTGTAAGGTCTTCACCGGTGCGGATGATCTCTGATTTATGTGAATGATTTTAGGCGCTGGACACTAGCTTGTCGTGCTCAGCGCAGCCGAGAGCGCGTTCAGGGCCTCGGGGACGAGGGCGTAGTACGCCCACACGCCGCGCTTGTCGCGAGTGAAGATCCCGGCGTCGGCCAGGACCTTGAGGTGGTGGGAGATGGTGGGCTGGGTCAGGCCGAGCGGCTCGGTGAGGTCGCAGACGCAGGCCTCGCCGTCGTCGCGCCCGGCGACTAGGGAGACCAGGCGCAGCCGGGTGGGGTCGGCCAGGGCTTTCAGCATGCGGGCGAGACCGGCGGCCTGATCGGTGGTGATCGGCTCGCGCAGCAGCGGCGCGCAGCACGTACCGGCCAGCGGGGGGGCTGGCCTGGCGGAGGTGCTCACCTGACCAGTATATCCGCCAGGCATTGACAATGGTCTATCTCTCAGGCAGGGTAGGCATCGACGGCCATCTATGTCTAGGGGTGATCGTAATGAGCGACCAGGCAAGCGCAGGCCTGCGCGAAGAGGTCCGGGCCCGGTACGCCGAGGCGGCCCGCGCGGTCCTGGAGCCGAAGACCGGCGCGGCTGCCTCGTGCTGCGGCGGCCCGGCCACGGGCTCATGCTGCGGACCGGGATCGGCGGCGGAGGCGGTCGGCGGTTTCAGTGACGGTCTGTACCGGGAGGGGGAGACCGACGGGCTGCCTCAGGAGGCGGTGCTGGCCAGCCTGGGCTGCGGCAATCCGCTCGCGGTCGCGGACTTGCACGAGGGTGAGCGGGTCCTGGACCTGGGCTCCGGCGGCGGCATCGACGTGCTGCTGTCGGCCCGGCGGGTCGGCCCGTCCGGGTTCGCCTATGGCGTGGACATGACCGACGAGATGCTGACCTTGGCCCGCGCCGGCGCCGCCGAGGCCGGCACGGCGAACGTGGAGTTCCTCAAGGGCGAGATCGAGGCCCTGCCGCTGCCCGGCGCGTCGGTGGACGTGGTGATCTCCAACTGCGTGATCAACCTGTCCACCGACAAGCCCGCGGTGCTCGCCGAGATGTTCCGCGTGCTGGTCCCGGGCGGGCGGATCGGCATCACGGACGTGGTCGCCGAGGACTACCTCACGGCCGCCGACCGCGCCGCCGCCGGCTCGTACGCCGGCTGCATCGCCGGCGCCCTGTCCCGCGCTGAGTACCTCGACGGGCTCGCCGCGGCCGGGTTCGCGGACGCGTCGGTCACCTTCACCCACGAGGCAGCCCCGGGCATGCACTCGGCGATCATCCGGGCCGCCAAGCCCGCCACCGCATAACGGGCGAGCCCGCCCCCGGGCCGCTGGCCGGGCTCACCGGCCGCCGCCTGCTGTCCTGGCCGGGCCTTCTGGTGCCGCCGAGGGCCTCGCGGACCGCGGCCAGGCGCCCGGGGACGATCTGCCACCAGGTCCCACTTGCCGCGCTCGCCGCTATCGCGCTGTCCCCGGCCGGTTGCGCGGGCAGGGGACCGGGTCAGGAGACGGCCGCCAGGCGTGGTGCCAGGCGCCCGACGCGATCGGCTAGCTGGGCCAGTGCCGCGTCGAAGCTGCCCGGGTCGCCGGCCGGCACCGGGTCCGGGATGGACCAGTGCACCGCCATCGCCTCGCCGAGTTCCTCGTGGGCCAGGTCGCACACCGTGATAACGAGGTCGCCGTCGTGCCGGACGTCGCCGATGTGGCGGGGCCGCAGCCGGGGCAGCGGCAGGCGGTGGCGTCCGGCGGCGGCGATGGCGCCGGGGTCGATCGCCGCCGCCGGATGGGTGCCGGCCGATGCCGCCGGGACGTTGCTGGCCTGGCGCCACAGCGCGGCGGCCAGGTGCGAGCGGGCGGAGTTGGCGGTGCACACGAACAGCACCCGCAGCGCCGCGCGGGCTGGCGGGGGGGCCAGCGCGTCCAGGGCGCCGGGGATCAGCTGCAGGTAGGTGCGGCGGCGGTCGCCTTCAGAGCGGCGGCGGGTGAGGATCCCGGCCTGTTCCAGCACGTGCAGGTGGTGCGCCAGCAGGTTGGACGGCATGGCCAGCATGGCGGCCAGCTCGGAGGGGGACGCGTCCCCTGCCAGCAGCGTGTCGGTGATCTGCAGCCGGGCAGGGTCGGCGAGCGCGGCGTGCACGGTAGCACGCCGGGCCAGGTCCGAGGTAGGCTCAGGAAACATTGACTCAATCTTGACGGAGCTACCTTCCTCTGTCAAGATGACGGCGTGATCAGTGCACCCGTCCTGCTGTGGCATCGGCTACTGGCCGAATTCCTGGGCAGCGGGTTCCTGGTCGCGGTGGTGATCGGGCCAGAGGCATCGGGGCTGCAGCTGCTGGAGAACGCGGCGGCGACCGCGGCCGGGCTGTTCGCGATCATCTTGATGTTCGGCCCGGTCTCCGGCGGCCACTTCAACCCGGTGGTGTCCTTCGTCGATGCCGCCTTCGGCGGGCTGCGCTGGCGCGAGGCCGCAGCGTATCTCCCGGCGCAGGTCGCCGGGTGCATCGCCGGGGCGGTGGCGGCGAACGTGATGTTCGCCCTGCCCGCGGTCACGATCTCCACCAAGCACAGGGCCTCGGCCGCTCACTTCCTGTCCGAGGTCATCGCCACGCTCGGGCTGCTGCTGGTGATCTTCGCCCTGGCCCGGTCCGGGCGCAGCCGGTCCGCCCCCGCGGCGGTCGGCGCCTACATCGGCGCGGCGTACTGGTTCACCTCCTCGACCAGCTTCGGCAACCCGGCCATCACCATCGGCCGGATATTCTCCGACACCTTCGCCGGGATCGCCCCGTCCTCGGTGCCGCCCTTCATCGCCGCGCAGATCCTCGGCGGCGTCCTGGCCGCCGGGATCATCAAGGCGCTGTACCCCGCCATCACGCCAGCCGACGCCGCCGACATCATCGTCCCCCACCACGAATACGCGCGGCTCGCGCCCGCCCGAGCTGAGGCTGAGTACGACGGTGCCTGGGCACCCGCGGACCGGCCGGCGGGCCCAGCCCAGTCCTCTTGAGCAGACAACCAGAGGGAGCCTGCGATGCACCTGGTCATGATCGGCGGCAGCGACGCCGGGATCAGCGCCGCCTTGCGGGCACGCGAACTGGACCCCGCCGCCGAGGTCACCGTGGTACTGGAGGACGCCTACCCGAACTTCTCCATCTGCGGCATCCCCTACTACGTCTCCGGCGAGGTCACCCACTGGCGCAACCTGGCCCACCGCACCGTCGCCGACCTGGAGGCTGCCGGGATGCGGCTGCGGCTGGACACCACCGCCCGCCGCATCGACGTCCCCGGCCGCAAGCTCCTGGTCACCTCCCCAGGCGGCGGTGAGGAACTGCTCGGCTACGACGAGCTCATCGTCGGCACCGGCGCGGTCCCGGTCCGCCCCCCGATCGGCGGCCTGGCCGGGCCGGGTGCCCTGGGCCCCGGCGCCGGGGTGCACCTGCTGCACTCGATGGGCGACACCTTCGCTGTCGTGGCCACCCTGGAGCAGGCCGCCCCAGCCAGCGCGGTCATCGTCGGCGCCGGGTACATCGGCCTGGAGATGGCCGACGCGCTGACCGTCCGCGGGCTCCAGGTGACGCAGATGGAACAGCTGCCCGAGGTGCTGCCCACCGTCGACCCGGAACTCGGCGCCCTGGTCCACGCCGAACTGGCTGGCCACGGCGTCGAGGTGCTGACCGGCACCACCGTCCAGGCCATCAGCAAGGCCCCGCCCGGCGGATCCGGGCGGCTGCACGTCCAGGCCACCGCGGCTGACGGCTCGATGGTGACCCGGGCGGTGGACATGGTGCTGGTCGTGGTCGGGGTGCGGCCCGAGACCACCCTGGCCGCCGACGCCGGGGCCGAGCTCGGCGTCAAGGGCGCGCTCGCGGTCGACCGCGGCATGCGGACCAGCCTGCCCGATGTGCTGGCCGCCGGGGATTGCGTGATCACCCATCACCGGCTGCTCGGCGAGACGTACCTGCCGCTGGGCACCACCGCGCACAAGCAGGGCCGGGTCGCGGGCGAGAACGCGGTCGGCGGGAACCGGGAGTTCGCGGGCAGTCTCGGCACCCAGGTGGTGAAGATCTTCGACCAGGCCGCCGCCCGGACCGGGCTGCGGGATCAAGAAGCGGCCCCGGCCGGGTTCGACCCGGTCACCGTCGCCTCCCAGGCCGATGACCACAAGGCCTACTACCCCGGCAGCCACCGCATCACGATGCGGGTC
Organism: uncultured Actinomycetota bacterium; assembly: GCA_963820395.1. Taxonomy (GTDB): domain Bacteria; phylum Actinomycetota; class Actinomycetes; order Streptosporangiales; family Streptosporangiaceae; genus DATFVJ01. The sequence continues at coordinate 251,348 of CAWGAE010000014.1, read as the reverse complement.
ACCGGCGACCGGGCCACCGGGCGGCTGCTCGGCATGCAGCTGTTGGGGCACCGGCACGCCGAGATCGCCAAGCGGATCGATATCGCCGCCACGGCGATCTTCCACCACATGACGGTCGACGCGGTCAGCGACCTGGACCTGTCCTACACCCCGCCGCTCGGCAGCCCCTGGGAAGCGGTCCAGATGGGCGCCCAGGCCTGGGTCCGGGAAACCCAGCGGCACTAACCCGCTCCGAACCTTCAAGCAGAGGAACAACCATGTCAGGGCACAACAAAGGCCCCGGCCCTCAGCCACGCCACACAGGGCACCCCGCCATCAGGGCTGCCGCTGCCGCGATCATCCTCCTCGCCCTCGGCGCATGCACCAGCACGACCACCACGCCTGCCACGAGCCCCGGGGCCAGCGGTGGCCCCAGCGGCGGGCCGGGCACCCTCACCGGGGCGGGTTCGACGTACGTCGCCCCGTTCTTCGCCCTGGCCTTCGCCAGATACCACCAGCAGCACCCTGCGGTCACCGTGAACTATTCCCCGGTGGGCAGCAGCGCGGGCATCGCCGCGATCAGCGCCCGACAGGTCGACTTCGGCGCCTCCGACGTGCCCATGAACGCCAGCGAGCTAGCAGCCGCCAAAGGAGGCCCGGTCACCCAGGTGCCCGACGCGCTGGGCGCCGAAGGCGTGGCCTACAACTTGAACCTCCCGGCGGGCGCCCGGCTGCACCTGACCGGCCCGGTCCTCGCGGCCATCTTCCTCGGCCAGATCACCCACTGGAACGACCCGGCCATCACCGCCCTCAACCCGGGTATCACCCTCCCGGCCGCGTCGATCGCCGTCGTGCACCGCTCCGACGGCAGCGGCACCACCTATATCTTCAGCAACTACCTGTCCAGCGTTCACCCGGCCTGGGCGGCCAAGGTCGGCACCGGCAAGACGCTGAACTGGCCGACCGGGGAAGGCGCCGAAGGCAACGCCAGTGTGACCTCCACGGTGTTCCGCACCCCCTTCTCCATCGGATACGTCGAGCAGGCCTACTCCCAGGGCCTGGTCCTGCCGTTCGCCGAAATCCGCAACCAGGCCGGAAACTACGTCCTCCCGTCCACCCAGACCGTCGCCGCCGCCGCCGCCCAGAAACCCGACATCACGCCCACCGGCTTCTCCATCGTCAACCAGCCCGGCACCAGCAGCTACCCGATCAGCGGGTACAGCTGGGCGCTGGTCTACACCCACCAGCCCAACCAGGCCAGCGGGCAGGCCCTGGTCAGCATGCTGGACTGGCTCACCCACGACGGCCAGGCCTACGCCGCGAACAGCTACGTGCCCCTGCCATCCCAGGTCCGGCAACTCGCCCTCACAATGCTCGAGCAGGTCACCGGCCCCGACGGCAAGCTGCTCACCGGCTGACCGCGGCCTCCATGCTCGTCAGGACCACCCCGGCACCCTGACCTCCCGCGGCAACCTCGCCTACGCCTACCAGGCCGCGGGGGACCTGGGCCGGGCCATCCCCCCTGTACGAGCAGACCCTCACAGACCGGCAGCGGGTCCTCAGCCACGACCACCCCCAGACCCAGATCGTGCGTGGCAACCTCGCCGCGGCGCGCCAGCAACTTCAGTAGTGCCCCTGCACGGTGTCGGTACCGGCCTCGGAGGGCAGCCCGGCCCACGCTGAGCTGACATCGTTTCAGGAAATGGCCCTTCCGTGAAGTAAATTGGCCCAGTGCCCACCCCCCGGGCCAAGAAGCCTGTGCGCGTGAGCGTGCCAGAAACGGCCGTTTGCGACACAGCCCACGGGACCGGAGTCAGCTTCGGCGGATCCATTGGCGAGCAACCAACCGTTGCTCCCGAGCGAGCACGGCAGTGCTCTCGTCCGTGCCGTCGCCCGGCGCCCGTACGCAGGCGCGCCGCGGCGTTCAGCGGCTGAACTCCGCGCGACCGGGCGATAGCGAGGCCGCGGCGCGTTAGCGCCGGGCGGCGGGTGCGAGCAGGCCCAGGTCGCGGGCGTGGGCGACGGCCTCGGCCCGGCGGTGGGTGCCGAGCTTGGCGTACAGGTGGCGCATGTGGGTCTTGACGGTGTGGCGCGAGACGTACAGTTCGTTCGCGATTTCCGGCGCGGTCAGGTGGGTCGGCAGGTAGCGCAGCACGCGCAGCTCGCTGTCGCTCAGCGGCTCGAGCGGCGGCTGCGGCCCGGCGGCCGGCGGCGCAGGCGTCCGGCCGGCCAGCAGGCTCTGGATCTCCGCGATCAGGGCGGCGTGGGCGGTGCCGTGCCGGGCGTGGCGCTCCAGCAAGCCCGGCGCAGGGTGCAGCAGGAACAACCAGAGCGCGCCGTCGGCTTCGGTCAGGTCGAGCGCGCTCTCCAGGGCCCGGTCGGCGGCGCCCTCGTCGCCGAGCGCGTCCTGGGCGGTCGCCTCCAGCAGGAAAGCCCCAGCCAGCCAGCTCGGGCGGATCAGGGGAGCGGAGCCGTCCAGGACGGGCGCGAGTGCGGCGGTCGCCGCGCAGGGGTCATCTTGCGCGAGCCGCAGCGCCGCCAGGGCAATGCGTATCTCGCCACAGTCACGATCCTGTTCGCTGAGGTCGGCAAGGGCGTCCTCAGCGCGCTCGAAGTCCCGTAGGCGCACCAGGGCGTGCAGTAGCAATGCCCTCGCCGGCTGGACAAGCAGGTGCGGCACGGCGAAGAGCCCGGCCAGCAGCGCGGCGGCCTGGAACGCCGGCACCGCGTCGGCGTCACGGCCGCGCGCCAGCTCCAGCAGCCCGCGGATGTGCTGGACCCCCAACGCCGCCGCGGGCTCGGCTTCAGCTCTGACGGTGCGGTCGGCGCGCTGGACCCAGGGCTCTGCCTCCTCGGGCCGCCCTTGCCAGGCCAGCACGGCTCCCAGCATCATGTAGGCGGTGCCGGCAGCCGGCTCGTCGGTCCAGCCGTGCCGTTCGGCCAGCTCGATCGCTTGCCTGCTGCGGTCCGCGGCCCGCACCAGCGACCGGTTGAACTCGATCGCCGCCTGGTAGGCCAGGCCCACGAACTCGAGATACGGCCGCCCGATCCGCCGCGCGAGCGCCCGGCCTTGCTCCAGGTGCCGCCCTGCCTCCGCGAACCGACCCGCCCACAATTCGGTGGTGCCGATGCTGATCAGCGCGAGGGCGCGCAGGTCATCCCCGAGTCCGGGCTGGGCGGCGTCGGGGGCCTTGGCCAAGGCCTGCAGCCGCTGCGCCTCCTCGGCCACGCCCGGCAGGTTGCCACGCTGGCGGTCCAGCTGCAGCCGCACGATCCCGAGCAGCAGCTGCACGTGGTCACGCCGTGATTCCGGTACCGACGCCACTGTTCCCCGTTGCGCCAGGCCCAGGTACCGCTCGGCCGCCTCCAGGGACCCCTGCGCCAGCTCATCCGCCGCGGCCACTGCGGCCAGCTCAGCATCGGTCGCGCGGGTCTCGGCGGGGAACCGGGCGAGCAGCTCGTGGGTGGTGGCGTCCTGCCCGTCCAGGTGCGCGCCGGGCCAGTGATCGGCGAGCAGCCGGGCGGCCAGCCCCCAATCCGCCGTGGCCTGCGCGTGCCGGATCGCCTCCACCGCGAACCCGTGCCCGGCCAGCCAGTCGGCGGCGGCCCGGTGCAGGCCGGTGACCTCGCCGGGTGCGGTGCGCCGCAGCTCCAGCGCCAGCAGCCCGGCGAACATCTGGTGGTAGCGGAACCACGACCGCCCCGCATCCAGCGCCACCACGAACGCGTTGGCCCGCTCCAGGTCCTGCAGCACCCGCTCCCCGCCGCTGCCGCCGGTCAGCAGGTCGGCCAGCTCCCCGTTCACCCGCTCCAGGATGGAGGTGCGCAGCAACAGCCGCCTGACCTCCTCGGTCTGCCGGTCCAGCACCTCGGCCAGCAGGTACTCCGCCACCGTTCGTTCGCTGCCGGAAAACTCCTCGGCGAACCGCTCCGGATCCGGGTGCCCGGCCAGCGACAGCGCCGCCAGCCGCAGCCCCGCCGCCCAGCCCTCGGTCCGCTCATGCAAGCTCACCAGCGCCGGCTCCGGCAGCTCCACCCCGACGGCGTCGAACAGCTCCCGCGCCTCAGCTACGGTGAACCGCAGATCGGGCTCGCGGATCTCGGTCAGCTCGCCCTCCAGCCGTAACCGGTGCAGTCCCAGCCGCAGGTCATGGCGGGTGGCCAGCACGAACCGCAGCTCCGGCGGGGCCCGCATGATCAGCAGCTCCAGCTGCCGCAGCGCCTGATCCGCGCCCAGCTCGTGCACGTCGTCGATCACCAGCCATAATCGGTCCGCCAGCGGCGCCAGGTCCGTCAGCAGCCGCTCGGTGATCGCCCACCCGTCCAGATCCGGCGCCGCGGTCAGGGCCTGCACCAGCGCCGACCCCGGGGCCGTCCGGCGCAGCGCGCCCAGCACCGACAGCCAGAACCGCTGCGGATCCCGCTCATCTGGCCCGGCCGCCACCCACCCGGCCCGGTCCGCCAGGCCCGCCTGGCTGACCCAGGACCGCAGCAGCACCGTCTTGCCGCTGCCCGGCGGCGCCGACACCACCATCACCCGGGCCGGCCCCCCAGCCGCCCGAACAGCCCCGGACGGGCCACCACCCCGCCCGCACCAGCACCAGCGACCCGCCCGGCAACCGCACCCGATCCCTCACCAGGTCCCACACCCACGAGCATCCCACCACCCGTGAATGCGCGCATTACACCCGTCTCCGGCGGGACGCGCTCCCGGCCCGGTCACTGGCGCCTGACACCAGGCCGAGCGCCTCGAGCTGGGCGAGCACCCCGTACAGCGCAGCCTGGTCGGCCAGCACACCTGACAGGATCGTGTCGCCGCCCCGCGCCCGGTGTTGCGCGACGTTGATCTTGAGGACAGTGGGGACACTGATCTTGAGGGGACGGTAATTTCAACGGTGTAACTCCAGAGACAGAGGAGACACCAGTGACAGACGTGACGACCGGCCAGGACCAAGAGCCGGCGGAACTGTCCGCGGCCGATGAGCAGGTCTTGCGGGAGCTTACCGAGCGGGCCCGCACCGGCGGGCTGAAGCTGACCGGCGAGGGCGGCCTGCTCGGGAAACTGACCAAGATGGTGGTCGAGGGCGCCCTGGAGGGCGAGTTGGACGACCACCTCGGCTACAGCAAGCACGACCCGGCGGGCCGCAATGGCAGCAATTCCCGCAACGGCCACCGCGTCAAGACCGTGATCACCGAGACCGGGCCGCTGGAGCTCTCGGTGCTGCGGGACCGGGATTCCAGTTTCGAGCCGAAAATCGTCGCCAAAAGGCAGCTGCGGCTGACCGGCGCCGGCGAGATGGTGATTTCCCTGTCGGCTTTCGTTATCTTGAGCTTTCGCGTCAGCCAGGGCTGTGACCTGCGGCGTCCCGTCGTGGACAGTGTCGCCGACGGGACGCTCGCGGCCTGATTCCGGCTGTTTCACCCCTCTGGATCGTTACCCGATCGGGTCAGTGCCGACCGCTGGTCGCCGAGTGCGCGGGCGAGCTGGCGGCGGAGTCGTGCGTTCTCGTCGGCGAGCTGCCGGTTGCGGTCGAGGGCGGCGGTGAGCCTGGCACGAAGCGACGCATCGGTGGCCCGCTGGCCGGTGGGGGTGGCGCCGGCGGAGCCGGCGCCATCTGGTTTTCCTCGCAGCCTGCGGATCTGGCCGCTGATGTCGGGCTGGGTATAGAGCCACGACCGTGAGATCCCTGCTGCCTGCGCGACGCCGGCGAACGTTATGGGAGTGCCAGCCCGGTCAAGTTCGCGGAGGGCCTGGACGGCTTTCGCCCGGGTCAGCTCGTGCCGCCGGGCCGCGGCCTCGGAGAGCGGGTCAGGGCGCACCGGCCGCCGCCTTCCCTTCGGCGCCGCCGTCTTCGAGGGCGGCGATGATCTTGCCGAGGTGGTCGGCCACCTGCCGGTTCATCTCGGCGACGCGGGCATGGCCTGCGGCCTCGGCGGCGGAGATGATCTGCAGGGTCTGCTGCTGCTGGGCATGATGCTGCGGGAGGAACTCAGCCGTCGTCACGAACATAGGGCAGGTCAAACAAGAATTGGCATGCGGGCAGACGCGCACCAGGGGGAGCTCGCAGTAGCCGTTCGGCAGCGCCTGGGTGGCCCGGGACAGGCGGTGCTTGGACCAGGCAGCGTCGCCGAGAGGTCCGTCAGGGCTTATCCGCACGGGCTGGCCCTCGGCGTTGACCTTGCGTGCCTTCTCCCAGTGCTCGCGGACGGTCTTATCGGACAGCCGCGCATAGTGCGCGGTCATGAGAGGCGAGTCGTGGTCGAGTATTTTCTGCACGACGTGCTGGGGGACGTCGCGGTTGATCAGGACCGTTCCTAGCGTGTGACGCCATTGATGGGGGGTTAGGTGCACGGGCTTGCCGTGCTCGTCGCGGATGTCGCAGTTCTCCAGCCAGCGGTAGAGCGCTTTCCGGTAGGTGCCGCCGGCGGTGGGCCGGGTGCCGTCGATGTTGGTCGTGGGGCGCGGGAACAGGACCGGGGTGCCGCCCGGCCACCGGGACTGGTTGCGTTCCCGCTGGCCGGCGATGAGGGATTCCAGTTGGTCGTCGATGGGCACGAGTGCCTCGCGCTTCATCTTCCGGTTGTAGTAGCGGAGGTAGGGCGCGCCGTCGACGTCGCGGACGGTGCAGTCGGCGGGGATGGCGGTGACGTCGGTGATCCGCAGCCCGCAGCGGATGAGGATGAGGGTGATCAGCCGGTAGGCGGGGCTCTCCCACCGGTCGAGGTTGGCGGGATCCTCGACCTGGGCCATGACGTGGCCGGCCAGGGCCCGCGGGAGCCGCTGGCCCTGGCGGGGGTAGTCCTCAGGGAAGATCACTGCGGACGCAGGGGCCGCGTCCCACTGGTGGCGGCGGACGTCGCGGAGGAACGTGGCGGCCTGCCCGATGTGGTCGCGGTGCTCCTTCTTGCCTGTCATCGCGGTGGCGAGGTCCGCGAGATAGCGCTCGAGGACGTCCCGGCTGATTCCGCTGGTCTCCGTGACGCCGGATTCGGCGAGGAATGCGGCGAGCCGGGTGAGTGCCCGGATGCCGCGGTAACAGGTCTGGGCTTCCAGGCCGGTGCTCAGCCGCCATCGGGTCCACCGCTTGGCCAGGTCCCTGAGCCATGGCTGGGGGATGCCGCCGAACTGCAGGGTCGCGCACTGGGAGTCGATGCCGAGGCGGCGCAGGTGCCAGGTGTCGCGGGGGTACTCGCTGTCCCAGCCCTCGCCCTCGGCGAGGGCGGTGACCTTGCGGTGCGCGTAGATCAGCAGCGCGACTGGGTGCTGGCTCCGGGCGGCATAGGCCGGGCAGGCGGCCCGCCAGTCCTGCTCGCCGCGGTCGAGCAGCGAAAAACAGCCGCTTCCGGCCAGCCAGCCGGTCACGGACCGGATCGTGGTCGGCCTGGTCCTGATCATGTTGTCGTCGTGCCGGCATTGAAGGGCATACTGCACTTCCAGCCGGAGCCGGTCGGGCAGGCCGGTCAGGTCCGCGCGTTCCCGCCCGTCAGGGGGCTGGTCGTATCCGGCGATGAATTCCTCCGGTTCGGGACGTCCGAGGCCTTTCCAGCGCCGGTGGTGGGAGTAGCACAAGACGGCGCCCGGGTGCGCCCACATTTCGCAATAGCTGATCCGGCATGCAGCCTGCCCGGGCTGCGGAACCACGGGCGGCACCGTGGCAAGCCACCTGCCGCGCTCAGGCTCTCCGGCACGCTCCCAGGCGCGCAGGTGCCGGGAGCACATCTGCCGGCGGGCTGAGCCGAACCCGCAGCCAGGGACCTCGCAGCCTGTCAGCGACGCGTGCCCGAACCACGGCCCGGCTGCTTCGTCCGACACGGCGAACGCGCCGGGATCGGGGCGCCCGGCGTGAACCCACCGCTGGTGGTGGCCATGGCACATGCCGATCGCCCGCGCTGTCCGCCCGCACTGCCGGACGAGGCAGGCCTCGCCGCCGAACACCGGGTCAGCGGGATCGAACACCAGCACGCCGGCCCGGAACTCCGGGCGCACCGCGGCCATCAGCTTTTCCAGCAGGCCGGCAGGAGCCCGGTACTGCCCGGCCTCAGCGGCATCCGGGCCGCCGGGGACGCTCACCGCCTGTCCTCCTTGCCGTCGAAGACGGTCGCGGTGACGCTGACCGCCACGCCTCCTCTGACACCACGAGCATGCAGGTAAACAGCCGTCCCGTTCGCGGAGGGGGTTTCGGTGACCTCGTCCAGCCCCAGGGCCTGCCGCCATTCCCCGAACAGCCCTCGCCTGCCTGCGGCAGGAGCGAGGACCTGGCTGGACAGGGCTCCGCCGGACGCGGTGACGGTCCACGCGATCACCGGAATGTCCGGGTGCCCGGCCAGGATGGCGGCCAGCTCGGCGGCGGCCTGCCGCTGCCAGCGGACCCGGTCGGCCCGCGTGATCCAGCCGCCGGTCACCAGGACACTTCCTTCCCGGTGAACCATCCGGCCTTCTCCAGCGCCGCCCGCGCGTCCTCGGCCGTCAGATGCCCGTAGACGGACGACGTGACGGCAACTGAGGAATGCCCGAGCAGCGTGGAGACGACCTCGATCGGGACCCCGTCGCGCAGCCACCTGGTCGCCGCGGAGTGCCGGAACCAGTGGGGGTCGAACGCCATCCCGGTCCTGGCCCGGAGCCGCAGGACCAGGTCATAGGCCGCCTGATACGACCATGCGTGTCCCTTCGGCTCCGCCCAGATGTTGACGAAGACATGGTCACTGTCGATGCCGCCGTACTCTTCGTGCAGGTAGTCGGCATAGAGCCGGATCAGCTCCGGCCCGACCGGGACCGTCCGGCCGCCGGACTTGGCCCGGGCGCCGTTCGCGTTCTCCCGCGCCACGATGCTGACCTCCTGCTCAGCGGCGGCGATGTCCTCATGCCGGAGGCCGAGTACCTCGCCTGCGCGGCAGCCTGTCTCGTGCAGAACGGCGAAGAAGAACCGGTCCCGCAGCCTGGTGCAGGCATCCAGGATCGCCTGCATCTCGGCGACGGCCAGGACCCGCGGCAGCTTCTTCGGCGCCTTCAGCGAGATCGCCCGGCCGCGATACGGCTTCCCCTTGCTGACGTGGTGCAGGAACGGCTTCCAGCCGCCCTGCCCGCCTGTTCTCCAAGCGGCCAGCAGGTCGCCGACATCGACGCCGTTTCGGGCCTGGTGCGCATAGAACGCGCTCACCGCGGCGAGCTTGCGGTTCACCGTCGAGGCGCCGACCTCTGCAGTCGCCGGCGGCAGCACCGCGACCGCCCCGGACCGGCCCGCCGGGGGAAGCCGCAGCCAGGCGACGAACTCCCCGACGTCCTCCAGCCGGGCCTCGCGCCAGTCCAGAGAACGAAAGCTGATGAACTCCCAGTAATCCTTGAGATCGTGGGCATAGGCCCTCACCGTGTTCGGCGACCGGCCGATGTCGGTGAGATAGGCCAGGAACCGGTCGACCGGGACGACCGGCAAGTCGTCGTCCCCGAGCACCGTCCACGATCGTTTCCCCGAACCAGGGACCGCCACCGGATGCACGAGCATCGTCTCCTCCTTGAACTACGTCATGGACAAGGCAGGAGATAACCACGAGCAGACCGTCATCCGGGCACCGGAAAAGACTCGTGGCAGACGTTAAGGACACATCAGTTGAGGCTGAAGATAACTTTCGCCGACAGGGAAATCACCATCTCGCCGGCGCCGGTCAGCCGCAGCTGCCTTTTGGCGACGATTTTCGGCTCGAAACTGGAATCCCGGTCCCGCGGCACCGAGAGCTCCAGCGGCCCGGTCTCGGTGATCACGGTCTTGACGCGGTGGCCGTTGCGGGAATTGCTGCCATTGCGGCCCGCCGGGTCGTGCTTGCTGTAGCCGAGGTGGTCGTCCAACTCGCCCTCCAGGGCGCCCTCGACCACCATCTTGGTCAGTTTCCCGAGCAGGCCGCCCTCGCCGGTCAGCTTCAGCCCGCCGGTGCGGGCCCGCTCGGTAAGCTCCCGCAAGACCTGCTCATCGGCCGCGGACAGTTCCGCCGGCTCTTGGTCCTGGCCGGTCGTCACGTCTGTCACTGGTGTCTCCTCTGTCTCTGGAGTTACACCGTTGAAATGGCTCTGTCGCACTTTCGGTGGTGACGGTGCGTGGTTTTAGTTGAGCAGGATGCGGTGGCGGAGGAGGGTGAATCCGGCGCGGCCGTACATTTGCCGCTTGATCATTTTTGTCTTGGTGTTCACGCCCTCGGTCCGTCCATTGTGGAGCGGCAGGGTGACGGCGGCGGTGGCGGCGTCGATGTCCAGGTCCAGGCCGCGGGTGAAGGCGTGGATGTTCGGCAGGTCGCAGGCCCGCGCGGTCTCGGCCCAGTCCTTGAGCCTGGCTTCGTTTGCGGGGTCCGGCCTGAGCAGGGCGGCGAAGGAGCGGATGAGCCGGGCGAGGTCTGTCATCTCGGGGCAGGTGGCGGTCAGCTCGGCGAGCAGTGACCGCTGGCCGTCGCTCAGAGCGTCCGGCCGGGTGAGCAGGAGCCGCGTGACGGACTTGGGTGACAGGTGCGGCCGGTCGGCTTCGACGCGGCCTTGGGTGATGTAGCGGCAGAGCAGGTTCATACTGCCGGCGTAACCCTGTTCGCGGATCTCGGCGAGCAGCCGCTGGACCGGCACGGCCGGGTCCGCGCCGCGGCGGGCGCGCAGGTGATCACGGTAGGGATCCACCGATGTCGCCCGGTACTTGGGCGCGCGGATCATCCGCTCTGGCTCGGCGGCGCGGGCATAGCGCTTGACCGTGTTCAGTGACAGGCTGAGCCGGCGTGAACATTCCAGCAGGCCAGTGCCCTTGTCCAGCAGGTCGTGGACCTGCCGCCACCGCTCGGCTGTCGTCTGGGCCTGCTTGCCGTCCCCGGGCGGCGGCCCGGCGGCCGCCCAGCAGGAGCTGTGTGCGGCGACTTCTTTCAGGACGGCTTCGGCCAGGCCGTGCCACAGGTGCCAGCGGTCGCCGACCTGGACCGCGCCCGGCAGCGCCCGGCGGACCGCCTCGCCGTAGGCGCCGGACCCGTCCCGGCACACGACCTCGACGCCAGGGTGTTCGCGCAGCCACTCCTCCAGCGCATCAGCCTTACGTCCGTCCCGCCACGACATCGACTCGCTCCCCGGTCTCGGCATCGATCAGCACGGTCGCGTAGACGTGGCCGCGGCGCAGCGCGAAATCGTCAACGCCCAGCACGCGGGGGACGCTGACCTGGGGCAGCGGGAGCCGCAGCAGCACCCGCAGGGCGGTATCACGGGAAACCGGGACTCCCAGCGCCGTCAGCAGCCCGGCCCCCGCACGGCCCGCTAACCGGCGGGCCACATCACCGGCCCGGCCTGCCAGGCGCGTGGTCCGCCGCTGGTAGCGGTCCAGCACGCCCGGGACCTGCTCCCGGAACGTCTGGACCGGGCAGTCCGGGACCGGGCACCGCATCCGCCGCACCCGGACCCGCACCACGACCGGGCGGCCGTCCGCGGGCACGTCCGCGACCGTCCGCTTGCAATACCCATGAACCTGGCCCGTCCCGGCGCCGCACTGCGGGCACGGCACCAGCCCGCCCGCTGTTCGCGCCCGGACCACGATCACGCCATCCAGGTCCGTCACGTCCTCAATGACCAAGGACGACAACCCGGAGAACACCACTTTCACAAGCCCATTTATGTCACACGCGAGCAACCATGACACACATGACTCATCGTGGCATATCCTGACACGCTGTTACCACCGAAAGTGCGACAGAGCCGTTGAAATTACAGTCCCGCCTGCGCTAGCGGGAGCACGGAGGCTCGCGCCTGGTGGCCCGGCGACGGCGCGAGCACGAGCCGCGCGGTCTGCCGCGCCATCCGCACGGTCCGGTGCCTGTCAAAGGCAGACAGCCCGGATCGCATCGGCGAAGGCGTCCACATCCCCTTCTGCCGTGTCGAAGGACGTCATCCAGCGCACCGTCTGCGCGCTGGAGTCCCAGAGGTGGAAGGCCCAGTCCTGCCGCAGCTGTTCGATGCGCTGGGGGTGGAGCGCGGCGAAGACCGCGTTCGATTCAACCGGCTGCCGGATCTCGATGCCCGGAGTTTCCCGCACCGCCAGCGCGAGTCGCTGCGCCATCTCGTTGGCGTGCCGGGCACTGTGCAGCCAGAGGTCGCCATCGAGCAAGGCCAGGAACTGGGCCGACAGGAACCGCATCTTCGAGGCCAACTGCATTTGTTGCTTGCGAAGGTAAGGCGCGTCGCCGCAAAGTTCGGATCGGTTGACGACGACCGCCTCCGCGCCGACGGCGCCGTTCTTTGTGCCGCCGAAGCTCAGCACATCGGCGTGCGCCGCTAGTTCACCCAGACCGCAGCCCAGATGCGCCGCGGCATTGGCGAGCCGTGCACCATCCAGATAGATGAAGAGGTCGTTGGACCGGCAAAACTTACTGAGTTTACCGAGTTCCTCGATCGTGTAGCACGTGCCCAGCTCGGTGACCTGGGAGATGGCGATCGCCCGTGGCTGGACCCGGTGCTTATCGCCGCGCCCGCCGAGCCGTTGCCCGACAAGCTCGGGTGTCAGTTTGCCGTCAGGGGTCCGGACGGTGAGCAGCTTGCAGCCAAGAACGCTCTCGACGGCTCCGCACTCGTCCACGTTCAGATGCGCGGTCTCCGCGCAGATGATCCCCTCGTACCGGCGCAGCAGCAGGCTGACACCAAGGATGTTTGCGGCTGTCCCGTTGAATACAAAGAAGGCGCGAGCCTCATCGCCGAAAAGGGCGCGTAGCTTCTCGTCGGCGCGCCGCGTCCATTGGTCTGTCCCGTACGCAGGCGCAAGGCCATGGCCGGCGGCCGACATCGCCTGAAGCACAGCCGGATGCGCTCCCGCGTGGTTGTCGCTGCTGAAGTCATGAGAAGTGACCACCCGCCGAGCCTAGCGAGCCAAGCAGACCGCTTCAGGTCCGTTACCGGGCTTCGCTGAATTGTCCTCCGGCGAGCGTCAGAGTGGCGCGGCCAGGGCCGCCAGGGATGGGCGTGAGCGTCGGCAGCGCAAGCCACGCAGTGGGCCTCGGCAGCTATGGCAGCGCGGGTCCTGTGCGCCCGCGGCTGGGCCGTGCGGCCTGTGGCGTACGTCGGGCACGCAGCCCGAAGGCGCGCCCGGATCGCGCGTCGAGCGGCTGGCTGTGCACGCCCGGGCTACGACCCTCGGATCCCCAAAGGCCCCAGCCCTGATGGGTGACCATGCTGGCGGGCGCTCCTGCAGCGCGACGCGAGCCCAGCAGTCCTTGCCCGCGACCTCTTAGTTGCCCCGCTCTACGGCGAGCACGAGAAGGTCGTGGCAGACCTTGCCGAAGCTGAGACCGGCTGCCTCGAGCGCCATAGGGAGCGTGCTAGTTTCAGTCATTCCTGGCGCCACGTTCACCTCGAGGAAGAATACGGTGCCCGCGTCGTCCACGATGAGGTCCGTGCGGGAGAGGTCGCGCAGGCCGAGTACGGTATGCGCGGTCACCGCGGTGTCTGCGGCGGCTTTGGCCGCTGCCGCGGAGATCCTCGCCGGCGTGTAGAACTCGGTGCGTCCGGCTGTGTACCTGGCCGCGTAGTCGTACGCTCCCTCATCGGGGACGATCTCGACGGCCGGGAGCGCCTGCGGCCCATCGCCCAGATCGATCACGCCGACTGCCACCTCGGTGCCGGTGATAAGACGCTCGATGAGCGCGGTGTCGCCGTAGGCGAAGCAGCCCACCATTGCTGCGGGAAGTTCTTCCGCCGACCGCACCGGCCCAGCGCCCAGCGCCGAGCCGCCACGCGATGGCTTGACGAACAGCGGCAGTCCGAGCCGCGCCACGATGCGGTCGAGCACGGCGGCTGCCCCGAGATCGTGGAACGTCTCCTTGGGCAGCGTAATTGCCTCCGGTGTGGTCAGACCGGCCGCGCGGGCCAGCGTCTTGGCCGTTGGCTTGTCGAAGGCGAACCGGCACGCACCGGCCGTAGCACCGACAAAAGGTACATCCAGCAGAGCGAGCACCTCGCGGACGGCGCCGTCCTCGCCTGAGGCACCGTGAATCGCGGGAAACACCGCGTCAGGCGGGTGAGCGATGATGGCGGGAATCAGCGCGGAATCAGCGTCCACGGTGAGCGCATCCACGCCGTTCTCACGCAGCGCATCGCAGAGCCTATGCCCGGAACGCAGGGATACCTCGCGTTCGGGGGAAAGTCCTCCGGCGAGCACGAGGATATGGCCCAGGTTGGTCATTTTGGGTCCTTCCGTGGCGGCGAGCCGCCCGCGTTGTGCGGAAAGTATTCCGCCGCCGACGATGGTGACGCGGCTCAGGTGACCTCGGGCCCTGGCGTGTCCACCCCAAGGTTTCCGTGTGTCCCGCCCGATCCGAACGTTTCGCGAAGCTCGATCTCTGCCTCGACGACGCTCGCGAGCCGACGGACGCCCTCCCTGATCCGGTCAGGCTCGGGGAAGCAGTATGACAGCCGCATGTGCTGTGCCCCCTGGCCGTCCGCGTAGAACCCGGTGCCTGGCACATACGCGACACGGGAAGATACGGCGCGCGGCAGCATCGCCTTGGCGTCCAGGCCGGCTGGGAGCCGCAGCCATACGTAGAAGCCACCCCCCGGGCGGGTCCATTGGCACCCGGCCGGCATCAGGGCCTCGAGCGTGCCGAGCATGGTGTCCCTGCGATGCTGGTACAGGTCACGGAAGATCTTGACCTGCTCACGCCACGGCTGGGTGCATAGGTACTCGCGGACCAGCAACTGTGCCAGGCTGGACTGGCAGAGCACAGCGGACTCGGCCGCAAGGACGAGCTTGTCCCTCACCGCCGGCGGCGCGACCGCCCAGCCGACCCGGACGCCAGGCGCGAACGTTTTGGAGAAGCTGCCCAGGTAGACGACCTCATCTGGATTGTCCGCCCGCAGTGGCCGCAGTGGCTCCCGGTCGAACCCGAGCAGCCCGTACGGGTTGTCTTCCACGATGAGCAGACCGGCTGCGTGGCAGATGTCCAGGATCCGGTGGCGCCGCTCGGCGGCAAGGGTCACACCCGCCGGATTGTGGAAGTTTGGCACCGTGTAAAGGAATTTCGCCCGCCGGCCCGCGGCAGCCAGCCCCGCTATGGCGCTGTCAAGTGCCTCCGGGATGAGTCCGTTGTCGTCCATCGGCACGTGTAGTACCTCCGCCTGGTAGGCGGCGAAGGCACCGAGCGCGCCGACATACGAGGGTGCCTCGGCGAGCAGTACGTCGCCCGGATCGGCGAAGATACGCGTGATCAGGTCGAGGGCCTGCTGAGAGCCGACGGTCACGACCACGTCGTCCGGATGCGCGTGAACCCCCTCAAGCGCCATGACTTCGCAGATCTTCTCCCGCAGGCCAGGATCTCCGTGCGCGGGACAATATTGCAGGGCGACCGAGCCATGGTCGGCGATGAGCTGGCCGGCCATGCCTCCGATCACGTCGAGTGGCAAAGCGGAGACGTCCGGTGATCCGCCAGCGAAGGAGACTATCTCCGGACGAGCGGCTACGGCGAACAGTGCGCGGATCTCTGAGGCGATCATTCCGCGCGCCCGGGCGGCATAGACATCGACGTAAGGATCGATCCGTGATCCATGAGGCTGCTGTGGATCCGTCCGCACTGCATCTCCCTGGCTGGTGACTTCGTGCCCGGAGCCCATTCACCATGGGCCTGCACCCAGGTCTTCGAGCCTACGTGGCGAAACGACTTGGCCCGCCGGTTTCCGCGTCAGATATGCTGCCACGCGGGGCCTTCAGCTGGGCGTGCCCGCCCCCGGGGCGCTCGCCCGTGGCCGGAAGTCGCCGCAAGCAAAGGGAAATGCCAACCAGGCCAATAGCCACCGAGGAATCCGGGTGCCCCGCCGTCTCGTCGGCATTACGCTGGACAATCTCGATGACCTGCCACGCAGGTGCCGCAAGTGTGTCTTCTGGGAGCTTGACCCCGTCGGCCGGGCCCGTGCGGAGGAGTCGGGCGGGCCGGAGTTGGAGAAGGAGTCGTGGATCTCCTCGACCCTGCTCGAATGGGGAAGCTGCGGAAAGATCGTTTACGTGGATGGCGCGCCCGCGGGTCATGTGCTCTACGCGCCGCCACTGTACGTGCCACGATCAGTGGCCTTTCCAACCAGCCCGGTAAGCGCGGATGCCGTGCTGCTCATGACAGCGTATGTCCTGGACGAATTCGCGGGCTGCGGCCTCGGCCGGGTGCTCGTTCAGACGGTCGCGAAGGACCTCAACAGGCGCGGTGTCAAGGCGATCGAGGCGTTTGGCGATCTGAAGTGGGAGCTACCTTCCTGCGTCCTGCCAGCCGATTACCTGCTCGCGGTGGGGTTCAAGACGGTCCGGCAACATCCGCGTTATCCGCGGCTACGGCTGGAATTGAAAACGGCGCTGTCCTGGCGGGAGGACGTAGAGATGGCGCTCGAACGCCTGCTCAGGACCATGACCCCGGAGCGCGCCCTGCGCCCGGTCTGACGCACCCGGTCTGACCACAGGTGGAAGAAAGAAACGAGCCGCCGCCGACGCGGGTTCCGACACTGTCTTGCGTGGTTAAGTCGGCGCGGCTTCGTGCCGGCCGCGGTGAGTGCCGACCAGAGTCGTCCACCGCCCGCGCCAAAGTCGTACACCCCCGCCGCGCCGCCGTCCGGACCCTGCGGTCCGCCGAAAGGGTCGCAGGGTTAGCCGATGTAGTCGGAGAGTTCGCGCAGCAGCGCGGCTTTCGGCTTGGCGCCGACGATCTGCTTGACCACCTCGCCGCCGGAGAACACGCCCAGCGTCGGAATGGCCAGGATCCCGTACCGTTGCGCCACTTCCGGGTTCTCGTCGATGTTGAGCTTGACGATATCGATCTTGTCGCCGTGCTCCTGCGCGATCTCCTCGAGGACCGGGGCGACCATGCGGCACGGCCCGCACCACTCAGCCCAGTAGTCGACGACCACGGTCCTTTCGCTCTTGAGAACGTCGACGTCGAAACTTGCGTCCGTGACAATCTTGGTGGCGCCCAACTCGCTCTTCTTCCTGTCTGTTTGCCTGACGGCTTCCTATGTACCTGAGCTGCTGCGCTACCCGCGGCAGCCGTCGTGCCGAGCTCGCCGTGGCCGTAAATATCACGGCCACGGCTGAGGGTCAGCTTTCCTGGCCGGCCAGGAAACGTTCGGCGTCGAGAGCGGCGGCACACCCGGTCCCCGCTGCGGTTACCGCTTGGCGGTAGGTCCGGTCCACTACATCGCCGGCCGCGAACACGCCGGCGATGCCAGTGCGGGTGGTGGAATGCTCGACCTTCAGGTATCCGTCCGGGTCGGTCTCCAGTTGGCCGGCGAAAAGCTCGCTACGGGGGTCGTGGCCGATCGCCACGAACAGGCCGCCGAGTTCAAGCACGCTCTCCTCACCGGTCCTGGTGTCGCGGATGCGAGCACCGGTGATCCGGTCCTCACCGAGCACCTGCACGACCTGGCTGTTCCAGAGGAAGCGGATCTTCGGGTTCGCGAAGGCCCGGTCCTGCATGATCTTCGAAGCACGCAGTGCGTCACGCCGGTGGATGACGATGACGCTGTCGGCGAACCGGGTGAGGAACATGGCCTCCTCGAGCGCCGAGTCCCCGCCGCCGACCACCGCGATGTTCTTTCCGCGGAAGAAGAATCCATCACATGTGGCACACCAGGACACTCCGTGGCCGGCCAACTCCTTCTCGCCCGGGACGCCGAGCTCACGGTACCCCGAACCGGTTGCGATGATCACTGTCTTGGTCAGGTAAGCCTCACCTGAGGCGATGACCACCTTGGGATCGGCGCCCAGGTCAACTTCGGTCACATCGTCGGCGACGAGTTCGGCGCCGAACCTTTCGGCCTGCTTGCGCATGGCATCCATCAGGTCGGGGCCAAGTACCCCGTCGGGGAAGCCAGGGTAGTTCTCCACCTCGGTGGTGGTCATCAGCGCGCCACCTGCGGTCACCGAGCCCTCGAACACCAGCGGCTTCAGATTCCCACGCGCCGCGTACAAGGCCGCCGTGTAACCCGCCGGCCCGGAGCCAACGATGATCACGTTGCGCACGTCACTCACGCCCGCACCTGCCCCTTCCTTGCCGCACCGGGGAGACGCTCACAGCACCCGGCTCAACCGATCCTAGGGCCGGTTGATTCCCGGAGCGAGAACGATGGCTCCAGGTCCGCGACGTCAGAGGCCGGATGTCGCGATTACGTCACTGCTGGATGCCGAGCATACGGGGTCGACGACCCACACGTGGCCGCGCGCACGGCTGCTCCCCGGAGCGATGATCACCATCGCCTGGTGACCCTGATAGGCGGCCATGTCCACGACAAGCGGCTGGATGCCGCCGGTGACCCGCAGCAGGCAGCCTGACAGCGAAGGACTGATCCTGAACGGTTGCACGGGGATATTGCCCACCTTGGCAGGTGACGGGATCTTGGCGGCATAACGCTTGGCCACTGCCGCGGCCTGCGCGCCCAATTTCACGCGCTGATAGGTGGTGCCACTACGCACGACAATGACTGCCTCGGCAGCGGGAACCCACTGGCCATGCATTGGCATGCGCGGTGACAGTGCGGCACCGGACCTACCCTGCTGCTTCCCCCCGCTTCGGGCTGATGCAGGCGCGACGGGCGAGTGCTGCGTGAAGGTGTGAGCGAGCAGGTAACCACCGCCTGCAAGCAGGCAGATCGATGCCGCGGCTGCCAGCGGCCGCATTGCGATCGCCATCACGCCACGCCCGGCCCGCTCACGCCGAGCCGGCCCACGCCCGGCCCGGTCACGCGCGGCCCGGTCACGCGCGGCCCGGTCACGCGCGGCCCGGTCACGCGCGGCCCGGTCACGACGAGCCGACCCAGACCCGGCCCGCTCAGGTGGCGCAAGGTGCACCTGCCCGGCTTGTAGTGGGTGCCGCTCGCGGGAGGCGGCCGAGGTCTCTACGGCTGCGGTCCCCGTGGCTGAGTCTTCTGCGGCGTTTTCCGCGGCGGCGGCCCCTGCGGCAGCGACCTCGGCGGCTAGCACGGCATCAAGCCGGCGCGCCAGCACCGGTGGCAGCGGAAGCTCGGGTGCCTCCGCCAGCCGCAGTGTCACCTCGTCGAGCGCCGACCGGTGCTGTGCGCACGAGGCGCAGCCGGAGAGGTGGCGCCCGACCCATTCGCTGGCCGCCCGGTCCAGCAATCCTTCGCGGAAGGCGGCGATGAGCTCCAGATCGGCATGATCGTTCATACTCTTTCGCCACCTCCCTCCAAAGGTCGGCCGATGGGGTCTTCCAGGCGCCGGTCAAGTTCGTGGCCGGCATGGCTGCCGCGATCTCCCTGTGAAGGTGAGACGTCGCCAGGACCGGGGTGGTTCCGTAGATGACTCAGGTATGGAACCAGCCGGGCCCGGCCGCGCGCGCAGCGGCTCTTGATCGTGCCAACGGAGGTTTCGAGCAGGTCGGCCGCGACCTGCACCGGATAACCCAGCATGTCTACGAGAACAAGCGCGGCACGCTGCTCGTAGGGCAGCATCCGTAGTGCCGCGTCGACGTCGAGTACCGTGTCACGGTCGTAGAGAGGGTCGCCGACCGTGACCCCGCCGCGGGTGAGCGCGTCCAGGCTTTGCTCATCCCCAGCGGGTACCGTGGGCCTGGCCGCGCGATGGCGGACCCGGTCCAGGCATGCGTTCACCACGATGCGGTACAGCCAGGTGGTCACCGCCGAGTCGCCACGGAAGGATCCGGCGCGGCGGAAAGCGGAGATCATCGCCTCCTGGAGGGCCTCTGCGGCTTCCTCCGTGTCGCCGAGTGTGCGAAGCGCCACCGCCCACAGGCGGTCCCTGTGCCGCGAGAACAACATGCCGAACGCTTCGTGATCCCCCGCGACATGCCGCCGCAGCAGTTCGGCATCCGAGGGCTGCGCCTCGTACTCGCGGGTCATGCCGATCCCGTCAGCCCGAGCCTCGGACGGTGATGTTAAAGATCTCGGCCTCGAACTGACGCGGGTTGTTCGGCTCGGGCGGCAGCTTGGCGAACCAGATCAGCACATACCGGCCGGTTGCCGAGTCACTCGCGTGGAAGGTGTGGTCGCCGCCCGCGATGTTGTCCGCCCGTGCGACGGTGGTGAAGCTGGACAGCGCTGCCGGGGAGAGGGCGTTGTTGTTGCCGAGCTCAATCTGCACGTCGGCCCCAGCAGTAGGGCCGAACAGGACCTCGACGTTGCTGAGCTTGACCGGCTTGCCCATGTCGAGGATCAGGCCTGTGCCCTTCTTCAGCCCGCCGAACACCGGGTTGTTCAGGTAGAACAGCGTGTGCCACGCGGTCCGTGGATTGCCGTCGATGGCAAGCGGTGCCTCGCCGTCGTTCTCGTCCTGATCTGTACCGGTGGTGTCGAATACGTCGAAACCGTGCGCGCTCTGCGGGGTTAGCACCGCCCCGGCCGAGGTGCTCTGCCCTGGCCCCGTAGTGCCGGGCCGGGCAGAGCCACCATGATCACGACTCAACGTCCAGGCGCCGACCCCGATTGCCGCTGCTACGAGCACAACGACGACGCCTGCAAGCGCTCTTCCGATGACGGGACGGTCGCGCCGTTGTGGCATGGTCCTCGACCCGCCGCCGGTCTGTATCGCCTGGGTGCTGACCGGCGACTGAGGTGGCATCGAAGATGCCGTCGAACCTCCCGTGGGCCCGCGGCCCACACCTGGGCGCCGTGCGGGCGGGAGCGGTGGTGGCGTCAGCGGCCCGCCCGGCGCGACCCGGGACAGTGCCTCGGCGAGTCCCGCAGGGCTGGTGATCGGCGGCCGGCCGCGCCCTGGACGGCCGGAGAGCGCCAGGGAAGTGATCGCGTCGATGCCGGCGGGCACTCCCGCGCAGACCTGGCGCGGCGTGCAAGGCTCGCCATCCACATGGGGCGCTGGCGGAAGATGGACGGCGTCCTCGCCGGGCCAGTATGCGGTGAGCGCGGCATAGAGCAGACGGCCAAGCCCTTGCGTGTCGGCGACTGAGGGATTGTCTGCGTGCGCGCCGTACATGGCGGCTTCGACACCCAGCCCGGTGATCTTAATGCCGCCGCCGGGAGTCCATCGCAGCGAACGGGGCGTGAGGCAGAGGTGGGCGAGGCCGGCCGCGTTCGCCGCGGCGAGCGCCTGCGCCGCCTCGACGATAAGCGCGGCCGCGCGGGCGGGCTCCAGCGGTCCCGAGGCGAGCAGATCATCGAGCGAGTCTCCGCTCACCCACTCGAGCACCACGTATGCTCGGTCGCCGACATCCTCGACGTCGAAGACCTGCGCGAGGCGTGAGTCGGTCATCCTGCTCGCGGCGCGCGCGGCGGTCACCACGTGCTGAACCCGCGGGAAGCCCGGCGCGAACGTCAGCACGGCCACCGGTCGCGCAAGCGTCTCGTCGATGGCTTTCCACAGCGTCGAGCCAGCCGTGTCACTGACTCTGTCCTCTAGCCTGTAACGGCCGGCTGAGGCGGGTTCCCGGCTCGGATATGAACGTGCTCATGCAGATGCCGTCAAGAGCGGCCTAGGCCCTCGACCCTCCTTCCCTGCCCCCTTGAGACGGTCGCCGGGGACGTCGGAGACCAGTATCGTGCTGGAACCATGCTAAGACGCGCGGCCCGCTTGCCGGGGCTGCCGACTGGCCGCTCGGGCAAACCGTTATACGCGAGGAGGCCTATCCTCTCATCCCGGTCGCCTCTCATCCCGGCCGGTGGCGGCCACCACGGAAGCGTGCCGTGATCGTGCCGGCCAGATCGGCTAGTTCGCGTACCCCAAGTGCCCGCGCGAAGAGCAGGTACATCAGCAACGCGCCACCACCGCCGAGTAGAGCAGTAAGCAACCCGTTCACGGGACCCGGGTGAAATACCACGCCAACGGCCATGGTCATCGCTATCGCGAAGACCACTGCGGGCAGCGAGGCGAGCAGCGTTCTGACCAGGGTCCAGGCGATTCGCTTGCCGTCGAGCCCGCCCGTGCGTGTCCTGAGGATCGTCCAGGCGATCGCCGTGCCCGCCATGTTCGCGACACCGAAGCCCGCGGCCAGGCCGGCCGTGATCTGGCCGACGGGCAGGAGCGCCGCGGCCGCCACGTTCACCGCGATGTTCACGGCCATAACCGCGAGGCCGATGAAGGCCGTGGTCCGGCTGTCGTGCATCGCGTAGAAAACCCGCAGCAATAGCTGGAACAACATGTATGGCACCAGACCGAGGGAGAAGACAGCGAACACCTCGCCGACGAAAATGGCGTCCTGAACCGATGTGCTACCGTGCCCGAGCAGCAGGACAGCCAGCGAGGGCGCGAGTACGGCGAGCACGACAGCGGCCGGCACCGTAATTACGGATGCCAGCCGCACACCGGCGGAGAAGTCCTGCCTGACAAGCAAAAACCTGGCGTCTGCCGCGTGCGCGCTCATGCGCGGCAGCAGCGCGGTGATCACCGAGATGCCCACGATCGCATAAGGAAGCTGGAAGAGCAGCCACCCGTACTGATAGGCGCTGAAGCCGGCCCCATAACCGATGTTCGCCGCGTCCGCTCGCACCGCCGCGTCATTGGCGAGGTTCTGGGTGACAAGCAGCGCGATCTGCGTGGTGACGACGTAGCCGAACATCCAGCCGGCCATCCGCCAGATATCGGCTATCTCGTCGCGGCTCAGGCCAAGCTGCGGCCGCCAGCGGAATCCCACCCGCCGTAGCGCTGGGATCATGGCTGCGGCCTGGGCGATGATGCCAAGCGTGGTACCGATGCCGAGCAGTCGCACCTCGCCCGGGGTGATGGTCGATACGGTGACGCCGGTTCCAGCTGTGATCATATAGAGCGTGATGACGAAAATCACCACGATGTTGTTCACGACCGGTGTCCACATCGGCGCGGCGAAGCGGCCCCGGGCGTTGAGGATCGCACCGGCAAGTGCGCAGATCCCGTAAAAGAAGATCTGCGGTATGAAGAACCTCGCGAACGTCACCATGAGGGCGCGTTCCGGGCCGTGTACAGAGTGTGCGTAAATCGTGACGAGTACGGGCGCGGCCAGGGTCGCGACGAACGTGATGATCGCGAGCGCGATTGTCACCAAAGTGAACATCCGCTGGTCATACGCGCGGCCGCCGTCTGCGTCCCGTTTCGCCGCGCTAACGAGCAGCGGCACGAACACGCTGGTGAGGATGCCACCGAGGAGCAGGTCGAAGACGGCGTTCGGGAATGTGTTCGCGTTGTTGTAAGCGTCGGCGAGCGCGAGCGTGCCAAGGGCGTATGCGATCGCTGCGGTGCGCATGAACCCGGTTACGCGGGAGACGAGGGTGCCCGCCGCCATCACGCCGCTGGCGCGAACCAGGCCCTCGGTCCCGCCCGGCGGGCTGGCCACACCTTCTGACGGATGATCCGCTGGGCCGTCGGCCGGACCGTCGACCGGGTCGATCACTGGGCTGGCCACAGGGTCGCTCACTGGGCCGGCCACAGGCTCGTTCGCCGGACCAGTCGGCGGCCGCCTGCGCGGGAGAGGGTCATCCGTGAACTTACCGCCTGCCGTCTGGCCGGGCCGTGCCCCGCGCATCGGCGAGTTCATCCCGTGCATCCGCGGATCCATTGCCGTCCGTTCGGTCGTCTTCCGCCCCGACGCTACCGGGTCTGCCCTCCCGCATTCCCCTGCGCAGCACTCTCGCTGCGAACGTGATGACAAGAACGCCAAGCGCGACAGCGACGATTACCAAGGCCAGGGTGCCAAATGCGGTTGCGCGGATCTTTAGCGTCCGGTCGCTGTCCGGGAGCGGCGCGCCCGCCGGGTTGAGCAGGCTAAGCCGGATCTCGGATACGCCCACCGAATGCGCGCGGACCTGCAGCCGGATGGTCTGCTTCAAGCGGGGGCCAATGGTAATGACCTGAGCGGGCGGAGTGCTCAGGGTGAGGCGTGCGGAGGCCGGTACCTCGCGGCTGGCCAGCACTGCCGCCCGGAGCCGGACCTGGACGACCTGCTGCAGCTTGTTCTCGATCGACACAGGCACTGTGCCACGGGACCCGCCGAGCGTGACCTCGCTCGACGGGATGATCTTCACCATGCGCTGCTGGCTGCCGATATAGGCGTCGGCCTGGCGGAGCAGGTCATTTCCCTGTGCCTGGCCGCTGCCACCCCAGGCCGAGGACTCAAGCCGGGCGATGCCCAGCCGGTAGGCCGCGCCCGGCTGGCTCAGTATGCTCTCGAACAGGTGGGTCGCCTCGCCGAGGTCACGCATCCCATCGAGGTATCGCGGTGTCAGCCCGGGGCCCGACTGGTTCTGCGGCAGCAGGGCTCTGTCCGGCGCGGGAATGCCCTGTGGGGTCGTGATCGGTTTCAGGCTGCTCAGGTACGCCGCGCTTATCCAGGGTGCGGAAACGGTGTCGCTGAGCAGCCTCGTCGCGAGCGGGGTGCCGGGATTCCAGCGCCGCGGCGGTGCCACGACGACTGATCGCCGCAGATTTGGCGCCTCGGCGGCGATCATGGCGGTCTCGGCGAGGAAACGTTGCGAGATGGCGGTGACCGAGTCCGCGGCGGGTTGGCTGGCGGCGGGTGAGCCGGCGGTGGGTTGGCTGGCGGCGGGTGAGCCGGCCGCCAGCACGGTGGTGAGTTCGTGATCGGCGAGCAGCACGCGTACGGTCTTGCCGACACCGGTGTTGAGCTCGGCGACCGCATCCGGCGTGTAGTACAACGACGGATTCGTCGGCGGCATCATGCCGCTGTCGAGCACTACAGTCTGGATGCCACCATGGACCGAGCCGCTGTGCGCCGAACCACCCTGCACCAGCAGATTGTCGACCACACCCGCGTCGGCAATCCCATCCGGGGGCCAAGCGATCGTCCGCTCCGGGCGGCCGAGGAACTCAGCCGCGACAGCCGAACCATCGCTGAATGCCGCGGCGAGATCGGTATCAAGACCCTGATGGGTCAGCGCGGCTACATCCGGGTCAGCGTACGGCGTGGCGAACACCGACTGGCCTGCCGTCACCGCGCGCAGGGTAGCGAGCCAGCTACGCGCGGCACCACTGGCGGGCTCGCTCCCCGCGTGTGGACGCTCCGGGTCGTCGAGCACCTGATAGCTGTGTGTCATCGCGTTTGCGTCGTCGAGCAATGCCGGGTCGACCGCCCAAGTCAGCTTGGCGCTGCTGGCGTAGTCGCGGCCGACGTTGAGCAGGTCGGCGAGCCGGCCTTTGTCCAGGCTTGCGGCCAGACCGTTGTCGATCATGGCCGGGCACATGCCGCGGTGCGGCTTGTCGATCAGCGGCCAGACCCAGGCGACCCGTACCGGCTGGCCGACGCGGTCCGTGCCGGACCAGAACGGCAGGAAGGTGCGCTCAACGGCAATCTGCGTTCCGGCGGGATCATAGACGCCGGCGGTGAGGGGATAGACGTTGACGAAGGCGGCATGCATGCCGACCTGGTCCACGTTGAATGATGCGTGCCAGATCACAGTCTGCCCAGGGCTGGCGCTTGCGGGCAGCGCCACCGTGGCGATGGGAACGCTGTCCGGGTGGTACGACCCAGCGGCGAACCCGTCGAGCTGTGAGCGTGCGGTGAGCGGCGAACCGGACGACCGCAGCTGCACGTCCAGACCCTGAGGCAGTGTGCTGGTGCCGCTGCGGAATTGTCCTGACACCTTCACGGTCGCGCCCGGGCGGGCGAAACCGGAAGGGCTTATCGAATCGATGATGATCCCTGGGGATTGGCCCGTGTCCTGGGCCGGGGCGAGGCCGCCCGCCGGTGCCTGCGACGCGGCCAGCCCACGTGACGCCAATCCGGCCAGCACAGGCAGGGCGAATACCGCTGATGCGACCAGCGCCGCCGCCACGATGCGGCCGGTCTTGCTGACCGGCCGCGTGTTCACGCCCGCTCCGCGAGCAGGGGAGGGACCTTGGCCGCGACCGTGCGCTCGTCCGCGTAGGCGAGTGCGTTGGCTACCCCGTCTGCGGGTACCCACGCCACCTCGTTCACCTCCGGATCCGCCGTCGAGAGCTTGCCGCCCTCGGCGATCAGCAGAAAATGGTGCACGGTTTTATGCATGCGGCGCCTGCCCGCGATGAACCAGTAGTCAAAGGTGCCGAGATCAGCCAGTAGGCCGCCGGTGATCCCCGTCTCCTCGGCTACCTCGCGGACCGCGGCGGCCTCGATCGTCTCGCCGGGTTCCACATGTCCCTTGGGGAGTGACCATAGGAGGGTGCCCGCGCCGTCGAGGCGGCCGATGAGGGCAGCGCGCGGCGGGTCCGCGGCCAAGTCAACGACGACCCCGCCGGCGGAAGTCTCGGCCACGCTCCGCAGCATCTGCAGGCGGTGGGTGACGCGATCACGGACCACGCCTAGATGGTATGGCCTGTTGGCCGAGCCCTCACTCGCCGAAGCTACGTCGGGTCAAGGCCCTGTCAACCCGCCGGGCCCGGGGTTGTCAGCCCGGCGGGCAGGCGCCCGTCAGGGTAGGCAGGCGGGTCAGCGCCGCTGGCTTGGCATCCCGCAGCGCGAACAGGTCGAGGAGTCGGACACCGAGGGCGGTGCCAGACTCACCGGTCGCGGTATAGACGACTACGTCGCGGTCGATGCCGCACACCACTTCCTCATCCGCGTAGACCTCGACGCTGTCGGGCAGCGCTAGCGGCGCGACAAGCTCGGCCGCGTAACCCGTGGCCGCGTTTACCCGGTCGTCAGGCACCGGAAGGATGCGCCGGGTACCCGTCACCGCGCGCAGCGCGTCGGCTGACGGAAGGCTGCCCGCGTGCACGATGACCGCGGTGAGCATGCCGCCGGCGTCGTACATCCGCACCGCGAGGCACCGGCTGGAGGGTAGCCTCAACACCTGAGGCAGCTCGTCTGCCGAGGAGATCGCGCGGGGCAGAAGTACGATCTCGTGCCGTGTTCCGGACTCGACAAGCAGACGGTGCAGGGCCAGCGTATCTATCATCCGTTAGATACCAGTTCTCCGGCCCGCGCCCTGTTACGGCCCGCGAACCTTATCCGCTTCAACAGGTTAACCCTAACCCCTGCAAGTCGCCCGCAGCGGAGCGGTGGGACGGAGAAAAATTCTGCGGGTTACCAGACACCAAGCTTGCCCAGAACACCTACGCTCAACTCCCGTGCCGAATGCCATGCCCTTGACCGATCAGCAGCGCCGAGCCGTCGCCGCGCTGCTACGCAAGGTCGCACCTGTCGCTGATGACCTTGGCCGCCTGTTCGCGGCGCACGGGCACGAGCTAGCGCTTGTCGGAGGCTCCGTGCGGGACGTGTTCCTGGCCAGGCGGTCCGAAGATCTGGACCTGACCACCGATGCCCCGCCCGAGCGGGTCATGGAGATTACCGATGGCTGGGCCGACGGGGTGTGGCCGATCGGGCTGGAGTTCGGCACCGTGGGACTGCGGAAGGCAGGGTACAAGCTCGAGGTCACGACCTACCGCAGCGAGCGTTACGGCCCGAAGTCCCGCAAGCCTGCCGTGCGGTACGGTACCTCGCTCGACCAGGACCTGGGCCGACGGGATTTCACGATCAATGCGATGGCGGCGCGGCTTCCTGGCCGTCAGTTCGTGGACCCGTTTGGCGGCCTTCGTGACCTGAAGGAGGGCGTTTTGCGCACGCCCGGGAGCCCGGCGAACTCATTCTTTGACGATTCGCTGAGGATGCTGCGCGCGGCTAGGTTCGTGGCACAGCTGGGATTCTCCGTCGCGCCTGAGGTCCGCGAAGCGATGACGGCGATGGCCGACCGGATCGACATCGTGGCCGCCGAGCGCATCCGGGCCGAACTGGACAAGCTAGTGGTCGCACCTGATCCGCGGGCCGGGATCGAGCTACTCGTGGAAACCGGGCTGGCAGCGCACATACTGCCCGAAGTGCCGAAGCTCAAGCTGGAAACCGACGAGCACCACCGCCACAAGGATGTCTACGAGCACTCGCTAACCGTGCTTACCCAGGCGACAGGGCTCGAAGAGCAGTACGGCCTGTCCGGGGATCTGGTGGTGCGGCTCGCCGCGCTGATGCACGACATCGGCAAGCCAAGGACCCGCACGCTGCTGCCAGGTGGACGGGTGGCTTTCCACCACCATGAGGTCGTGGGTGCCGCGATGGCCAGGTCACGGCTGCGTGCGCTGCGTTTTCCCAGGGCCGTTGTGGAGAACGTGGCCCGTCTGGTCGAGCTGCACCTGCGCTTCCACGGGTATGGCACCGGCGGGTGGACGGATTCGGCCGTTCGCAGATACGTGAGGGACGCGGGTCCATTGCTTACCCGATTGCACGTGCTTACCCGTGCGGACTGCACTACGCGGAACAAGGCCCGGGCGGCAAAGCTTGCGAGCGCTTACGACGCGCTTGAGCAGCGCATCGCACAGCTGGCCAACCAGGAGGAGATCGCCAGGATCCGGCCGGACCTCGACGGCAACCAGATCATGCGGATTCTGGGCGTGCCATCGGGACCGCTCGTCGGAGAGGCATACGGGTTCCTGCTCGACCTGCGCATGCAGCACGGTCCACTCGGTCCCGCGCGAGCTGAGGCGGAACTGCTCGACTGGGCCCGCGAGCAGGGCATCGCACCGCCGAGCGCCCCCCCAGACCCCCAAATCTGAGGCATCTTCGGGCGCGACCCGCCCTTGGGTGAGTTCCCGTACTGCTGATCTTGGCAGGCTGTCAAGACACATGGGAGGGGGTAACGGGATTCTGGGGATAACTGGCCGCCGTAGTCAGCCGCGGACGGGCCTGGGCTGATGCGGCCGCGGTGCCGAACGGGCCTGGCCACGGGTGAGCACCGCATACGTGGCCGCCGCGAGCAGGAAACCGATCGCCACCAGCGCTATGAGCGGGTAGGACTTGCCGTCCACGGGCATGAAGGGCGCACTGACCACCGCGCCGAGCACGAGGGCGGCGTTGAACAACATGTCGTAGAGCGAGAAAACACGGCCCAGGAAAGCATCGTCCACGTATTCCTGGACCGTTGTGTCCACGCAGATCTTCACCCCCTGGGCGACCACCCCAAGCGCGAACCCGGCGATGAGGAAGGGGATCTGGCGGAACGTCGCGCCGAGCAGTCCCTCAACGAGCCCGCCGGCGGCGAGCAAGCTGGTGATCCAGGTTGTCTTTGCGAGTCGGCTGGTCACCGATGGCGTCACCAGAGCTGCCGCAAGGTAGCCGAGAGCCGACGTGATCACCACGAGGGTGAGATGACCGAGCGCGGCGTTGCCATTGCCTGCTGGGTAGAAATAGTTCCGGTACAGCAGGATCGTCATTACGAACAAGATCCCGTACAGGAAGCGGAAACTGGCTATCGCGCCGAGC
Organism: uncultured Actinomycetota bacterium; assembly: GCA_963820395.1. Classification (GTDB taxonomy): domain Bacteria; phylum Actinomycetota; class Actinomycetes; order Streptosporangiales; family Streptosporangiaceae; genus DATFVJ01. Next base: position 222,197 of record CAWGAE010000014.1, on the reverse strand, counting down.
GCAAAGGCCGCAGGACGGCGCTCCCAGAGATGGCGCGCGCCGGCGGCCAGGCCCGCAGCGACTGACGCAAGCTCTTGGGGTATCCCGCGAGCGCTTTGCCCATACGGATCACGTTGCGGGCCGAGCAGGTCGCGCCGCATGGTCGTGGCGGCTAGCCCGGCGAGCAGATAACAGGCACCGCCCACAAGCAGGGTCGCGGCAGAGCCGACGTGGCCGCCCCCGGTCGCCAGATGGACCCCGAGGCCGGCGATGCCGCCGATGAAGCCGACGATCGTGCCGGTGGTGGGCGCGACCGAGTTCGCCATCACAAGCTTGTCCTGCGCGACGACGTGCGGCAGGCCGGCGGACAGCGCGGAGAGAAAGAACCTGTTGACGCCGAGGACGGCGAGGACGGCGACGTAGAGCGGGAGCCCGAGGTTGCCAGAGGCAACGAGGAATGCGGCGAGAATGACGAGCACCGCCCGGATCAACGCGGACCACACCAGGATCTGGCGGCGGGACCAGCGATCGATGAAGACCCCGGCGAACGGGCCGATCAGTGAGTACGGCAGGTAGAGGACCGCGAATGCCTCCGCCGCGGCGGCCGGGTTCGGGAAACTCTGCGCCGAGAAGAACGCGTAAGCAGCGAAACCCGCGTTGAACACGCCGTCACCGGTCTGCGAGATCAGCCGGGTGGCGAATAGCCGACGGAAACCACGCTCGGCGAGAATCGCCCGCAGGTCCGCGACGTAGGCCACTCGCTCAGCGTACGGCGCTCCGGAATAGTGCCACCACGCGAAGTCGTCCCGCCCGCGCTAGTCGTTCGGCATCTTTAGCGATCCACCTCGCCGCGGATGAACCTCTCCACCAGATGACGTGCGACGTCGTCGCCGTACTGCTCGGGCGGCGACTTCATGAAGTACGACGCGGCGGAGAGGATCGGACCGCCGATGCCGCGATCCTTGGCGATCTTCGCGGCGCGTACCGCATCTATGATGACACCGGCCGAATTCGGTGAGTCCCAGACCTCGAGCTTGTACTCCAGGTTCAGTGGCACGTCACCGAACGCCTTGCCCTCCAGTCGGACGTACGCCATCTTGCGGTCGTTCAGCCAGGGCACGTGGTCGGAGGGGCCGATGTGCACCGCTGCCCGCTCCATCTCGTGCGGGATCTGGGAGGTCACGGCCTGGGTCTTGGAGATCTTCTTGGACTGGAGCCTGCTCCGTTCCAGCATGTTCATGAAGTCCATGTTGCCGCCGAAGTTGAGCTGGTAGGTGCGCAGTAGCTCAACCCCGCGATCCTCGAACAGCTTCGCCAGGACCCGGTGCGTGATCGTGGCGCCAACCTGGGATTTGATGTCGTCACCGACGATCGGCACGCCCGCTTCGGTGAACTTGCGTGCCCACTCGGGGTCGGAGGCGATGAACACGGGAAGCGCGTTGACGAACGCCACGCCGGCGTCGAGCGCGCATTGCGCGTAGAAGCGGTCAGCTTGCTCCGAGCCCACGGGGAGGTAGGACACGAGTACGTCGGTCCTTGTTTCCTTAAGGACCGACGTCACGTCGACCGGAAAGTCGTCGGATTCTGCGATGATCTCCCGGTAGAATTCACCGAGGCCATCCAGGGTTGGGCCGCGCTGCACGATCACGCCGGTCGGCGGTACATCACAGATCTTGATGGTGTTGTTCTCGCTCGCCACGATCGCCTCGGAAAGGTCGTGTCCGACCTTCTTGGCGTCCACGTCGAATGCGGCGGAGAACTCCACGTCCCCTACGTGGTAGGGGCCGAACCGCACATGCATCAAGCCAGGTACGCGGCTACCCGCGTCGGCGTCCTTGTAGTACTCGACGCCTTGCGCGAGCGAACTGGCGCAGTTGCCCACACCCACGATGGCCACGCGTAGCGAACCCATCCGGACTGCTCCTTTTCTATTGACTGTGCCAGTCTGCGCCGCCGCCCGAGCCTGGCGGTTCTTCGCGCGGTTCCGGCCCTGTGTTTCGGGGCGCTGTGTCGCGTTCGGCCTGAACACCTGCCGGGCGTGACCCGATACCCACGTCCGATCGCCGTTCGGAATCGATCAGCTCGTTAAGCCAGCGGACCTCGCGCTCGACCGACTCGAGCCCGTGCCTGTGCAGTTCGACCGTGTAGCTGTCCAGCCGTTCCCTGGTTCTCGCCAGAGCCCCGCGAACGCCCTCGAGGCGTTCCTCAAGCCGGGTCCGCCGGCCCTCGAGGATCCGCAGCCGCACATCTGCGCGAGTCTGGCCAAAGAACGCGAAGCGCACGCCGAACCCGTCGTCTTCCCAGGCCGGAGGGCCGGCCTCCGCGAGGAGCTTCTGCAGCCGCTCCTTACCGTCTGCGGTAAGCTCGTAGACGATCTTCGATCGGCGGCAGGCCCGGCTGCGGCCCGTGCCGTCGCGCGGTTCATCCGGCTCGTCGGCGATCATACCTTGCGCGAGTAGCTGCTTGAGACATGGATAAAGCGACCCGTACGAGAACGCACGAAAGGCTCCGAGCAGGGCATTGAGCCGCTTGCGCAGCTCGTAGCCATGCATCGGCGTCTCGTGCAACAGGCCGAGCACGGCGAGTTCGAGCACGCCCGGCCGGTTGCTGCTCACGTCTTCGTCACCTCTGCCGATGCTGAGCGAGCGGCTCATAGCGACAGCCGCTCTGTTTCACTTCGATGTATCAGTCCGATACATCGTCAAGATATGTCGTGCCGCAACATCGTGCAAGTCGGCAGTGCCTGGTCCGGCTTGGCCGCGTGGGTCGCGAGGGTGAGGGTGGCAGCGCCGTCGCCTTTGGCCGCTCATGATCCCTGAGCGTGTTAACCGCCTGCGCTATCTGCGGGTGGGTCAACACAGTTGCGGATCATTGCGCTGGGCGGCCCACGTGAGGCAGGGCGCGGCCGTGTCTGTGCAGTCACCGCTGGAGGTGTACGGGTACCTGTGACAGGGCGTCCGTGCCAGCCCGATATTGGGGGCTCGGCCGGCGCTGCCGATCCGACGTACCCTGTCGGGCATGGGGTCACGGCGATCCGTCATCGACTACGCGCTTGCCCGGCGGGCGACGCTCGCGTCCGTGTTGGCCGGGCACACGACCGTCGCTGACGTTTGTGATGCCCATCCTTACCTGCTGCGGGCGGCGAAATTCCACGGCGAGCCCACCAACGCCGACTGCCCTATCTGCCGCAGGACCAAGCTCACCCACGTGACATACGTCTACGGCGACGAGCTTGGGCAGTACGCGGGCCGGGTGAAGCAGGCACCGGAACTCGCGGAGATGGCGCTCGAATATGGCGAGTTCAAGGTGTACGTCGTCGAAGTCTGCCAGAGTTGTGCCTGGAACCACCTGGCGTCGTCCTACGTTCTCGGTACGGGCGAGCCACGTCCACGGCGTGGCAGGCGTGCCCGGTCCGGGGGCTGATAGGGGCGCGCCGGTGTACTCGCAGCCGGTGTCCTGACAACCCGTGTACCGATAGGCCGATGCAGCGATCCAAGCCCGCAGATTGAAGATTCCCAGGTTGAGATTCCCAGGTTGAGATTCCCAGGCATGCGGGCAGCTGCGCGGCCCGGCAGGTCTGAAGTACCTTGTAGCCTCGGTGACTTCGGTAGGCGCTGCTCGCTCGCCCGCCCGTCACCGCAGAGCCAGCTACCCAGCGAGGACGCTTGAGTACGAGAGACTTCAGCCGGCCACCGGGGCGCGGCCGCCCGTACGCTCGCGAGCCCCGTGAGCGAGACGGCAATCAGGGCGCCCGCGAGGAGGGTGGCCGCGCCGGGAACAACGCAGCTGCTCGCCCTGCCGGCGCTGATGACTCCGGCGGCCCGGATGACTTCGGCGGCTCCGACGATCCCTACGACATTTACCGGCCAATCAGCTCCGTCGCCCACGGACCTCGCGGCGCGGCGACCATGCGCGTGGCCGCACCGGTCCGGCCGGGCGGACCAGGCATCACACGCAGGTCCGCGCCGCCGGGCACCCGTCGTGGCCAGGGCGGCGGTGGCGGCTTCTTCCGGTGCCTGCGGGGTCCGTGGACATGGAAGAGGATCGCCGCGATCGTGGGCATCGTGTTCGGGCTCGGCATCGCGCTCCTGGCCATCGGGATCGCGGGCGCCTACGCCGCGACTCCGATCCCCGCCGCTGTGTCACAGGCGGCACTACAGCAGAACTCGATCGTGTACTTCAGCGACGGCAAGAGCGCGGTCGGCACGTTCGGCACAACCGACCGCCAACTGCTGACCTCGAGCCAGATACCGGCGGTGCTAAGGAACGCCGTGCTCGCCGCCGAGGACCGGCACTTCTACACCGAGGGCGGAGTTTCCCCGACCGGCACCCTCCGCGCGACCTTCAACGACCTTACGGGCGGATCGATCCAGGGCGGCTCCACCATCACGCAGCAGTTCGTCAGGAATTATTACGGGGACATCGGGACCCAGCAGACATTGTCAAGGAAGCTCAGGGAGATCTTCGTCTCGATGAAGCTCGCCAGGCAGAAGTCCAAACCCTGGATCCTCACGCAGTACCTGAACACGATCTACCTGGGCAACGGCGCGTATGGTGTCGGCGCGGCCTCGCAACGGTACTTCGGCGTGCCGGCCTCGCGTCTGTCTGTGGCACAGGCCGCGGCGCTCGCCGCGATCATCCAGTCACCTAGTTTCTACCCGACACCGGCCGGGCAACAGGCCCTGATCGCGCGCTGGCACTACGTGCTGAACGGCATGGTGACGATGGGTACGCTGCCACCGGAGCAGGCAGCGACGCAGAAGTTCCCCAAGTTCAGCCGCATCCAGCACCTCGGTAACGGGTGGAATGGCTACAACGGCTACATCATGCAGGCGATCCAGAACGAGTTGCTTTCCACGTACCGTTACAAGCAGAGCCAGATTGATAACGGCGGACTGCGGATCGTCAGTACGTTCGACAAGGCCAAGATGGACGCCCTATACGGTTCGGTGCAGGATAACGAGCGGCTCATGGCGGAAGGCGGCAGGGCCCTGCCGCCGTACGCGCACATTGGTGCGGTGCTTGAGCAGCCGAGCACCGGCGCGATCGTCGCCATGTACAGTGGTCCGGGCTACAACGCCCGGCACTGCGCCAAGATCAAATGTCAGTTCGACATGGCTCTGCAGAACCGCGAGCAGGTCGGATCGTCGTTCAAGCCTTACGTGCTCGCGACCGCGCGCCAGCAAGGGATGAACGTCCAAGCCAGCGTGCTCGACGGCTATTCGCCGATCTGCGTGCCAAGCGACAGCCAGCCGATGACCTATGCCGTGAGGGTGCCGACGCCCGCCACGCCTTGCCCCCTTGACCAGGTGGGCCAGGACGCTTTCAACGTCTCGAACGATCAGGGCGATGGCAGCCTCGGTCCGGTTACCGTGCGGGTGGCGACCGCAGCCTCGCTCAACACTGCCTACACCGATCTTCTTCACCGCGTGGGCACGCAGAAGGTCATCGACCTGGCACAGCAGTTCGGCGTGAACACCGCAAGTTACCCCAACGGTTCCGGGCTTCAGGACATGAGGCACCAGGTTGGGATCGCGCTTGGCCAGGCCTCCCTCACCGTTGAGGAGCAGGCCACCATGTTTAATACGCTCGCCAACGACGGCGAGTACATCACGCCGCATGTCATCCAGCGGATCACCCAGGGCGGCATGGTAACGACGGCGAAGGTCATCCGCCGCGCGGTGCTCACCCCCGACGTGACCTCTGACGTTGACTACTCCTTGTCCTTCGACGTCCGGCCGGGCGGGACCGCGACGAACGCGGCCATGGCCGACGGCCGGGAGATCATCGGCAAGACCGGCACCACGAACGCGGCACAGTCGGCGTTCTTCATCGGCGCGATCCCGCAGTACACCCTCGCGGTCGGGATCTTCTCCGATACCCAGGACGGCGACATCAATCACCAGTCGCTCAACCTGCTCGGCGGATTGTCAGGTGGTGGGTACGGCGGCGACTGGCCGTCGATGATCTGGCGCACGTTCGCCGGGCACGAGTTCGCGCAACTGCCCGAGGAGAACTTCCCCGCGCCGGACTTCGGCGGGGATGCATGGAACATGCTTGGCCCGCTGCTCACGCCACCTCCCCAGTCGAAGCCACAGCCGACGCCGCCGGTCTGCGACCCGAGCAACCCCTTCTGCGGGCACCGGCTGCACCGGGACCTGGCGCTGTGCCCGCCCGGCGTGATGCTGCCTCGCTGCCAGCCGCCGACGCGAACCAGAAGGTCAGACCAGGGTCATGCTGGGAATGGTTTCGCGAGTGACCGAGGCGTAGCGGTTACCGCGCCGCGGCGCGGAAGCGGTTAGGGGCGTGCCCGGGAGGGGTACCGGACTGGGTCACGGGACCGGACGCAATGATTGAGCGGGAAGAAGATGCCGGCCGCCGGCGGGGAACCTGAGCCTGGCGACGGGGTGCCCGGGGCCGCACCGCGGCGGGATTCGCCGGGTCGGGGCAGCCGGGGCCAGCACGGGGCGGCCGGCGGCCGAGGCGACGTTGCGGCCTCGGCACCGATGCTCGCGGCCGCGGCGCTGGCCGGCATGCTGCTCGCCTTCCTCGAGAAGCTGCCCTGCTGGGCCGGGGCCTGGAACGTACTGGGTAAGCAGTTCCAGCTTGCCTGCTACACCGATATCTACCCGCTGTATTTCACCGAGGGACTGGCTAGCGGGAAGGCGCCCTACACCGGCCACCCGGTCGAATACCCGGTCCTGATCGGCGCGGTCATGCAGGCAGCCGCATGGCTGGTCCACTCGATCGCCGATCCGTTCGCCAGGGGCCAGCGGTTCTTTGACGTAACTGTGGCGGGCCTGGCTGTGTGCGCCGTCGCTGGCGTGCTCGCTACCGCCTTCGCGGCTGGACCGGCCCGCAGGTTCGACGCGCTGCTCGTCGCGTTGAGCCCGGCGCTGATCCTCTCCGCGTTCATCAACTGGGATCTTGTCGCGATGGCGCTCGTCGCGACGGGCATGGCGGCCTGGGCGGCGCGGCGGAACGTGCTCGCGGGCGTGCTGCTCGGACTCGCCGTCGCCACCAAGTTCTACCCTCTGATCTTCTTCGGCCCCCTGTTGCTGCTATGCCTGCGGGCGGGACGCATGCGGGCGTTCTGGGTCACGACGGGCTCCGCCGTGCTGGCGTGGCTCGCGGTCGACGTGCCGGTGATCATTGCTGCCCCGGCAGGCTGGAGTACCTTCTACAGCTTCAACCGGGCGCGGCCCGCCGACTGGGGAGCGATCTGGTACTTCTTCGAGACCCGGCACGTGCCCCTGCTCGGTACCGTGAACACGGCCACCCTCGATGTGCTCAGCGTCGGCGCTTTCGCGATCGGCTGCCTGGCGATCGCGGTGCTTGCGCTCGCCGCGCCGCGCCGCCCCCGGCTGCCACAGTTGTTCTTCCTCGCGCTCGCGGTGTTCCTGCTCACCAACAAGGTGTGGTCGCCGCAGTACGTGGTCTGGCTGGTGCCGCTCGCGGTGCTCGCACGGCCCCGGCTCGGCGCGTACGTGCTCTGGCAGCTCGCCGAGGTCGGCTATTTCCTCGCCATCTGGTGGTACCTGCTCACCATTCCAGCAATTTCCACCGAGGTGAGCGGCTTCCACGGGATCGGCCAGGGCTGGTATTTCATCGCCCTGCTCGCCCGTTTCGCCACCACGGCGCTGCTTGCCGCGCTTGTCGTCGCGGATATCCTGCGCCCGGGCGGCGATGTAGTGCGCGCTGGCGGACAGGACGACCCGGCAGGCGGTGTTCTCGCCGGAGCCGCGGACGTGTTCGTGCTGCGCCGCGACGCGCCCCGGCACGCTGACGGAGCACGCGCGAGCTTAGGCGGTGATCGCGGTGACCACGAGGCCTTGCGTGACGGCCCGGCGGGTCGGCTCCGCGCAGCCGCTAGGTACAGGTCTGGTCAGCCGCGGCCGAGCTGGTCGCGCAGCCAGCGGATGTCCGCCGCCTGGCCATCGTCATCATCCGGCGTCTCACAGACGACGGGCGCTCCCGCGGCTCGCACCACCTCGACGATGAGCTTCGGGTCGATGGTGCCGCGCTCGAGGTTGTCGTGCCGGTCGCGCCCTGACCCGAACTCGTCCCTGCTGTTGTTGCAATGCACGAGGTCGATGCGCCCGGTGATGGCCATGACCCGGTTCGTGATGCCCTGCAGTTCTTCACCGCCCGCATGCGCGTGACAGGTGTCCAGGCAGAACCCGGCCATCGCGGTGGCACCCGCTGCGTTGATGGCATCCCAGAGCCGGGCGATCGCATCGAGGGTCCGGGCCATCGCGTTGTCGCCGCCCGCCGTATTCTCGATCAGCAGTGGGAGTGGGAATTGGGTCCGCTCGAAGACCTTCTGCCAGTTGGCAAAGCCTTCCGCCGGATCAGCCGCCGCGAGCACGTGGCCGCCGTGTACGATGAGGGCCTTCGCCCCGATCGACGCGGCAGCCTCCGCGTGCTGGGTGAGCAGCTTGCGGCTCGGGATACGGATCCGGTTGTTGGTCGTGGCGACGTTTATCAGGTACGGCGCGTGGATGTAGATATGCAACCCGGCCGATTCGGCGGCTCGGCGCAGTTCGCCCGGGTCGCCGGGAAGCACTGGCCCCTTATATCCCTGCGGGTCGCCGAGGAAGAACTGCACGACGTCCGCACCGCGGGCAGTCGCCGCGGCGATCGGATCGGCCTGGTCGACGTGAGCTCCGATGCGCAGCATGGTTCGAGCCTAGTGCGCCGCCGCAGGAGCGCGGGCCGCCTCCAGGTAGTGGGCTGGCCCAGCGAGCTGCGAGGCCGGACGCGGTAACTTCCGATGGGCGGGTCAAGGGGAGAGCGAGAAACCGCCGTGCGCTATGCCCAATCCCGCGCCGACGAAACCTCCGATGATCCCCACCACGATGAGCATCCGCTCGCCCCGCGTCGCCGAGACGAACTGGAGATAAAGGCCGAGACCGAAACAGATCAGGCCGAGCACAGTGGCGGCCAGGTGTGTCCGCACGATCAGCCCGAGGGCGAACGCGACGATCCCACCCACGCAGACGAACACGGTCAGCACGTTCAGCAGCGTGTGGCGCCTGCCGTCGGTGTTGAGCGTGAGGTGCGGCGCCGCCGGCGTCTCCTCGACACGGGTGTCATCAGGCACGGGAACCCCTCCACCGGTGTACCTCTTTGCCGATATACACCACAGATGTTCCCTTGTCCACGCCGCTGGAATCTCCCGCGCAACTGCGGTGTGGGCGAAGCCGCCTCGCCCCGGCGCTTGCGTTCGGAGCACCGGCTCCGGGGCATTGGCTCCGGGTATCCTGCGCGAGAAGCCCCGCCCGCCAGCCATCTCGCGCGCCTGACACCGCGGTGCCCGTTCCGGCCCGGGCACCGGTGCTCCCTTGGTAAGCTGACTCGACCGCGTCCGGCCGTCCCGGGCAAAGGCGCGGAATTCCTCCTGTCACGGAGAGACCGTGACCGCCAGTCCAAGGGAGGCTTCAGCCGAGTATGCGCCAGTACGAATTGATGATCATTCTTGAGCCGGGGCTCGAGGAGCGCACGGTCCAGCCATCGCTCGAGCAGTTCCTCAAGGTCGTGACGACCGGGGGTGGAACCGTGCAGAGGGTCGACGTATGGGGCCGCAGGCGCCTCGCATACGAGATTGACAAGAAGTCCGAGGGGATCTATGCGGTCATCGACTTGACCGCGAACCCGGACACCGTGCGGGAACTTGACCGCCAGCTCAACCTCAATGAGGGCGTGCTGCGTACGAAGGTGCTAAGGCCCGAGCAGCACTGACCCGCGGCACCGGAACCGCAGCGCTGGTGCGCGACCGCACGACGGGCCCGGATCCGGTGTCATCAGAACGTCAGCAAACCATCCGAACCGACCGGGAGCACGCCCGATGGCAGCAGGCGACACCCAGATCACTATTGCCGGCAACCTCGTCGACGATCCGGAGCTCCGCTACACCCCGAACGGCCAGGCAGTGGCCCGATTCCGGGTGGCGTCCACACCGCGGTTCCGCGACTCGGCGAGCGGTGAGTGGAAGGACGGTGACAGCCTTTTTCTCACCTGCAACGTGTGGCGGCAGGCGGCCGAGAACGTCGCCGAGAGTTTGCAGCGAGGCATGCGGGTAATCCTGCAGGGCCGGTTGCGGCAGCGTTCGTACGAGACCCGCGAGGGCGAGAAGCGGACCGTATACGAGGTCGAGGTCGATGAGGTCGGGCCCTCGCTGCGAAACGCCTCTGCCAAGGTGACGAAGACCGCCCGCTCGACTGGGGGCTTCGGTGGCGCCTCCGGCGGTCCTGGCGGCTCGGGCCGCGGCGCTGGCGGGGCCTCCGAAGACCCATGGGCGACGAGCGGGACCGGTTCGGACGGCGGCGACAGCTTCTCTGACGAGCCGCCCTTCTGAGACGGCGGGCTAGCGGGAGAAACCGTCCTAGCTCGAATAACCAGTGAAAGAAACAGGTAACGACCATCCCCGCCGCAGGCGGGGCTCTTGAGAGGGAGCACCACGATGGCCAAGGCACCGGTACGTAAGCCGAAGAAGAAGGTGTGCCTCTTCTGCCAGGAGAAGATCTCCTACGTCGACTATAAAGACGTCGGGCTGCTGCGGAAGTTCATCTCCGACCGTGGTAAGATCCGCGCCCGCCGGGTCACCGGCAACTGTACGCAGCACCAGCGGGACGTCGCCTCAGCGATTAAGAACGCGCGTGAGATGGCGCTGCTCCCGTACACGAGTACCGCGCGCTGAGGGGGTATCTGGCGATGAGTCGCACACCGATGAAGCTCATCCTTACCCAGGAGGTCACCGGCCTGGGAGCGCCCGGTGACGTCGTTGACGTCGCGGGGGGTTACGGGCGCAACTACCTGGTTCCGCGCGGTTTGGCGATGCGCTGGTCCCGTGGCGCGGAAAAGCAGATCGAGCTGATCAAGCGGGCTCGCTCCGCACGTGACATCCGCGGCGTCGACGACGCCAAGCAGGTCGCCGCGCAGCTCGCTCGGCTGACGGTGCGGCTCGAGACCAAGGCAGGGGAGACCGGGCGGCTTTTCGGCTCCGTCTCGGCGACCGACATCGCGGCGGCCGTGAAGGCGGCCGGTGGTCCGGAACTTGACCGGCGCCGCATCGAGGTCCGCAGCCCGATCAAGACCGTGGGCGCACACCAGGTTGCGGTCCGGCTGCACCCCGAGGTCAGCGCGACGCTCGACATCGAGATCGCCCGAGCCTGACAGCCGGAACCTGACACCTGGCGCCTTTCGGCCCCGCCCGCCTGCACCCCGCCACCCGCGCCACCCGCGCTGGCAGCGGTGAGCAGCATTGATTGATTTCCTGTGGCGCCCCTGCCGGAAGCAATTTCAACGCTGCTATCGGTTGTCCGCGGTGGGAGGGGCCGCTGATCCGGGATGACCGTAGTTTGCGGTGCGCCGAGCGAGCTCCGGATCCAGGTCCCCGACCAGCGTCCAGACACTGGCGACCAGCCCCGTCAGCTCGGCTGCGGTCAGCGAGCCCGGGGTCGCCGCGGCGAGGTCATCGATCGCGCGCGTGAGCCTGGCGACCTGATCGGCGGCTAGGTGGGTATGTTCATCCGAACACATATTCGAATGCTACCGGCGCCACGCGGAGGCTACCGACGGAACGCAGACTGTCGGGCCAACAATTCCCCACCCGGCGAGCGAGCCACAAGCTTGCGGTGCGGATCTGGAGGCGCGAGCCGCGGCACGTGAGCCGCGGTGCGTGAGATGCGGGCCTACGGGGCGTGAGGCGCGGGCGGCAAGCCGGACGAGCCCCGCCTGAGCGTAGCGCTCGCGCTGTCTGCCGGTCGTGTCACCAGTCCCGGTAGCACCGTCAGTCCCGCTCGCCTCACCAGTCCCCGGTAGCGCGGTGTCAGTCCTGCTCGCGCCGTCAGCCCTGACCCGCGCCTTGAAGCCTGTACCCCGGCGATCCTCGGGGCTCCGCCGGACAGCTTGGACCACTGACCGGTGACATTCGGAACATGGGCTACTTGTGGATAACTCACCGCCGCTGTGGACGGCGAAATTGTTGGCTGACTTTTTCTCGCTCACAGGCGGTGGACGGCGTTCATGCTGGTAACAACGGGTCAGAAGACTTGACCTCCCAGTGTTTCCCCAGTCTTGTCCCCAGACCGCGCACAGCCCGGGCGGCGTGTCTGCACAGGTCATCCACAGGCCTGTGCACAGCAGTATTTGGCCTGCCGTCATGCGGCCCGCGAAACTGTCAGACCTGTCCGCTAGATGTATGGCTTGATCTACAGCGGACCTGATCCGTGCCGACCGCCAGTGAGGCCGGTGGCCAGGCTTGCCCGAGGTGGGAGAGGCGGTGGAGCGTTCCGTGAGCGTTGCCGAGATCGCTTCCCGCGGTGGGGAGTTCGAACGGACACCACCGCATGACGTAGCCGCCGAGCAGTGCGTGCTCGGCGGCATGCTGTTGTCCAAGGACGCGATCTCGGACGTGATCGAGGTGATCCGTCCTCAGGATCATTACCGGCCCGCTCATCAGATCATTCACGAGGTGATCCTCGACCTCTACGCCCGCGGCGAGCCCGCCGATGCGGTCACTGCCGCCGCTGAGCTGACCAAGCGAGGCGATCTCGGCCGCGCTGGGGGAGCGCCATACCTGCACACCTTGATCGCATCGGTGCCGACCGCCGCCAATGCGGGCTACTACGCGCGGATCGTCAGGGAGCGCGCGATCCTTCGGCGCCTGGTAGAGGTGGGGACCCGGATCGTGCAGCTCGGCTACTCGGGGGACGGCGACGCGGACGAGATTGTCGACCGCGCCCAGGCCGAGGTGTACGGCGTGACCGAGCGGCGCGTCAGCGAGGACTACCTCCCGCTTTCCGAGATCATGCCGGGCACGCTGGATGAGATCGAGGCGATCGGCACCCGCGGCGGCGGTATGGTCGGCGTGCCGACTGGGTTCAGCGATCTCGACTCGCTCACCAACGGTCTGCACCCTGGCCAGATGATCGTGATCGCCGCCAGGCCCGCCGTCGGCAAGGCGCTCGCACTCGACACGCCGTTGCCGACTCCGGCTGGATGGACCACGATGGGCGATGTCCAGGCTGGTGACCATCTCTTTGGAGCCGACGGCAAACCGACCCGAGTACTTGCCGTTACCGGCGTCATGTCCGGTCGGCCCTGCTTCGAAGTGGAGTTCAACGACGGCACGGTCATCGTCGCCGACGCCGAGCATGGCTGGCTTACCGACACCCGCGCATCGCGCATGTCCGCAGCGGCGTCGGCTACCGGTTGCGACAAATACCGCTATCAGCGCGGGTTCGCATCCGTCAAGACGACAAGGCAGATCGCCGCCACAGTCCGTTGCGACGGTGGTGACAAGCGGCTGAATCACTCGGTCCCGGTCGCGACCGCGTTGGATCTGCCAACGGCCGATGTCGCAGTCCCCCCGTATGTACTGGGTGTCTGGCTTGGCGACATGCATTCGGCGGGGCCGCGCTTCACATCAGCTGATCCAGAGATCGCGCTGCACGTCGAAGCCGAAGGAATGTGCGTAACGCCGCAAAGTCAACGGTATCTATACTCGCTCCAATTCCCCGACCGCAGCGGCTCGTTCACGAGAGCACTGCGCGAGCTCGGTGTGCTTTCGAATAAGGGCATACCGGCCTCGTATCTGCGCGGCTCAGAGGCGCAGCGCCGTGCGCTGCTGGCTGGCATGCTGGACATGGACGGCACCGTGAACCGGGCCGGATCGGTCCAGTTCTCCGTTACCTCCAGGCGGCTTGCGGAAGACTTTCGCGAACTGGTTACCAGCCTGGGCTATCGGTGCGGTCGGTCAGAAACCCAAGTGCGCGGCAGTTGCGCCGGGTCGTCGCCCGCCAACATCATTACCTTCACGACCGAAGATGACCTATTCCGGCTGGAGAGGAAGCGGATTATCCACAAGGACCGGCGGCCGGCCAAGACGACGCCGCGCACGGGCCGGCGTTATATCACCGCCGTCCGGGCTGTCCCGAGCGTGCCTGTCCGCTGCGTCCAGGTCGACAACCCTGAACATCTGTACCTGGCTAGCCGGGCCATGATCCCGACTCACAATTCAACCCTTGCCCTGGATATCGCTCGGGCAGCGGCGGTCAGGAACGCGCTGACCACGGTGATCTTCAGCCTGGAGATGGGTCGCAACGAGATCACCATGCGGCTTCTGGCGGCCGAAGCACGGGTGCCGCTGCACACGATGCGTACAGGGCAGATGAGCGATGACGACTGGGCCAGACTGGCCAGGCGGATGGGTGAGGTGGCGGAGGCTCCGCTGTTCATCGACGACTCGCCGAACATGTCCATGATGGAGATCAGGGCCAAGTGCCGCCGCCTGAAGCAGCGTCACGACCTGCGAATCGTGATCGTCGACTACATGCAGCTGATGAGTTCGCCCAAGCGGGTCGAGAGCAGGCAGCAGGAGGTGTCCGAGATGTCGAGGGCGCTCAAGTTGCTTGCCAAGGAACTCGACGTCCCCGTGATCGCCATCTCGCAGCTCAACCGCGGCCCAGAGCAGCGAAACGACAAGCGCCCGCTGCTCTCAGACCTGCGAGAGTCGGGCTGCCTGACGTTGGACACTCGCATTCTGCGTGCTGACACAGGCGCGGAGGTTTCATTGGGTGAGCTGATAGCGTCCGGGGAACGCGACATCCCGGTATGGTCGCTTGATGCACAGTTGCGCTTGGTGCCAGCCACGATGACTCATGTTTTCCAGAGCGGAGTGAAGGAAGTCTTCCGGGTCAGGCTGACGTCCGGCCGTGAGGTTCACGCAACGGCGAACCACCCGTTCCTCACCCACCAGGGCTGGCGGTCGCTCGGCGGGCTGGCTCCAGGTGTCCGCGTCGCCGTGCCCCGCGATGTGCCACCTCCGCTGATGGCACGCGGCATGCCCGAACCTGAGATCATCGTGCTTGCCCACTTGCTCGGAGCGGGATCCTTCGTCAAGTCGCAGCCGATCTGTTATGCGAGTAAGGACGAATCCAGCCTTGCCGCGGTGACCGAGGCGGCGAAACACTTCGGGATCACCGCGATCCGCGACGACGAAGAAGCCGCTTGGCGCATCTCTTTGTCGCCGCCGTACCAGTTGACCAACGGTCGATCTGACCCGATCGCGGCATGGCTGGAATCGCTCGGACTTTCCGGGCGTCGCAGCGACGAAAAGTTCGTCCCGGCGAGCATCTTCTCCCTGCCCAGGCAGCAACTCGCCTTGTTCCTGCATCACCTCTGGGCGGTCGGCGGATCAGTGACGGTTGGAAAGACCGGAGCCGTGCGGATTTGCTACAGCACGGTAAGTGAACGGCTGGCTCGTGATTTGCAGACCCTATTGCTGCGGTTCCACATCAAAGTCGGCCTGCGCCCGCCTGGTGACATTTCCAGTCATCCTAAATGGACCGTGGATGTGTGCGGCGTTGCAGACCAGCGGCGGTTTCTCTGCAAAGTGGGAGTGCACGCGGAGCGAAGGCTGAGTGTCGGGAAGGCGCTCTGGCGCCCTGAGTCCATGGCAACCGCTGCGGGCGGCTTTGACGCGGTGGCGGCTGACACGGTGCCGACTGACACGGTGCCGACTGACACGGTGCCGACTGGAGTCTGGGAGCGCGTCCGTGCGGTAATGAATGAGCACACTCTCGGGTTCTCGGATATTGAGGCAAGCGTGCGGACGAGGATTGGAAAAGAGCTTAATCCGAACATCAGACCTACTCGGACGCGCTTGAGCCGCATCGCTGAGATCCTGAAGGATGGTGAGTTCGAGCTGCTCGCGACAAATGATGTGTACTGGGATGAAATCGTGTCGATTGATAGTCGCGGCGAACAGTCCGTTTATGACGCCACGGTACTCAAAACCCATAATTTTATTGCCAATGGAATCAATCTGCACAATAGTATTGAACAGGATAGTGACGTGGTCATTCTGCTGCACCGGGAGGACGCGTACGAGCGGGAATCCCCCCGGGCTGGCGAAGCCGACCTGATTGTCGCCAAGCACAGGAATGGGCCGACCGCCACCGTGACCGTCGCTTTCCAGGGGCACTACAGCCGCTTTGTCGACATGGCCCCCGGATGAGAACCTGCACACAATGGCGGCGGTACGGTGGATCGGGGCAGCGGAGCGGCGGGCGCGACTGGGCCGCGGAGCTTGCCGAGGACGAGCCACGGCTGCGCCAGCAGATCATGATGGCCGAGGGCAAGAGCTACGGGGGGATGGTGGGCATTTCGACATGGGTGCTGTTCCTGCTCGCCGCGGAGGGCCGGATCGTCCGCGGGCGCCCGCGTGGCTCGTGGACGTGCACCCAGTACAGATGGCTGCCCATCGACGTATGGCGGCCGGGCGGGCTGGCCAGGCCGCCCGCCGCCACCGCCCGTGCGGACCTGCTCCGCCGCTGGCTGGCCGTGTCGGGTCCGGCCACGGCCGATGACCTCCGCTGGTGGACGGGGTGGACGGCCGGGCAGATGAAGGCCGCGCTGGCGCGGATCGCCGTCACCGAGGTCGACCTTGACGCCGCGCCAGGGCTGGTGCTCGCCGGGGACGAGGAGGCGGTGCCGGGCGCCGCACCGTGGGTAGCGCTGCTCCCGGCACTGGACCCGACCGTGATGGGCTGGCGGGACCGGCACTGGTTCCTCGGCGGGCACGGCACTGCGCTGTCGGACCGCTCCGGCAACATCGGCCCGACAGTGTGGTGGACGGCAGGGTGGTCGGAGGCTGGGCCCAGCGGCCGTCCGGTGAGATCGTGTTCCGGCTGCTCGAGGACACGGGCGCCGACGCGGTCGGTGCGGTAGAGGAAGAGGCCGAACGGCTGCGCGGTTGGATCGGCTCCGTGCGAGTGACGCCCCGGTTTCGTACGCCCCTGGAACGGGTTCTTTCCGGCTGAAATCTACCATCAAGAAATTCCCCGCTAAGCTGAGGAACCGTTCCGCGCACCCATGTATCAAAACGGGTTCGGCCGCAGCACACCTTTCGTGACCCCGCCAGAAAACCCGGTCCCAGGCTGGCTTGACAACCGGCTGTCACTTGCGGTCTCCTTATTGTCATGTCAGCGAGCGCGCAGGGTCTTAGTCGCGGGATGCACACTCAGGTGCGCACCCGGGTCGCCCTGTTCCCAGTGCATGCCGCGCGTGCTGCGCTCCGCCGCTGCCTTTCGTGTTGTCGTTGACGGCCATTCCCCCCTGACGACCGTCCTAGGGCCGCCCGGCCCGGCGCCACCCGGAAGAACCGGCGATGAACCTCGATATCTCAGCTGCTCCTGAGCTCGCCCAGCTTGCCTGGATGCCCGCATCCGCACCGCCGTTCAGGAGTCTGGGCGGTAAGACGGCCCGGGTGACGGCGGGCCGCCTGGCGGGCCTGGTACGGGCGGTGGCCGCCGACCCGGCCCGATGGTGGCATCTGGTCCGCTTCGACTCGCGGTGCCCGGTCCACCTGCGCCTGGATACGGCACCGGGGTGCGAGCTGTGGCTCGTTACCACGCCGCCCGGTTACTGCGGCGCATCGCGTGACCACGGCCCGGGGTGTGAGGTGATGACGGTGGTCGCCGGTGAACTCGCGGAGCGGACCATCACAGCGGCTGGGGCTGCGGACCGGCCGCTGCGGCCGAACCGGGTGCGGGTGCGCGGCCGTGCCCATCTGCACGAGACGGTCAACCCAGGTACCTGCTACGCCGTGAGCCTGTGCGCGCACGCCGCCGCGGCGCCGTCTGACTGAGGCCTGCCGTGACGGCATTCGCGTCGTAACGGTGCGGGCGCTGGCGCGCAGACGGCGATCTGGCCTCGGGCTCTGCAGCGGGCAAACCCCGTGGGGTCGTGTCTAGTTCACCGTTTTGCGACGCCCTCGCATGGCTGGGGCGATATAACAGTTTGGGGACCACTGCTGTCAGCTCGGGAGGATCGTGCAGCGCAGCCGCCAGCGACATCTCCCCCGGATTCCCCTCGGCCGCGGGTGGGCCGTTACCTGCGCCGACCGGATTTCCGTGGGCGGGAGCGCGGTCGCGGTCGTCATTTGCCTCGTCGCGGCGCTCACCGCCGGGGTGTCGGTCATGCGCGGTATCCGGCCGGTCGGCGCACCACAACCCACGCGCTTCGCACCCGCGGCCCCGCGCAACGTCCCGCGGCCCGCACCGGCCCGACGTGTCGTGGCGGCCGCCCCGGTCGGGGAGCTGACCGGCGCCGTCCGCGGCCTTATGTCCGAGCAACAAGGGGCGGCGGCGCGTCGCGACTACGGGACGGGTGTTACAAGCAGGCCTGTAGTGCGGCTTACGCGGACCAGCCCCGATCGGTCCTGGGCGTTCGGGACTACGGTGATTCCAGTCCCCGGCGGCAGCGCTGCGCCGCCGTGGACCGCACTGTTCCTCGCGCATGAAAATGGCGGGCATTGGAACATCGCTTTATCGGGAACCGCCGGGTTCGGGCGCATGCTCGGGCTCGCCTCCGCGGCGGTACTCGGGGCGGCGGAAAAACAACTGCTAGCACGGTTCAATGCGGTGCAGGCGACTCCCGCCGCTGACGCCACCGTTCCACCCGTCAGCAGTGTGCCGACGGCCAGTACGCCGGCACGTCGCACCGGCGGCACTTCGCCACCAGGGCGCATGGCGGCGCCCGGTGATAGCGCGGTGCCTGATGTCACGGTGCCGCCCGGCAGTACGGTGCCGCCAGGCACCGGGGGCCTGATGCTGCCCTGGCGGGCGGGTCAAGCGTGGCGGCTTGTCGCGGCGTTCAGCGGTTCGGGCAACATGCGGGCGGCATCGATGTTCGCCTTCTCAGGAGGCGACGGCCGGGTCCGCGCGGCCGGTCCGGGCCGGCTCTACCGGTTCTGCGGCGGACCTGGCAGTGACGCGCTGTTGGAGGTGATCGATCCCAATGGATCCGCGACGGAGTATTACCAGCTCAGAGCCGAGACACGGATCGCTGACGGTAGCCTCGTCACGGCCGGAACCTACCTGGGTATGATCGGCACGTCGCTGGCCTGCGGCGGGACCGTGCCAGGGCTGGGTCCAGGGCTGGGTCGTCCAGGGCCGGGTCCTCCAGGGCCGGGTCCTCCAGGGCCGGGCAACGGCCGGGGCGAGAAGGCAAGCACTCCGCTGCCTGGCGCCGTCTCCTTCGCCGTGATCGGCACCGGAGGCTTGATCAACCTCAACGGCCTGACGCTCGGCGGCTGGATCTTCCACGAGCAAGCAGAGCCGCCCCTTGTCTGGGCGCAGCGAGGGGCGGTCAGGGTGGTGATCGGCGGACTGCTGAAGAATTTCACTGCCGCTCCGCCGGGTACTGCGACCACGGGACCGACTGCCGCGCCTATGGCGACACCGGGGTCGGGCCCGTCGCCGGGCCCGACCCCGATTGCGATTGGCAAATCCTGACAGCTATGTGCTGACCCGGCATGTGCTGACCTGCGTGGCCTGACCGGCGTTTGCCGAGCGTGACGGTACGACGGCAGCGAGGCCGCGTCGCGGCGCGGCCGTTCGGTCCGCGCATACCTCCTGACCTGGGATAATGGCTCGTTACAGGCACTTTTTTGTTGTTTCGTTGCGGAACTGGAATGTGCGGCGCTACCATCATTGTCGGCCAGGGGATGCAGTCGTGTTGCCAGCTTCGCGCTAGCAGTAAGGCATGCGGATCCTGGCGCCTTTATCCGGCGCTGTGGCCAAATACCGGGTGTCATGTCACCCCCTTTCGTGGGAGGCAGCATGTCAGCAAGGAGCGGCCAATTGCGGGACAGGCGGCAGGTCCGTCCAAAAAAGCACGTCAGCACCTTGCGTTTGATTGTTTCAATAATTGTTATCTTGGTCTTCGCCGCCGGGATCGGGGCGGGCGACACCAAGACCGGTGAGAGGATCGCCGACGCGGCGCAGCGATTCCTGATTTTCTACTCGGGCGTCTTCGCGCTCGTGGCGCTCACCGGCGCGGTTGTGGTCGGCCTGGTCGCGACGGATCGCGTCATCATGTCCGCGGGGAATCGCATCGTCGGGCAGGCGGTGCACCGGGCCGTCGCGTTCATCGCAGTCGCGTTCCTGGTTACTCACATAGCAATGGAGATAGTGGTCGGTAGGTCAGATGCCATCGATTCCGTCGTGCCCTTCCTATCTCATGGCAAAACCTTTTACGTGGGCCTCGGCACCATCGCCTCTGACTTGATCGTATTGATCGCCGCGACCGGGATAGCACGAAGGAGTTTTGCGGAGAAGTCGAGCCCGTTCGTGTGGCGGACTCTTCATGGTTCCGCCTATTTGGCGTGGCCGCTATCGATAGTGCACGGTCTGGTGGCCGGCCGCCATCCAAAGCCGTACGTCAGCTGGAGTTACGGTGCCTGCATGATCGCAGTCGGCCTCGCCCTCGTCTTGCGGAGCGTCGCGACCGTACGCCCGCGTCCGGAGACCCGTCAGGCTTGGCCGCCCGACACGGGTCCGCCAACGTCGGCCGCAGCTAGTTTCGCGGCGCAAGCGTACCTGCTGCAAAGTCAGCGTGCGGCAGCCATGGCAGGGATCTCGGCTGGAATGCCGGTGGGGCTGGCGGTTAGCCAGTTGGCGGGCGTGGTCGGCGCGCCTGCCGCAGCGTCGGCAATGCCATGGCCGGGAACCGCAGTATCGCACTGGCCGGCGACTCCAGCAGGGGGAATGCCTGTTGTGCCGGGGACGGTGGCGCACACCCCGGCGCACGGGGTGCCCGCGGCGCCCGGGATGCAGTACCACACCCCGGCGGCGGGAATGCCTGTTGTGCCGGGGACGGTGGCGCACACCCCGGCGCACGGGGTGCCCGCGGCGCCCGGGATGCAGTACCACACCCCGGCGGCGGGAATGCCTGTTGTGCCGGGGACGGTGGCGCACACCCCGGCGCACGGGGTGCCCGCGGCGCAGTACCGCACTCCGGCGCGCGGGATGCCGACCGTGCCATCCACGGAACCTTCGCCAGAGTATGGGGCAGTCCCTTTCGAGGTGCAGGCACTGCATCCGGCGTTACCCGATGAGCAGGCCAGACGGGCCGCTAGATGATGAAGGCACACTTGGCGGCGGAGGTCGTCCAGATTGGGACACCGCGCCTCACAGCCGGGCTCGACCGGACGTTCCGGCTGGATCTGGCAGCTCATCTAGAGGTGCATGGGCGGTTCCCGCGGCTGACACTCAGGCAGCTGATGACCATGGTTGAGCGGGTCGACCTCAGGGGTCGCGGTGGTGCCGCGTTCCCGCTCGCCCGCAAGATGAAGGCCGTCTCCGAATCCTCGAACACTGACAAGTCGAGGACCGTTGTTCTCGTCAATGCCGCTGAGGGCGAGCCCGCGAGCGCCAAGGATGCGATGCTCCTCATCCGGTCGCCGCACCTTGTGCTCGGCGGCGCGCTCCTCGCGGGACGCGCGCTGCGTGCTCGCGAGATCGTAGTCGGGGTCGCCAGCGGCTCACCTGCCGCGAAGTCCATTCTCGCGGCCGCCGCCGAGGCAGGCTTGAAAAGGCAGTTGAGGGTTGTCGAGGTTCCAGAGCGATTCATCTCCGGCGAGGGCGGCGCGCTCGTCAACGCGGTCAACGGCAGGCTCCCAGTGCCACCCGGGCGCAAGACGCGGGCCAGCAGCAGCGGCGTGGACGGCCTGCCCACGCTGCTCTCGAACGCGGAGACATTCGCGCAGCTGGCGATGCTCGCGCTGCTTGGCCCCGAGGAGTACAACAGGGCAGGGCCCGAGAATGAGCCTGGCACGATTCTGCTGACCGTGGGCGGCTCAGCAAGGAAGCCCGCGATCGTCGAGACGCCGCCTGGTGTACCCCTCGGCGCGATCCTCGACATCTGTGAAGCCAATATCGGCGAGGGAGTCCTTGTCGGTGGTTACCACGGTATGTGGCTGCCGTCGGCCGTGGCGGTGCGCGTCGGCGTTTCGCGGCTGAGCATGGCCGATGCTGGCGGCGTGCTTGGCGCGGGCATCATCGCGCCCCTTGGCGAGGGGACGTGCCCGCTCGGCGAGGTCGCCCGGGTGGCGAGCTACCTCGCAGGAGAATCAGCCGGGCAGTGCGGTCCCTGCAAGCTGGGGCTGCCGGGTGTGGCGCGTGCGCTGACCGCGCTGGCCGACGGCTCGGGCGGGATGGACGCGCTCGAAACCGCGCGCAGGTCCGCCAACGCGGTGCGCGGCCGGGGCGCGTGCGCCCACCCTGACGGCACGTCGCGGTTCGTTCTGTCCGCACTCAACGTGTTCACAGACGACGTTGCCGCCCACGTGTTCCACGGTTCGTGCGGACGGCCTGTGCGCGGCGTCCTGCCGTTGGAATCGGGACAGGATCAGCCGCGTCTGCAGGTCGACTGGACCCGCTGTGAAGGCCATGGCCTCTGCTCCCAACTGGTCCCCGAACTCATCCACCTCGACCGCAACGGGTATCCGGTGTTTTTGGATGCCCCGGTGCCGTTCTGGTTGCAGCGGGAGGCACATCAGGCGGTCGAGATGTGCCCGACGCTCGCGCTCCGGCTCGCCCAGCCGTCGCAAGCGTCTCCAGGGCCTCACGGCGGACCAAACCTATCCATCGGGACTTCCGCACCAACGATGCTCCAGTTGCCTGCGGGACACCAGGACGACTAACCGGTGTGCCCCGCCCAGCTCGCCAGACCGGCGCGCCGCGTTGCCGCTGGCCGACCGCGCCCGCCGTATGTCGACTGGGCGGCCGACCGCCGAGCTTGCGCTGACCGGGGGGGATCGCGATCGGCGGACCCGCTGGCTGGGGCGCTCTGTGCCGGGGACTCAGCGGCTCGGCCGCTACCGGGGGCGGGCTCACGCTGCACCTGATCGGACGTCACCCGAGCGCGGTGGTCGCGGCACCATCGCGTGCCGCGAGCCGGGCGTCAGCGGTGAGCACGGCCTCGTACCGGCGCCGGATATCGGCACGGTCCGCTCCCTCGGGAACTGAACGCTCACTCGCCCGCTCGATCATGGCGGCCTGGTCCAGCAGTACCCGGCGCTGCCCGGCGCTGGACGTCTCATCCATGATCTTTGCGAGCGCGTCGAGCTGGCGGATCATCACAGCGGGCATGCCCTGGCCGGCCTGGCGGATTTTCTCGAACGCACGCTGTACAAGGCGTTCGTAGCTTGGCTCAGCCGTGATGACCCGGATGAACCCGCGGCTGTCCCGATGCACCCGCGCCGGGCGCCACCTTTCGATGATCTTGCAGAGGCTGTCCCCAAGCCAGTCAATACAGGTCAGCGCGGTGAAGGTGTCGTTGACGGCAGGTGACAGGGCACGGATGGCGATCTCAACGAGCTGGTCGATGCCGAAGGAGATGTCCTGCGTGAGCGTCCGGTGCGGCCCCGTGATGTGCGCGCGCCCGAGCGCGGCGCTCACCCGTGCCGCAGCCTCGGGTGGCCACACCTCGGCGAACGGGTGGCCCTGTACGAGGAAGTGCCCCGGCCGGAAGTCCAGGGCGATGACCGCGTCCGCCTCGGCGGCGAACTGTACGAGGATCCGGTGCCGGATAAACTGCAAGTAGCCGCTCACTGGTGCCCGGACCACACCGCCGCCTGCCTCCATCCGCGCGAGCAGTTCCGCCGCCGACAGGCCGCTCTCGCGGTTAACCGCTGATCCAAGCGCGCGATCATGGCCGCCCTGAACGTCAATCGCCTCCGACAAGTCACGGGCGATGCTCGCGATCACCTGCGGCAGCTGGATCGACGTCGCCGTGTGATGAATGAAATAGATCAGCAATGCCAGGGCGGCGACCATCAGTGCGAGCGTCACGGTGACGCCGATGTGCGGCACGAAGTCACCGTGAGACCCCGGACCGATCGAGCCGAGTACGAGCACGGCGTATACGAACGTCGCCACGAAGGTCCCGAGTGTCAGCTGCGTGGCGCGGTCACGGATGAAATTTCGCAGCATCCGCGGCCCGAACTGCGTGGACGCGAGTGTGAGGGTTACCAGGATGATCGAGAATACAACGCCCACCACCGTGATGACGGCGGTCGCAATCGCGGTGAGAATCTGCCTGGCGCCGTCGGCGGTACCGCTGATCACCCAGGAAGGCAGGCCAAACTCGTCGCGGTAGGCGGCGCGGTCCAGGCTTAGCGTGCCGACGAAGAGCACGGTGGCCGCCAACACCTCGATCCCCGGGACCAGCCACAGGTTGGTGCGCAGTACCTCTGCCCGCCAATCGGAGCCAAGTGCCGAAGACCAGTTACCGCGATACATGATGAGGCCCCTGCGCTCGAACGCTGCCGACCAGGCTTCCCGGCTCACCTGGCGCTGACTATACCGCCTGAACAGGAGGCGCGGAGATCGGCTTCAGCCGAGCGAGCAGGTCGCGGTCCTTCGGCTCGTCCAAGAGTCCGGATGTACGCCCATATGCGCAAGAAGATGATCGCTGGGGATACGCGCAACGAAACCAACAGGAAGATCGAGAGCGCAACGACGCGCAGATCCGTGACCTTGGAGCCGGACTTGCATGGCATATTGATTAAGCGCAGAGCAGCTCACCCCGATGGCGGCGGCGTGTGCCGCGAGGGACTGCGGGGTTTGTCGGCCAGCCCCGCATCGAGGATGGCGCCGTTGCGCAGCCCCCGTGTCACCCCGCCCTGTCCGCTGTGTCAGTCAGTTGTTCGAGCGTGACTAGGGACAGCCGCCGCCGACCGGGCGCCACCACACCGGCGGAGCTGGTTCCTGAACGACCGTGAGGCAAGCGTCGACCTCTCCAGCCAGCCAGCGTCCGGTTCGCCCGGCGCGGACGTCCGCGCGAATGATGTTCGCTCCTGTCGACCGCGCCTTGCTCGGCCTAGGTCCCAGTCCAGCACCAACACGTCAGAGACGCGGTCGGTATGCGGCCTGGCCCGGCAAGCTCCGGGGGAAGCCGGTCGGCTTTTCCCGGTTCTGTCGCCCTACGCGAGGCCTCATACCGGGCTTAACGCTTGCCGCCGCGGCCGCGCGGGTGCGCCCGGTGTGCCCTATCCTTAGACGTCTGCAGACACAAGTGGCTGACACCGAATCGCTGGCGCTTGCTAGGCTGTGCGGGTTGGCTGGTCGCTGCACGACCGGCGAAACCGCAGATCGGGAAACCGAAGATTGGCGCTCGTAGCTCAACGGATAGAGCATCTGACTACGGATCAGAAGGTTGGGGGTTCGAATCCCTCCGAGCGCGCCCAGGTCACAGGCCACTTCCGATCTTGGAAGGGGCCTTCATGCTAACGCTAACAGCGGCTATCCGGCGGCGGTGATCGAGCGGGCGAAGATGTCCGCTGCTTCGGCGAGTTGCTCGCTGATTGCGTGGGCGTAGACCCGCAGTGTGATCGATGGGTTGGCATGGCCGAGCCTGGCTGCAACGACGTGCACCGGGACCCCAGCAAGCAGCAGGGTTGTTGCATGAATGTGGCGCAAATCGTGCAGACGGGCATGGGGAAGCGGGTTACCCGGCTGTCCGCCGCCCGCTGGCTCGTTGTACGCGTTGATTAGTTTAGCCATGAGTGACGACACCGCCAAGGACATGCGCCCACCTGACCGCAGCGGCCAGGAGATGACGCACACCACACCGATGAGGATTACGAGGCGGGCCGATCGGCACCACGAGCGTCACGGCCGCCTGCACATAGGTCACCGGCTGCGCGCCGTGCACGTTGACCGATGTCGCAATCAGCGATGCCGTAGGCGAGTAGAGGCCGAAGTTATGGACCGGCGCTCCCCTCCTCCTTGCTAGCCGCTGCAACTGTTGCCTAGACGTCTACTCGTCTAGAGAAGATGCTACATGTATAGAGGAGTGGCTTGTGGCGTGTCAAGCGTTAGTGAGCAGGCAGCTCGTAGGTCAGGAGGTAGGCATCGGAGGCCATCACGGTGTCGCAGATCTCGACGGGGCGGCCGTCGATGCCGTAGGCCGTCCGCACCAGCCGGAACACCGGAATGCCGGGACGCAGCTGCAGCAGCCTGGCCTCCTCGGGCGTGGGCATGCGGGCTGTCACGTCCTCGACGAAGCGTTCGAGCGTGTGGCCGTACTCCTCCAGCCGCGCGTAGATCCCGCCCGGGCCGGGGTTCGGTTCGGCGATCGGCGTCCCGCTCGCCAGGTCGGCCGGGATGTAGGACGTGGCCGTCTCCATGGGCCTGCCGTCGAGGGAGTAGCGGCGGCTGCGTACGATCACGTGGTCGCCATCGGACAGCCGGAGGCGCTCAGCGACGTCGGCCGGTGCCTCCGCCTCCCGGACCTCGATCATGTCCACGGTCGGCGTCGCACCGGCTGCGTCCGACTCGATGAGGAACGCCGCCTTGCCTTCCTTGCGGTGACGGCGGGCGAACCGGTCGAACGCGAGCCGCCGCACCGGAGGCTTGGCTCGGACATACACGCCGCGCCCGTGCTCGGACACGATCAGGCCCTCATCCTGCAGCAGCCTGAGGGCATTGCGGACGGTCATTCGTGCCACGCCGTAGTGCTCCATCAGGCGAGCCTCCGAGGGAAGCTGCTGGCCTTCGCGCAGTCGGTCCCTGGCTATCGCAGCGCGGAGATGATCGGCGATCTGCCGGTAGACGGCACGGTCGCTCCCGGCGTCAACCTGCTCGGTGAGCACGCCATCACCGTCCACGAGCCACTCCTCAACTCGTCCGGACGTCTATTACTGTTGAGTCTAGCTGGAGGTATGAAGATGAGCACTCCTGGCCCACGACACTCGATCAGCGTGGCCGGTGTCATCCTTGACCACGGACGCGCCCTCCTCATACGACGGCGCGACAACCGGCATTGGGAGCCACCGGGCGGGGTGCTCGAATTGGGCGAGACCATCCCGGACGGCGTGCGCCGCGAGGTGCGAGAAGAAACCGGGCTCACCGTCGAACCCGTCGCATTGACCGGCGTTTACAAGAATATGACGCGAGGAATCGTCGCACTGGTCTTCCGCTGCCGCGTCACCAGCGGCCAGCTCACCACCAACGACGAAACATCCGGTTTCCTGTGGGCCACCCCCGATGAAGTCAGAGAACTGGTCGGCGAAGCCTTCGCGATCCGGGTCCTGGACGCCATGGAGGACGGAGAGCCCGCGGTGCGCCAGCACGACGGCACCCACCTGGGAGGCGGCGGCCAGCTCCCGGTGGATGGCGACGGCCCCCTCGATGACCGGGAGCGCCTCGGCCGGGCGATCCAGCTCCCAGAACGCGGCGCCGAGGTTGCTCAGCGAGGTGGCGAGGTCGGGGCGGTACCGGTCTGGGGAGGCGGCGGCCAGCTCCCGGTGAATGGCGACGGCCTCCTCGATGACCGGGAGCCCCTCGGCCGGGCGGCCCAGTTCCGAGAACGCGGCGCCGAGGTTGCCCAGCGAGCGGGCGAGCTCGCGGCGGTACCGGTCCGGGGAGGCGGCGGCCAGCTCCCGGTGGATGGCGACGGCCTCCTCGATGACCGGGAGCGCCTCGGCCGGGCGATCCAGCTCCCAGAACGCGGCGCCGAGGTTGCTCAGCGAGCTGGCAAGGTCGGGGCGGTACCGGTCCGGGGAGGCGGCGGCCAGCTCCCGGCGGATGGCGACGGCCTCCTCGATGACCGGAAGCCCCTCGGCGGGGCGGCCCAGCGCCGAGAACCAGATGCCGAGGTTCGTCAGCGAGCGGGCGAGGTCGCGACGGTACCGGTCCGGGGAGGCGGCGGCCGCCTTCCGGTGGATGGCGACGGCCTCCTGCTCGGCTGGGAGCGCCTCGGCGGGGCGGCCCAGCTCCGAGAACGCGATGCCGAGGTTGGTCAGTGAGCGGGCGAGGTCGGGGCGGTAGCGGTCCGGGGTGGCGGCGGCCAGCTCCCGGAACATGGCGACGGCCTCCTCGCTGACCGGGAGCCCCTCGGCCGGACGGCCCAGCTCCGAGAACCCGAAGCCGAGGCTGCTCAGCGAGCTGGCAAGGTCGGGGCGGTACCGGTCCGGGGAAGCGGCGGCCAGCTCCCGGTAGATGGCGACAGCCTCCTGCTCGGCCGGGAGCGCCTCGGCCGGGCGGCCCAGCGCCGAGAACCAGATGCCGAGGTTGGTGAGCCAGTTCGCGCGGATTGCTGGCTCGGTGTCAGCGGGCAGCAGCCTTAGGATGCGCTGGCAGAGGGCCGCAGCAACCGGCGCGAGGACGACAGTCGGATAGGGAATGGCGTTGTAAATCATGGTCAGCGTCTCAGCCGGTGCTGGGCCGCCCGTAATCAGGTCGGCTACGCTGGGGAGGGCTTGTCTGAGCAGCTCCTCCGCGTGCGGGTGGTCCGATGATGCGCGGGCCAGGAGTGTGGCTGCCTGCAGCGCCTGCCGGGCATCCAGCCGGGACAGGCAGGCCCGGGCCAGGTCGGGGGAGTCGGCAAGTTCCCGCACGATATGCAGCTCGGCGAGGCGGTCCGGCTGGACCGAGCCGATCCACTCATTTCCGCTGTCGGGTGGGTACAGCACCCGCAGCCACTCGGCTATCTTCGCGGACGGCCGCAGGCCCGGGATCCGGCCGGGCAGGGCACGCGCCTGGTCCTCGGTGGCGGCGCCGAGCAGGCACGCAGCAGCGATGGCCTGCCGCAGCATCCGTGGCGTCGCCCCGTCCTTTCCGTCAGCCAGGCCGAACCCGCGGGCGCTGTCGTACCAGTAATGCTGCTCATGACGAAGCAACTCGCCTAGGACCTGGCTGATATCGACGGTGACCGTCCGGGTATCTGCCTCGCCCAAAACCGCGACCAACGCTGCCGCGTGAAGGTCCAGGACTCGCCTGCGCCCGGCACTGCCGGAAATTTCAACCATTTTCTCCGGCAGGCCCTGGTCCCGGGCGAACGCCTGCACCGCCAAAGTCACTACCTGGGCATCGGACAGGCCAGCATCCACCACCGGCGACAACTCGATCAGCTCCGACTTGGCGGTCTGCACCAGATCCCAGACGGCGGGCTCGGCAACTCCCAGCCGGTCTAACCAATCCCCGGCTGAGCGGGCCAGCAGCAGCACCCGCACACCCGCTCCCTCGTCGCCTGTCAGCTCGGCCAGCAGCTGCGTCAGCCCGGTGCGTGTCTCGGCGTAGTCCACGACCAGCAGCGCCCGGCCACGTTTCGCCCCCCGCAGCTTGGAGATCGCATCAGCCTCCGCGCCATCACCGACCCGCTCAGCGGTCCAGCCGGCCTGCCGCATCCCATCCGCCAGTTCTACCGACAGCCGGGTCTTGCCAATACCCCCAGGGCCGGTCACCAGCCGCAATCGCCCCGCCTGATCGTCCTCGCACCATCCGGCCAGCGCGGTCAGCTCGTCCTCTCGGCCGAGGAAGCCGACCAGTTCGCGCCGCGGATTCAGCAGCCGCGCCCAGCTCCGCGGCGGAGACTTTTCGGCGACCGCATGCCAGGCCTCGTTCTGGCCAGCCCGGTTGACAAGGCCCTCGTATGCTGACGGCGCGAACGCGCCCGACACCGCGCCGATGACGGCGCCGACAGCGGCCCACCGGCCGCCGGTAAGGAAATACGCGGCAGCAGCGCCCCCGGCAGCCAGGCCAATCGCCCAGGCCAGGGCCAGCCATCGCGATCGTCGACTCATATGCCACCCTCGCCATTCAAGAAGCCTGAACACATTATCCGAGCAGCACCCCGATCACACCCAACCCTGACACCAGGCTGACCACCAATCCTGACCACAACCGGAACGGAATAAGCCCGATCCTGCCGGATTGCCATGTGCCCCGATTCCCAGCTAGACGACTCATTCCGAGGGTGCGGGCGTACCTTACAAACAGGGGATCGCGAGTGACGCGCACAGTCCTTGCCCCAGCGCCGCTGTCAACTACGGCTTGACAGTTGGCCGACGATCGGCTTGTTGGGGTTAGCCAGTCACGCTGGCCGCATTTTGGCCGCACAGCAGCGCTCAAGGCCGCCATCTACTGCGCATCAGTGAGCAGCGTTTCAGCAGGTCAGCAATTGAATGGGCAGGTAGCGGACGTGCGTGTAGATCACTACGGACCAGATGGTCTTGACCATTGCCGAATCGAGCTATAGCTGAACAAGGCGGCCCTGATCGCAGTCGGTCGTGGCAATCGGGTGTAACGGGCGGTCTTCTCTAACGGGAAGTATGGGATCTCGGTGTAGAGGATCTCACCGGGAGTGAGAGGCTCTCTGGCGAACACGCGAGTAAATCGGGGGAAGCGTGCGCCGGAAAATTCTCACATTGGCTGATAGGGAGGAAATCTCCCGTTGCCTTGCCGCACATATGCAGCAAAAGGACATAGCCGCCGCGATCGGCCGGAACCCGTCGGTGGTGTCGCGCGAAATCGCCCGGCACGGCGGGCGGCGGGCTACCGGGCGCACCGTGCCGAGGCCCGCGCCGGGAAGTCCCGGAGGCGCCGACATGCCGGAAGATCGATGCGGATCCGCGGCTGAGGGAACGTGTGGCCCGCGATCTGCGCACAGCCCGGTCGCCGCAGCAGATCTCGGGCAGACTGTGCTACGAGCGCAACCGCGGGGAGACGGATATGGCGGTGTCGCACGAGGCGATTTACACCTGGCTGTACGCATTGCCGAAGGGCGAGCTCGCGGCGATGGAGATCGCGCTGCGGACCGGCCGGACGCGCCGCCAGCCGCGGGGCCGGGCCCGCTCCAAGGGTGCCCGGATTGTCGGGATGGTATCGATCTCGCAGCGCCCCGCGGAGGCCGAAGGCCGGAAAGTCCCTGGCCACTGGGAAGGCGACCTGGTGATCGGCCGGGCCGGGAAGACCGCGATGGGCACCCTGGTGGAGCGCAAGAGCCGCTACCTTGTCCCGGTCGCGCTGCCGGACGGCCGGGACGCCGGCGCGGTCCGTGACGGTGTCATCGAGTCCGTGCGGGACATGCCCGCGAACCTGCGCAAATCGATCACCTGGGATCAGGGCATCGAGATGGCCCAGCACGCTGCGCTGACCCAGGCATCAGACATCACGGTGTATTTGGCGCACGAGCACTTCCCGGGGAACGGGGAACTAACGAGAACACTAACGCATGCTGCGGGAGTACTTCCCGAAAGGCACAGATATCACCGGTGACATTCACTATCTTCAGGCCGTGGCGGACGAGATAAATGACCGGCCCCGTGCTATACTCGGATTCAGGACACCAGCAGAAGTGTTCGCAGAGCTCCTCCTTGCTGATAATCCCGGGGATAATCTCAGCTCAATTGCTTCCACCGGTTGAGACCAGAGTTCCCGGCGCGCCACGATGGTAGCATCCTGTAATTAGGGGAGGTCGGGTGACATACGGGATTTTAGCAAGCGAATCGTCTCGGGCTGATTAATGACCCACCAGGCTCGCCGTCGTCTCCGCTTCCCTATACCTCGAACATGACTTACCAGCACTGCGCAGTGAGAGGCACGGGATGGCGGGAGGATCTCGGCAGATCTTCATCTCGTACGCCCGCAAGGACGCCGAGCGGGTTGACGCGCTAATCGAGGGTCTGCGGCAACTTCGTTACAACGTCTGGCTGGATGAAGAGCTAACCGGTGGCCAGGAGTGGTGGGATACCGTCCTTTCGCAGATACGGGCTAGCAGCGCCGTTCTTGTCGCGGTCTCGCTCGCTGCCCTCGAATCTGCCGCCGTACGGCGAGAGTACGAGTATGGCCACGCCGTCGGGCGGCCCTTGCTGCCTGTCGTCGTTGACCGCGTGCGACTCGAAACGCTGCCTCCTCTCCTGGCACAACTTCAGGTGGTGGACTATCGCGAACCGGACATAAAGCATGCCTTCGCCATAGCTGCAGCGCTCGCGGCTCTGCCGGTCCCTCAAGCGCTGCCGCAGCCGCTGCCCACACCTCCGCCCATTCCTGTCTCCTATCTCTCGGATTTGATGGAGCGCTCCCAGGCCGCCACGTTGAGTTTGGACGAGCAGAGGTCCTCCGATCATTGCAAAACCGGGACGACTTGTACCAGATGAGCGCCCGAGAGATCGAGTCCCTTCTGTCTCCCGTTGACCACCAGGTTCCCAAGCCTCAACGTCAAGAAGCCCCGAACGCGCCCCTGCGGGAGTCATCGACCAGGCAGTGGAGCGTGAACCAGATCGCCGTGGAACCGACCAGCCTGAGGCTAGAGTTGCGAAAGTATGACAGTCACACCCTCGAGTGGCGCAGTTCGGGCCAGACCGCAATGGAGACGGACCCAATCATATTGGACGGAAAAAAGGTCGCAGGGTTCTGGATCGGCGGCGGCACCAAGACTTTCGAGTTCGAGCCCGCGGCGAAAAGACCACTGCAAAGATCACCTTGCGAATTGGCCTCGTGGAGGGAAAGCTTAAGAGCTTCAAGCTGAAACTCGACAACGAGCTGGTGTATCACTTCCCATAAGGCCGCCATATCGGGACGCGAGCGGCGTCGCGTCAGCTGTTGCGTTGGCAGGAGGAGGTGCAAGATCCTAGCTAAGCTCAGAGCTGGGGATGGGCCTGCTGAGTGTGAGTATCCCGCCCATTCGGCCTCAAGCGTGACCGTGACCGCGGGGCAACGAGCCAGCCATCAGCGTCGGCCTCCACCAACTCTGGCGATGGAGCGCTAAGCCTCAATCCACCGCCCGAATTCAGATGATCGCGTTGCGGGGCAATGGCCCAGTGGACGTGATCTTGAGGATGGCAGGGGACGTGGTTTTCTCGCCGCTCACCTTTCTGCGGCTTGTCCACGGTTTCTGATCGGGGATCTTGGCTGGCAGTTCGCCGGGTGGCCGCTGGGGCCGTGGGAATGCGTGACTGTGTCTGGGCTGGTCAGGCCGCGTGGGCGGGCGGGCCGCAGGCGGCCTCGAAGAGGCTCATCCAGTGCTGCTCGCGGTGCCAGCCTTCGGGCAGGTGCAGGGTGATCTCGCCGCGGCCGTGGCGGGCGGTCCGGGCGGCGACGTTGATGAGGTCGCGGCGCAACGTGGCGCCGCGGGCCTTGGCGTAGGCGAGGCTGGCCAGGGATCCGGCGGCGCGCAGCACGTTGTGCGCGATGGCGGCGCAGGCGAGCCAGGTCGCGTTCGCGGGAAACGAGCCTGATGGCAGGTGCGCGAGGGGCCCGTCGGTCCAGTCGGCGAACAGCTGTTCGACCTGGGCGTGGTCGCGGTGGTGCTCTTCGGCCTGGATGGTCGCGAACGGGGAGTCGGTGAACACGGCGTGGTAGCGCCAGACGGGGAACATCTCGTCCTGGCCCTGGGCGGCCGTGCGGTTGAGGTCTTTGACCCGGCGGACGATCAGCCGGGCGGTGATGGCCTGCCCCTTCTTCGAGGTGAAGGCGGTGTAGTGCGCCTCGGCCACCTCGGCGTCCGGCACCCAGCAGCGCAGCTGGTCGTCCCAGATCGCCCGCGGATATCTGATTGGGGTCCAGGCATCCTCGCCGATGGCGGCGATCGCCGCCTTGACGGCCGGGTCCATCTTCGCCGTGACCGAAAAGCACGCCCCGGCCCGGCGGACCGCGCCGGTGAACGCCGCGGAGTAGAACGCCGAGTCGGCCCGCACCACGAGCGTCCCGGCGCATCCGGTGGCGCGGGCGGTAGTGACCGATTCGGTGGCGAAGGACGCGGCGCCCCGGGCCGAGCCCGCGTTGCCGCCGCGGAGCCTGGTGGCGGCGATCACCGGCGCAGCCAGCGGCGTGCTGATCGTGGCGGTCAGCGCGTTCAGCCCCCGCACCAGCAGGCTCTTGCCCTGGATCTTGGTATGGCCGAACGCCGCGCCCTGCTTCTTGCGGCCGTAGACACGTTTTTGCATCGAGTCGATATCCACGAACGCCACCACGTCCTTGCCGGGCAGCAACGGCGTGCGGCGGGCCAGGTCCGCCAGCAGCAGCCGGCTCACCTTCTCCGCCTGCCGGGCGTTCCCCCAGGAGAACGAGCGCAGGAACGACCCCAGCGTGGACGGTGCCCGGATCCCGCCAAACAGCGCCGGCATCGCGCCATGCCGCAGCAGGTCCATGTCGTCGATGCTGTCCGCCCCGGCGACCATCCCGGCGACCAGGCACGGCACTTTCAGGTGCGCATTCACCCCGCACCGGCCGGCGATGGCCACATGCTCGCCGGCCAGCGCGGCAAGGCCGGCCCGCTGCGCCAGGGCCATCACCGGGACCAGGCCCGCCCGTGACACGAGATTCGGGTCATCAAACGATGCGTGAATCTTCGCCAGCCCGTGCAACAATCGCACTTGCGAGGTGTCCTCTCCATCTGGGGAATGGAAGCTTGATCACAAGGGGTGAAGGCAATCGGGCTATTCGGGAGAGCGGGATCTTCCCGGAGGTACCGATGTCTTCCTGTCGGTGATCTTCTTTGCTGAGATTCTCGGCGGACCCGATGATTGTGGAGGGGTCCGTGGGGGAACAGCGTCGGCCGTTGACGCTTGAAGATCGTGAGGAGATATCGCGCTGTCTGGCGGTCCGCCTGACGAACAAGGAGATTGCGGCCCATATCGAGCGTAACGAGTCGGTGGTATGCCGGGAGATCTCCCGTAATGGCGGCCGGGAGAAGTACCGGGCGCACCGGGCGCAGTCGCGGGCGGAAAAGGAGCGATGCCGCCCAAAAGCCAGGAAGATGGACGCTGATCCGGTGCTGCGCTGCCATGTGGTGTCCGGTTTGCGCAGCGGCTTCTCCCCGGATCAGGTGGCGGGCCGGTTGAAGTACGACCGGGCCTGCGGGCAGGCTGGGGAGGTGGTGTCGCACGAGGCGATTTACACCTGGATATACGCGTTGCCGAAGGGCGAGCTGTCCCGCCTGGGCGTCGAGCTGCGTTCCGGCCGTGAGCAGCGCAAGCCGCGCGGGCGGGCAAAGACGCCTGGCGCCCGGATTGTGGGGATGCGCTCGATCGAGGACCGTCCCGGCGAGGTCGCCGATCGCCAGGTGCCCGGGCATTGGGAGGGTGATCTCATTGTGGGGAAGAACGGGGCAACGGCGGCCGGGACCCTGGTCGAGCGCACGAGCCGGTTCACCGCGATCGTCCCGCTTCCGTTCGGCCGCACCGCCGACCGGGTGCGCTCGGCCCTGATCGATCAGGTCACGGATCTGCCGGCGCAGCTGGTGAAGTCGATCACCTGGGATCAGGGGTCAGAGATGGCCGATCATGCCGCCTTCTCCCTCGCCACCAAGATCGATGTCTATTTCGCCCACCCGCATTCACCGTGGGAACGGGGCACGAACGAGAACACGAACGGGCTCATCCGGGAATACATCCCGAAAGGGACGCCGGTCCCTTCCGATCCTGGGTTCTTGAATTCCGTGTCTCACTCACTAAACATCCGCCCGAGGCGTATACTTGGCTACAGAACGCCAGCCGAAGTGTTCGTCGAGATGCTTAGCGAATTTGCTTCCACCGGTTGACACCGCCAAGTGTTAGCAACTCCCATCGTCCCAGTTCAGAGGGCACCTTTCGCGTCGGCGCGCCCGGCAGAACCCTATTTACGCGGTGGATCGAGGCCTAAGTCTCGCAGTCCCCACGGCTGCATCAGCTCACAGCACACAAATGGCGCGGACAGCAGAAACTCACAGCACGTCAAACTCTCAGTCCGACTATGTCCACTACTGCGTTAGAGCAATTAAGGAATCTGTGCGGGACACGGTGGTCGACAACACCCTGGACGAGGTTCTGCTCCTGCCCAAAGTAGCTAAGATTTACGATATATATACTACTGGTTCAGACGAAGCTGAGCTGAAATACGAGCTGCACAATAAGCAGTACTTGCTCGCGCCCTTCAGCGCAAGCAGGGTGCTTTATGACTTCCTGGGTCAACTCCCAGCGACGGGCAAGTTCTGGTCGATCGGCACGCCTGCTACCTCGTGCCTGGAGGCAGCGGTCTCCTGGGACCTGCAGACAGGCGCCCAGATCGGGGCGCAGCTTCGGAAAGACCTGGAGAAATACACCCAGCAGCCGCCGACCACAGCCCCAGCGACCCAGCAGAGCCCTACTCAGTTCGCGCTGACGGGTAGTAGCCCAACCTCCGGTCCTGCGGGTGGCGGTACGCTCATCGTGATTGGCGGGTCCGGCCTCAGCTCAGTCAACAAAGTGGTCATGAATCCTGTTCGGCCCGGGGTCTACCCAACGTTGCACCCAAACTTCTCGGTTGTCTCGGCCAGCGAGATCGACGTGACAACTCCGGCTGGGGTGGCTGGCCTAACCTATGAGATTGACTTCTTCACCCCCCATGACGAATATTTCACCACGACTTTCTCGGGAATACCACTCTTTACGTTCAAGTAGCCGAATGGTTGCGCCCGGCGCGGTGAGTAGGCACTGAGCCCTTGTCACCCTGATCTTGGAGGGTCATAGCCGAGGGTATGGATTTGCGCCGACTCCGCACGGGCCTGCCATCAGATAGTCGAGAAGGTTACGGTTGCTTCGGCGCCCGCTGGCCAGGACAAGGACAAGCAGGATACGGCAGCCGTACTTTGTGACTTGATCATGGGAAGGTCTCCAAGCCGCGTAGCCGGGCGCGGTGGTGGTACCAGCGGGCGCGGGCCTGGTGCCGGCGTCGCCATCGAGACCAGCGCAATCCGTGGGCGATGCCGTGCAGGGCCTGGTTGAACAGCATGTACAGCCGTTTGACCTCGGGAACGGTGAACGGGATCAGGCCGGGGTCATCGGGGGGTTGCTCGTCGGCCCGGGTCGGCGTGGGCGGCGCGGGGCTGGTTGCGCGCAGGTCGGCGGCGGTGACCGCGCAGATCGCCAGGGCGGCCATGACCAATGTCAGGTGCCGCATGATCGGGGTGTACAGGCGGACCTGGGCGTGGTCGTAGCCGAACTGGTCCTTCCCGAATTCGTGGTCTTCTTCGACGGTCCATCTGCGGCCACAGACCGCGGCGAGGATCGGCAGGCAGGCCGGGCGGCCTTCGGGCACGAAACACCAGAAGTAATCCACGCGGGCGGGGTCGTGCAGGTTGCGGCGGATCAGCAGGTGGTGGCGGCGATCGTTGGCGGCGATCCAGGCGTAGGCGTAGCGGCGCTCGCCTTTGGATCCAGCCCCGCACGAGGTGATCGTCCAGGCCCGCCTGGGGACCTTCGTGAGCGCCTTATCGGCGCGTATCCTCGCGCCGGACGGCAGGGTCAGGCAGAACGAGCAGGCCACCCCGAACACGTAACCCACGCCGCGTTCTTCGCACAGTTTCCGCAGCTCGGGGTCCTGGCCGTAGACC
The DNA here is from genome assembly GCA_963820395.1 of uncultured Actinomycetota bacterium. GTDB lineage: Bacteria > Actinomycetota > Actinomycetes > Streptosporangiales > Streptosporangiaceae > DATFVJ01. The sequence goes on along the minus strand of CAWGAE010000014.1, from coordinate 185,294 downwards.
TCGCCGGCGCCCAGGGCACCTCGATCCCGGCGTCCAGCGCCTCTGCCAGCATCTGCGCGCCGAGCTGTGGCTTGGTCGCGGGCTGCAGATCGCCGGGGATGCCCATCAGGTCGCAGGTGGCGGCGTCGGTCAGGTGCTGTTCGGGGACCCATAACCGGGAGGCGATCAGGGTGTGCCCGCGCGCGGTGGCGTAGGTGGCGTTCACGAAGTTGATCGCGTTGGTGACCCGGCCGGCGCAGCCCACGTACTGCGGCTTCACCCCGGCGGTGCGTTCGCCCTGCTTGACCTGGCCGCTTTCATCGAGGACCAGCACCGTCAAGCCGTCTGGATCGGCCAGGTGCTCCACCGCGAAATCGCGGACCGTCCGCATCGCGGCACCGTGATCCCAGGCGGCTCGTTCCAGTAAGCGCTGCATCTTGTCCGGAGAGGCGTCGCCTGCGTGCTGGGCCAATGACCAGCAGTTCTTGTCCGGCAGATCGCTCATCAGCCCGTCGATGTACTTGCCGGCCTGCTGCACCGGCTCCCACCGGGTGAAATGGGCCGCGAGCAGGCCCGCCAGCTGGTTTCGTTTCTCGCGGGCCAGTTGGGCGCCTACCATGGCGGCAGCGGCCGCCCCAAGATCGGAATCTGTCACAAGGCGATGATCACGGGGCGGCCGCCCTCATCCTGTGATCAACACGCCGTAATCTGCCCGATCCGGGGTCATCGGACCATCAGAGCTCACCGGCTGTAGCGACAGGTCACGAAGTACGGCTGCCGTAAGGACGGCGATGTTGCTTTGCCCGCGGGCCGCGGACCTTGTGATGGCTACCGTCGCCCAGGCGCAGCAGGCATCACTCCAGGGACGGCGAGAGGCAGCAAGGATGGCGTTCGGGAGCTTGATCATGCCGAATACGTGCCTAAGTTCAGGGAAGCAGCGCCGTTCCCGCAGGTCAGGAGAGTTTCCTTACGGGTCTTGAAAACCGCCGCCAGCGGTGCGGGCAGGAGGCGGTTCGCAACCACGGCGAAACAGTTACCTCCGAGCCGAAACGCTAGACCGGCCAAGCCCCAGGTGAGAGGCCTTATATGACGAACGCCGCCGACTCCCTGTAAAACCGTCGGCAAGTCTCACCTTGGCCCGAGCCGATAAGGAGCCAGGCCAAAACCGACGGGCCACACACGGGCCACATGCCAAGCAGACCTAGAGTCAGCCAGAGGCACTCACGGACATTCGCAAGCGATCCGCCAGGACAGGCGTTCCCGCACGCTACCGCACAGGGGCATCACCGATCTTCCAAGCTGGCCATGCGGGTTCGATTCCCTTCGCTCGCTCTTGACATGGGCACGCGCAGATCCTCGCCGCCTGCCAGCGAACAACGCAAAGGCCCGACAATAATTCCGAGACTGACGTGACTATCGAGGCCATTGGTGCTTAAATAGAAACCAATTGCGAGGTGGTCATCTCATACACCACCCCCCTGGACGTGGCCGAAGATCAGGAGACCGGGCGCTGAAGCTATCGGCGCCCTTCTCAATCACTACGACGTAGCCAGTCACCCGCCCCATGCAGTTCGGCACAGCTTGTCACGTGCCTCTGCGGACATATCACTTGTCACGTGCCTCTGGGGACGTATCATGTGTCACGTGCTTCCGCCGGACATATCAATGAAATTGCGAACTTCTGGTCCAAGGAGCTCACGTGGTGAGAAAACCTGCCGAGGTCTTGACAGACGATCTGGCTGAATCTTCAAGCACCCAGGCCAGGTACGCCGACCCGACAACCGCCGGCCTTGAGAAGGTCTTCGCCGAGGTACTGGCTGACGTCGTGCATGTCGAGCGGGTGTCGGTGGATAGCCACTTCTTCGATGACCTGGGCGCTGACTCGATGGTGATGGCCCAGTTCTGTGCCCGGGTCCGGAAACGGCCGGACCTGCCGTCGGTGTCGATGAAGGACATCTACCAGCATCCGACGATCAAAAGCCTGGCGACGACGCTCGCGGACGCCGCGCCCACCCCTGTCGAGCCGCCGGCCCCGGCGCCGATCGACGTGGCGACACCGGCCAGCACACTGCAGTACGTCCTGTGCGGAACGCTGCAGTCCCTGTTCTTCCTCGGATACGCCTACCTGGCCGCACTTGTCATCGCCCTGGGCTACGACTGGATCTCCACCGGCTCAGGTCTGATCGACATCTACCTGCGGTCGGCCCTGTTCGGCAGCGCGGCCTTCCTCGTCCTGTGCACCCTGCCGATCCTGGCGAAGTGGGTGCTCATCGGCCGGTGGAAGCCCCAGCAGATCCGCGTCTGGAGTCTGGCGTATGTCCGCTTCTGGATCGTCAAGACGCTGGTCCGATTCAACCCCCTGCTACTGTTCGTCGGTTCGCCGCTCTACGTGCTCTATCTGAGGGCGCTGGGCGCGAAAGTCGGGCGAGGCGTCGCGATCTTCTCCCGGCACGCGCCGGTGTGCACCGACCTGCTCACCATCGGCGCAGGCACGGTCATCCGCAAAGAATCGTTCTTCCAGTGCTACCGGGCGCACGCGGGCCAGATCCAGACCGGTGCGGTCACCCTCGGCCGGGACGTTTTCATCGGCGAAAAGACCGTGCTCGACATCGGCACGTCGATGGGCGACGGGGCGCAGCTCGGTCACACCTCCGCGCTGCACACCGGCCAGGCGGTACCGGACGGCGAGCGGTGGCACGGGTCTCCGGCACAGCGCACCGAGCTGGACTACGTGAGGGTTGTGCCGACTCGTTGCGGCACGCTGCGCCGGGTCGGCTTCTGCGCCCTCACCTTGCTCTTTGTGTTCTTCCTGTACCTGCCGCTGGCCGAAGGGGGCATGTACCTGCTGCTGGCCAAGGCGCCGTCGCTGGCCAACGTGCTGGATCCGAGCATAAATGCGCTCACGTCGCAGGCGCTATACATCGACGCGCTGATCGTCTCCCTTGTGCTGTTCTTCGGCGCCATCCTCGCTGGCCTCCTCCTCGTGGTCACTGTCCCCCGCGTGTTGAACCTGTTCATCAAGCCGGACAAGGTCTATCCCCTGTACGGTTTCCACGACAGGATCCACCGGGGGATCGCGGGCCTTACCAGCATAAAGTTCTTCATGTATCTCTTCGGTGACAGCTCCTACATCGTCCACTATTTGCGCTGCCTCGGCTACGACCTTTCCCGGGTCGAGCAGACTGGGTCAAACTTCGGCACTGAGGTAAAGCACGTCACCCCGTACCTGAGCTCTATCGGCAGCGGAACGATGGTCGCCGACGGGCTGTCGATCATCAATGCCGACGTCTCGAGCACGTCTTTCCGTGTGTCCCCGGTGTCGATCGGGCCACACAACTTCCTCGGGAACAGCATCGCCTATCCTTCCGGCGGCAGGACAGGCGACAACTGCCTGCTGGCGACAAAGGTGATGGTCCCGCTCGACGGGAAGATCCGCGAAGGGGTGGGCCTGCTGGGCTCGCCATGCTTTGAGATTCCGCGATCGGTTGAGCGTGACAGCCGATTTGACCATCTGCGGACCGGGGACGAGCTGCGCCGCCGCCTTGCCGCGAAGAACCGGTACAACATCCGGACCATGGGTGTTTTCCTGTCCGCACGGTGGCTGCACGTCTTCCTGGTTACCGTGCTGGGCTTGGCCGCCTTCGATCTTTACGATGCGTTCGCACATGTGGTAACGGCCGCATTCTTCGCGCTCAGCCTCGTGGTCACCGCGGTCTACTTCGTGCTGGTCGAGCGCGGCATCTTGGCATTCCGCTCGCTGCGGCCGAGATACTGCTCCATCTATGACCCGTACTTCTGGCGGGTCGAACGCCTCTGGAAATTGGACTCCGCGGCGCACCTTCACGTCTTCGACGGCACCCCGTTCAAGAACGTCATCTGGCGGCTGCTGGGTGCCCGGATCGGCAAGAGGGTCTTCGACGACGGCTTTGGTTTGTCGGAGAGGAGTCTCGCCACCATCGGGGACGACTGCACGCTCAATGTGGGGAGCGGGATCCAGTGCCACTCGCAGGAGGACGGCACTTTCAAGTCCGACCGGAGCACGATCGGTGCTGGCTGCACCCTCGGGGTCGGCGCACTCGTCCACTACGGCGTGACAATGGGCGACGGCTCGGTGCTCGCCCCCGACTCCTTCCTGATGAAAGGCGAGGAAGTTCCCCAGCACGCACGCTGGGGGGGAAACCCGGCCAGGGAGATGTGAAATGACCACTATCAGCCTGCGTGACACGGTGACCACTGCGGAGGCCTGGCCGGGAGTTCTGGCGTGGTGTGCTCGTGGTCGGCGGGTTCACCGCAGTCCCGCGGTGGACGCTTGATCCGGTGGCGGGTGTCGCCGGGCACGAGGTGATCGAGACGATCCTGGAGCGGAGCCAGACGGTAGACCGCCTGCGGCGCCGCCAACTGCGTCAGGCAATGCTAACACGAGCTCGATTCAAGACCACCGTGCCATTAACGTGCCATTACCACCGGTCAACTGGGGTGCATGACGGCTGCTCAAGGACAGCCGGTTGTGCAGGTCAGCGCCGCTGGCTCAGGTGGATACGGCGATTTGCACGCAGGGGGTCACCGGGCTGCGGACCAGACGCGGACCAGACACCGTATTGCTTGGTAATAAGCGCAGTTAGCGGCGCAGGCGGCTTACAGCCTCCGGAGCCGTGAGTGCGGCCCGGCTTCTGCTCGAAGGAATCCGATCAGCAGCTCGGATGGAGCGACGCTTGCCGAATTGAGCCGTTCCTACGTCATGGCGGCGCCGCTGCGTCCGGCGCTCCCGGCGCCGGGCTCTGCCTTGGGAAGGCCCGCCCGTCGCGCCCGCGCCTGGCTCCGCGTACTGGGTGCGGTGCTAGGCGGCCAGGTCCTGGCGGCTGCCGTAGGCGCACAGCCCATACAGCGCGACCACATCCACGGCGATGATCGTCAGGGACCACAGCGGGTAGGCGGGGATGAAGAACATCTGGTCGATGGCGTTGAGCCCGATCACGGCCACCGCGAACCAGCGTGCCAGCTGATTGCCCAGTAGCACCCCGGGCGCCGCGAGGAGCTGCAGAACGCCGAGGATGAACGTAATCCAGCCCCAGGTGCGCAGACCGCCGAACACAAAGTGCGCGTTGGCGATGAATACGTGCGAGTTGGCAACCGCGGCGAGGCCGTAGATCAGGTTGAAGCAGCCGAGCACTACCAGCAGGACAGTCGCGAACACGACCAAGCCATGGCGTTCCACATGGTGCCCGCCCGCGCCCCTGGCTGGTCTGGTTGTTGCCGACGTCAATGTGGCCTCCATGCCAGAATCGCCGGGACCCCTTCAGCCACGCTTGCTTAACCCCTTTCGGCGTCGGCCCACCCGGACATGACGACCACACAGATAGAGGTGGACAGGTTCGCTCCAACACTCGCCTGACGGCAAGGTGTGTATTAGGGCCAGAGGTCCTGACTTCTGGGACCAACCTGGCGGCCCTCGCCAGCGAGAGCAAAGCCCCGTCTATGGTCCAGGTGTGGGCCGAGCGAGGTATCGCCCCATCACCTCCCCAGGTGAGCGCGGTGACCACCTCCCGCCTTCGGAAACGTGAATCTGCGGGTTGACACTTAAGCCGAACTTACTTGGCCCCAGAGTCCCAATCCACCGCTGACCTGGGCACGCCGGGCCACACCGTTGCGAACCACAGATCATCACGCCTATGCGGCATGCACGCGAGGCCCAGAACTCAGCCGTCTTCCTCGGCTCCGATTGTCCAGCTCGCGGCTACCGCGTCAAGGGCGGCCCTCCGGGCCGTCACTACGTGATGGCTTCGCCACCCTAGACCCGGCAGCCACTCACATGGATTTGGCGCCTATGAGGAAAAGGACAAGACTAGTGCGGTGTCCATGAACGTTTGCCGGTTTGGTGACATGCTGCGGGCACCGTTGGGCTTGCTCACCCTTGGCGGGTGAGGAGGTACGCCCGCTCGCGTGCCATGGTCCGATCAGGGGTTCCAGCTGGTCCCTAAGTCAGGCGGGGCTGGGGCACGGGCCCTAGCTGCGCCCTCCGCTGGAAGTTGGGGTGCCGTCATGACTGATCTGCGGGCCAGCAAAGCGCCAGGCCAGGTGGCCGGCGGCGTGCTGGATCCTGACCTGGGCCGGCTGACCATGGCCGAGCGGGTGGCCCGTGGCAAGGCGGCCCGTGCTGCGGCGCCGCGGGAGACCCACGCAGTGTTCGACCCGCCTGCGGACCGGCCGGACCCGGTCGGGTTGCTGCAGCAACAGGCGGAGTCGCGAGTGCCGGAACTGGTGCCGATCCGGTATGGCCGGATGCTCGTTTCCCCGTTCGCCTTCTTCCGCGGTGCTGCGCTGCCGATGGCCAGTGATCTGGCCGGGACGCCTTGTACCGGGCTGGTCGTACAGGCCTGCGGGGACGCGCACCTGTCCAACTTCGGCATCTTCGCCTCTCCTGAGCGGAAGTTCCTCTTCGATGTCAACGACTTCGACGAGACACTGCCCGGCCCATGGGAGTGGGACGTCAAACGGCTGGCCGCCAGCCTTGAGGTAGCGGCACGCGGCAACGGCTTCTCCCCCAAGGAGCGGCGGCGGATCGTGACCGCAAGCACCAGATGCTACCGGGAGACGATCCGGTCGTTCGCCGCGATGAGCAACGTGGATGTCTGGTACGCACGGGTGGACTTGGCCCTGGTGGAGAAGATGTTCCAGCCCCGGATGGCCGCGCGCGACCGCAAGGTGGTAGCGAAGAACCTGGCTAAGGCGCGGACCCGGGACAGCATGCAGGCGTTCAGCAAGCTGTGCGGTGTGGTGGATGGGCAGACCCGGATCATCGCCGACCCGCCGCTCGTTATGCCGGTGTCCCACCTGCGCCCGGAGGAGCGGGACGAGCTGGGCCTCGAGGCGCAGCTGGACAGCATGCTGGCGAGCTACGGGCGCACATTGAACGGTGCGCACCGGATCTTGTTTCAGCGCTACCAGTTCGTCGACCGGGCCCGCAAGGTGGTAGGGGTGGGCAGCGTCGGGACCCGCTGCTGGATCTTCCTATTTTCCACGCGCGACGGCACGGAGCCGCTCCTCTTGCAGGTCAAGGAGGCGCAGCCGTCCGTGCTCGCCGCGTTCGCTGGCCCCAGCAAGTACGCTAACCAGGGTCAGCGGGTGGTCGAGGGCCAGTGGCTGATCCAGCCGGTTAGCGACATCTTCCTCGGCTGGCAGCGCAGCGAGCGGGTGCGTGATGGGAAGACGCATGACTTCTACGTCCGCCAATTGCGCGACTGGAAGTTCTCGCTGGACATCGACGCCATGCGGCCATCCGGGATGCTGATCTACGGCGAGCTGTGCGCCTGGACGCTGGCCCGGTCCCACGCCCGGTCCGGCGACTCGGTCGCGATCGCGGCCTACCTCGGCGCCGCAGATATCTTCGACCAGGCCATCGCGCAGTTCGCCAGCGCCTACGCCGACCAGGCTGAACGCGACTACCAGGCGCTGGCCACGGCTGCCGCGACCGGACGCGTCATCGCGCAGCGCGGCACGTGACCGCAGGCTTGCCCGGGAGGGGGCGGGCTATGAGTCAAGAAGCCCCGTGTTTGTTTCATGTTCACGAGAGTGCCGTGCCTGGCCCCTTACGGCGGGGGTAGCTCGTCGCGGTGAAAGCCATGGTCAAGAGAGACACCAAGCTCGCTGATCTTGCTAACGGATTTGCTAACAACGGACGTGGACGGGTCCGGATGCAGCTGGATCAGGCCGCCGTCCACAACCCCTGGAAGCAGGCCTGTCGGCCAACTATGGATCGATCTGCACGGTCGAAATCTTGCTACGGATCAGAAGGTTGGGGGTTCGAATCCCTCCGAGCGCGCCACCATAACCGCAGGTCGGCGCGATCACGTGTTTAGCCCCAGGTCATCAGCCAGCTCAACTGGCCGCATTTTGGCCGCATCGGCCATCGCCGCAGCGCCATCGAGGCGTCGGCGTAGCGGTCTATCTCGCCGGGATACAGGCGCCGTACAGGTCGAGGGTCGTGCTGATGCTGGCGTGCCCCATGATCTCCTGGAGCATCTTCGGCGGGTAGCCCACCTAGATCATCAGCGACGTGGCGGTATGGCGCTTGGCTTCGTTCGCGGCGGTCCGGCCCGCGATACCGGGCACGCCAGGAGTTACCGCGCCTTTCGATCATGGCTGTTCCCGCAGCCAGGCCATGACTTCCTCAGGCAGGTAGCGCAGATAGCGGCCGACCCGGTGGCATCGCGGGCCGCAGCGGTGGCGGCGCCACGGATAGAGAGTAGGCACCGGGATGTCAAGGTAGGCGGACAGGTCTTCGACTGTCCACAGACGGTTATCGAGCGGGGATCTTACGGGCAATGATTCCTCCGGGATGGCTGGTCATGACGAGACGGACTTATGCGGCGGGCACGGCCTGACGGTGAGCGCGGGCACGTGCGGCTGAGGCGAGTGCCAGCTCGGCGTGGGGGTGCTGGTGTAGCCTGTGCCGTGTAGGTCCAGGTGCTGAGGACCAGGACGATGGTGTCGTCGAGAGGCCGGTCCCAGGGGTCGTGCTCGCCGTGGGGGTGGTTCTGGCGGCGGCGGTGCTGTGTGCGGGCGGCGCGGAGCTGGCCGAAGGTGACTGAGTAGCGGCGGGATTTGGTGAGGAAGTGCCCGCCGTCGCCGAGCATGTGGCCCACTTGCAGAACCGGGAGCGGCGGCCGCTACCGGCCGCCCATCGGCAAACACGCCAGCATGCTCCGGGCCATCATCGGGCTGTTCTTCTTCACCACTTATGAATAAGCCTCCCTGTCTGAGAAAAGCCGCCCCCATCTACCGGCGGCTCCGCCTTCCAGACTCCGAGATACGAGTCCTCCTGCAAAGCAAAGAACCAACGACAAGAAGACCTCAAAAGAACGCATGCACCTCGACCTAGAGACCGATGACCTCGAAGCCGAAGTCAAGCGGCTTGAAGCACTCGGTGCAACGCGATGGAATCACCAACAAGAACGCGGTTTCGCATTCTGGGTCCTGCGTGACCCATGGAGCAACGAATTCTCTGTCCTTCAACCAGAGTTTCCCGAACTCTTGGCCCAGCGAGAACCTTGGAATTATGGGCCGACGAGTGGCCAATCGAAGTAACGATCACGATCTGGTCTCTGTAGGTTATTGACCGCCGCCAGACCAGACTTCACCAGCTGCCCGGTGCCTGGCTCCACTTGATCCTTGACGGATCGGCCTCGGTTGATCCTTGACACGCCCTAGACCTTCCTGCACCACCGGAGGTTGGCGGATGGTGGCGTGCTGGCCGGAGTTTCCAGGCCGCTGACAGAGCTCAGCCAGGGAGGTCCTCCGGGCGCTTTGCGGCGAGCTCGCCGTGCAGCACGCCGGTGGCCTGGCCGACCTCGATGAGGTATCCGTCCGGGTCCCGCATGTAGCAGCGGATCTCTGCGCCGCGGTCGATTGGCGGCGTGACAAACTCTGCCCCCTTCGCCTTCCACTCCTCGTAGCAGGCCTGGATGTCAGCGACCCGCAAGTTCAAGAAGATCGACGTGGTGTCGCCGGGCTGGTAGTCGACCACCGAGATGCCTGGCTTGTCGGGGGTGGGTGGCCCGCCTGGGTTCATGAGGATCCATGAATTGGACAGCCTGACGATGCACGGGTTCTCGTCCAGGACCACGGTGCCGCCCAGGACGCGCGAGTAGAAGTCCCGGGACCGCGCGACCTTGCGCACGGTGATGAACAACGTCACCATAAAGCCCTCGGCGGGCGCGGGGAGGTTGGCGAAGTCGATGCGGGGCGCGGGTTCTGGCATGGTTGCTCCACTCCTGCGGCTTTAGCGGACAACGGTAGGGGTTCCCGAACAGGTGTCAGTTAATGCCGGGGCTGCGGCGGGGGTCAACGTGCAGCGCCCGTAGCGCGCCAGCGCGAGGACAAACGACGTTGAGGCCCGCAAGGCCTGGCGTAGTCTCGGCTGGCCCGGGGATGGGAAGCCCGGTCATGGACCGAAGAGCTGCTCGCCGTCTCGGGTGCCTTTAGGTGCCTCGGTGCCGTGTCCCGATGCCGCCGATGCCGCCGCAATGCACTACCGATGCCGCCGATGCCGCCGATGCCGCCGCAATGCACTACCGATGCCGTCTATGCTCGACTGCGTGGGTGCCTGGCGCATGCCCCCGGTTGCTGCCCGGCCTTGTGACAACTTTCTTTACGGTTTTTTCAAGCGCCGGGCGAATGGCCCGGACGCTGGCAGGGGACGCGAGGTCATCGAACGGGGATGCGTGACTGAGACGGGCACCACCGCCAGGACCGAGCGGGGGAGCTGGTGGGGCTACTGTGCGACTCCGGGGCGGCGGCCATGTCGCGCCCCTTCGGGCGGTAGCCCTGCGGGGCGCGCCGCCGCCGCCAGGTCGGGCTGCCCCGCTTCCGCAGGTCGGCGGTCCCCGCCGTAACGCAGCGTCGATGGTCGCGCCTGCAGATAGCCGCACGGAGCGCAGGTGCCAACTGCTGTAGGTCTCTCACCAGTAGCCGCGAGTGACTCGGGCACGCACATCAAGCACCCGCACAATCTCGCCGCGCTGGACCGCATGAACCACGCCAGGCCTCTCGTGCGAGACCAGAGTTAGTGCGAAAGTCGTCATAGTGGTATAAAGAGAGACTAGGCTGGCAGGGCTCAGCAAGGCAGGGCTGAGGGCAGTTCTCGGATGGGAAAGCTGCCCTACTCGCGCGCTGACTCCTGCCGATAGACTAAGCATGAGTGCTAATAATGGGCAATTTGTGGAAACCGAGTACGCGGTCCACATCCACCTGGTTCTGCCCGGTGGATCCGCTGTTCACCAGGCGGGCAACATGAAGATAACGCGTTACTACCTGCGCAGCTTTTCCCCTGGATTGCCCACCGGGCCGTGTCGCTGGTGGCTAGCTGGGCGGTCGCCATGCTGGCGGGAGCGGTGGTTGCGGCCATGCTGGCAGCCAGGGCGGTCCGCCATGGTAGCGCCGACCTGCTCATCCTGGGAACGGTCGGTTACTTCGTCGTTATGGCTGGTATCGCCTTCGCAGACCCGCACAGTCCATTGCAGAACTTCCTTGTGGTGCTGGCATTTGGCACCGTGGGGGTCCTCGCTGCCGGTTCCCTGGCCGTGCGGCGGCCTTTTACCATGACCATCGCCCGCCAGATTACGCCGCCGGAAAGATGGAGCACCCCGCACTTCTACCGGACCAACGCCGTGATCACTGCGGTGTGGGCCGCCAGCTTCCTGGTCACGGGCGCCGCGTGCGCGCTTGTTCTCGTGCTCATACCACCGGCCACCATCTGGATCGGGCTCTTTACGATCACCGGCTTCCTCGTTCCCGCTTTCTTCACCCGTGCCTACTCGGCTCGTGCCCGCGCTAACGCGGATTTCCATGCGGCAGGATCGGGGCAAGGTTCACGCGAACTCGAAGTGCAGCGTCCGGTTGCCCCACCAGGGGACGGTGGTGTCGGCGGGGAGTGCGGCCTGGCGGAGGACGGGTGAGTAGGCGCGCCGGTCGAGGCGGACGGTGATGCTGTCGACAAGCGAAGTACAACGGCCCCTCACAGCCACCGGCTCGCACATCCAGTAACAGCCGCCGCTAGTGTCCAGCGCCGGAAATCCTAGCGATATATTTAGCTAGGGAATCGAGGATCTCCTCGGCGGTCTTGGTCCAGGTAAACGGCCGGGGGTCTTCGTTCCAGGTCTCGATCCACCGGCGGATGTCGGCTTCGAGCGCCTGGACGCTTTTGTGCACGCCGCGGCGGATCATCTGGTCGGTGAGGTAGCCGGACCACCGCTCCACCTGGTTGATCCAGGAGGAGCCGGTCGGGGTGAGGTGGATGGTGAACCGGGGGTGGCGCTCCAGCCACGCCTGGATGGCCGGGGTCTTGTGCGTGCCGTAGTTGTCGCAGACCAGGTGGACTTCCAGTTCCGCAGGCACGTTCTTGTCGATCGTCTTGAGGAACTTCAGGAACTCCTGGTGGCGGTGCCGGCGGTGCAGCTGGCTGATCACGGTGCCGTCGGCGATGCCGTACGCGGCGAACAGGCTGGTGATGCCGTTGCGGGCGTAGTCGTGGGTGCGCCGCTCGGGCATGCCGGGCATCATCGGCAGCACCGGCTGGGACCGGTCCAGCGCCTGGATCTGCGACTTCTCGTCGGCGCACAGCACCAGCGCATGCTCGGGTTGAGTCGGCCTGGGGCGCGGTGCCGGGGTGCCCCCGGTCCGTTTCTAATAAATAACCCCAGAGTTCCCTGAGGTGTCTCTCGCCTCTGTAACCCCAGGACCTGGGTGTTCTTCCGTGACCCATGCTGCTGCTGTCAGCTGAGGGTTTCTCGGGGTTCTTGAGGGTCTATCGTCTCCAGTGCTGGTCTTCTTGGATCAGTGAAGCCGAGGAGGCCCGGGTTGAGCTTGGCGGCCGTGCGGGATCTGCGTGAGGCGCGTGCGCCTGCCGGGCCGGATGAGCTGGCGGCGTTCGAGACTGACGTGCTGGCCGGGTTCGTCCTGGCCCGGGCGGCCGCCGGGCTGGCCGATGCCACGATCGCTTCGGACGTGGTCAATCTTGAGCAGATGCGGGTGTGGTTCGGCCGGCCGTTGTGGGAGATGGAGCCCGCTGACGCAGATGCCTACTTCGGCAAGGTGCTGAGGGGCGCCGCCAAGGGCACGCGGCTGGCCCGCTCGCGGGCGCTGCGGGTCTATTTCTTGTTTTTGGAGATCCGGCACAAGGCCGAGATCCATCAGATGACCGGCCGGGTGGTGGAATGCCCGATCGATGAGATGAACCGGCCGCGGGGAGCGGGCCGGGCGGCGTTGCGGATCCCGCCCTCGGCCCCGCAGGTGGATGCGCTGTTCGCCGGATGGAGGCAGGAGCTGGTGACCTGCCGGAAGTTCGCCCCGGCCGCCCGAAACTACGCCGCGGCCCGGCTGATGGCCGAGGTCGGGCTGCGCGTCAACGAGACAAGCCACCTCGACCTGGCCGACGTCAAGTGGAACCTGGGACGCTTCGGCAAGCTGCACGTCCGCAAGGGCAAGGGTGCCCGGGGGTCCGGGCCGCGCGAACGCATGGTGCCGTTGATCAACAACGCCGGCGCGGCCCTGCGGTGGTCCGTTGAGGACGTGTGGTGCCGTATCGATGACGATCACACCCGGCCCGGTGCCCCGCTGTTTTGTTCCGAGCGCCGCAACGCCGACGGGACGGCGGCCCGGGTAGGCAATGAGACATTGCGGTCGACGCTGGCCGCTGCGGCGGCCACGCATCTGCCGGACTGGCCGGACCGGGTCACCCCGCATGTTCTGCGGCATTTCTGCGCCTCGCAGCTGTATCTGGGTGGGATGGATCTGGCCGCAATTCAGCAGACCCTCGGCCATGCCTGGGTCGCCACGACCATGAATTACATTCACGTCCAGGCCACCCATGTCGAAGATGCCTGGGTCACCGGCCAGCAGCGGGCGGCCGATCGGTTGAAGGGGCTCGGTCCGTGAAGTGGAACCTGCGGCTGACAGCCGCCAACCGGAGCATCTGGAAGGCCAGCGAGCTGCAGCGGATGCTCGCCGAGGCGGGCCTGGTGATCAGCGCCGGGAAGATGTCCGGGCTGTGGTCGGGCAGCCCGGCCAGCGTCAAGCTCGACGACCTGGACGTCATCTGCGCCGTCCTGGGATGCGGGGTGGAGGAGCTGCTGATCGCCGAACCGGCCGGGACCGCCAGGACGGCCTGCGACCGGCAACCCACTGCGGTGTCCTCCCAGCCCTCCGGGCAGGCCGGGCCGCAGGTCACGCCCAAGCGCCGGGACGGGCGCTCGCTCCCGCCCGCCTGATGGCCAGGCGGATCCGGGCCGGCACCCCGATCGTCAGCTGCCCGGACTGTCTATCCTGGGGATCGTCTTACGGATCGCAGTCGTATTGCCGGGCCTGCTATGACTTCGTCCGCCGCTACCGCCCCGGCGAGTGCGCCGGCTGCCGGAGGATCATCGCGGTCAAGAAAGGGCACTGCCGGCTGTGCTGGCTGCAGGCCGGCATCGCCGCCGCGGGCAGGCGCAGGATCACTCCTGCGGATTTCGAGCCCACAGGCTGCTGGCAGCTGTCGCTGGCGGGCATGAACCGCCTCGGGAACACCGGTCCGGCCCCCGCCATCCCGGCGGCCAGACTTACTCAGCCGGCCCGGCCGCCTGGACGCAGTTGGAGCTGCGCGCCCCGGGTGAATCGCGGCACTTCGACGCACGCCACTGGGTCGCGTCCAGAATCGGCGGCGAGGCCCTGGACCTGACCAGGCGCATCGCTTCCGAACTCGCCGAGACCCGCGGCTGGAACGCCCGGATCGTCATCGAAACCGGCCGGGCGCTGGCCGTCGTACTGGCCGATCACACACCCGGAGACATGATCGCCTGGTCCGGGCTGTTACCGGCCCTGCACTCACGGGACCTGAGCGTCACCCGAACCGCCGAGATCCTGGATCTCGCCGGGCTCCTGCACGACGACCGGGTCCCCTCCTTCGCCTGCCTGATGCGGGCCCGGCTCGCGCTGCTGCCCCCGCCGATGGCCGCCGACGTCGGGCACTGGCTGCGCACCCGCAGCAAGGGCGGGCCCCGCAGCCGTCCCCGCGACGAGCACACCGTCCGGATGAATCTCAACCGGGTGCACCCGCTGCTGCTGAAGTGGGCCGGGCACTACATCCACCTGCGCGAGGTCACCGCCGCCGACGTCATCACCGCCACCGACCTCCTGTCCGAAAGCCTGCGCCGCCAGACCCTCACCGCGCTGCGCTCACTGTTCGGCCACTGCAAGAAGACCGGCAGGATCTTCCGCGACCCGACCAGCGGCGTCCACGACGGCCAGCGGCCCCTGATCCTCATCCAGCCGCTGCAGCCTGCCGAGATAGACCAGGCCACGGCCGCCGCCATCACACCTGCCGCCCGGCTCGCGATCGCACTGGCCGCCATCCACGCTGCCAGGCCCAAGACCATCCGGGAGCTTCATCTCGACGACATCGATCTCGGCAACCGGCGGCTGGTCATTGCGGGCCGGGCCCGCCCGCTCGGCGACCTGACCAGAAGCCTGCTCCTGGCCTGGCTGCAGCACCGCGGCCGCCGCTGGCCCGGCACCGCCAACCCGCACCTGATCGTCAACCAGCAGACCGCCATGACCACCCGGGCGGTCAGCGAGAACTGGCTGACCGAGACATGCCGCGGCCTCACCGCCACCCTCGAACGGCTTCGCGTCGACCGGCAACTCGAGGAAGCCCTCACCCACGGCGCCGACCCCCTGCACCTCGCCGCCATGTTCGGGATCGACGACACCACCGCCATCAAGTACGCGACCATCGCTCGCCAGCTCCTGCAGACCGCCGCCGAGCAGCACGACCCCTCCGGTTCCCGCGAACCCAAGGGTCAGCGCAGCACATAGAGCGTGAAGACCCCTAAGTTCATGCCGGGGAACCTTCAGTTCGCCTGAACTCTGGGCAAAGCCCAGGCCGCTCGCCGAACCCGGCGTGCGGCTCTCACCGCACCGGGCTCTCCACGGTCGCTGCCGTTAGGTGTGGTTGAGCGTCCAGGGATTGGGAATCGTGTTGCCCCGGTAGCGGTAGCGGGTGACCGGCACCGTTTCCAGGCGGAACAGCTCGATCCCGCCCGCCGTGATCGGCTTCCACCGCCCGTCGGGGGTGGTGAAGGCCCGGCGGACGTCCTTCCACCTCCAGCGATGCAATGCCCGCAGCCACCGGATCACCCGCCACCACACGAAGTGGGACAGGCGGCTGAGGGTGCGTTTGCAGGCAGCATGCTTGAAGTAGTTAGCCCAGCCGCGCATGATCTGGCCCAGCCGGATCAGCACGGTGCCCGGGTGCTGCTGCGATCTCCTGTTCGTCAGCGCACGGATCTTGGCCTTCACCGACCGGATCGGCCGGTCGGCGATGAAGGTGTAGACGTGCCACTTGTCCGTTCCCCGCTTGCGTTTCCACCGGATGTGAAAGCCGGGGAAGTCGAACCCGTCGCTCATGTGCACCACCTGGGTCTTGGCGGCAGATAGCCGCAAGCCCATCGGCGCCAGCACCCGGGCGACGTCTTCGCGCAGGTTCTCGACGTCGGCCTTGGCGCCGTGCACGAGCACGACGAAATCGTCCGCGTAGCGGACGAGCCGCCATCTCGGCAGGCCCTTGACCCGGCGCCTGCTGCGCAGGTAGCCGGTGTGCATCGAGCCGCCGGGCCTCCACGGCCGGTGCAGGTGCTCATCGAGCGCCGACATGGCAACGTTGAAGATCAGCGGAGACGTCACGCCCCCAACACAGTTGGCAATTTCTGCTTCGAGGTCACGCTGGGTTACCGGCGGCTGGAGCGTGGCCGGTGATGGCCGGGCAGCCGGGCATGGCTGGGCGGGTGTCGGCCGGGCCGGTGGAGGCGCCGCCTGCGGGGTTTGTGCCGGAGGCTGAGCAGGCCGAGATCCTGGCCGGCGTGCTGGCCGGGATCGAGCTGGGCGCCTGGGACCGGCGGATCCTGGGCTGGCTGGCGGGGTGGGATGCCGCCACGGTGATGACCGTCGCGTCGTGGATCGCGCGGTCCCGGGCCGCCGGGCCGCGGCGGTGACCGCGATGATCGCCGACGCGGGCGTGCCGCACCATTGGCTGAACATTGCTGATAGTACGTTAATGTCATGGCCGGGGAAAGCCGCGCGGACAGCGCCGAGTACGCCGCGCGCGTCAACGCGGCCGCTGAGCTGCTGGCGGCCGGCACCGCTGCGGCCGAGGCGGCCCGGGTGCTGGCCAGCCGGCTGTGCTGCTCGCAGCGGCAGGCCCGCCGGTACGTCGACCGGGCAGCGGCATCGGGCCGGGTGCCGGTTCCCGAGCCGGGCGTGGTGTTCACGGTCAAGCTGCCAGAACGGCTGGCCGCTGCTGTCCGCGAGCATGCCCGGGAGTCCGGGCGCACGATCTCCGCGGTGGTGGCCCAGGCCCTGGAGGAGTTCCTCGCCCGGGGCCGCAGAGGCCATTCCCGCAGGTGACCGGCCGGCCAGTCGAGAGCGAGTCCGTGTCCGGCCGTCACGCGGCCACGGATTTGTCAGTGGCCTACGCCATATTGGTGCCGCAGCGACGGGCCCGCACCGGCCGGGCCAGCCTGGAAGGACAACCGATCGATGACCAGCGCGGCGATCTACGCCCGGGTTTCTTCCGCCCGGCAGAAGAAGGACCACACGATCGGGTCGCAGACCGCGGCGCTGCGCGAGCACGCCAGGCAGAACGGGCTTGAGGTCCCGGCGGAGCAGGTCTTCGAGGACGAGGGGCATTCCGGCGCCACGCTGGTGCGCCCGGGCCTGGAGCGGCTGCGGGACCTGGCCGCCCAAGGATGTGTGGATGTGGTGCTCGTCTACTCCCCGGACCGGCTGGCCCGCAAGTTCGCCTACCAGGCGCTGCTGGCCGGGGAGTTCGCCCGCGCCGGGACCAGGGTGGAGTTCGTCAAGGGCCCGCGCGGGGACAGCCCCGAAGACCAGCTGCTGGTGCAGTTTCAGGGCATGTTCGCCGAGTACGAGAAGGCCCAGCTGATGGAGCGCTACCGGCGCGGCAAGACTTACCGGGCCCGCACCGGGTCGGTCAACGTGCTGGGCGGCGCCCCGTTCGGCTACCGGTATGTCCGCAAAACCCCCGGGGCAGGCGCCCGCTACGAAATCATCGAGCACGAAGCGGTGCTGGCCGCGGAGATGTTCCGCCGCTACGCCGGCGACGGCGCTACCATCGCCGACCTGGCCCGCTGGCTCACCGGCCAGGGCGCGGTGACCCGCACCGGCAAGCACCGCTGGGACCGGTCGGTGATCTGGGGCATGTTGCGCAACCCGGCCTACGCTGGCCGGGCCGTGTTCGGCAAGACCCTCATCGTGCATGAGCAGCCAGGCCTGAACCGCCGTGCCCGGCTGGAAGGCCGCAGCACACCGCGGGCGGTCAAAACCGTGGACCGGCCCCGCGAGGACTGGATCGAGATCGCGGTGCCGGCCATCACGGACGAGGACACCTTCGCCCGTGTGCAGCAGCGGCTGGAAGACAACAAGCGGTTCGCCGCCCGCAACACCAAGGTCCCCTCCCTGCTGCAGGGCCTGGCCGCCTGCTCGGCCTGCGGCTACTACCGCGCCTCCGCCCGCACCGCCCGGCGCAAGATCTACTACTACCGGTGCCTGGGCAGCGACGACTACCGCTATGAAGGTGGTCGGGTCTGTCACAACAAGCCGGTCCGCGCCGACTACCCCGGCCAGGTCGTCTGGGATCACATCACCGGCCTGCTCGCCGATCCCGCCCTGATCCGCGCCGAGATCGAGCGCCGCCTCACCCAGGCCCGCGCATCCGACCCCGTCACCAAGCAGCGCAACCAGCTCGAACTCGCCCTCGCCAAGGCCACCACCTCGGTCACCGCCATGATCGAGGCCTACCAGGAGCAGCTGATCACCATCGACGAGCTGCGCAACCGGATGCCGCACCTGCGCGCCCGCGAGGCCAGCCTGCGCAGCCAGCTCGATGCGCTCGACGCCCAGGCCGCTGACCGCGATGCCTACCTTAAACTCGCCGGCAACCTCGACGGCTTCCTCGCCCACCTGCGCGGCAAGGCCGCCACCGTGAGCGTCGAAGAACGCCAGCGAGTGCTGCGGCTGCTGGTCAAGGACGTCCTCATCGGACCCGAAAAGATCACCATCCGCCACCGCATCCCCGTCCGGGAACGGGCCACCAGCGGCGGCGGCCATCACGGCGACACCGACACGGAGGGTGACATGCGCCCGGGTTATCCATTGTGTTGGGGGCGTGAGGATGCCACCCTGCGGGGTGCCGGTGTGGGTGTCCTCGCGGCCGCCGGTCTCGGTGAGAACCCCGGCTTTGAGGAACGCCTTAACCAGCGCGAGCACGCGCTTGTCCTTGACTCTCGCCCGCACCCGGTCCATAAGAGCGGAGTGTGAGAGGTTGTCGAAGGCCGCCTCGATGTCCGCGTCCAGCACCCACCGATACCCTTGGGTGCCGTACTGGTGGATCTCGGCGATCGCGTCGTGCGCCCGCCGCATCGGCCGGAACCCGTAGGAGACCGGCTCGAAGTCAGCCTCGAAGATTGGTTCCAGCACCAGCTTCAGCGCCGCCTGCACGAACCTATCCGCGATGCAAGGAATGCCTAACTTGCGGAGTTTCCCCGACCCTCCCGGCTTGGGGATCTTTCGTTCCCGCACCGGCAGCGGCCGGAACGTGCCCGTCTTCAGCTGGGCACGCAGGTCGTCCAGGAACCCGGGCACGCCCACGGCCTCCTCGACGTAGGCGGCCGTCAGGCCATCCACGCCGGGAGTGTTCGCGCCGTGGTTGCCCGCGACCCGGCCGAACGCTACGACCAGCGTCGCCGGGTCGTGCACGAAGTTGAACAGGTCATCGAACCGGCGGCCAGGATCGGCCGCCGCCCAACGGTGAAGCTTGGCCTGCATCCCCGCTACCCGAGACCACGACCCCGCCGGGGCCGGATCCGGAGCGCTGCCATTCAGCGGCGCGTCTTGCGGCATTGCAGCCTCCTTCCCCTCTCGTAACCGCTGCCGCCCTTCCCCATGTGCCGGGCTCTCCCCGGCTCGGAGTACTACGGCGGCTCCGCCCCGTCCCGGGCCGGTCAGCCGACGGCGGGCTCAGCCCGCCACCCCCGCGCTGGCAGCGCGAGTGACCGGGCAGAACCGGGAGGTTCCCGTGTTCACTGCGATTCGCTCGACGGAGGAGGAGCCCAGCTCTACCCCTGCGGCATCGCCACGGCTACCCCGCAGCACTTCACCGTGGCCTCCCGGGCCGGCACCCACTCGCCTGCCCGGAAGATCCCCGCCCCCTGATCGGGCGGGTGCGCACCGCGCCCGGCCCATATCCGCCAGATTTGAGCCGGTTTGCCTTTCGAGGGGCGTAATCACGCTGATTCCTCGCGTACTCCTCTCCGTCACGCTCGCCGGACCCACACCATCTGGCAGTACTGGCGCGTCCCGGCTTTGTCAGGGCTGCTCCCGCCCTCCCCGGCACCTCCCGGATCAGGCTGCACCCAGCTCCAGCCGCCCTACCGCGATAGGGACGGCGGTGAAGGTCTCTCACCTCCACTCGAATCGTCAGCGCGGGCCGCGGCTCATCGGCCAGCCCCTCCAGCCGCCGCTCGATGAACCGGCGCCGCCACCGGGCTACCGTGCCCGGCGTCACCCGCAGCTCGGCCGCGGCCTGCTTGTTGCTCAGCCCCCGTGCGCAGGCCAGCACGATCTTCGACCGCAGCGCCAGCGCCTGCGCGCTGTTGGCCCGCCGTGCCCAGCGGGTGAGCTGATCACGCTCGTCATCGGTCAGCGTCATTCCGGCTTTCGGCCGCCCCGGGCGCTCACCATCGGCCAGCCCGGCCAGCCCGGCCTCCGCGAACCGCCGCCGCCACTTGCCCACCGTCACCGTGGTCACCCCGAGCTCGGCGGCGACCCGCTCGTTCACCGCGCCCGGCTCGGCGCACGCCAGCACGATCCGCGTCCGCGCCGCACGCCGGCCCGGCCCGCGCGACCAGGCGGCAAGCTGCTCGCGTTCCTCCTCAGCCAGCGCCAGGCTGGCGGCATGACGTCCCACACCGATAATCATACTAAATTAATACGCATATTTCAGGCGCATGACACTAGGGTGGCATAACCGCAGGTCACATACCATACGGGGCGTGAGGTCTCCGACTCTCTGTAAAACCGTCGGCTCGTCATAGTGATCGCGATCGGCGGAGCGCTGGTCAGCGCGGAACGCCTCCGGCGGGGGCGCTCCGGCTCCGGGATGATCAGCAGAGGCCCGGGTAGTCGGTCGCGCGTCGATCGCGGGTCCGGGTTTAAGTTGATCATCCCGTCTGCCATCGTGGGGCGAGCCCAGCAGTTTCGCCTCGTTTAACGGCCCTTAGACGGGTGAAACGTCACCATCCCGTCCGGCCCGATCCGGACTATCCGCACCGGCATAGGGGCCGCCGCGGGCGGATCCCCGGCCGTCGCCGACAGCTCCTCGCGCACGGTCTCCTCCGCCGGAACCTGCTGAGCCGTCCCGACCTGCCGCTGTGCTCGCGTTGGCACTTTCTGCCAGGACCGGTACATAGCCCAGGTGTCGTACATGGCGTAAACGATGAACCCGATGTACGTCAGGAGACAGACTGCCACAGTCCCATAGACCATAAAGAGCAGGACATCCAGAACCTCCGTGATGCCAGATGCAACGCTCGACACCAGCACAATGCCTCCGACGACCACTGCTGCCCCTAGCACGAACCTCATGTCGATCACCTCATGCAGGACGCTGTCCTTCCTCTCAATTCGCCTCCTCTCACGTCGAGGCCTAATGTCAACGCTGTACGTATGGTTGGACGTTGTCAGAGCCGTACGTCCTGCCGTTCGTCCCGAGCTGGTCTTCCGGCGCGCACCACATGGCGGCCGCGACGCAAGGGGGCAGCTAGTGTCCTGAGTTAAAAATTCGCTAAATAATTCGGTCAAGGCTTGCCCATGAATGGGATGTCATGGCTGCACGTGAACGGGAATGTCACCAGAGTTGCTGGCATGGCGAGAACGGGACGGCCCAAGGCCGAGCTGACCGTGACGGATCAGGAGGGACAAACCCTGCAGCGGTGGGCCCGGCGGCCAAAAAGCGCCCAGCAGCTGGCCCTTCGCGCGAAGATCGTGCTGGCGTGCGCGGAGGGCGAGGACAACAAGACGGTGGCCGCCGAGCTCGCGGTCCATCAGGTCACGGTGGGCAAGTGGCGGTCCCGGTTCATCGCCGACCGGCTGGAGGGCCTGACCGATGAGGACCGGCCGGGCCGGCCCCGCACGATCACAGATGAGAAGGTGGAAGAGGTGATCGTCACCACGCTGGAGCGGCCCCCGGCGAACAACGACAGTCACTGGTCCACCCGGTCGA
This sequence comes from uncultured Actinomycetota bacterium, assembly GCA_963820395.1. Taxonomy (GTDB): domain Bacteria; phylum Actinomycetota; class Actinomycetes; order Streptosporangiales; family Streptosporangiaceae; genus DATFVJ01. Next base: position 163,486 of record CAWGAE010000014.1, on the reverse strand, counting down.
TGGCGAAGGCAACGGGCATGAGCCAGACCGCGGTGTCGCGGATCTGGCGGGCCTTTGAGCTCAAGCCGCACCGCGAGCAGACCTGGAAGCTGTCGGCCGACCCGCAGTTCATCGAGAAAGTCCGCGACGTGGTGGGCCTGTACATGAACCCGCCCGAGCATGCGCTGGTGCTGTGCACCGACGAAAAAAGTCGCAGATTCAGGCGCTGAACCGCACCGCGCCGTGCCTGCCGGTGCTGCCTGCCACCCCGGCGCGGCGCAGCCACGGCTATGTCCGCAACGGCACCACCAGCCTGTTCGCGGCGCTCGACATGGCCACCGGGAAGGTCATCTCCTCAGTGCACCGCCGGCACCGGCACCAGGAGTTCCTGAAGTTCCTGAAGAAGATCGACGCCGAGGTGCCCGCCGGCCTGGGGGTGCACCTGATCTGCGACAACTACGGCACCCACAAGACCCCCGAGATCAAGAAGTGGCTGCTGCGCCACCCCCGGTTTGAGCTGCATTTCACGCCGACCAGCTCGTCCTGGCTCAACGTCGTGGAACGGTGGTTCGCCGAGCTGACCAACCGCAAGCTGCGCCGCTCCGCCCACAACAGCGTCAACGAGCTCGAAGCCGACATCCAGGCCTGGATCGAGGCGTGGAACGACGACCCGAAGCCGTTCGTCTGGACAAAGACGGCGGACGAGATCCTGGAGAACCTCGCCAGATATCTTCAGCGAATTAACAACTCAGGACACTAGTGTCCTGCGCCTGAAATCTTCGCGATATATTTGGCTAAGGAGTTCAGGATCTCCTCCGCGGTTTTTGTCCAGATGAATGGCCGGGGGTTCTGGTTCCAGGTTTCGATCCGGGCGCGGACGTCTTTTTCCAGGGCCTGGACGCTCTTGTGGACTCCGCGGCGGATCATTTGGTCGGTCAGGAACCCGAACCACCGCTCCACCTGGTTGATCCACGACGATCCGGTGGGCGTGAAGTGCAGGCGGAACCGGGGGTGGCGGGCGAGCCAGTCCTGGATCGCGGGGGTCTTGTGGGTGGCGAGGTTGTCGCAGACCAGGTGCACGCCCAGCCCGGCCGGGACGGCCTTGTCGATCGCGATCAGGAACTTCTTGAACTCCACCGCGCGGTGCTGGCGGTGGATCTGGGAGATCACGGTGCCGTCGGCGATGTTGAAGGCGGCGAACAGGCTGGTCACGCCGTTCCGGGCGTAGTCGTGGGTGCGCCGTTCGGGCATGCCGGGCATCATCGGCAGCACTGGCTGGGACCGGTCCAGGGCCTGCATGCCTGATTTCTCGTCGACGCACAGCACGACGGCCTTCTCCGGCGGGTTGTGGTAAAGACCGACGACGTCGACGACCTTCTCGATGAACAGCGGGTCGGTGGACAGCTTGAACCCGTCGGTCAGGTGCGGCTTGAGTTCGAACTTGCGCCAGATCCGGCCGATCGTCGAGCGTGACAGGCCGCTGCGGCGGGCCATCGAGGCCCGTGACCAGTGCGTGGCGTCCTTGGGGGTTTCCTCCAGCGTCGCGGCCACGACGTCTTCGACCTGGTCCAGCAGGATCGACGGCGGGCGGCCCGGGCGCGGCTCGTCGGCTAGCCCGTCCAGCCGGCGGGCGATGAACCGGCGCCGCCACCGGGTCACCGTGCCCGGCGTGATCCGCAGCTCGGCGGCCACCTGCTTGTTCGGCGTGCCCTGCGCGCAGGCCAGCACGATCTTCGACCGCAGCGCCAGCGCCTGGCAGGTCTTGGCCCGCCGCGACCAGCGCGTGAGCTGATCGCGCTCGTCATCGGCCAGCTCCAGCCCGGCTTTCGGCCGCCCCGCCCGTTCGCCGTCGGCCAGCCCTTCCAGCCGCGCCCCGGCAAACCGCGTACGCCACTTGCCCACCGTCATCTGCGTGACGCCCAGATCGGCGGCCACCCGCTGGTACACCACCCCCGGCTCCGCGCAGGCCAGCACAATCCGGGCCCGCACCGCCGGCCTTCGCGACGGCCCACCCGACCAGCGGACCAGCTGGTCACGCTCCTCCTCGGTCAGCACGAACTCAGCAGCGGCACCTCTAGTACGCGACATACAGAAATTATACTAACTTAGAGCGTAGATTTCAGGCGCATGACACTAGTGCCCCGCGCCGTAAGTTCGCCGAATATTTCTAGCAGGGACTTCGCCCGATTGTAAGGTCTTCACCAGTGCTGATGATCTCTGATTTATGTGAACGATTTTAGGCGCGGGACACTAGTGTCCTGCGCCTTTAGACCCTCATAAAAGTGAGGCAGGTCACGTCACCCGGACGCGTGTCATAGCTCATTGTAGCAGGACGTGTCCGTAAAGTTATTGGCATGGCAAGGACGGGGCGGCCTAAGGCCGAATTGACGCTTTCCGGCGAGGAGCGGGCCACGCTGCAAAGGTGGGCTCGCCGGGCGAAATCATCACAGGTTCTGGCGCTGCGGGCCAATATCATCCTGACCTGTGCGCAAGGCCACGACAATAAAGAAACCGCGGCGTTGCTCCGGTGCAATCACACAACAGTCGGGAAATGGCGTAAGCGGTTCATCGAGAGGCGCCTGGACGGGCTGGCCGATGAGCCGCGCCCGGGACGTGAGCCGACGATCACCGACGAGCAGGTAGAAAAAGTCGTCGTCGATACATTGGAGGCAACGCCGGATAACGCGACCCACTGGTCGAGGGCTTCCATGGCGAAACGTTCCGGCTTGTCCAAGTCCACCATCGGCCGGATCTGGACGGCGTTCCGCCTTAAGCCGCACGTGGCCGATACGTTCAAGCTGTCATCCGATCCGCTGTTCGTGGAGAAGGTCTACGACGTCGCCGGGTTGTACCTGAATCCGCCCGAGCACGCGGTTGTGCTGTGCGCGGACGAGAAATCCCAGGTCCAGGCCCTTGACCGGTCCCAGCCGGTGCTGCCGATGATGCCCGGCATGCCGGAGAAGCGGACACATGACTATGTCCGGCACGGCACCGTTGACCTGTTCGCGGCGTTTGACATCGCGACCGGCCTGGTGATCGCGAAAACCTACAAGAGCCACCGTGCGAAGGAATGGATCAAGTTCCTGGAGGAGATCGACAAGCAGGTGCCCCAGCTGGCGGAACCGGACGAGCCCGGCGGCGAGCCGCATGTCCTGCAGATCCACATCGTCGCGGACAATTACGCGACGCATAAGACTCCGGCTGTCCGGCAATGGCTGGAAAAGCACCCGAGGTTCAAGATTCATTTCACGCCGACCAGCTCATCCTGGCTGAACCAGGTAGAGCGCTGGTTCGGGCTTTTGACCGAGAAGCTCCTGAGCCGCGGCGTTCATAAGTCCGTAAAGTCGCTCGAGAAGGATATGCTCGCCTGGGTAGACACATGGAACGAAGACCCCAAACCCTTCATCTGGACGAAATCTGCGGAAGAAATCCTCGAATCACTCGAGCGACTTTTGCGGCGGATCAAAGATCCAGGACACTAGTAGCGGGCAAGCGAAGTAGCGCTGCGCGCTCGGGCGCTGAAGTTCAGCGGCCCTTGCAGTAGCCGCTCTCTCAGCGCCTCGATCCACCGCGTAAATAGGGTTCTGCCGGGCGCGCCGACGCGAAAGGTGCCCTCTGAACTGGGACGATGGGAGTTGCTAACACTTCCATTCCCCAGATGGAGAGGACACCTCGCAAGTGCGATTGTTGCACGGGCTGGCGAAGATTCACGCATCGTTTGATGACCCGAATCTCGTGTCACGGGCGGGCCTGGTCCCGGTGATGGCCCTGGCGCAGCGGGCCGGCCTTGCCGCGCTGGCCGGCGAGCATGTGGCCATCGCCGGCCGGTGCGGGGTGAATGCGCACCTGAAAGTGCCGTGCCTGGTCGCCGGGATGGTCGCCGGGGCGGACAGCATCGACGACATGGACCTGCTGCGGCATGGCGCGATGCCGGCGCTGTTTGGCGGGATCCGGGCACCGTCCACGCTGGGGTCGTTCCTGCGCTCGTTCTCCTGGGGGAACGCCCGGCAGGCGGAGAAGGTGAGCCGGCTGCTGCTGGCGGACCTGGCCCGCCGCACGCCGTTGCTGCCCGGCAAGGACGTGGTGGCGTTCGTGGATATCGACTCGATGCAAAAACGTGTCTACGGCCGCAAGAAGCAGGGCGCGGCGTTCGGCCATACCAAGATCCAGGGCAAGAGCCTGCTGGTGCGGGGGCTGAACGCGCTGACCGCCACGATCAGCACGCCGCTGGCTGCGCCGGTGATCGCCGCCACCAGGCTCCGCGGCGGCAACGCGGGCTCGGCCCGGGGCGCCGCGTCCTTCGCCACCGAATCGGTCACTACCGCCCGCGCCACCGGATGCGCCGGGACGCTCGTGGTGCGGGCCGACTCGGCGTTCTACTCCGCGGCGTTCACCGGCGCGGTCCGCCGGGCCGGGGCGTGCTTTTCGGTCACGGCGAAGATGGACCCGGCCGTCAAGGCGGCGATCGCCGCCATCGGCGAGGATGCCTGGACCCCAATCAGATATCCGCGGGCGATCTGGGACGACCAGCTGCGCTGCTGGGTGCCGACGCCGAGGTGGCCGAGGCGCACTACACCGCCTTCACCTCGAAGAAGGGGCAGGCCATCACCGCCCGGCTGATCGTCCGCCGGGTCAAAGACCTCAACCGCACGGCCGCCCAGGGCCAGGACGAGATGTTCCCCGTCTGGCGCTACCACGCCGTGTTCACCGACTCCCCGTTCGCGACCATCCAGGCCGAAGAGCACCACCGCGACCACGCCCAGGTCGAACAGCTGTTCGCCGACTGGACCGACGGGCCCCTCGCGCACCTGCCATCAGGCTCGTTTCCCGCGAACGCGACCTGGCTCGCCTGCGCCGCCATCGCGCACAACGTGCTGCGCGCCGCCGGATCCCTGGCCAGCCTCGCCTACGCCAAGGCCCGCGGCGCCACGTTGCGCCGCGACCTCATCAACGTCGCCGCCCGGACCGCCCGCCACGGCCGCGGCGAGATCACCCTGCACCTGCCCGAAGGCTGGCACCGCGAGCAGCACTGGATGAGCCTCTTCGAGGCCGCCTGCGGCCCGCCCGCCCACGCGGCCTGACCAGCCCAGACACAGTCACGCATTCCCACGGCCCCAGCGGCCACCCGGCGAACTGCCAGCCAAGATCCCCGATCAGAAACCGTGGACAAGCCGCAGAAAGGTGAGCGGCGAGAAAACCACGTCCCCTGCCATCCTCAAGATCACGTCCACTGGGCCATTGCCCCGCAACGCGATCATCTGAATTCGGGCGGTGGATTGAGGCTCAGGAGCCGTGAGCGTGCCCGATCGGCCGGTGAACACCGGAGCGTTGCGGTCACTCGCCGGGCAGACCAGGTAAGGGCTGGGTCAGGGCACCTTACCGGCATCGAGCAATGCTTGAAACCTAATAGCACTGCACGGCGCCGATGACTCCTTCTTGAAACCCGGGGCTGGACTCCTATCCACAGACGGTGGGCTCCGGCGTCGTGCACCCCGTCCGGCGTGGCGGCGTGGCGTCGGCCGGGGCGTCGATGAAGATCGTGTTTCGAGCCGTCCGCACGGTGATGTCTTCTTGTAACGCGAGCCGTCGAGCTCTGTCCAGAGACTGACGACCGTGCGGTGAGCTGGGGCCACGAACTGCTCATCGGATGTCGGGCCATCGAGCCCTTCTATTAGGGCGCTGCGTGTCCCTGCACGGGCTCACCTGCTGGGCCGAGGTCACGACATTGGAGGCATGCTTGACGATCACGTGTGGCATCGACTGGGCGGAGGCCCACCACGACGTTGCGCTGGTGGACGAGGCCGGGAAGCTGGTCGCGAAACGGCGTATCAGCGATGACGTGCAGGGTTATCGGCGACTGCTGGAGCTGCTCGCCGAGGCCGGTGACAGCGCCGACGAGCCGATCCCGGTCGCGATCGAGACCGCACGCGGCTTGCTGATCGCGTGTCTGCGCACCAGCGGCCGGAAGGTGTATTCGATCAACCCGATGGCGGTGGCTCGGTATCGGGAGCGGCACACGGTGGCCCGGGCGAAATCCGATCACGCCGACGCCATGGCACTGGCGAACATCCTGCGCACCGACGCCGATGCGCACCGGCCGCTGCCGGCGGACTCCGAGCTGGTCCAGGCGATCGCAGTGCTGGCCCGGGCGCAGCAGGACGCGGCGTGGAACCGGGGGCAGCTGTCCAACCAGCTGCGTTCGCATCTCAAGCAGTACTTCCCGGCCGCGCTGGCCGCGTTCCAGGTTCGTGGTGTCGGCCTGGACTCCCGCGAGGCCCGGGCGGTGCTCGCAGTGGCACCCGGCCCAGCCGCCGCTGCGAAGCTGTCCACGGCACGGCTGGCCTCGGTGCTGCGTACGGCCGGCCGGCAACGCAACATCGACGCGTGGGCGCAGCGCCTGCGCGCCATCTTCACCGGCGAGTACCTGCACCAGATGCCGGCGGTCGAGCAGGCGATGGGCCGGCAAACCGCGGCCCTGATCATGCAGCTCGACGCCGCATGCCGCGCTGCCGACGACCTCGCCGCGGCCGCCGCCGCAGCGTTCGCGGAGCACCCGGACGCGGAGATCCTGACCAGCTTCCCCGGCATCGGCCCGGTCACCGGGGCCCGGGTGCTGGGCGAGATCGGCGATGACCGGGCCCGGTTCCGCGACGCGCGCGGGCTCAAGTCCTACGCAGGCTCGGCACCGATTACCGTGGCCAGCGGCAAGAGCCTCATCGTGCGCAACCGCAAGGTGAAAAACCAGCGACTCGCCGCGGCAGGCTACGTATGGATCTTCGGCGCGCTTCCCACTCCGGAAATCAAGGAACACTACGACCGCCGCCGCGCCGCCGGGGACCGGCATGCGGCCGCCATGCGCAACCTGTTCAACCGGCTGCTGGGCTGCCTGCACCACTGCCTGCAGACCGGCCAGACCTTCGATATGGATAAGGCATTCCCACTACCCGAGCCACGCCTCGAACCCGCCGCTGCTTGACATTTAACAAGATCGGATGTCTGTGGATCGGCCGGGGAGGGGTGTACCTTCCCGGTGATCGAGTAGAGGTTCTCAAGCAATGGCCGGTGTTGGCTCACCGGTCCGGGAAGATACACCCGATGCTCACCGTAGTCCCTGGCGAGGGCTCAGGCCACGAGGGCGCGAAGGATGGCTCGCCGTCGCTGATCGATGAGATTGTGCGGGGGGGCGCCCGGCGGATGCTGGCCGGGGCGCTGCGGGCCGAGGCGGACGCCTACATCGCGGCGTTCGCCGGGGAGGGGACGAGAACGGCCGCCGGCTTGTGGTGCGCAACGGCTACCACCAGCCGCGGGAGGTGCTGACCAGCGCGGGCGCGGTGGAGGTGACCGTCCCGCGGGTCAACGACAGGCGCACCGGCCCGCAGACCGGCGAGCGGAAGCGGTTCTCCTCGGCGATCTTGCCGCCGTGGGCGCGGAAGACCCCGAAGATCATCGAGGTGCTGCCCCTGCTGTACCTGCACGGCCTGTCCCCGGGTGATTTCGTGCCGGCGCTGGGGCAGTTCCTGGGCTCGGCGGCGGGCCTGCCGGCGGCGGTGGTCACCAGGCTGACCGGGACCTGGAAGGCCGGGCAGCGCGCGTTCGCCGATGCAGAGCGGGACCTGTCCGGCGTGGACTACGTCTACCTGTGGGCGGACGGGATCCACGTGAACATCCGGCTGGAGGAGCACAAGCTGTGCCTGCTGGTGATGATCGGCGTGCGCGCCGACGGCCGCAAGGAACTTATCGCCGTGGCTGCGGTTACCGCGAGTCGGCGCAGTCGTGGGCCGACCTGCTGCGCGACTGCGCCCGCCGCGGCATGCGAGCCCCGGTGCTGGCCGTTGGCGGCTGCGCGCTGGGGTTCTGGAGCGCCCTGCGGGAAGTGTTCCCCCAGACCAGCGAAGCCCGGTGCTGGTTCCACAAGACCGCCAACGTGCCCGCGGCGCTGCCCAGGTCCGCCCATCCCGGCGCCAGGAAAGCACCTCGCGGAGATCTGGAACGCCGAAGACAAGCCACACGTCCGTGCCGCCGTCAAGGCGTTCGATGCGGCCTACGGCGCGAAGTTCCCCAAGGCCTCACAATCTCTCACAGCTCTAAGCGATCGCGCTCCCCTGGCGGGCGACGGCAGACGGGGTGATCAGGGAGAAGCGTGCGCACAGCGTGTTTGAGGTACGCCAGCAGGGCCCCGCACCCTGCTACTAGACGTGCGCCACCCAGCCAACGGCCTGGACATCAGACCGCAGTCAACCGTTGCCACCATCCCGAGCATCCAGGGGCGGGTTTGAATATAGGCTGCCTCGACTTTGACCTGGGGGAACAGCACTGACACCGGTGCCTGAAGTTGCCTTCGCGGCAGCCAGACTGAGGAACGCGGCGGCCCGCTCGAAGATCTCCCCGACGGTGTGACCCGCCAGCTGAGCCTCATACGCCCGATACCGCGTCATCTCCCACGCCTGCCCGCGCGGTGGCAGCGACGACAACGTCGGCTCCGGCACAGACTGCCACGTCCAGGCGGTGATGCGGCCATCGCCTGAACGACCTGCCTGCGGGCGGATGAAGTCAACCTGATCGACCTCATCACTCGTCCGGTTCAGCGCAAAGCGCAGCCCTGCCAATGTTCCCTTGATCAGCCGACGCTCTGCGCGCCTCTGGCCTGTTAGCACAGCGTCGTACGCCTCCGGGTGATAGCGCACCAGCGTCCCGTCGATGATCGTGACCCACCACACCGCCTCACGGATCAGCACGGCCGCACTCTGCCGGTCCTGAGTCCGAACCCTAAGAAGCCGTCCGGTCGCGTCACGCATCGCGGTGACGGACCAGTCGAGCGCGCTCACCCCGGCCGTCCGAGCAGCAGGCGTCTCGGCCAGGGCCTCATCCAGGCTGGTGAATGAGGGGATCAGGCGGTCAATCCCAGTGACTGCAAGGACACCACCGAGCATGCTGGTGTCAGGGATCACCAGCCGCAGCTCGCCGCCTTCGGCGATGGCCCGCTTGTGCGCCCGCACGAGCATGTTCAGCCCACTCGAATCGCATAACTGCGTCTGGGTCATGTCCACCACGATCGTGGCATGCCCGTGCCGGGGTGCGAGGAGCAGTGCTGCGCGCAGCACATCGGGGCTGGTGTAGTCGAGCTCGGCTGGCAGCGTGACGACGGGCACGCCGCTGGCCATCTCGATGAGGTGGCTGACTTTAGGCATCTGTGCCGCCCTTCCAGGCCGCGTACACGAGACGCCGGTGACCGGGCGGGTGGATGGGGGTGGGAGTTGCAAGCCCAGGACATCGGCTGCTGCGTCGACCGCTGCTGCGATGTTACTGGGCGGCAAGGCGAGCGGTCTAGCCCGCTCACACCGCTATGGCTTGGCGCGTGTGAGCTACGGTCGCGCTGTTCCTGACCAGCCGACCCGACGAATACGTCGCAATTCACACTTGGGTCCAAACGTACACATAGCGGACCGGCCTGTCTGTACAAGTTATCCACAGCTCTGTGCACCGCCAGGGCTGGACCGCAACCTTTGCGCGCAGTGGTCAACGAGCACCGGCAATGACTTCCAGGCTGATAGTGCAGGCTGGATGTCAACGGCGATAGGCATGCAAGTGCAAGGTGCAAGAGTCGTGGCTGAGCCCATATATTGAGATGCCCCGAGTCTGATTGATACTCATTCGTTTGGGCAGTGTGCTATTGAGTCCCATTTTACCTGTGATGATACGTCAGCTCTTCCTGTTCCTGGCCGGCGGTGGGAGGGGTGAGGGCGGCGGCCGCCCCCTGGGCAGGGCCGTGCCTGCCGTTGTCTTCCTGCCCGGGCCCGGCAGGGTCCCGCGGGTCAACAGCCGGCCGCAGGCCGGTCCCCGCAGGGGACGCGAAGCGCGGTTGACGCGCGGGGGCCGGGCCGGACAATTCAGGCCGCCCGCCCTCACCCCGGCCGGGCCGCTGGCGGCTGGCCCGGCTGCTGCCGGGCGTGCCAGGCGGCCCCGAACCCGGCGGGCGGAAGGCCCCGCAAGTGGAAAGGCCCCGCAAGTGGAAAGGCCCCGCAAGTGGAAAGGCCCCGCAAGTGGAAAGGCCCCGCAAGTGGAAAGGCCCCGCAAGTGGAAAGGCCCCGCAAGTGGAAAGGCCCCGCAAGTGGAAAGGCCCCGCAAGTGGAAAGGCCCCGCAAGTGGAAAGGCCCCGCAAGTGGAAAGGCCCCGCAAGTGGAAAGGCCCCGCAAGTGGAAAGGCCCCGCAAGTGGAAAGGCCCCGCAAGTGGAAAGGCCCCGCAAGTGGAAAGGCCCCGCAAGTGGAAAGGCCCCGCAAGTGGAAAGGCCCCGCAAGTGGAAAGGCCCCGCAAGTGGAAAGGCCCCGCAAGTGGAAAGGCCCCGCAAGTGGAAAGGCCCCGCAAGTGGAAAGGCCCCGCAAGTGGAAAGGCCCCGCAAGTGGAAAGGCCCCGCAAGTGGAAAGGCCCCGCAAGTGGAAAGGCCCCGCAAGTGGAAAGGCCCCGCAAGTGGAAAGGCCCCGCAAGTGGAAAGGCCCCGCAAGTGGAAAGGCCCCGCAAGTGGAAAGGCCCCGCAAGTGGAATGCAGCCGCTCGGTGCTGAAACCATGCGACGTACGGGGCGGTGGCGAGCTCGACCTCGGTCACGCCCTGCCACGGGCCGCCGGGCCAGATCAGCTCGGTCTTGTACAAACCATGGAAACTCCTGGCGACCGCATTGTCGTAACTGTCCCCTTTGGAGCCGGTCGAGGCGACCGCCCCGGCCCCGGCGAGCTGGGTGCTGTAGCGGATGGACAGGTACTGGCTGCCGCGGTCGCAATGGTGCATCAGGCCGTCACCGCTTCCCGCACCGCGGGCACGGCTGAAGGCTCGCCGTGGGCCGCCCCGGCACGCCGAAACGCACTCGCCATGTCCGCCGTGGATACGAATGCCGTATCAGGTTCGGCCGGGGAGCCGGGTCGTGACCTCCTGGACTAGCCACATATTGCCGTCGGGATCGTTGAAGGAGCAGAACGACCCGTAACTCGTGCGCTCACGGTCGGGGCCGGGTTGCCGTGCCTCCGGGGGAAACGGCAGACCGTGCCACACCTCACTCGCGTCGATGCCACGGCCGACGAGTTCGTCATGGGCCGCTTCGATATCGGAGACGGTCAGCCCCGCCAAGGCCGAGCCAGGGGCGGCCGTCGTAAGTCCCGTGCCGAACGTGACCGAGGCCCCGGAGCCCGGGGGCGTGAACTGGACGATGCGAAGCCCGTCAAGCGGGGCGACGTCGTCGTCGAACCTCCAACCCAAACGCTGGTAGAACTGCTTGGATCGGTCGACGTCGGACACGGGGATGATGTGGACCTCGAGGTGCATGTCGACGTTACTCGGGTGATTACCGCGTGCTTCGGTGGAGCTCATGTCTGCCTTCTTGAGCGCTTCCTGCAGCTCGCTGGTGATTTCGTCGGTCGTGGCCTCCACCGTGCATTTCACGACCTTGGAGGCCTTGGTCAGCGCCTTGTCGAGCCCTTTTTCGATGGTTGGCTCGCCAACCGCGATGAGCCCGGCCTGGTTAGCGGTGAGTTGCTCAGCCGTCTCATGGAGCTCCTTGCGCGGCAGAGTCCCGCCCCCGAACCACTCGGGGATGACGCGGATATGCGGGCGATCCATCCGCTTCACGACGTGGGGCTCGCCGTTCTCCTTATCGATCACGGCCGCGTCGTACTGGCCGATCAGCTCGTCCTTGTGCAGCTGCTCGATGGCGTCCAGGTCCGCCAGCGCGGCATCGACAGTCTCGTACGCTGCGGCGTACACCAACAGCTGTTTTGCCTCAGCCATGGCATCTCCTCGGTCGATTACCCGATGAACGCTAGTCTTCCGCCACCGCATCCGCTAGTAGCGTGCCGCGGCAGCCCTGACCTGCCCTCACACTTGCGCGTGCGATCCGCGAGAGCGTTACCGGCTGTCCACATGCCAGGCATTCCATTCACGGCCTGGACGAAATCGGTCTTCCCGGACGGTATCGTCCTTATCTGCGGATGCCATAATCCTGGCTGGTGACGTCGATGCTGGAGACGTGATCGTGCTACCCCGATGCCCGGGACGCGATTCTCGTTAAGCAACTCCGCTTGGAACAAGGCGGGTTCATCCTTACGGTAGTACCAGTCGATGATGAGAGGTTCAGAGCAGAGCGGCTCGTGACACTGACGGCAGGAATATGCCTGCGCAAAACGTCGCCGTGACCTAGCTGGCGTTAGCGCATCCAAAGGTAGCGTTCCGTGTGGTAAGGGCAGGAGTTTCTCACAACTCACAGACTGACCGGACGGTACCGGACTATGGGATCTATGCCGGACACCCTGCAGGACGCTGACCAGCGGGTTCGGATTTTCGGCGCACTGACCGGACGTGCGGCACTGATTTTACGATCAGAAAACTGGGGGTTCGAATCCCTCCGAGCGCGCCACCCTTTCCGCAGGTCAGCGCGATCACGTACTTAGCCCCAGGTCATCAGTCGGCTCATCTGGCCGCATTTTGGCCGCATCGGCCATCGCCGCAGCGCCATCGAGGCGTTCGGCGTAGCGGTCCATCTCGCCGGGATACAGGCGCCGTACAGGTCGAGGGTCGTGGTAATGCTGGCGTGCCCAAGATCTCCTGGAGCATCTTCGGCGGGTAGCCTGCCTGGAAACTGGTAGGGAGCGGCACCGCGCTGAATGCCGTCAGCGATGTACCCGCCGTACGGACGTATTCGCCAGGCGTGATGAGGACGAGTGCGGGCCAGTTCGGCTGCGTAGCGAGACCAGTCACCTCCGGCTTGATGCATTCACTTGGCCGCAGTCGTCTCGTGCAGGCCGAGGAGGTCGGCGCGGCGGCGGGGAGTTGGGCGGCGAGGTCGAGGAGCGCAGCACGGCGCCCGGTCTTGGCGTAGATGCCGAGGGTCCGCAGGCGCTCGCCGAGGCTGGCCGGGGCGATGGGCCGGCCAGCAGGTGCCCGGGAAATAGCCAGGTGGTGGCGGCCGGGGACGCGATGCCGAGATAGCTGCGGCCACCGCTGATGAGCTGGAGGGTGGCGGTGGCGAGCGGGCCGGGCACGGGCACGTCGTGGCGGCCGAGCCCGATGAGGACGCAGCTGTCTCGTCGGGTGACCTGGCTGATGGTCATGACGGCGATACGGGACAGCGGGTGTCCGTAAAGCAGCAGCAAGTAGTCGGCGAGCGACCCGGTCGGTGAGGTCGAGCGCGGTGTCGTGCAGCAGTCGGGCGGACAGGGCCCACCGCTGGTCCTGGCTGACGGCAGGGCCGGTGGTGCGCGTGGGGATGGAGATGGTGAGGCGCTGGCAGTGGCCGCGGGAGGCGGCCCAGGCCAGGAAGTCCCGCGCCACGCCCGCGGACGGGCCGGTGCCTAGCCATTCGTCGATGTCGGCCTGCCCGGAACTGGCGAGCTTGGTTCCGCGGCCGCGCAACCAGGCGAGGAGGCCCACGGCGGCGCGGATGTTGTTGCGGGCGTGTGCGGTGGGGGCCCGCGGCTGCGGGCGCTGCCGTGGGCCGACGCCCAGACCGCGGATCACCTACCAGGTAGCATGTGCCTGGACCAGTCGACGGTCGTCGTTGGTCCGATGGTGTCCAAGAGGCTGGCGAGCCAGCGTCAGGCGCGGGCGAGTTCCTCGTCGCGGGCCTGCATCCGCAGGTCGCTGGCCCCGGCCGTAAGGCCGCCCCCAAGGATGCGCCTGCGCAATCTGACCGGGCCGTCTTCCGCGCCGGGCATCCTCTCGCCGGGCAAAGATCACCGTCAAGGTCGTACCTCCTCGCTTAGCTGCGGGCGCTCCACCTTGACACTGATCTTCCACGGCAAGACCCGGCACCTATCAGGAGGCTGGGAGGAAAGTTGAGCGCGTTTGGTAATCAGCCTCTTGCGAAGCCATAAGGTGACCGTCAAGCTGGGTTGCGGACGCACCTTCACACGCAGACGCATCGAAGGGATCAGGAAGCATGAGCGTAACCTTGATCAATATCTTCGAAGTGCCCGCAGCTGACGAAGACGCATTCATTGCCGCCTGGGAAAAGACCCGTGACTACCTCATGACGCTGCCAGCGCATATTGAGACCGCGCTGCATCAATCGCTGCATGATGAGCGCTTCCGGTTCGTGAACATCGCCCAATGGACGTCTGAGGAAGAGTTCAATGCTGCAGTCCGCAGTAAAGGGTTCCGGGAATCGGCGTCTGACCTGCGCTGGCCCATGTCTCCCGCGCTGTATCAGGTCGTTCGGACGGGTTAGCGGTTAGAAGCCGTAGGAGGCCAGAGCGGGACACGCACGGGCCACATGCGACGCGAGTCAGGGCGCGCGAACGGTCAGCTACGGTCCCTGCATAGGCCGATGTCCGGATCGATGCATATGCTGGCTGCCCAGCTTGCCAAGCCGCTCAAGGATAAGCTCCCGGGCCCGGCCCAACCGATCTTCCAAGCTGGTAGTGTTGTCAATTGCGGCCTGACAGTTAGCCGCCAATCGACCCGACCTAGTTAGTGAACAATGCTTGGCCGCATTCTGGCCGCACAGCGGCGCTCAATGCTGCTGCCCGCTGCGCGCCACTGAGCAGCATCCCACGGCGAGGCGGCCGGCTTCTCCACCCGCCGGGGCCGGGACCCCCAGCAGATAGCCGGTGGCCACCACGCTGGCCAGCGCCCGCTCGGCCCGCCGCCGTTGCTCCAGGTACTCCGGGAAACACGAGCCTTGACGCAGTTTCAGGATCGCCAGCTCGATCGTCCCGGCCCGGGGCCTCTTGAAGTCCTGGTCGAACTTCCTGCGTGTCTCTGGCATCGCCCCTCCTAAAGGCGATGTCTCCACGCTACGAGGGGAAACCTAAGGATGCGCAAGGCGTCGGGGTGGTCACATCCGCGGGTGATGGCGTCGTTGTAATGCCTGGCGGCCCAGGGGCTGGCGTGGCGGGAGTCGCTGGCGAAGTCGCAGACGGCGTCGCGGAGTTGCTTGTCGGCTGCCCAGCGCAAGGTGACTGTTTGTGCCTTGCCGGATGGGGGGGGTGGAGGGGGCGACGCCGGCCAGGCAGGCGAGGGCCTGTGGAGCGGGGAAGCGGGCGCAGCAGTCGCCGATCTCGGCGAACAGCCGGGCGGCGCGGACGGTGCCGGAGCGAGGCAGCGAGGTGAAGATGTGCGCGTCAGGCGTGCAGGTCGAGCCGCTCGCCGATCTGGGCGCTCAGTGCCTTGATCTGTTCCACCAGGCTGCTCAGCGCCGCGAGCAGGGCGCGGGCTTTGACCCGCTTGCAATTACGGCCGATATTTATTTCTTGCTCCCCGCCGTCCTCGGCGCTGGCGGGGCTTTTTCTTTGGAGTTCTCGGTGACGCTTCCAGCGAACCGTTCCCACCTTGGCTGCTGCGGCGCCATTTGATCTAGGGCCAGGTCGGTGAGCAGTTCGCGCACGCGGCGGCGGATGTCATCGCGGATGGCGCGGATTGCGGTCAGGTCGAGGCCTGCGGGGTCGGGCAGGTCCCAGTCCAGATAACGCTTGCTGGGGTAGACAGGGCAGGCGTCGCCGCAGCCCATGGTGATCACGATGTCGGCGGCTTGGATTTTGTCGTGTGTCAGCGGCTTGGGGAATTCGCGGCAGATGTCAAGGCCGAGTTCGGCTATGGCCTGCACGACAGTGGGGTTCAGTTCGCTGGCCGGCTGAGATCCGGCGGAGGTCACCTGGACGCGGCCATGGGCTTCATGATCGAGCAGGGCGGTGGCCATCTGGGACCGCCCGGCGTTGTGGGTGCAGATGAACAGCACATGTGGGATGTCGGTCATGAGGCGGCCTTTCGCGGGACGCCAGGCCAGCGGCGCGATCCTTGCGCTGTGATGTCTGGCCTGGAGCGTGACGGGGCGGGTGGGGGACAACACGCCGGGTCGGCTGGCTGCTCGCTGCTGACGCCGCAGCGGGCCGGGCCATCGTCCTCGCCGTGGAAGGTGGCGCCGTCGGCCAAGACAGTGTAGATCTCCCACGACTCGCCGTCCGGGGCCTAGCACCCCAGAACTTGTCTTGCTTGGCGTAACAGCGGGTGGTGACCCGTTCATCCGAGGCCCGCCCGGCCTCCGCGAGCCGGGTCTACGCCGCATTGACCGCGTCCACGTCGCTGACCTCGACGCCGAGGTGGCTGAGCCTGCCGCCGCGGGCGGGGTTCTCCAGCAGCAGGAGCTTCAGCGGCGGCTGCCTGATGGCGAAGTTGGCGTAGCCGGGGCGGCACTTCGCGGGCTCGGCGCCGAACAGCTTGCTGTAGAAGCTGACCGCCCGGTCGAGGTCGTTGACGCTGAGCGCAAGCTGCAGACGGGGACACCGAGACACAATACTTTCATGATTGTCCATATCTATGGAGCTCGCCACAAGACATAGCAAAGATCCGCAGGAGGTCGGTACCCGATCCGCAGCACCACCGATGACCAAGAGGTGCCAAGAGGAAGAATGGCCTCGCCCTGTCACTGGCATTCCCCACGCCGGGTGCGACGCGTCGCGCACCCAGCCGGAGGAGTCGGGCGCTTGCCCAGCCCGCCAGGCCAGGCGATCCGGATCATCTCGGCGACCACGCGGACCGGGTAATGGACATTTGGCAAGACGGTGTGCTCGTGGACGAAATCGAACGAATCCGGAGGCGGCGCCGAGTCGGCGGCATCACCTGGCACGAATTCGATCGGCAGCCCCCGCTGGGCGGCGACCTGACGCGCCGCGTCAAGGATGCGCGGCTTCCGATCCACGCCGACAACGCGGCCACCCGGGCCCGACCCGGGCGCACAGCACATCTAAGATCCCCAGCGCTCCGCAACCGACATCGATCACCCTGGCGCACTCGGCCACCCCCACGCGATCCAGCAGTTGCGCAGCCTCCTCGGCATAAACCTCCGCCTGGCGGAGCGGATGCTCGACCTCGGCGCGGCTATCGCCGAGCAGATACCCGGTCGGCCTAACTCGGCGGAATTCGTCAGCGTTGTAACGCCTTCGGACACAGATTCTCCCGTCGGTAAGCCATTTCCTCTCGCCCGAAGGTCGCCAAATCGTGACACCAAGCCTACGTCTTGAGGCCGACTCCGAACCAGTTGACCGGGATGGTCTCCACACTCGCCAGGTTCCCCGATTACGTTCTTCAGTTGCGGCTCGCTGCCTACGACAGCGATTCAGCCGAGAGTGGGCGTGCGACGGCACCGTGCAGCGGAGCCTTCAACCAGCTGGCCTGGCCGGTCACGATGCACGGGCCAGGCGTGTGATCCGAGCCCGTCGCTCGACTCCCCGCGTCCAGCGCTCTCCCACGTGTATACGGTCAGGACCTCCGCACCCGTTAAGTATTGCCAGACAGCGGCTGTTTTGCGAGAGTTAACCCTACTTGGCGAAGACTCTGCTACTGGCCACGCAGTAACAGAACCGCTACTGGGAGGGCTCGCGTGAGTTCCGCAACCCCGGACATCGTCTTTGGTACGCTGTCGGCTAGCCGTTCGAGCCGCCTTCTTGCCAGGTTTTGGCGGTTCATCGGTTACGGCGGCCGACGCTGCGACGCGTGCCGCACCTCGTTGGTGACGCATCACATCCCAGCCACGGGTAAGCATGTCTGCGCCAAGTGCGCAAGTCACCGTTCCGTTACGGCTAGTCCCGCAGATCATGGAACGGGATCCCGTAGTCCTCACCGGCTCGATGCGACACCCACAGTGCCCCCGCTGCCACTGGCTGAGAGCACGCGCGACGGCAGAGACGAGGGTCGTAGGGCTCGTAACCACAGCGACGACCGACCGGTGGGTCCGGCGGGAGTACTCCGGCTCTGGGATGATCAGGAATGCCAGATGCCTGCCGGGCGTCCGTAACTGGCTGAGGTCGCACCCGATCATCCCGCCTGCCATCAAACCTAGGTTTGAATTCCTTCGAGCGTGCCCAGGTCAAGGCCCCTCCCAAGATCGGAAGGGGCCGTTTTGCCACCGGATTTACTAGCGGCCGGTATCCACTGGTGGCGATCGAGCCGAAATCACCCGCATCGGGTGATGCTCCTGCGGTGCGGCTGGCGGCAAGCTTCGCCCCAATGTCGGCCGACAGGGCGCTATCAGCGAGGCCGACAGGTCGGCGGTATCAGCGAGGGAGACGACCCGAGCGCCGCCACCCACAACACAGGAGCGCCATGATGACGTCCTCGGGCTGCCGCCCTCTCGTTTTCGGTCTTGTCGCCGTTGCAGTGGCCACTGCCGCCTGCAGCTCGTCGACGTCCCCCAGTACAGCCAGCCAGTCGCCGTCGGCTGGGGTTTCCTCCGCGACAACCGCGAGCTCGTCGGCTAGTCCGAGCGGGTCGGCGTCTGTGCAGGCGATCACGGTGACCGGAAAGAACACCAATCTGACGCTTAACGCATCGACCTCGCAGGCGTTGAAGAACGCTGACGTACAGATCACTCCGGTCTCGCCAGCGACCGCGGCTTCGTCTGGCGGGATCAGCTTCCCGATCACCGGCGGCACGCTGACCCGGGCCGGCTTGAAGGGGAAGATCGACCACAGCGGTGGGCTCAAATTCACGCACTCCGGCAAGACCCTGACCGCGACGAACTTCGTTCTCAACACCACCTTGGGCATCCTGACGGCGACCGTGGACGGTAAGCACGTCCCACTGCTTGTGGTCAACCTCTCCAAGATGGCTCGCACGACAAGCGGCAGCGAGATCGTTGCCAGCGGGATCACCTCGACCATCGCCACGTCCGCCGCTGTGCTGCTCGACGCGAAGCTTGTGGTCAAGGTCTTCACCAAGGGGCTGCCGATCGGCGCGCTCACCGTCTACATCACCAGCACACCCGCCTAGTACCTCAGCGGCGGCGGCCGAAGCGCGCCCAGGTCAGATCGCGGGCGTATCGCCTCTGGGCCAATGGGATCGCACGACGAATGCCGAGGTGACCCGAGGCCGGGACCTGGACCCGGCAGTGGACTCGAAGAGGATCTGTGTGGTCGGCCTGGCCTCGTCAGCGTGGCGCTGGCGGGGCCGGCCGCAGTTACCCCTACTCCACCTGGCGCGGCAAGTCGGAGTTAAAGGGTCAAACATTCACTCTAAGACTTCTGGTGGTGGAGCCGCTCCGGCCCGCTCGATTGTGATGCGCCAAGGTTCGCGCGTCAGAATGGGTTCCTGCGTCGATGTCGATCGTCAGGAGAAAGCGCATGGCAGATGACCTCGTCGAACTGCACGGCCGCTGCGGACGACGGTTCGTGGCGCTGGTCGCGGGCGTGGGCTCGGAACAGTGGAATGACGATACTCCCTGTTCGGGGTGGGACGTGCGAACCCTGGCCCATCACCTGCTGTACGAGCAGCGCTGGGTGCCGCCGCTGCTGGCAGGTATGACGATCGAGCAGGTCGGCGACCGGTTCGAGGGCGACCTCATGGGCGACGACGCCTCGACGTGGCCGGGATTGTTGACGTCCTCGATTGAGGAAGCACACGCGGTGGTAGCGCAACCGGACGCGCTTGAGCGGACCGTTCACCTTTCCCTCGGCGACTTCTCCGGGCAGGAGTACGTGATTCAGCTGACCGCCGACCTCGCCATCCACGCCTGGGATCTCGCCCGGGCCACCGGGCAGGCCGACGCGCTCGACCCCGACGCTGTCGCGCTGTTGCTCCCTTGGACGGACGCGAATGCCGACCTGCTGGCAGGGTCCGGCATGTTCGGCTCACGAATCGACGCCGGCCCCGACGCCCCGGACGACGTCCACTTGCTAGGCCTGCTCGGCCGCAAGGCCTGAGCGCTCGCCCACCAAGCGCAACCGGGCAGACTCGCGGCTCGCGAAGGCCGAAGCAAGCACCCGACGCCCGGACAGTTCACGTCGGCCTCTGAGATCATCCGCAGGGTGGGAGTAGCGTCTTCCAGAAGCCTGCTGAACTGTCGCGTCGAGTTTCATGCCGTAGCTGCCGCGCAACTGGCCGGGCTTGTCGGACAATGCCTTTACGGCACTAGTTGACGTTCTTGTGAAGGCTGTGCGGAATCCGTGGGATAGTCTGCCAACACCCAAACCGAGCATACCGCCGAGTCCATTTCGGTAGCTGGGGTCTGTGCTCGTTTCACAAGACGAGGCACTGCATACGGTACGTATCCTTGATGTGACCCGGACCGGCTGAGCCAAGATATCCAGCCGCTGTGAGCGGATCCTACTCCTCGGCCGACGCGGAGATTCCCGCCGAGGCGCTTGCGAACTCGTTGGCCCCGAAGTTTAGCGGGCTGGTTCAGCGGAGGAGTGCCTGCAGGACGCGGCGCGCAACGCCCCACGCAGGGAGCCTGCGGGTCGCGGTGCGGCGCTAGGCGTCGATAATGTAGCTGCGGGCACCTCAGCAGTCAACCTCGGTCGTCCAGGCTGACCAGGACGTCCCGTCAGAAGACATCTGAACCGCGGTCCGAGCGCTGACCACCGGGTCGAGAGCAGCTGGATCATTATGTTCCTGCCAGAGTCCGTAGTCGCTGGTGGGGGATACCGCGCCCGGATTGCCACCTGACTCGTGCTCGGCAATGCAGGCAGCGAACGCCTCATGGGCTGGGTCCCCGCCCGCCTGGATCCACAGCGTCTCAAGGGCGGCGTAACTGTAGGTCCCGTTCTGTGCCATCGGCGCGACCGCGTGTGCGGGGGCCGCGGCGTGCCGTGGCCGATATGGCGCGTCTCCTTTGGGCGCACTGTGCGCCGCGAAACCGGCGGCTGGTTCAAGCGGGACGTTCAGCACCTGGCCAGCGTAGATCACCCCAGCATCGGCGACCACCGCACCATTCACGTGGTACAGCCACGGCCACGCGCTCGCCTGGCCATACAGTCGCTTCGCGATTCCGGACAGCGTGTCACCTGACTTGACGGTGTATGTGCGGGCCGTCACGTGCGTCGCCGCATCCAGTCGCACAGGCCCTGTTGCCCTCACAGGCTTGGGCGGGGCCAGTCTGTGCAGCTGGGGGCCCACCGTAAGCGCGCCCGCCACCGCGATAGCGGGCGCTGCTTTCCCTGCCCTCTGCGCCACCTTCGCCGCCTGGGACGGGGCCTTGTGCTGCCCTCGCTGCCTGGTCCTGTTCCTGCGGTGCCTGGGGACTGCACTCACGTGGGGTTCCTAACGCCGCAACCATGCCCGTCTACTCGGCCTTTGGTAGCGTTTCGCCGGGCCTGTCCCGCGCAGCATGCCAGGACATCTCTCTTGCCCGCAGTCATTTAAACTACAAGCACGAGATTCGTTATCTGTTCGTGATGTACGAGCGTTCTGCTGGAAGCGGATCCCGTACCGGGTACCGGCCGCCGAGGAACTGCCCGGCCGGCTGGCCGCGGTCGCGGCCACGGTCGTCCCTCAGCAGGGGCGACCTGATCACTTGGCGGCAGATGGAACCGAGCGGCCGCGTGGGCGGCAGCCGGAGAGCCGAGTCGGCGACTAGCCCGAACGGCTGCGCTCGGCGCGTCGAGCGCGTCGATAATCTCCGACCCGAGGCGACGGCGCATTTTGCGGCAGGGATCGCGGGCGGCTGTTTTAGGCGGTCTCCAGGCCGCACGTGAAGATCGCAAGGGTGGTGCGTTCAACGGACCGGGCTTGGTGATCACGTGCGTACCATGCAGATGTGACATGCAGATGTGAGTAGACCGAGCCAAGACCGGATGTGACCGGCGGCAACCCGTGACCATCCGCATCCCTCCCAGCACCGAAGAGAAGGGCGCATTCATGATCTTCATCGTCGTCAAGTGGACTATCAGGCCCGAGCGGAGCGGCGAGTGGCTGCCGCTGGTCGACGCCTTCACCCGGGCCACCCGGGACGAGCCGGGCAACATCTTCTTCGAATGGTCCAAGAGCGTCGACAATCCCCATCAGTTCGTGCTGGTCGAGGCGTTCCAGAACGGCGAGGCGGGCGCGGCGCACGTGAACTCCGACCACTTCAAGACCGCCATGGCGTGGATGCCCGAGGTGGTCGCGCAGGCGCCGGAGATCATCAACGTGGAGGTGCCGGGCGACAACTGGGCGAGGATGGCAGAAGTCACGCCGTCCGGGGCCTAGTCGCACCTCGGTCCTGCGGCGTCGGGTCCTCCCGGCCGGGTCGGTCGTGCGCATAGCCAGCCGCACACCGTCGTAGCCAGCCACATCGCTTGCATACGCGGGCTACCGTCGACTCTCCGCTCCTCGCCCGCCTTGCCCGCTCCACGGGCTGGTCTCAGATTTTCACCTGGATTTCACGTGGCGTCTCATAGCGCGGACCCTCCGCTTTCAAACTGTGCGCCATCCCCGGCGGGTGACACGTCATCACCCCGGTGATATGCGGCGCGCAGGTGATGACTGTCACCCGGATATGGGCCAAACCGATAACAGGGATTGGCTTCGAGCCGGACCAGAGCGATCCCGGTGAGTACGTCACTCCTGCCGAGAACCTCAATCTGTGACTGCGGAAGGCTTGCGTGCCGTCGTGTGGCAGGCGCGAAAAGGTGTAAACAGGTGCGGACAGGTTCGAAGAGGAGGGTTTCGACCGTGACAAGCGTGGCGAGGCGGGCGCCGACCCGCTCGACGAAAGGACAGCAGGGTCCTGCGGCGGATCCACTCCTGGCATCCAAGATGACTGCGCCGGCGCTGGCCGGCTGGGTCGTCGCGCGGCCGCGAGTCGAGGAGCGCGTGGCCGAGGGCGCACGTGGCACCCTCACCTCGGTTACCGGCCCGCCCGGCGCCGGAAAGACCGTGGCCATCGCGTCGTGGGCAGCCGCACATCGGGATCCCGTTGCGTGGGTCACGCTTGATGATCATGACAACCAGCCGGCCGCCTTCTGGTCCTATGTCGTTGCAGGGCTCCGGCGGGCTGGAGTCGCCATCCCCGAGCCCGTCACAGAGTCGGCGGGCGAGGACGCCGACCGTCACGCGTTCCTGCTCCGGCTCGCCTGCCACGCTCGCCCCCCAGGATCCGCCGGTGGTGCTGATTCATCTCGATGAACACGGTCAAGTCGCACCTGAAGAGCGTCTACCGCAAGCTTGAGGCAACTCGCCGCGGGGAGGCTGTCCGCCGCGCGCGGCAACTACAGCTACTCTGATTCCCTCGCGCTTCGCCTGATGCCCACGCCCAGTTCGTTGATGATCAAAATGCGAGGCGCGAGATCCTGCAGTCGGCCGGGCATTCCGGCCGGGGATTCGCCGACCAATCATTACCGTCCTGTGACGTGCCGGGCAAGGCCTCGAACCGCAGACCTGTGTGAGCCTATGGTCGGTGATCGTGCGGATATTGGTTACCGGCGCCGCGGGCTTCATCGGCTCGCACGTCGTGGATGCGTTTACCGCCGAAGGTCACGCGGTGACCGGGTTCGATGTGCTCCCCCCGTCGGTCCCCGCGGACGAGCCGGGGGCAGGCTGTGCGGCCGCCCCATCCGACAAGCCCGCCTCCGGCTCGGGGGACCTCATCCGCGCGGATGTGCGCGATGCGGAAGCGGTCGCGGCGGCGCTTCGGGGCGTCGACCTCGTCTGCCATCAGGCGGCGATGGTCGGCCTTGGCACCGGCTTCGCGGACGCGCCCCAGTATGTGAGCCGAAATGATCTCGGCACCGCGGTGCTGCTGGCCGAGATGGCGGCAGCGGGCGTACGGCGGCTTGTGCTCGCATCCTCGATGGTGATCTACGGCGAGGGGCGTTACGAGTGCCCGCTGCACGGGACCCGGCGTCCGGGCCCGCGACTAGTGGCTGATCTGGCGGCTTGCCGGTTCGAGCCTCGCTGCCCGGACTGCGGCGCGCCCCTGCTGACCGGCCTGGTCAGCGAGGATGCTCCTGCGGATCCGCGCAACGTGTACGCCGCGACCAAGCTCATGCAGGAGAACCTCGCGGCGTCGTGGGCGAGGGTGACGGGCGGGACCGTCGCCGCGCTGCGCTACCACAACGTCTACGGTCCCCGGATGCCGGTCGACACCCCCTACGCCGGGGTCGCCGCGATCTTCCGCTCGGCGCTGGCCCGCGGGCGGGCACCTCAGGTCTTCGAGGACGGCGGGCAACTGCGTGATTTTGTTCATGTCCGCGACGTGGCGCAGGCGAACGTCGCGGCCGCGCCGTGGGCCGCCCACCCGGCAGCCCGAACCTTCCGGGCGTTCAACGTCGCCAGCGGCACCCCGCGCAGCGTCGGCGAACTGGCGACCGAGCTGTCCACGGCGCTCGGCGGGCCGCAGCCGAAGGTAACCGGTGAGTACCGGCTTGGCGATGTCCGGCACATCGTCGCTTCGAACGAGCGGCTCCGCACCGAGCTTGGCTGGTGCCCGCGGGTCAGCTTCGTGGCCGGGCTTGCCGAGTTCGCGCGCCTCACCACGCCGGCACGGGCAACCTGACCTCGAACCGGCACCCGCCGGTGATGTTGCGCACATCTACGTCGCCCGAGTGCGCCTCGACGATGCCGCGCACGATCGCCAGTCCGAGCCCCGCGCCCGCGTACGGGTCGGGCGTGCGCGCATCGCTGCCGCGCCATGCGACGTCGAACACTCGCGCCAGGTGCTCCTCGGGGATTCCGCCGCAGGCGTCGGTGACGGTGAGCACCGCGTAGCCGTCGTGCTGGCCGGCCTCAACCCGGACTGTGCCGTCACCCGGCGTGTGCCTGATCGCGTTGACGACCAGGTTGGTCAGCGCACGTGACATTTCGCGCGCGTCGGCCTGGACCGCGAGCGGTGCGCGGATGTCGGCCGCCAGCCTGACCCGCCGCGCCTGGGCAAGCGGGTGGGCGCCTGCCACCGCATCGTCAACCAGGTCCGCGAGCCACACCTGCTGAAGCGACAGCCGAAGCGCACCTGCGTGGATCCTTGACAACTCGAATAGGTCGCCGACCATGCCAGTAAGCCGCTCCACCGCCTGCCGCATCTGGACGTGGTAGCGGGCTGGGTCGGCGGCCACACCGTCTTCGAGTGCCTCGGCCATCGCTCGCAGGCCCGCAAGCGGTGTACGCAGGTCGTGAGACACCCAGGCGACGAGTTCGCGCCGTGATCGCTCGAGTGCTAGTTCCCGTTCTCGTGACTCGGCCAGCCGCATGCTCGTGGCAGCGAGTTCACGGCTGAGTGCCGCCATCTCCGAGGTGGCGAGCCTCGGTGCCGAGGTGGTGCCCGCCGTCCGTCTGGAGATGTGGTCCGGATTGCTGCCGAGTGCCCGCAGCGCAGACCGCAGCGCCTTGCTGTCGGCGGCGACGCTGCGTCCCAGCAGAGCGGCCATGGTCAGCGCGACCATCCCGGCCGAGACGCACACCACAAGGACTGTGCCGAAGTCGGCCTGCGAGATAAACATGGCATGCGCGGCGCCGACGGTGCCCGCCGCCATGGCGAGCACGGTGGCCAGCGCGATCGCGAACAGTGCGGCGCGCAGTGACCGGCCACGCAGCAGGCGAAGCACGAGCAGGCCGACGATGCCGGCGCAACCCGCGCCGCCTGCCGCTATCCCGACGATCTCCAGGGTGTCACTCACCGGGAACCGCCGCCCGCGTCGAAGCGGTAGCCGACGCCCCACACCGTGGCGATCCGGTTCGGCTGCGCCGGATCGTCTTCGATCTTCTCGCGCAGGCGCCGTACATGGACCGTGACGGTCGACATGTCGCCGTACTCCCAGTCCCACACCCGCCGCATCAGCTCGTCACGACTGAACGCCCGGCCCGGGTGGGCCATGAAGAAAGCGAGCAGGTCGAACTCCCTGACGGTCAGGTCGAGCGGCACGCCAGCGCGTTCGGCGTGGCGGCCCGCGACGTCGAGTTTCAGGTCGCCGTACCGGTAGACGGCCGCGGTGGTCCGCGCCCTGCCGGGACCGCTGCGGGCCCGGCTCAGGACGGACTGTGCCCGCAGAACGAGTTCGCGCGGGCTGAACGGCTTCGTCACGTAGTCGTCGGCACCGGTCTCCAGGCCGAGGATCCGGTCGCTTTCCTCGCCGCGCGCCGTCAACATGATCACCGGGACCGGTCCAAGCTCACGGATCCGCTGGTGTACCTCGAAGCCGTCAATCCCCGGCAGCATCAGGTCAAGGACGACCAGGTCAGGCAGCTGCGCTTCCGCGGCGGCGACCGCCTCGTAACCGTCAGCGGCATGCCGCACCCGATGCCCGGCGCGCTGCAGGTAGGTGCTGACGACCTCAGCGACTGTCCGGTCGTCGTCGACGACGAGAACATCCGCAGCCTCGTCCATGGACGTGAGTCTAGGGTTGCCTGTCATGTCGGTGAGCGCCTTGCTGAAGGCGACCGGGGTTTGTTCCGTGATCATCAGGGCCTTCCCGCGACGCGGCGGGGTGGGAGCCCAAGGCTCGCCGCGCCGTTCGCACGGTGAATGCCGCGCCCGGTGCGGCGATCGCCACGCCGGTCACGAGGAGGAGGACGAGGAGGATGTTCCGCCCGTAGTCGAGCGGCAGCACGGTCGGGTTGGGATCATGTCCCGCCCACAGCAGGGCGGGCAGCCCAATCATTAGTACCGCTCCACCCGAGAGCAGCACACCGGCCGCCCAGGGCCTGGCGCGGGCAGGCAGCAGCCGGGTCGAGGCCCAGCACAGCGCGAAGGCGACAGGGGCGATGACGACGTCGTGCGTGAAAAGGCTTGCTGCCAGCCAGAGGATGAGATTCGCCGAGTGCCCGACCTGGTGCGAGAGGAACAGTCCCCAGCCGCCATAGGCCATGACCGCGCAGCCAGCGAGCACCGCCGCAGTGCGGGCGGCCCGGGCCATTAGGCCATCTCCAGAATGCTGACCCACTTGGTCTGCAGCACTCCCGGCCTGCCCGGCGCGATGATCCGCGCCGGGTACCCGTGGTCGATGGAAAGCGGAGCGCCGTGCAGGCGCAGGGCGAGCAAGGTCAGCGGATCACGGCAGTACTGGCTCTCCATCCGGGTCACCGCGTAGGCCCCGCTGCGTTCGAGTGAGACAACCCAGATCGCTGAACCGTGCGGGACGCTGGCGAGGTCCAGCAGGTCGCGCACCCGCACCCCGGTCCAGTCGGCGTCCACCGACCAGCCTTCGACGCACGCGATCGGCAGCCGCGCCCGGTGCTGCGGCAGCGCCGCGAGCCCGGCGAGAGTCAGCTGGTAGGAACGCAGGCCGCGGACCGACAGCCGCCACGACGGATCCGCCGCCGCCTCGATCACCTTGGCCTGCGCCGCAGTCCGGTTGACCGGCACGTGCTGCGGGCCGTCCGTCGGATCCCTCGGTGCCAGCAACGCGAACCGCCGGAGCGAGCGTCACCGACTGCCCGACCGTGGTCAGGGTGACCACACCTGACAGCCGCCCCGGTCACGGCGAGGAAGGCCCGGCGGCTCACAGCGCCGTGAGCACTGTGAGTACTGCCGGTGCTCACAGTCTGCCCCTGGCGCTGCCCTGCGGCATTTCCCGCAGCGTGCCCGGCACCGCCCCGGCCGCATGCCCCGGGCGATCGCGGGTGCCTTCACCGCCAGATGGGTGAGGAGCGCGCCGACCGTCACCCACGCAACCCAGTAGTGGGCCGCGGTGAAAGGGAACTGCCACGCGTACCAATGGATGATGTTCAGCAGGCCGGTCACAAGCTCGAAGGCGGCCCCGGCGACGAGCACGGCGATCGACGCCCGCTCAAGGCCGTGGGCCAGCGATCGCAGCGGCGGCCAGGAGAACAGCTTCGGGTACACGATCCATAGCTTCGCCGCCAGCAGCGGGATCGCGGCCAGGCCGGTTGCCACGTGCAAGCCCTGCGTGAATCGGTAGATCCACACTGGCCTGGTGAGCAGCGGCATCCATGAGGGTGGATGCTGCAGCAGATGGCTGATGAGCCCGGTCACGAAGGCGATGCCGAAACAGCTGCCAAGGGCGATGCCGATCAGCGATGCGGTGCGTTCGTCGTGCAGGCTGCTCCGGAACGCGCCCGCCCGCAGCGGTCCGGCCCGCAAGTGCCCGGCCCGGAAGCGCACCGCCCGGAAGCGCACCGGGAAGTGCGGGGCGCGGAAGTGCGCGGCCGCCGCGGCGCAGCGCGCGACGGTCCGCGTTGCGACGGCCGCGCCTCCGGCTGGGAACCCGGCTGGGACCGCGTCGGCGCCTGGGACCACGGCACCTGCTCGGGCTCGCCCATGCTCCGATGTAACCCCATAGCACGCCCACGGAGCTGCGGAAGCTTCTTACGGTCCGGTGACATGGAGCGGCGCTGTGCACCGAATCCGCGACCCCGGGTGCCAGGGTTGACCGTGTGCTGAAACTCAGGGTCGTCGCCGCGGTCGCTGCGGCAGCCGCGCTCACCGGGTTGGTCTTCGTGGGTGTTCACTCGGGCATCCGGCACCACTACGGCCTCAGCGACCTGCTCGTCCTTGTCGTGGCGTGGCTCGTGTTCGCCGTCGGCGCGCTGCTCGTCAGGCGCCTGCCGGTGCGCCTCGCCGTGGCGTTGATCCTTGCCGGCGGCGCGGCCATGGAGGTGGCGGCGCTCAGCGGGCCGCCGCACCTGTCTGACGACGTCTTCCGCTACATCTGGGACGGCCGGGTGCAGGCCGCCGGGATCGACCCCTACGAGTACGTGCCCGCGGCACCGGAACTAGCCCGCCTGCGTGACCCCGCTCTGTGGCCTGCGGCCTCGCACTGGTGCGTCAAGCCAGGTACACCGGATCCGGACCGGCCAGGCGCGCTGCTCGTGCCGGGCTGCTCGAGACTCAACCGCCCCTGGGTGCACACGATCTACCCGCCGGTCGCCGAGGCGTACTTTTTCGCCGTTGATGAGATGTCACCGCCCGGCTCCGGCACGACGCCGATGCAGGCCGGTGCCGGGCTCGCGGTGCTCGCTGTCACCGGGGTTCTGGTCACCGGCCTGCGCAGGCTGGGTCGCGACCCGCGGACTGCGGTGCTGTGGGCGTGGTGCCCGACGGTCGCGTTCGAGGCCGGCAACGATGCGCACGTTGACGTTCTCGCGGCCGGGCTGAGCGTCGCGTCGCTTATCGTGCTCGCGCGGCGCGAACGCGTGGGCGGGCGGCAGTGGGCGGGAGCCTGCTTGGGCTGGCGGTCGCCACTAAGCTTTACCCCGCGCTGATCAGCCCGGCGGTCGTGCGCCGTCGGCCGGTCGCCGTCGCGTCCGCCGGTGTGGCTGCGGGGGCGGTGGTCTATCTACCCCACGTGCTCGCGGTCGGCGGCCATGTTCTCGGCTACCTGCCGGGTTATTTCGGGCAGGAGGGGTACGGCAACGGCACGCGGTTCGCGCTGCTACAGCAGGTCATGCCGGCGGCGTGGTGCGGGCCGGCGGCCGTGGCGATGTTGGCGGCTACGGCCCTGCTCGTCGTGCGGTACACCGATCCGCGGCGGCCATGGGACGGCGCGGTAGTCATGGTTGGCGTGGCGCTCATCCTGACCTCACCTGCGTACCCGTGGTACACGGAAATGGTCGTGGCCCTGGCTGCGCTCGCTGGGCGGGCGGAATGGCTGCCCCTTGGCGTGGCCGCCTACCTGCCGCTCTTCGGTGGCGCGGCGGGGCTGTCCTGGACACAGGGAACCGTCGATGGATATGCGGCGGCTGCCGCGGTGGCCCTGATCGTCACACTGGCGCGAGTCATGCGTGGCAGGCGCCGCGCCGCCGCGCCGCGGGTGGTCCCGGCCGATCCGCCGCGACAGGCGTCCCAGCAGCCCTCCGGGACAACCGCGCGCCCGGCAGGAACCCCGACGGCCGGGGCCTCCATCGCTCCGGCCCCATCGGCCGGGGTTCCAGAGGCCGGGGTTCGAGCGGCTGGGATGCGCCCGGCTGGGGTTCCGGCCAGGGTCGTCGGCCCGGCTGGGGTTCCAGAGGCAGGGGTTCCAGAGGCAGGGGTTCCAGAGGCAGGGGTTCCAGAGGCAGGGGTTCCAGAGGCAGGGGTTCCAGAGGCAGGGGTTCCAGAGGCAGGGGTTCCAGAGGCAGGGGTTCCAGAGGCAGGGGTTCCAGCGGCGGGGTGCGCCCGGCCGGGGTTCCGGCCAGCGTCGGCCCGGCCGGGGTTCCAGGGGTTCCGGCGGGCGGAAGCCTTGCGACGGGGTCCGTGGTCGCCGAGGTCGTGTTTCCCTGCCTTGACGAGGCTGCGGCCCTGCCGTATGTGCTGGGCCGGCTGCCTACCGGGTACCGCGCGATCGTAGTGGACAACGGATCGTCCGATGGCTCGGCTGAGATCGCGCGCCGCCTGGGCGCGCAGGTGGTGCACGAGCCGCGCCGCGGCTTCGGCGCTGCCTGCGACGCGGGCCTGCGCTCAGCGTCGGCCGACGTCGTCTGTTTCTGCGACTGTGACGGTTCGCTCGACCCCGCCGAGCTGCCGGTGGTCGTCGGCCCGATCCGTGACGGCGATGCGGATCTCGTACTCGGCCGCCGCCGCCCGGCTAGCATCCGTGCCTGGCCGCCGCACGCCCGCACGGCCAACCTGCTGCTCGCCCGCCGCATCCGGCGCGCCACCGGGACCCAGTTGCGCGATCTCGGCCCGATGCGTGCGGCGAGGCGTGAGTGGCTGCTCGCGCTCGGCCTGCGTGACCGCAGATTCGGTTACCCGTTGGAGATGGTGCTGGCTGCCGCCCGGGCCGGATGGCGGATTACCGAGACGGACGTGCGCTATGCGCCGCGTACCGGCCGGTCCAAGGTGACAGGAACGCTGGCAGGAACGTTGCGCGCGGTGCGCGACATGCGCAAGGCGTGGAAAGCGGCCATCGGATGACCACCTTGATCGTCATCGCCAAGGCACCGGTCCCCGGCCGTGTCAAGACCAGGCTCAGCCCGCCGTTCACCTCTGCCGGCTGCGCCGCTCTGGCGGAAGCCGCACTCGCGGACACATTGCAAACAGTGCTTGCGCCGCGTCGGGCCAGCCGATCCTGGCACTCGACGGAGCGCTTGGCGACTGGCTGCCGCCTGGTTTCGCGGTGATCCCACAGATCCAAGGCGGCCTCGACGACAGGATCGCGGCAGCCTTTGCCGCCTCCGCGCGATACGCACGCGGTCCTGCCCTGCTGATCGGCATGGACACGCCGCAGGTCGGCCGCGAACTGCTGCGGCCGTGTTGGAATGGCGCCGACGCGCTGATCGGGCCCGCATGTGACGGTGGCTTCTGGGCCCTGGGCTTTCGCGATCCTGACCCTGAACGGGTCCGGCAGGCCGTCGGCGGCGTCCCGATGTCGCGGTCCGACACTGGGTCGGTCCAGCTCGCCCGGCTGCGTGCCTGCGGGTTGCGGACCCGGTTGCTGCCGATGCTGCGCGACATCGACACCGCGGCCGACGCGTACGCGGTCGCAAGGCTGTGCCCTCGGAGCGGGTTCGCGAGAATGCTGCACACGACAGCAGCGAGCCCACCCTGGCCGCCCAGAGCCCGCCGTGGCGGCGGGCGGAGTCGGAGGCGCCGGGGGGAAGGGTAACGCTGCTGTGACCTCGTTCCATTGTGTGGCGCCGGCGACGCCCGTGCCGCCGGTCAGCCCTTGGCCCGGTTACCCGCGGAACTGTGACCCGCCGAACTGTGACCCGCCGAACTGTGACCCGCCGAACTGTGACCCGCAGCCCTGTGACCGGAAATGCTGTGACCCGCCCCCCTGTGACGACGGCGGGTGGTCCGCTGCCTACGCGCGCGCATTGTGGTGGGCGGGGCGGGGCGGGCGGGATGGCCGGCCGGCTGCGGATGTCACCCTGCACTCGAGGACCGGTGCGCGGATCGTCCTCGACATCGCCAGGTTCACCGCGCCGCCGTCGCCTGCCGACCTGGAGCTACTTGACCGCTGCGCGGGCCCTACGATGGATATTGGCTGCGGCCCGGGGCGACTGGCCGCCGAGCTAGCCGCGCGGGGAATTCCTGCGCTTGGAGTTGACGTCTCGCCGGTGGCTGTTCTGCTTACCCGCGCGGCGGGTGCCACGGCACTGCGGCGCTCAATCTTCGACCGACTGCCAGGCGAGGGCCGGTGGCAGCACGCGCTGCTGATCGACGGGAATATCGGCATCGGCGGCGACCCGGCTGCACTCCTGCGGCGGATAAAGCAACTGCTCCGGCCGGCCGGTGCGGAGTTGCTGGTCGAGACCGATCAGGCCGACATTGACGAACTGCACCGCGTGCGCGTGGGCGCGGCGGGCGCCGAATTCGGCTGGGCCAGGATCGGCGCCCGCGCGCTTACCGTACGGGCTGAACTCCTTGGCTACCGGACGCGCGCTACCTGGCGCAGGAGCGGTCGCTGCTTCGTTGTGCTCGCCGTGTGAGATTGCCATGGCGGCGGGCTGTTGCAGAATCGACTCGACCTCTCGCATAACGAGATTGATCTTTCAGGCTATCCCCGGATGGCTCGCTGGCGTAGGCGCGGCCACGAACCGGTGTGCGCCTGGCCGTCCTCGGTGGAGTCGTCGAGCCAACCAGGCGGCCAGTTAGATATCAAATCCCAAGACCGGCGGCGATGCCATCAAGCTGAGACGCTCATTCAATTTTTGTGAAGCAGCCCGCGGCTGTCCAAGAATCCCGGTGGTTGCCGTGTCAGATCCCTGGGCTCGCCGTTGAACGCCGGTCCGGCAGATGGGGATGACGGTTTGTCGCTCCGGGAAATCGGTTGGCGGCGCCGACGGGCCGTCAGGGCATGACGACCGGCATCACCTTGGCGGCGATCTCCTCGAACATGCCGCGTATCTTCCCCGTGAGGCGTTCGGGGGCTTGCTCGACCGCTACCACCTCAGCCGTCTCGCTGTCCCGGCGCTTCACCTCGACCCCGCCCTGGGCGAGAGATTTTTCGCCCACCGTTACCCGCAGCGGCAAGCCGATCAGATCGGCGTCAGCGAACTGAACGCCTGGCCGCTCATCCCGGTCGTCATAGAGCACTTCGACGCCACGCGCCTGGAGTTCCCCGTACAACCGATCGGAGATCTCGCTGGCCGGTGAGCCGGCAGCGCCCAGACAGCACAGGTGAACCTGCGCGGGCGCGATTGTGATCGGCAGTCGCAGCCCGCGGCCGTCGCGGTGCTCCTCGGCCGCGCACGCGAGCAGCCGTTCGACGCCGATGCCGTAGCAGCCCATCACAATCGGGTGCCGCTGACCGTCGGAGCCGAGGAACGTCGCGCCAACGGCGTCCGAGTAGCGGGTGCCGAGTTTGAAGATGTTGCCAGCCTCCACGCCGCGCGTGGCCCGGAGAGGCGATCCGCAGACGACACACGGGTCGCCGTCGCGTGCGGCCGTGATGTCCGCGACGACGTCGGCACTGTAGTCACGGCCGTGGTTCGAGTTGAGGAAGTGGTAGCCCTCCTCGTTGGCGCCGGCGACCAGGTTCGCCGAGGCAGCCACCAGGTCGTCGATGGCCACGGTGGCGCCGGTCACGCCGAGAGGCGACCCGTAGCCGGGCACAGCTCCGATCTTGGCTATCTCTTCGTCCGTCATCGGCCGCAGGTCAGTGGCATCAACGGCATTTGCGAGCTTGGTTTCGTTCAACTCATGGTCGCCACGGACGATGGCCACGATCGGCTCCAAAACGAAGGAGCCGTCCTGGCGTTCCCGTTCTGTGGCCATGAACATCGCCTTGGCGGTCTGGCTGGCCGGCACCTGCAGGAAGGCCGCCAGGGCATCAATAGTCACGGTGCCCGGCGTGGCGACACGTTCGAGCGGCAGCGGCGCGTCCTCGGGCGGTTTCGGTTTGACGAAGGACGCGATCTGCCGGTTCGCCGAGTATCCGCAGTTGTCGCAGAGAATAAGGGTGTCCTCGCCGATCGGGGTCAGGTACATGAACTCGTGTGCGAGGCTTCCGCCCATCATGCCTACGTCCGAGCCGACCGCGATGACGGGCAGTGCGCAGCGGTTGAAGATATTGAAGTAGGCCTGATACTGGGCGCGGTACTGCGCGTCGAGGCCCGCGTTGTCCGTGTCAAGGCTGTAGGCGTCCTTCATCGTGAACTCGCGAACTCGGATGAGGCCCGCGCGGGGCCGCGGATCGTCGCGGAATTTGGTCTGGATGTGGTAGATCAGCCGCGGCAGGTCGCGGTAGGAGTTGATCTCGCTCTTGCACAGTTCGGCGACCACCTCCTCGTGGGTCATCGCCAGCACCAGCTCGCGGCCGCGGCGGTCCTTGAAGCGCGCCAGCTCGGGGCCGATCGTGTAGTAGCGCCCAGTTGCCTTCCACGTCTCGGCCGGGTGCACGACCGGCATCAACATTTCCAGGCCCCCGATCGCGTCCATCTCCTCACGCATGACGTTCTCGATCTTCTTCATCGAACGCCAGCCGAGCGGCAGATAGGAGAAGATGCCCTGGCCAAGCTGGCGGACGAACGCGGCCCGGAGCAGCATCTGGTGCCCGGCCTCTGTCTTGCCCGGCGCGGCCCGCAGCGTCAGGCCGAACAGGTTGGACATCCTCATCGGGGGTGCTCCCTTGGTTGTTGCCGCTGTTGTTGCCAGGGGGTATCGCCGCTTCCGCGCCAGGGCCTGGTTTGCGCCCGATACGTGCGCGGCCTTCGGCCGACCCAGCACCGCCGCGCGAACCGTCGAACGGACGCCCGCCGCGACCTGTATGTCCCGGGTGCCCAAGAGGTCGGCCTGCGCCCTGAATTCTGCCACGACTCCCGCCGTCGCGGGGCACCTTCCTCACGCAGGGTAACGCGTCCGCGCAGCCGCCGCGTTGCCGTCAGCAAAGTGGGCACCGAGGCTCCCGAGCGGTTTTCGCCAACGTCGGGTACGCGTCCATTTTGCCGCATCCGCCGTCAGGCGGGAGCCGTGCGCGTGGCCCGTGGCCAGCCGGGTAGCTTGGGGAATGTACCCGATCGCGTACCCGCTACCGTTGGTGAAAGAAGTCATGCTCGTCGTCGTCGCCTTGGTCGTCCTCGTAGTGGTCCTGTCAGCCGTCGAACACTTCCGCCGCCGGGCGGTGGCACGCCGTCACCGGCGCGAAGCCGAGACTCGTCTGGGCGCGGTCATGCTCGAGGCCGACAAACGGCTGGAACGCGAGAAGGCGACGGCCCATCAGGCCAGCCAGCTCACCTCTGTGATGGCCGCGATACAAAAGCGCGACATACGTCACGTCCGCTGAGGCGGCCGATCGCGTATTAACGCGTGCCGATGTGATCGGACCGAAGTGCGGGTCAAAGACCAAGCTCGCATTTGATCAATTCTCGCGCGCCCGCTGGGCGAGACCCATTACGTCGACGGCTGCACCCAGGGTGGGCCCTTCGCGGTGCGTCATCACGTTGTCTCCGGTGGTCCCGGGGGGTGGGCGCGCCCCATGCCGGGCCGGCTACCGATGAGGTTGGTGGTGACCATGATGAGCTGCCGCGACCCGATCGGCTTCTCGAGGAACGCGTCGGCGCGCGAAAACAGGGCACGTGCCCGCGCGGCGTCCACGGCCATGGCGGTAGTCATCACGACGGGCAGACCCGGGGCGATCCGGCGCACTGAGGCGAGCAGATCCAGTCCGCTCATATGCGGAAGATCGAGATCGGCGAGTACCAGATCCCAGTGCTCATCGGCGACCCGCTGCATGGCGATGACCGGGTCGATGACATGGGTAACGTCGAAGCCGCCGCGCTCGCCGAGCACGAAGGCTGCGAAGCGCGCCGCGGTGGGGTCGTCCTCGACGACAAGGATCCTTCCCCGGCCGGTGGCTGGCGCGGTGTTGCCCATAGACGAAGGCTCGTGGATACAGGTGGCCGCGCCGTTTGCCAACTGGTTGCAGGCTGGTTGCAGAATTCAGCAGTGCACGGGAGCTCAGCGCGATGGCGGCAGGTAGCGGTAGCCGAACCCCCGGACAGCCTGAATCGGTGAGTCGGCTGCCGGCCAGCCGAGTTTCTTGCGGAGCCGGAGTATCGAGAACTTGACGCGGTCGGGGCCGATCCCTAGCGGATCATGCCATGCTTGCTCAAGCAACTGTTCCGGGGAGAGGACCTGGCCGGTATGCCGGATTAGGGCGGCGAGCAGGCGGAACTCGAGCGGGGTGAGCGAGACCGGTGCCGCATCGGTCAGGACTTCCCTCGACGCGAAGCACACCCGAAGGCGGCCGTCGTCGTACACCTCCGGCTCCGGCTCGTCGCTCCGATTCCGGCGCAGCAGCACCTGGACCCGAGCAAGAAGTTCCTGGTTGCCGAATGGCTTCGTGAGGTAGTCGTCGGCGCCGGATCGCAGTCCGCGGACCTTGTCGGACTCGAGGTTGTGCGCGGTGAGGATCAGCACCGGAACATCGCTCATATCACGGATCCGTTCAAGTACCTCCCAGCCGTCCAGACCCGGCAGGCCGATGTCGAGCACCACGAGCCCGGGGCGGCGTTCGTGGAACGCTCGCAGGCCCGCACGGCCGTCATCCGCCGTGCCGACGGTGAACCCCGCGCCGTCCAGCACGGATTGGACCGCGAGGGCGATGTCGGGATCGTCCTCGATGAGCAGGATCCGGGTCGTCAACGGACGGCCTTGAGAAACACGCTAAAAGTGGTGCCCTTGCCTGGCGTGCTACGTACTTCCAGCCGGCCACCGTGCAGTTCCACGATTGCCTGCACTACTGACAGCCCCAGGCCGGTCCCCGGCACCGCCTCGATCCGGGCATTTGAGGCACGGAAGAAACGCTCGAAGATCTTGGCCTGCTCTTCCGTGGGGATCCCGATGCCGGAGTCGACGACGTCGATCTGCCACTCGTCCGCGTCGTATCGTGCCGCCACGTGAACATGTCCCCGTGGCTCGGTGAACTTGATCGCGTTCGAGATCAAGTTGTCAAGGACCTGCAGCATCCGGAGGCGGTCGACCCGCAGCGGCGGCCCGTCCACAGCTTCCAGCTCGATCGTGACGCCGTGCCGGTACGCGGCAGCTGATCTGGCACGCACCGCCTCCTCGGCGAGTCCGGCGGCCGAGAAGGAATCGAGATCAAGTGGGAGTGAACCCGCCTCGAGGCTGCCGAGCAGGAGCAGGTCGGAAACGAGCCGCAGTAGCCGGTCCGAGTTGCGCTCGATGATGTCAACGAACTCGGCGGCTTGCGGGGCGAGCGGCGGCTCGGCGTCCCTTAGCAAGCCGATGAACGACACGATCGAGGTGAGCGGGGTGCGAAGCTCATGTGACAGGGTGGACATGAACTGCGTCTTGAATTCGTCGAGCTCTTGCAGGCGCTGGTTCTGCTCGACCACCTTCCTGCGTGCGGCTTCAACGCCCTTGCGGGCCTTAAGCTCGGCGACCAGTATCCGCTCGCGCTGCCGCTCGAACGCCTTGCGCTCGGTGACGTCCCAATACATCCACAGCTGGCCGTGCCACTCCTGGCCGACAAGGACAGGGACGTAGTCGAGATCGTGGATGCGGCCGTCTGCGAACATGACCTCTTCGTTGGTCACAAGTTCGCGGGCTGCGGCAATCTGGCTGGCGCGTAGCAGAAACCCATCCGGATCCGCTACCACGTCCTTGCTCTGCGCGATGACAGGTACGGCGTCACCCCCGGTGAGTTCCGCCGGCGGCGCGGAAATCTCGAACAGGTCACAGAAGTAGTCATTCACGAGCACGATCCGCCGTCCCTCGTCCTCCACCAGGACCGCAGCGGGAAGCGCGCCGACGAGCCTGATCAGCCGTTCCTCGTTCTCCGCGGCAACCCGCCGCGCGTCCCGTTCGGTGGCGAGCATTTCCTCCCGCTCGGCCTCAGCCGCCTTGCGCGCTGAAATGTCCGTTATCGCGCCCAGATAACCTTTCAGCTGGCCACTCGCTTCCCGCATCGGCACCGCGGCGCCCTGAATCCATTTCGCGTACGCCGTGCCGGGGCGTAGTTCGAGTTCAGCATTAAACTCCTCGCCCTCGTTCCGCGTGTCCTCCCACAGGGCCTCGACGATCTCGGCGTGTTCCGGCTCGAGGACCCCGGCCCAGCCCTTGCGGAGCGCCTCCTCGGGGCTCAGGCTAGTCAGGGCGCACCAGCGATCGTTCACGAAGACGGCCTTACCGTCGGCGTCAGTCTGGATTATGCCCACGGGGGCGAGGGTGGAGAGCAGCCGGAACCGCTGCTCGCTCGCGGCGAGGGCCGAGGTTACCTGCGCCAGGTCGCTGGTATCCCTGATAATCGCGCAGCAGAACCTGGTGCCGCCGACAGTAACCGGCAGAACGGTCGAGTCCACCGCGAACTCAGTGCCGTCCGCCCGCAACGCACGCCTGGCAGACTTGCGGTGAGAGCCGCTGAGTGTTTCCCCGTCACCAGTGCGCCAGAACCGTTCAAGAGCGTCGCGGTAGACCCGCCGTCGTCGCTCGGGAAGCAGCAGCCGAACCATGTCCTCGCCGAGCACCTCGTCGCGGCTCCGCCCGAAGATGGCCTCGGCAGCGGGGTTGAACTCGGTGATCTGCCCGGCCTCGTTGACCACGACGATGGCGTTTGGTGTCCCGCTGATGACAGCCTGGGCGAGTTCCGGCCCGACGGGTCCCGGTTCGACGAATTCTGTTCCGGCGCAGCCTGGTCCGGCGGCGCTTGGTCCGGCGGCGCCTGTTCCGGCGGTGCGCGCGGCCGGTGATCGCTTCGCGCGCCGGTCACGGTCGGCTGGGCCGTCCCGTCGGTCGCGTGTCCCCCCCATGAGCTCGCGGTCCCATCCCCCGGAGAAGGTGGCATGTCAGGTGACGAGGCCCCCGACCTGACGGCCCGGCCAGGTGCGAGCTCGTCACTTTCCGCTATCTTCCCTTTCGCTGCGGATATTACCCAGTTCAGACGGCTGTGGAGAACGGATGTAGGGGGCCGAATGAGGGACGGCCTTGGGCACGAAGCAGCGCGGTGATGTCATCGCCCGGCACCGCACGGGCGAAATACCATCCCTGGGCCGTGTCGCACCCGAGGGCGGCGAGCCGGGTGGCTTGCTCGTGATTCTCGACACCTTCCACGGTCACCGTCAGCCCGAGCGTATGGGCGAGGCTGACAAGCGCAGAGATGATCGGCTCATCGGCCGGGCCGACGGGATCCGCTGGCGCCCCGACGACCGTCAGGTCGGCGGAGGCCACCTGGTCCGCCCGGCCCGCAAGTCCCGGCGCGCCCGCCGCGCGCACGGCGCCGCGCCGACTGCGCGGGGAGATCTCCCGGACGAACGACGCTGGAAGCTTGAGCGTGTCGACCGGCAGCCGCCTCAGGTAGGCGAGGTTCGAGTATCCGGTGCCGAAGTCGTCCACCGCGATCCGCACCCCCATGCCCGAGAGCTTCTGCAGCGCCTCAAGCGGTCGGCCGCCGGTTTCCACCAACGCGCCCTCCGTGAGCTCGAGCTGCAGGAGATGCGAGGGCAGGCCGGTCTTTTCCAACGTCCTGGCCACATCGTCCACGAGATCGCGGGCGGCCGCCTGCCGTACGGAGAGGTTGACGCTGACATAAGGTGCGGACGTCGGCCGGATCTGCTGCCAGATGGACGCTTGCCGGCAGGCTTCCTCGATGACCCACCGGCCCAGAGCGGTGATGACCCCGCTGGCCTCGGCGAGCGCGATGAAGGTATCTGGCGGGAGCGTGCCGAGCGTTGGATGATTCCAGCGCAGCAGTGCCTCGGCGCCCTGAAGTGTGGCGCCAGGCAGTTCAACGATGGGCTGGTATGTGATAGTAATCTCGCCCCGTTCCAGTGCCGTGCGAATCGAGGCAGTAAGGGTCAGGCGGGTGGCGTCCGCCGCTTTCCGGCTTGGATCGTAAACCGCCCACTGGCCCGGACCCTCGGACTTGGCCCAGTAAAGCGCCCCGTCGGCATCCTTGACTACGTCAGCTGCTGTGGTGCCCGCAGCCGGACGCTCGACAATCCCGATGCTGGTGCTGACGCTGATGCTGTGCTGGCCGATGGCGAACGGCCGTGCCAGTTCTGCGAGCACGCCCCTGGCGAGAGCGGTTAGCTGAGCCACGCCCTCCGAATGCTCGATGAGCACCACGAACTCATCACCGCCCATCCGCGCGACGAGCCCTTGTGATGCACTGACGAGCCGGTCAAGGCGCTCGGCCAGGCCGATGAGCAAGTGGTCACCGATGCCGTGGCCTAGTGTGTCATTGATCAGTTTGAAGTCGTCGAGGTCGAGATAGCAGATGCCGATCCGCCCGTCAGGATTACCGAGCGCCGCGGTGAGGCGGTCGAAGAACAGCGTGCGGTTGGGCAATCCGGTTAGCGGGTCGTGTAGTGCCTGGTGACGCAGTCGCTCTTCGAGCAAGTGGCGGTCGGAGACATCCTCGACCAACGCCAGCGTGTACGTGGGCTCGCCGTGGGCGTCCCTGATCAGCGACGCGGTCAGGTTGGTCCATATCAGGCCGCCGTCCTTGCGCCGGTAGCGTTTATGCGTGCGGACGCAGTCCAGCTCGCCGCGGACTAGGGCCGCGTAGCTTTCCCACATACCCGGTATGTCCTCGGGCAAGGTGAAGTCGGTCACGTTCAGTCCGGCAAGCTCGGCGAGGGTGTAGCCGAGCATGTGCGCGAACGCCGGATTGCATTCGACGATCCGGCCATCCAGGCTAGCGAGCCCGATGCCGATGGCGGCCTCGGTGAACACCGCGCGAAACCGCGCTTCGCTCGTGCGCAAGGCATCCTCGATACGGCGGCGCGCGGCGATCTCCGCTTTCCTGATCGACTCCTGCTCGGTCAGCGTCCGCTCGCGCAGCGCGCGCACATAGCCGGTGGTAATGGCCTCCAGGACGGCGTCAAGCCGCTCACCGGCGTGCGGCTCCGCATTCGACTCTAGCACCGCTCGCGCGATCTGGCCGAATCCGCGCAGACTCGGGCCAAGTGCGTTGACAGACACGAAATGCGCGTCAACAAGCGCTGCCCCGACCTTCGTCGCATCCTCCGGGTGGAAAGGCGAACCCTGGACGATGGCAGCTACCCTGCTGGCCAGGTCATCCAGGAGCCGCATCGCCTCGGCCGAACTCATCGGTACATGGCTGGTCCTGGTGAGCGCCGCTGCCCACTCGGCGATGAACCGATCGGCTCGGCGTCGCGGCGGACGACGGCCGCGTCCGGATCGGATCGGCCACCGCTACACCTCTGCCGGGTCTGTTCGCTCATGCCGCGCTCCTGCACCTGGTCGAACTTATCCCATACTGCACGATGACTAAATGTAATCATGATGATACTTTCTGTATCGAGGTGATGAGCGCAATTTGTCGTCAGCCGAACGCTGACTGCCCCGATCCGCGTGCCGCTACGCTGGCCGGTGGCGCGAGTGATGGGGACTGAAATGATCGAGAACCGGCCGGACTGGGTGCCCGGGGACGTGGACGTCGAGACGCCAAGCGCCGCTCGCGTCTACGACTACTTCCTTGGCGGCGCCCACAACTTCGCCGTAGACCGGGCACTAGCCGATCAGATAGCAGCGATGACCCCCAACGTGGGCGACACAATGCGTGCCGGGCGGGAGTTTCTGCGCCGGACCGTGCGGTTCCTGCTGGACGAGGGCATCCGCCAGTTCGTCGACATCGGATCGGGTATCCCGACAGTCGGGAACGTCCACGAAATCGCGCAGAAAATGACCCCGGAAGCTCGCATCGCCTACGTTGACATCGACCCGGTCGCGGTGGCGCACAGCAGGGCGATCCTCGCGGGCAACGACCTGGTCGCCGTCCTGCAAGAGGATGTGCGTGAACCGCAGGCGATCCTGGCCGATCCCGGGCTGACCAGGCTGCTCGACCTGGGCAAGCCGACCGCGATCTTGCTCGCCGGGCTCATGCACTTCGTCCATGACGAGGATGACCCGCCCGGCATCGTCGGCCAGCTGCGCGATGCGGTCGTGCCCGGGAGTTTCGTGGCCATTTCGCACGTCACATACGAGGATCAGCCGCCCGAGGTCGTCGAGGCCCAAAAGCTGTCCGCCCGTACGGCCACCGAGATCGTACTGCGCTCGAAGGCGCAGATTCTCGAGCAGTTCAGCGGCTTCACGCTTGTCGAGCCTGGGCTCGTGCACCTGCCGCTTTGGCGCCCAGACTCGCCGGGCGACGTGGATTCCCGCCCCGAGCGCTTCGGCGCGTTCGGCGGTGTCGGGCGCAAGGATTAGCCGTCACGTGAACCCGCGCGGCCGTCGGCCGCGTCAGAAAGCAGGGTGCGCAGGTACCGGACGGCAGGCGAGCCGTGCGCGAGCATCATGTCGTGCACCTGCCGCTCCGGCCGCGCGGGATAAGTACCGCGCAACTCGGCGGCGAGGTCACTGACCTCGGTGAAGCCGACATAGTAGGTGGACATCTGGGCCGAGGTAAGCAGCGCGCGGCGCCACTTTCCCGCGGCCTCTCCCTCCTCCTGATGTCCGCGGCCGGTCATCAGCGCCATCGCCTCGCCCTCGGTCATGCCGTCGCAGTGCACCCGGGCATCGAGAATGGCGTTAATGCTCATCCGGAGCTGCATCTTCTGCTGCTGCATGCGAATCGCGTCCGGGTTACCGGCGCCCGGGTAGCCATGCTCGGCCATCAACTGTTCGGCATAGACCGCCCAGCCTTCCATGAATGATCCGGATCGTAGGGCCGCGCGTACGGGCGTGTCCGCTGTGAACCGCCGCGAGTGCTGCAGCTGGAGCACATGGCCGGGCATCCCCTCGTGGATCATGAGGTTGTGCACCATGTGCCTGTTGTACTCACGGTAGAAAGAGCCAACCCGTTCCCGCGTCCAGTCCTCGGGAGCCGGTGACACCGCGACAAACGTCGGGGCCGGGCCCGCCTCGAGCGGGCCGGGCGGATCGCAGTAGGCCACGGCGATGCCGCGGTCGATCTCCGGCATCTCGATCATTTCGACCGGGTCGTCGTCGTAGGTGGTCACGAGGTCGCGGCTGTGCACGAACTCGCGCTGGGCGTCGAAGGCGCGCCGGGCAAGCCCGAGGATCGTGGTGTTATCCGGCGCATCTGCGGCGAGCGTGTCGAGTACGCGCCGGACCAGTCCCTCGGTCTGCGGCCGCTCACCGGTCAGCCTCGCGGCCGTCTCGGTGATCTGCCCGGTCACGCGTGCTACGTCCGCCTCGGCATGGGACACGATCTCGCTCGCGCCGGACTCCACGTCCAGGGTGAGGCACAGCTTGCGGGCGAATCGCTCCGCTCCGATCCGGGGATCGCGGAAGGCGCTGTCACGTTCACTGTCCGCGAGGCGGCGCCGCAGCCATTGCAGGTGTTGGCCGATCGCTTCGGCGGCGGCCAGCCGCGCCGACAGCACCTCGCGGCGGGGCGGTGACGGATCCGTCAGCGTCTTGTTCAGCACCGCACCGATTAGCTGGGCTGTTCCGCTGAACTGTCCGACGGCGGTCTCGAGGTGAACCCTCGGCATCGGGCCTGCCACAGCCCGGGCGGCCGCGAGCGCTTCTGGCACGGCCGCCAGGCGACGTGCCACGCTGCGCAGCCGTTCGGGAAGGGGGGCGAAATCGCGTGCGAGCAGCAGGTAGATCGCGCGGCCGGGGTTCGCGATCATCGGATTCCAGCCGTGCTCACCCAACTCGCCCACCTTGAAGCGGATCAGGTTGAGCTGGTTCACCAGGATCTGCGCATCCACCCTGTGCTGCGGTGAAAGACGGTCGAGCTCGATGGCACCGAGGTCGTCGAGCCGGTCGCCGCACCATCGGGCCGACTCATCGTAGTACCCGGCGGTGCCGACCGTCAGCCTGTCGTCGTGGCGATGGTCGCCGAGTTCTGTGGCCAACTCTGGATGGCGCTCCAGCATGCCGTCGAGAGTGGACCGGGCAGCCGAAACAAAGGCGTCGTCATCGGAATCCGGCATGGTCCGACTCTAAGTGACCCCTGGCAATCGCGTGAGTTCGCGGCGGAGCGGCGGCGAAGGTGCCGCCCTCACAACGGCCGACTCGTGCTGGAACGGGCTGAGGGTTAGGCGAGCTGACGTCCTCTGTGGGTACGGTCGTCTGTGGGTACGGTCGCCTGACGGTACGTCGCCTGGGGCCTCTCCGTGCCCTATCCGCGACCGTGGCGGGTTACCGCAACGCCGATTTGCGACGATTGCGGCTGGATGTTCAGCTGGCCCGCGTGGTCACCGGCCGCGGAGCTTGAGCGGCGCGGCTGTGTCACGGTGGACGCGACGCGGATTCTGCGCGCGGTGGGCCGCTGCTGACCCGCTAGTCACTGCCGCAGGTGGCGTTCCACCGATTCGACCTTGGCGGTCAGCGCGCCACTGACCCCGGGCCGGAGGTCGGCCTTGAGCACGAGCGACACCCGCGGAACATTCGCAGCGACCGCGTCCACCGCCTGCTTGATCACGCCCATCACCTCATCCCAGTCGCCCTCGACCGTGGTGAACATCGCATCGGTCCGGTTCGGCAGGCCGCTCGCGC
The DNA here is from genome assembly GCA_963820395.1 of uncultured Actinomycetota bacterium. Classification (GTDB taxonomy): domain Bacteria; phylum Actinomycetota; class Actinomycetes; order Streptosporangiales; family Streptosporangiaceae; genus DATFVJ01. The sequence continues at coordinate 119,505 of CAWGAE010000014.1, read as the reverse complement.
GGACAATCTTGACCGCGTCGGCAACGTGTCTGCCGACGCCTTCCCCCACGCCTAGCGGTGTGATCGAGAAAGCTACGAGCATCAGCGCCCTCCCTGCCTCTCCTCCGGGACCCGTCGTGCCAAGGCTATGTGCCGCCGAGCACGCGCTGTGAGGACCAGAGGCGCGGCGTAGTTCTCGTCCTAAGCTTCGGTCTGGCATCTACCCCGCGTCACGCTGTTACTCCGCGTCACGCTGCACGGAGTCCAGCGCAACGCTGATCGGTACCTTCCAGCAAGGCGGACCAGGCAAGCGGCCCTTCCCGTGAGCGGATGCACGCCCTGCCCGCGCCGCAGCATCAAGGCGGGACACCGCCAGACGCCTCCGGCTGCTGGGCACGGGACCTGAGTTGCTCCGGGATCTAAGTTTGCTCGCGAGACGTGAGCTTCGTTTAGGGACGCGAGTTCACTCATAGGACCCGAATTGCTGATGGGATCCGGCTCAGCTCACGGGCGTCAGTGAGCCGCGAGCGGGTGCCCTGGTACACCACCAAGACCTGGCCCGCCTGCCTCAACATGATCGTCAAGCTCCGGCGGGTGCTGATCTCACCCCGGGTGCCCGATCGAACGAGCCCTCCGGAATGAGCCTGAAAGATCAACCTCACGATGCGAGGCGTTGACTCGATTCTGCAACAGCCCATTTTCCATGAGATTACCGGATCATGAAAACGTGACGCGGTAAGCGACGTGACAGCTGTCCACCATTCGGGCGGGCCACCGACAAGCCAGGTGGTGCCGCCTAACTACCCGAATTGAGGATGCGGGGACCCGCGCTTGCCCACGAACCTGGGGCATGAGCGCCTCCCGCACGGTGCGCCGTCCCCCGGCAATATCAGCGCAAGCCGCAGTCGCCGCGTGGGAGGTGCCATCAAGCCCATGCCAGGCGAGCTGGGTTTCAACAGGCCGGTAATCGGCGATGCGGGCCGGCTCGGACGGCCGCTTCGCGACGGTATTGGGGACACCGGCACTGATCATGGTGGCGGACCGCTGGCGGCAGGCTGCGGTATGCCTTGCCTGGTCAGCTTTGAGCCGCGCTGACGCTGGGCGCCTGGCACACAGGACTACCCGCCTGGGCGATGCGCGCAGGGGGCCGCTGCTGGTCGGCGCCGCCGGTGGTATTCACTGTGACGACGGACGGGCCATCCCGGAGGACGGGCCCGTCGCAGCTGCACACTCGCCGGGTGGGGCAGTGGCGGTGAGGTGGCCCCTGTGCGCAAGCTGTGCGCAAGCCGTTAAGGCAAGCTGGTGTGACCCGGTGCAGGAGATCTGCAACGCCGATACGTTCCGCGCCGAGCTACGCGCTTAAGGCCAGGGCGGCGCAACAACGATCGCGGTAGGCAGACGTATGCGTGGCCAGATGTACGCGCGTGGCTTAGGCGCGTTTCACGTGAACCATCGCTGGTGGTGTGTCCCATCGGCGACGTAGCACGAGGTAGCACGAGGTAGCACGAGGTAGCACGAGGTAGCACGAGGTAGCACGAGGTAGCACGAGGTAGCACGACGTAGCACGCAAATGCGCGCGGACCGCATGCTCGGCGCGCTGAGGGTTCGCACCGCCGGTCGGGGCGGCCGAGTACGGTCTTCTCGTCAGAGCAGAGCGCCGATCATGGAGGGAATTGTGAATGAGCGCCAGGCCCAGCCTGGATCGTGGATGATCGTCCTGCTTGCGCACCAGGAGGGCGACGACGTCGCTGTTGCGGTGTGCGACGCTGATCAAGGTGATGCGCCCGGCGCTTACCTGGCGTCAGGCGCCCGATTCGCGATCCTGCTTCGCGCCCCCATACCCCTTGGCCACAAGGTGGCGTTGCGGGACCTCGCCGAGAGCGAGCGGGTCATCGAATACGGAGTTCCGATCGGCCTGACAAGGCGCTCGATCGCGGCCGGTGATCTCGTGCACACACACAACCTGAGGAGCGCGCGGTGGCAAAGCAGCACATGACTGGGTTCCGGCGCCGCGATGGCCGGGCCGGAATCCGCAACCACGTCGTGATTCTCGCCGTCGACGATCTGTCGAACGCCGCAGTCGAGGGAGTGGCGAAGACGATCCCCGGCACGATAGGGCTTCCTCACCCCTACGGGCGGCTGCAATTCGGCGCGGATCTCGACCTGACCTTCCGCACGCTCATCGGCACCGGCGCCAACCCCAATGTGGCTGCCGTGGTCGTGATAGGCATCGAGCCAAGCTGGACCGAGCGTGTCGTCGCCGGGATCGCTGAAGCCGGCAAACCGGTGGAGGGGTTCTCCATCGAGCGCCACGGCGACCTGCGCGTCATCGAGATCGCAGGGCGGCGGGCGGCGCAGTTGCTGCAGGATGCAAGCGAGATCGGGCGCGAGCCGGTTCAACGGGGCGAACTGCTGATGAGCATCAAGTGCGGCGAGTCCGACACCACGAGCGGGCTTGGCGCCAACCCGGCGACCTCACAGGCGGTGGACCGCCACATCGCGGCAGGAGGTTCGGTGATCTTCGGTGAAACGAGCGAGCTCACCGGCGGCGAGCACCTGATTGCGGCACGATGCGCCGACGACGGCGTCCGCAAGAAGTTTCAGTACTTCTTCGACGGCTATCTGGCCATGATCGAGCGGACGGGAGCGAACCTGCTGGGTTCACAGCCGACGCAGGGCAACATCCGCGGCGGCTTGTCCACGATCGAGGAGAAGGCCCTCGGCAACATCCAGAAGACCGGAGCGACGCCGGTGGTCGATGCGCTCATGCCGGCCCAGCGTCCCTCCCGCGCCGGGCTGAACTTCATGGACACGTCGTGCGCCGCTGCGGAGTTCATCACCCTCACCGCAGCCGCCGGGGCAGTGATCCATCTTTTCCCGACGGGCCAGGGAAACGTGGTTGGCCATCCCATCGAGCCTGTGATCAAGATAACCGCGAACCCGATGACCGCGGCGACGATGAGCGAGCACATCGACGTGGACGTCAGCGGGCTGCTCCGGCTGGAGTACGGCCTGGCAGCGGCGGGGGACGCGCTCGAAAACATCATTGATCGCACTGTCAACGGCCGGCTGACCTGTGCGGAAGTCCTCGGTCACCGGGAGTTCGCGCTGACCCGGCTGCACCCGAGCGCATAGGCGCACCGGGTTATGAACTTTGCCCGATTCTGCGACTTCACGTAATAGCACCGCGCGGTTATGGATCTTGACAGTCAGGCGGCGCAGCGACGACGGGCGGCGAGCCGTCGATGACGCCGATGACCCCGCGACCGTTATCGCTGGCTGCGACGAGGACGTCCACCGGGTTCGCAGTCGCGCAGAAGATGGTGCAGACCTCGGGCACGGACTTGAGCGGGTTCAGCACGTTGACGGGGAACCCCTCCCGCAGCGCGATCACGAACACGTGCCCGGCGCTGATCGCGAGCGCATTCGCCGTGGCCAGAGCCGTGAGCTCGTCGTCGTTCCCCGACCGGCGCACGAGACGGGCAGCCGAAGCCTCGCAGAAGGCAAGGCCGAACCGTAGATGCGGGCTCACTCCGGCCAGTGCCTCGTGCAGATCTTCCACCGTCTTGATGAAGTGGGCCTGACCGATGATCACATTCACCTCGGCGGGCTTTTCGACCGGGACTACCTCGAAGGAGGCCGCCTCACCCGCCATCGTGGCACCTCCTCTGCACAGACACCATGACCGCCCGCTTGCCACGGTAACCGCCGGCATTGACCGTGCCGTGCGGACACGCCGGGCCTTACGCGCCCGGCACGATGCGCGGCGGGTCGCTGTCTGGGACAGGCACGAACTGTCAGCGGCCTTCGATACTGTGCCGGCTTATGCGATTCCTGCATACCTCCGACTGGCACCTCGGCCGATCCCTACACCGGGTCGGCCTGCTGGACGCACAGGGCGCCTTCCTTGACCATCTGGTCGCGACGGTGCGATCCGAGCGGGTCGACGCCGTGCTGATCGCTGGTGACGTCTACGATCGGGCGGTGCCTTCTGCCAACGCGCTCGCGCTGTGCGAGGACGGCCTGATCCGGCTGCGTGCAGCGGGCACGCGCGTGGTGGCGATCAGCGGGAATCATGACTCCGCTCGTCGTCTCGGGTTCGGCAGCCGGCTGCTTGACGCTTCCGGGGTTCATCTGCGCACCCGGGCCGCCGAACTAGCCGAGCCGGTGCTGCTCGATGACTCCCACGGCACTGTCGCTGTCTACGGCGTGCCGTACCTAGAGCCGAGTGCGGTGCGGGCCGAGCTACCGGTGCTTGCCACCGGGCGCCCTGCCAGCGAACAAGGCGACGTCGAGGACCGTGACGATGGGCGCAGCGGTGACGGGCACGGCCGTGACGGGCACGGCCGTGACGGCGTCAGCGGCAACGGGCTCGGCAGTGCCGGGCAGGGCGACACGGTGCCAGTCGACGATCATCGCGGCGTGCTTGAGCACGCGGCCACGTGCATCCGCGGCGACATCGCGGCGAGGGGTGTCGCCCGCTCGGTGGTGCTCGCCCACGCCTGGGTGGCCGGGGGCGCGTCGAGCGACTCCGAGCGCGACATCTCCGTCGGCGGCGTGGGCAATGTTCCTTCCGGGATCTTCCGCGGGTTCACCTATGTTGCCCTCGGTCATCTGCACGGGCAGCAGACAATCGAGGACAACTTGCGGTACAGCGGATCGCCACTGCCCTACTCTTTCTCCGAGGCCGCGCACCGCAAGGGCAGCTGGCTGATCGAGCTTGACACGGCGGGCCCGGCCCGGGTCGAGCACGTTCCCGCCCCGTCGACGCGACGGCTGACCGTGCTCCGCGGCTTGCTTGACGAGCTTCTCACTTCGACAGCTTTCAGCGATCACGAACGGGATTTCGTGTCGGTGACGCTGACCGATGCGTCCCGGCCAGAGGGCGCGATGGAGCGCTTGCGCGCCCGGTTCCCGCACGTCCTGGTCCTGTCCTTCGAACCAGTGGACGCGCAAGGCGACCGGCATAGTTACCGCGCCCGCGTCGCCGGCCGTGGCGACCTGGACATAGCGGCGGGTTTCGTCGCGCACGTCAGGCGCGCCCCGCCGACCGATGGCGAACGCGCGCTGCTCACCGCCGCGTTCCAGGCGGCACGTGTCGGCGCGGACGACGACGCGGCGGCCAGTACAGCCGCGGCAGGCACCGCGGGCACAGCGATGAGTGCCGATGCCGATGGTGTTCCTGGCACCGCGGTGGTCGCGGGCTGATGCGTCCCCACCGACTCGAGGTGACCGCGTTCGGCGCGTTCGCGGACACGGTGGAGATCTGCTTCCGTGGGCTTGCGGCGGCCGGGCTCTTCCTGTTGTACGGCGAGACGGGCGCCGGGAAAACGACGCTGCTCGATGCCATCGGCTTCGCCCTGTACGGCGAGGTTCCAGGCATGCGCAACCAGGCAAGGCGGCTCCGGTCCGACCACGCGGAGGCCGGCACGAGAACGCAGGTGCGGCTGGAGGTGACGATCAGCGGCCGCATGCTGCGCATCACCCGCAGCCCAGAGCAGACCCGTAAGAAACGGCGTGGCACGGGCACCACGACCGAACCGGCGAAGGTCCTGCTCGAAGAGCACACGGGCGGAACATGGCGGGTGCTATCCAGCCGGGTCGGTGAGGCGGACGCCGAGATCACCGATCTGATGGGGATGTCGGCCAAGCAGTTCTTCCAGGTGGTGCTACTGCCTCAGGGCGAATTCGCCCGGTTCCTCCAAGCCGGCTCGCAGGATCGCGGCAAGCTGCTCGAGCGGCTGTTCGGCACCGACCGGTTCAGGGCCGTTGAAGAGTGGCTTGCCGAGCAGCGCAGGCGGACCGCGCATCAGGTCTACGAGGCACGCACAGACGTGGCCGAGCTCGCCGCCCGCATCGCGCAGGTCGCCGCGGTCGCTGAGCCCGGCGAGGGGACGGCGGGTACCAGCGGAACCACAACAAGCCCCGCAAGCGTGGCCGGGTGGGCCATCGCGCTCGCTGCGGCGGCGACCAAGCAGGCGGCCGCGACCGAAGAGGTCGCGGCCGCCTGTAAGCGCGATCTCGACGTGGCCCTCGAGCAGCGCAGCGCCGCCCAGCGGCTGGCTGACCGCCAGCAGCGCCATGCCACAGCGCGCCGCTGTCATGCCGAACTGGCCGAAGCCGCCCCAGGTGTCGGGCGCGTGCGGCGGGAACTGGACGCGGCCACCTGCGCCGCCGAGGTTGCCGCGGCACTCGACCAGGCCGACGGCGCAGCGGATCGGCTCACGCAGGCCCGCGCCGCGGAAGAGACCGCGTCCCATGCAGCGATATCCGCAGGCGGGGCGCCCGGGGCTGGAATCAAAGCGCTGCGGGCCGCCGCAAGCGCCCGGCGCGAGCAGGTCGGCCGGCTTGAAGCGCTGCGTGACCTCGCCGACCGTGCAGCCGCCGAGGACGTCGTCGCCAGCCGCGCGAGGGATAGGGCGACCGCGCTTGCGGACCAGATCGCGGCCGGCGGGCGGGCGATCTGCGCGCTCGAAGTCGAGCGCGCAGAACACGCCACGCGCCGGGATGACGCCCGACGTGCCGCGCAGCGGCTACCCGACGCACAAGCCGATGCGCAGCGGCTGCGCGAGGCCACCGCCCACGCCACGCAACTCGCGAATGAATGTGCCGCCGCGCGGCGGCACAGGGAAGAGCATGCGCAGGCACGGCAGACCGCCGTGGGGCTTCGTGAGCATGCGCAGCAGCTTCGTGAGGCCAGATTTGACAGCATGATCTCCGAGCTGGCGGCAGCGTTGGCGGACGGAACGCCCTGCCCGGTGTGCGGGGCGCTCGATCACCCGGACCCTTCCGAGGTGCGGGCCGATCGGGTCACCTACGAACAGGAGGCACGGGCCACCGAGGAGGCGGAGCAGGCGCAGGAGCATGCCGCCGAGATCGGCCGTTCGCTCGCGGGCATCAACGCGGTGGCAAAGGAACTAGCCGAGCGGCTGAACTGGGCCGGGCTTAGGGTGCCCGTGTCGGCCGGGGCTGGTGTGCCGGGATCCGTGTCGGCCGGGGCCGGTGTGCCGGGATCCGTGTCCGCCGGGACCAGCGTGCCTGGACCCTGCGCGGCCGGACCCGATCCCGCTAGCTTCAACGCCGCTGAGGTCGATCCGGCCGAACTGGACACTATGGCGCGTGCGCTCGACGCCAAAGCCGCCGCGCTGGCGGCCGAGGCAGCCGCGCTCGCTACGTCTGCGGCCCGGCTAGCCGACCACGACGCCGCACTGGCTGCCACGGGTGACGCTCTGCGCGACGGGGAAGAGCTGCGTGCCGCGCTTGCCGAGCAGCAGCGGTCCGCGCTCGCCGAGGCGTCGGGGGCGGAGCGCCGGGCGGAAGAGCTCCGCAGCGTGCTGCTCGCCCAGCTCGGCGGCGCGCCCGACCTGGAAACCGCGCTCACCGAAGCGAGTGACGCCGCTGCTGGGCTCGCCGCTGCCGCCGACGCCGCGTCGGCTGCCCAGGGCGCGGCCGTCGAGGCCGAGCGCGCCGCACGTGCCGCGGAGGAGGCGGCACATAGGGCGGGTTTCGCCGACGCGGGTCTCGCGCGGGCGGCCGCCCGCCCGGCCACCTGGCGCGGCGAGGCGCGGGCCACGGTCGACAAGCACCGTGAGGCCATGGTGGCCACGGAGAACTTGCTCGCCGACCCGGATCTGGACGTGCCACTTGACCCGCCCGCGGACGCCGCCGCGGCGGAGACGGCGCTGCTGGCGGCGCGAGAGGCTCATGATTGCGCCGTGGCGGACCACGACCGGGCCCAGCACCGTTCGGCCCAGCTCGACGATCTCGTGCCGCGGCTGCGTGTGAAGCTAGCTGCCCTCGAGCCCCTGGCCGCACAGGCAGACGAGGTGCGGCGGCTCGCCGATCTGACGGCGGGCCAGGGCGCGAACACACTGCGGATGACGCTGTCGTCCTTTGTCCTCGCGGCCCGGCTGGAGGAGGTCGCCGCCGCTGCCAGCGAGCGCCTGCTGCGGATGACCGCGGGAAGGTACTCGCTCGTGCACACCGATACCGGTCGCGGCGGGGCCCGGGCCGGCCTCGGCCTACTTACCCGTGACGCCTGGACCGGTCATGACCGCGACACATGCACGCTGTCCGGCGGCGAGATGTTCCTGGCCAGCCTCGCGCTGGCGCTCGGCCTCGCCGATGTGCTCACCGCCGAAGCCGGCGGCAGCCGGATGGAGGCGCTGTTCGTCGATGAAGGGTTCGGCACCCTCGATGAGGAGACCCTTGAGGACGTCATGACCGTGCTCGACGGCCTGCGCGAAGGCGGCAGGATCGTCGGCGTCGTCAGCCATGTCAGCGACCTGCGCCAGCGGATACCGGCGCAGATACAGGTGCGAAAGGGCCGCACTGGCAGCCACGTCCGGGTCGTCACGGCGTGATGTGGACGGCCGCGGCTGATCCCGGTACTTTTTTAGCGAATGCGTCTAAAAAATGACCGGGATCATGGAATGTTTCATGGCGAAGAGCCCCATTAGTTAGTGGGCACGCACAACCGCAAGCGCCGCAATAAGGGTGGTTATCCTTGCTCAGCGGAGGCTGGACCAGTATGGCCAAGGGGGAACCATGAGGAAGATCATCGCCATAATCGCAGCCGTGTTCGCGACACTAGATGCAGAAGTCCGATCTTGTAGTTCTCGGGCTGCGACAGGCATACGGAACCTCGCCCCGATCACATTGACGTACAGCACCGGTGCCGGCCCAATGCCACTTAGCATAATTTGATCATGCTGCGATGCTGGCCAGGACGGGATTCGCAAGCCGGATCGTAGCTAATCAGCAAGCGTCAGCGGCTTGTTGCGATCTTGCTGTGTGAGGCGCTGGTCAGTCTGGTTCGAGTCGGGGTGGCATCCAGGTGCTGCCGGTAAACAGGGCGCGGAGGGCGTCGAGTTTGTCGATGCTCCATTTGGTGGCGGTAGACAGGTAGGACTGGACGAGCGCGAAGTCGGCGAGGCCTTGCAGGGTCCGCCAGCAGCCTCCTGAGCTGCGCATTTGTACCTTGATGGGCCGGATGGTCCGCTCGGCCTCGTTGTTGCTGAAGATGTCCAGGTCGGGGCGGGTGACAAATCGCAGGATGAGGTCTTCGAAACCGCGGAAGCGGCGGGCCAGGCGGCGGGCGTCTTTGGCGGTGGCGGTGAGTCGGTAAAGGTTGGTGGTCAGCCCGGCGGCGGCCAGTTCCCGGTAGCGGGCCAGCAGTCGCTCCAGCGCGGTGGCTTCCAGGGCGGCCTGGCCCGCCGCTCGCGCCGCAGCGGCGGCGTCCCTGGCCTCGATCAGCAGGCCTGCCATGTCCCTGGCCCAGGACTGCCGGGCGGGCTCGAAGTCGTACAGGCCCTTGAGATCGCGCAGCAGGTGAACTCCGCACCAGGCGTGCAGCGCGTCGGTCAGGTGCGCATACCCCGCGTACCCGTCGCGGACGATGATCCCCGAGTATCCGGGCAGTACCCCGCCGACGTCGATGTCATCAGCTGAGCGGGTGCCGGTGTGCAGGTGGCTGAGGTAACGGGTACACGCCAGGTGCACGTACCGGGTGCCCCCGGCGGCCCGGGCCGGGGTCTCGTCCACATGCACCGCCGGGGCGGTCTTCAGCAGCGCGGCGACATGCTCCATGAACCCGCTGGAGGCCACCAGCGCGGCGGCCTTGCCGCGCACCGAGGCCATCCACCCGGTGGAGACCCTGATGCCGGCCATCTGTGCGAGCAGGATCGTGGACCGGTAGACAGAGACATGGCAGGCCAGCAGGTTCGCGGCCTGAGCGTGGGTCTCGGGACCGAAACTGGCCCGCGCCCTGACGTGCTCGGGCAGCTCCCCGACGCTGGTGGTCCCGCACCCGGGGCACTGCTTAGCCTGCGCGCGGTACTCGGTCACCGTCGGCGCCGGGGCGGGGGCGGCATCGGTCACCTGATGGCGCCGCTCAGCACAGACCGGCTCATCCTCCAGGTCCGCGCCGCACCCGCAGCACTCACCCGGCGGGCAGCAGAAGGTCTTGTCAGGGTCATCGACCAGTTTCATCGTCGAGCCCTCAGCGCCGGGCTGCTTACCCGGTGACCGGGTTCCCCGCTCCCGGATCGAGCGATCCGCGCTCTTCCCGGCCGCCTTCTTGTCCCACACCGGATCACTCGACGGCGGCTTGCCCGAGTTCGAGGAATCCTTCCCGGCCTTGCGCTCCAGCTCCTCAACCCGCCGGGCCAGCTGCTCGTTCCTGGCCATAGCAGCAGCAAGCTGGTCCTTCATGGCCTCCAGCTGCTTACACTGAGCCTCGATCACATCCCGCAGCCGGGCGCTGACCTCCAGCGCGGCAGCCAGCCGGGCCGCGAGCTCGGCTGACGGCAACGCCAGCAGCTCAGGAGGCAGCGACAACTCGGGCACTTGCCGTATTGATCACCACGCAAGCCCCGAGATCAAGAACCCGCACGGCGTGTCGCCCAGACCATCACAGACCCGCAGGTCACAAGCTCACTCTTGCTGAACAGCTACGCCGGATCGTGGCCGGGCGCTCGTGCCGGATGCCGGTGTCACCGGGTTTCTTGACCCGGTAGGAGTTGTGGCGGGCGCGCTTGACGACGCGGGGGTAGGTCCGGTGAGGGCGCTCCGGGTTGAGGTTCTTTTTCCTGGTGATGCTGGCCATGACTCGTGCGAGGATGCGTTCGCGCTGCTCAGGGGGAAATGCCGCCGGGTCTGCGATCCGGCGGCGGGCGATGCGGACGGTGCGCTTGAATTTGACCCGGCCGGGGTCGATGCCGGCTTCGGTGGCGGCCCGGCAGATCAGCGCGCTGATCGCGTAATGGGTCAGCAGATACCCGTAGATCTCCTGGCGGACCATGTCCGGGCTCTTGGAGCGAAGCACCTTCCCGGGCCTGCGCAGGTAGGTCTTCAGCTGCTGGTTGCCGGTCTGGTGGTCCCACCTTCGATGGTAGGCATCGGCCAGGGCGGCGAGACCCCGCCACGCTGGCCGCGGAAGGCTACCAGCTGGTGAACTGCAACTGGAACATGTTGTACGGCGAGATCGATCTGGACGGCTACCCCAGCGCGGAGTCGCTGCGCGGGTTTGCCAGCAGCACGTTCGCCAACGGCGGCACCGGGTCCGCGACCGTGACCACCAACGTGACGGGGGTCCAGATGTGTATCTGGTCGGCGCAGCCCGACTCCTACTCAGAAGCTCACGTTGCTTCCCGCCTCTACCCAGCAGGGAGCGGACGATGAGGCATATGGTTACCAAGACTTTCGGCGCGAAACGTGCTCGCCACCCGACGCAGGATCAGCCAGCGGGGCACCACATTCAGTAACCGCGTCCACGCCAGTTCAACGGCCAGGCCAGCCATCTTCATCCGCTCCGCTGGTGGACTGCCGGGACCGGGTAACACCGCGCAGCCGTTCAGGCTAATGATGGGTCAGCCCGCTATCGCGGCGGACCGTCCGTCAGGTGGCCTTGGTGATCGCGGCGACCTCGGCTTTGCTTAGCTCAATGGCCGCCGCCGCGATGTTCGCTTCGACATGCCCGGCGGATCCGGAGCCTGGGATGGGCAGGATCTGTGGTGACCTGGCCAGTAGCCAGGCCAGTACGACCTGGCGGAGGCTCCCGCCGTGCCGCTCGGCGGCCTCGATAACAGCCGGGTTGCGGTCGCCGTCCTGGATCGGCGCCCATGGCAGGAACGTGAGCACTTCCTGCTCGCACAGGTCCACCATCGGCTCCGAGGATCGGTCGGTCGCGTTGTAGCGGTTCTGGATCGACACGATCGGCGTGGCCCGCTCCGCCTCCCTGAGCTGTTCCTGCGACACGTTCGAGACCCCGACGTGGCGGATCTTTCCCTCGGCCTTCAGCTCGGCGAGCGCGCCGACCGACTCGGCGATCGGCACCTTCGGATCGGGCCGGTGGAACTGGTACAACGGGATCTGGTCGAGCTTCAGCCGCCGCAGGCTGCCCTCGCAGGCCTGCCGAAGGTGCTCCGGGCGCCCATCGGCCTCCCAGCGCCCCGGACCGGGCCGCACCAGGCCGCCCTTGGTCGCGATGACGAGGTCATCGGGGTAGGGGAACAGGGTCTCGGCGATCAGCGTCTCGCTCACCTCCGGGCCGTACGAGTCGGCGGTGTCGATGAAGTTGACATCAAGCTCCACCGCCCGCCGCAGCGCTCCCTTCGCGGTCTCCCGGTCCGGCGGATCGCCCCAGATACCCGGACCCGTAATCCGCATCGCGCCGAAACCCATCCGGTTCACGGTCAGATCGCCGCCAACATCGATGGTGCCGGCAGCCGCCGCCGTCGGTCGACCGTTCATGGGATACCTCCTCGTAGTCCCGTCCAGTTTCCCAGCCTCCAGCTGCGGCCGTCCCCCCCGGGGGCACCCCCGGGGCGCAGATCTCCGGAAGTTAGCTTCCGGAGATCTGGGGCGGCGCCGGCCACCATCCAAGTAGTCGCAAATCGGTCTAATAGGTTGAATATTAAAAAGCGTGATCAAGCTGGATAAGGTCCTGTCCGGAACTTTTAGGAGCTGTATATACGGCAAACACTCGAGAGCCTGTTCGCAGGAACCCGGCGACCTGATCGCACGATCGTTGTGGCTGATAATTGTAGCGACCACACGGCCGAGATCGCCGCTGCCGTTGGCGTTGAAGTCTTTGTCACCGTAGGCAATACAGGCAAGAAGGCCGGCGCCCTGAACCAGGCACTCGAACACGCCATGCCCGGCCTGTCCGGGGCTGGCTGCATCTTTTCCACCGACGCTGATGTGGATGTGGATGCGCCTTCCTGGAGAACGTCGAGCGCCACTTCGAGCGTGATCCCGATCTGGCGGCTGTGTCGTCCAACCACGGTGTCGAGTTCGAGGGCAGCCTGCACTGTCAACGTCAACACCTCGCCGTGCGTCCGCGCGGGAGATGGCAGTGCTTCGGCGCCGGAGCCAGAACAACGCAGGGTAAGGAGATCGCCGACAAACTGTCGATGGCACCGAAGACCGTTCAGACCGCACGTCAGGAACGTCTTTTACCAAGCTAGCCTCCTGCCAGCGAGTCAAGACCACCGGGGAGTTCTCGCGGTCCGAGCCTTATCCGCCGCTAGTGTCCCGCGCCGTAAGTTCGCCGAATATTTCTAGCAGGGACTTCGCCCGATTGTAAGGTCTTCACCAGTGCTGATGATCTCTGATTTATGTGAACGCTTTTAGGCGCGGGACACTAGCTAGGTTGCTGTCCGGACGCGGCTCACAGCAATCTCCGGCCGCCGCGGGTAGACGCGCGACGCGGCAGCCGTTTCGTATCAACATCCTTAATTAACGGCTGCCGCGGATGCGCCACCGTCCGTCAGCGGCGATGTTAGCCGTTCGGCGTCAGCTACCAGGGATTACGCCGACGCAACCCTTACGGGCCCGGCGGTCTCGCTGATGCAGAAGGCGCCCGCAGACGTGCGATCCTGGGTCTGACACACTCTGCTGTTTCGCTGCGGCGAAGCGGAGCACGCGGGGCCGGGAGGAGACAGATGGCCAAGGTTCTCGACAACCCATCGAGTCCGTGCCCGCCGCCCGCCGCCCGCCTGATCTTCCCGCGCTCCAGGGCGGCGCCAGACAAAACATCGACTTCGGTCACGGCCAATGGCCATGCGCCGGCCTGAGGATGCCACGTGTGCTTCTCGCCTCAGGCTGACGTCGTCGGTGGCCTGGTCATCTGTGCGATCGGGGTCGACGCCGTCCGCCACGTCCACCAGCGCCGCGAGCTCACCGCGCTGGCGTGGATCCCCTTGCTGCTCGGCGCCCACCAGTTCATCGAGGCGCTGGTCTGGTTGTGGCTCCAGGGGCATGTGCCGCGTGGGATCGGCCATGCCGCGCTCTGGGTTTATCTGCTGATCGCGTTCGTCGTGCTGCCCGTGTTCGTCCCGCTGGCCATCATCGCGCTCGAGCCGACGAGGCGGCGGAAGTGGATGATGGCGCCCTTCGCGGGGATCGGGGCCGTGGTCGCCGCGACGCTGCTTGCGGCGATGGTCCGTGGTCCGGTCGGGGTGAGACTCGAGCCGTACCACCTCTCGTATGGCATCCGGATGTCTGACGGCTTCCTGATCGTCGCCTGCTATGTCGCCGCCGTGTGCGCGCCGCTCTTGCTCTCCGCCTACCGCCATGTCGCTATCTTCGGAGTCGTCAACCTCGTCGCCGTGATCATCATTGCCCGGCTCACCATCTCCGGGTTCGCCTCAGTGTGGTGCGGGTGGGCGGCCCTGTCCGCGGGCGCCATCACGCTGCATTGCCGCTTCGCCAAGCCCCATCCGGGGCGGCGCGCAAGGCCCGGGATTCACCTCATCAGATCGTGACGTCCGCTGGCTGGCGTGTGCTGTCGTCGCGCCGCTGGCTCGCGGGCCGGCCCTGCCCGGGCTGGGATGGATCACCCCCGGTGCGTGCCGCCACACGAGGCAGGCCACCGCGCCGAGCGGGATGGGAGGCAGGTAGGTGACGGCCCGGTACAACAACACGGCGGCGGTCACCTGCGCAGTGACCCTGTGGTCGGCGCCGGCCGCCAGGATGCCCACCAGCCCAAGTTCGGTGATGCCGATACCGCCGGGGGTAATGGGCAGGGCCGTCAGCAGCCCGACGAACGCGAAGGCCGCAAGTGAGGTCTGCCAGGGCACCTGGGCCTGGGACAGGCCGGTGCCGCGCAGGCACGCCAGCAGGACGAGCCACAAGGCGAGCTGGGTCGCCACGGTGGTGAGGGTGATCCGCCAGCCGCGCGCGACGAGCAGGCCCGCTGCCCGGTCACGGAAGCTGAGCAGAGATCCGGGGACGTCGGCGGGCGGCCGCCGGCGTACCAGCTGGCCGGCGCTGGCGAGCGGCCGCTGCAGCGCGCGGCCCGCGCGCAGCGCGAAGGACTCGCTGCGAAGCAGGAGGCGCAGGCAGGCCGCCGCGGTGGTGAGCAAGGCCAGGCCCACTGCCGCGGCGGCGATCAGTCCGGGCTGGGGCTGGCTGGCCGTCACCATGACCAGCAGCGCGAGGACAGGCAGGCCCAGGCGGACGAAGACGTTCCAGATCCCCGACACCAGCGTGTAGAGCACGTACTCCTTTGTGCTGACACCCCAGCTGGAGAGCATCGCCCAGCTGACCCCCATGGCGAGGGCACCGCCGGCGGGCAGTGTGTTTGCCACCGCGTTGGAGCCGAGATTGACCACCGCCGCTTCGCGCAGCCGGATCGATGGCAGTACCGCACAGATCATGATCCAGTAGGAGACCATGCTGATCGCGGCCGCAGTGGCGATGAGCAGCACCTGCGGCCACGCCATCGCCTGCATGCTGGCCCACACGCTGCGGTAGGAGGCGAAATGTGGGAGGGCGAACCCGAACGTGACCGCGATGAGTGCGGCCGACACCGCGGTGCGGAGGATCTTACGGCCGGTTCGTGGCCGGGGGCTGGCGGTCACTGGCTGCGGCCGCCGCATAGCACCGTGGCCGTGGCCGGTCAGCGGAGCGACAGGCCGCACCGGCAGTGCCGCGCTGACCGCTGGCGGTTCGGGATTCAGCATTTGGTCCTTAATCGGACGGTCGCAGCTGGCGGTGAACGCTGACCGCACGCCGTCGCGCGCTGCCGACCCCGGTCCGCACGCGCAAAAGCCCCGGCACCTGCGCTGCTTCCGCCGTGTCTACGGGTGCGGCTGCCGGGTCCGGAGCAACGCCGCTAACTTTACGCTCCCGCGATACTCATGTCCACGGACCCGAATCAGCCAGCCTCCCAAGTCAGCCAGCCTCCCAAGTCAGCCAGCCCAAGTCAGCCAGCCCAAATCAGCTGGCACTGACGCGTCCTTTGCCCGCAAGGGTGGACCGCACCTTGGGACGCAAAGCCAACGCAGATCACATCTTTAATCGAACAAAGCGGCCCCGTCGTCGTCGCACTTTGTCGTTTATGGCGCTGAAATGCCGACGATACGCGACGGAAACAACGTGCGCCGAGTCTCCTAGGGGAGGTGGTGGTGAATGCCGAGCCCGGCCCTGGACCGACCGAGCCGCCCGGCGGGCGGACCTCTGGCGGGGTACGGCGGCGCGCGTCAGCGCCTGCCGTACGCTGCCTACGACGAGACGGTAGACCCAGGCGGTGGGATCCGCTCTCAATACGTTCCTGTCTTGCAGACTCTGCAGACACTGTCCGCGGAAGGGCTCGCCCAGCGGGCCGAGGCGCTGGCGGGCGCGCACAGGTCCAAGGGCATCACATTCGATCTGGAGGGCGAAGAGCGGATATTCCCGCTCGACCTGGTCCCGCGGATCCTGGGCGACCCGGACTGGCGCCTGGTCCAGACCGGAGTCGCGCAGCGGGTACGGGCGCTTGAGGCATTCCTCGCCGACGTTTACGGCGCGGGGCGGATCGTGCAAGCGGGTGTCATTCCCGCTGCGGTTATCACCAGCTCACCGCAGTTCGCGCGTGCCGTGCACGGGTTCTCGCCGCCGAACGGGGTGCGCGTTCACGTCTCGGGAATCGATATCGTCCGCGATGAAGATGGCCAGTTGTGCGTCCTCGAGGACAACCTGCGTTGCCCGTCCGGAGTGAGCTACGTCCTGGCCAACAGGGCCGCCATGGCGCAGATGCTCCCGGAACTGTTCACCGGCCAGCGGGTGCAGGCAGTGACTGAGTACCCGGCGCGGCTACTCGCGGCGCTGCGGGCGGCGGCCCCGTACGGCGTGGGTGAGCCCACCGTGGTTGTGCTCACGCCCGGTGTCTACAACTCCGCTTTCTACGAGCATGCGCTGCTGGCCCGGCTGATGGGAGTGGAGCTGGTCGAAGGGCGCGACTTGGTGGTCCACGGGACCGGCGTATTCATCAGGACTACCGAAGGCGAAGCGCCCGTCCACGTCATCTACCGCCGGATAGACGACGACTACCTCGACCCGTTGCAATTCCGGCCGGATTCGCTCCTTGGCTGCCCCGGCCTGCTCAACGCCGCCCGCGCGGGCGGCGTCGCCATCGCGAACGCTGTCGGCAACGGCGTCGCGGACGACAAGCTCGTCTACAGCTACGTCCCCGACTTCATCCGCTTCTACCTCGACGAGGAACCAGTGCTGCCGAACGTGCCGACCGCGCGCCTCACCGACCCGGACGTGCGGGCGAAGGTCCTAGCTGATCCCCAGCATCACGTGTTCAAGCGGGTGGACGGATCGGGAGGCAAGGGCCTTGTCCTCGGTTCCAGCGCCAGCGGCGAGGAGTTGGACCGGGTGTGCGCGGACGTGGCCGCCAGACCCCGGGCCTGGATCGCCCAGCGGGTCGTGGGCCTGTCGACGGTGCCGACGTGGCTTGACGGCCGGTTAGTCCCGCGGCATGTCGACCTGCGTCCGTTCGCGGTGCACGACGGCAACTCGGTGTGGGTGCTGCCGGGCGGCCTCACCCGCGTGGCGCTGAGCGAAGGCGGGCTGGTGGTGAACTCCAGCCAGGGTGGCGGGTCCAAGGACACCTGGGTGGTGGGCGGCTCGGCCCTGTCCGAGTCGGTAGCCACGCAGCTCGCCCCTGTCGCCGGCGAGCTTGAAGCGTCAGCCGCCGCGCAGGATCCGGGGCCGGAGTTCGACGTGCCCAGCCAGCAACAACAACAGCAGCAGCAGCAACGGCCGGGCCGATGCTGAGCCGCGTCGCCGAGGCGTTCTTCTGGATCGGCCGTTACCTGGAGCGGGCCGAAGGCACGGCTCGCATCCTGGAGGTGGTAATCCAGCAGACTACCGGCCAGGCGGGGGAGCCCACCCGCCTGGCCGCGGCCAGGCTGCTGGCGGTCATGGGCCTTCCGCGGCAGCCTGATGCCCACCTGGATGAGGTTGTCCGGCGGCTCGCCTACGACAGGGCCAGCCGGACCTCGATCACGGGCGCGCTGGTCGCCGCGCGGCAGAACGCCTGCCTGGTGCGCCACCTCCTGCCCGCCGAGGTGTGGGAGGCGCTGAACGTGACATACGTGGAACTGGGCCTGCGCGGGCGCCCCAAGAGTGCCGCTGCGCTGTTCCGGTTTCTCACCCTGGTGCGGACCCGTACCGCTGCCATCACCGGCCTGACCGGCACCACCATGAGCCGGGACGACGACTGGCTGTTCCTCACGCTCGGCCGCGCGCTTGAGCGCGCTGACGTCATCACCCGCCAGCTAGCCGCCGGCGACATCCGCGCCGTCGGCGAGCGGGCGCTCGCTACCGTGCTGCTGTCGTGCGGCGGCTACGAACCGTACCTGCGGCACTCCAACGGCATCATCCATCCGGCCCGGGTCGCCAACTTCCTGCTCCGCGACTCAGCTTTCCCCCGGTCGGCGTTCGCCTCGTTGACGGTTGCAGGCAGCTGCCTGAGCAATCTCGCCGGCGGGAGCCGTGAGCCGGCCGCGGAACCTTGGCGGCTGCTCGGCCGGGCTCGCGCGGACCTGGAGTTCGCGGTCCCGGGTGAGCTACTCGCGGACCTGCCCGCACGCCTCGTCAGGTTGCAGGCCGCGTGCTCGGGGATCAGCGACGCGGTTACCCGGCACTATTTCAGCTACGAATTGCCCACACACTGGCGGACAGAGCTGGCTGGATGACCGCGCCGCAGGGGTGGCTGCTGCATGTCGAGCACATCACCCGGTTCGCCTACGCGCAGCCGGCCCACGCCTCATACAACGAGACACGGCTGATACCACTGACCACCCTCACCCAGACGACGCTCGAGTCGCGAGTGCTGACCCAGCCGCCCGCCAGCCAGCAACGTTACTGGGACTACTGGGGCAACATGGTCGTCGCGTTCGACCTGCCAGACGCCCATGAGCAGCTCAGCGTCACAGGCACCTCTACCGTCGAGACTCACCCGAACGGGCACCGCCCGCGCGCGGGCTGGGAGGAGATCAGCGACCCGCGAGAGCAGGACCGGTTTGCCGAACTGCTCGCCCCTACCGCGCTGACGGTGCTGCCGGACGAGCTCATCGAGGAGTGCGTCCGGCTGCGCGCCACAGCTGATCCAGCGACCGCCGCCGAGGAAGCCGTGCGCGCAGTCGGCCAGCGGCTCCGTTACGAGCGCGGCGGCACCGACACGATGACCACCGCGGCTGGCGCCTGGGCCGCCGGGCACGGCGTCTGCCAGGACTTTGCGCATCTCACCCTGGCCATCCTGCGCCAGCTTGGCATTCCCAGCCGTTACGTCTCGGGCTACGTGCACCCGCGCGCCGAGGCGGCGGCAGGGGAGACCGTTGACGGGGAAAGCCACGCATGGGTCGAGGCATGGATGGGCGACTGGTGGGGCCTCGACCCCACCAACGACGCGGCTGCCGGCCACCGCCACGTCATTGTCGCCCGCGGCCGCGACTATGCTGACGTCCCGCCAATCAAGGGCGTCTACGCCGGGCCCTCGCATCAGCAGATGACGGTCACGGTGCAGATCACGCGCCTCAGGTAACAGCGATCCTCGCCCAGTGCCTTGCCGATCACGCGGCCCTCGATTCGCGCTGCTGGACCGTTATCAGGACATAACCGCGAGGAAACAACGTCGATTCACTATGGGGGTGTGATGGCTGCGACGCGGCGGATCCACGTCGGGTGCGAATTCCGGTACCGGGCGGAGATCGAGACTCCCGCCGTCTTCCAGGTCCGGCCGCTGGTGGCGGAGGTGGTGGCGGTGCTGCGGCAGGACTGGGAGGTTGTCCCGGCGACCGGGCTGCACGGGTACAGCGACCTGTACGGTAACGACTGCCAGCGGCTTGTCCTACCGGCGGGCGACAGCGAGCTGCGTTATGACGCGCTGGTGGCGGTACCGGACGCAGCCGACGAGGTGGATCCCGGCGCACCGGAGACGCCGCCGGCGCGGCTGCCGGATGACACCTTGGTCTACACGCTGCCGAGCCGGTATTGCCGGCCGGAGGAGCTGGCTGATGAAGCCTGGCAGCTGTTCGGCGGGCTGGAGCCGGGTTACCTGCGGGTGCGGGCGATTTGCGACCACGTGCACGGTAATCTCCGTTTCGGTTACGGCCACACCGACGCGTCGACGTCAGCGGGGGAGGCGTACGCAAGGGGCCTGGGCGTCTGCCGTGACTTCGCCCACCTGGCTATCACGTACTGCCGTGCCCTGTCGATCCCAGCCCGTTACGTCTTCGGCTACCTGCCCGACCTGGATGTCCCGCTGGCGCCTGAGCCGATGGACTTCGCCGCCTGGATCGAGGTATATCTCGATGGCAAGTGGTGGACCTTTGATCCCCGCAACAACGCTGCTCGCAAGGGCCGGGTGCTGGTCGGCCGGGGCCGCGACGCGGTGGATGTCGCGATGGTCACCACATTCGGCGGCCCGCTGCTACTCGGCATGACGGTATGGGCCGACGAGGCGACATGACCCAGAATGCCGCCGCGCTGCTGCGCGCACCCTTCCGGTACCTGTCGAGCCAGGACCTGGCGCTCGCGGACCGGGTCACTTACGTGCTACATCAGCGGTTCCGCTACACCTATGACGCACCGGTCCGCGACCTCGACCACCGGCTGGTCGTGGTGCCGCGGTACCGGCATGGCGACCAGCGCAGGCGGCTGCGTCTGGTGACCGTTTCGGCTGAGGGCGCCCGGCTCACCAACCGCCGTGACGGCGCGGGCAACACGGTCACCCGGGTCCACGTGCCGCTGGTGCCGGCCCAGGTGGAGTTCGTGCTTGACGCGGTCGTGGAGCGGGCAGGTCCGCAGGCGGGCGCAGTGCTGCCGGCCGCCGCCCTCACCGACCCACGGTTGCTGCTGCCGACACGGCTGACCGCCGCTGACCCGGCGATCCAGCACCTGGCGGCGGGGATGGCGAGCCGGGATGCGCTGGAGACGGCCGATCGTTTCTGCGCATACGCGCATGGGGCACTCGCCTATGCGCACGGCAAGACCGCCGTCACGACCACCGCCGCCGAGGCGCTCGCCGGCGGCAGCGGGGTCTGCCAGGATTACGCCCACCTGATGATCGCACTCTGCCGCGCGGTTGGGCTGCCGGCCCGTTATGTGTCCGGCCACCTGCTCGGCGAGGGGGGGACACACGCCTGGGTGGAGGTCGTCGTAGCGGATCTCCTGGGCGCCCGCGCGGTGGCGTTGGACCCGTGCAACGGCCGACGGGCCGGGCGGGACTACGTGACCGTGGCCGCTGGCCGCGACTACGCCGACGTGGCGCCAACTTCGGGCAGGTATACGGGGCTGGCGCGAGGAACGCTGACCACGACCAAGCGGGTTGGCGTAGCCCTGGTCGTCTGAGCCGAACGCCGCCCGGACCGCGGAGCCCGGACGTTGTCACGAATGGTGTCCAGGCATCGGCCGGCCGATGCCTGATGACCGCAAGGAGTTCCCGCGACCTGATTCACCGCGGCGCCCGGCGCGGGTCGGCGCCTGCTTGGCAGCTGCGGGCCCCTTCCCGACGTTCGCCCACGACGTTTGAACAATGGAACGACGCGCCGCGGCGGATCGCCGTTACGCTCTCCCTGGCAACAATGGTACGGTCGCGACCTAGTTGATCACGAAGAGGCTTCCATGCGGGGAATCGGCGCGGGCGGGGCTGGCCTGACCGGGCTGGCGCGCCCGCGATGGCGGACGGCGTCGGCCGTCGCCGCGCTGCTGGCGCTGGCGCTCACCGCGGCGTGCTCGGCGCCTTCCAGGCCATCCCGCCAGGCCCGCGCCCGGCCGAGCCCGGCCCCAAGTTCCACGCAGATCCTGTCACCGGCGGCCCAGACCCGCGCGGAGAATGCGCTGCCTGGTGACCCGGGCTGGCGGATCACCCACCCTGGCAGCGAAAGGCAGGTCGAGGGGTACGCCGATCACACCGATGTGCTGCCCGGCGTACCGGTCCGCCTGTTCGTGTCCACCACGGCGCGTTCCTTCCGGATGCGGGCGTTTCGGTTCGGCTGGTATGGCGGCGACCTGGCCCGGCTGGTATGGACCTCACCCGGGGTACCCGGGCGGCTCCAGTCGGCCGCCAAGACCGTTGCCCCCGGGGGCATGGTCGTGGCGCCGTGGCAGCCGAGCCTGACCGTGCCGACCGCCGGCTGGCCGCCGGGCTCATACCTGCTTCGCCTGGACACATCGACCGGCGCGCAAAGCTATCTGCCGCTTGTGATCCGTTCCCCGTCGGTGGTCGGCCGGGAGGTGCTTGTCCAGGCGGTCACCTCTTACCAGGCCTACAACGGCTGGGGCGGGAGCAGTCTGTACAACGGGCCGAACGGGAGCTTCGCCACCCGTTCCCGCCGGGTCAGCTTCGACCGGCCCTACTCGCCGGAGCGCGGTGCGGGGTTCTTCTTCCAGCTGGAGCAGCCGCTGGTGTCCCTTGCCGAGCGGCTCGGTCTCCCGCTCGCCTACCTCACCAGCGTCGACGCGAACCTCGACCCGCACGTGCTGGACGGCGCGGCGGCGGTGATCAGCGAGGCACACGACGAATACTGGTCGGCGTCCATGCGTGCCACATTCACCCGGGCGCGTGACCATGGCGAGAACCTCGCCTTCTTCGGTGCCAACGCGATCTACCGCAAGATCCGTTTCGAGTCTTCGGCGCTGGGGCCGGACAGGATCGAGGTCAACTACAAGGTCCCTCAGGAGGACCCGCTCTACGGAAGGGATAACGCCCTGGTGACCGGAAACTGGCCGGATCCGCCGGACGCGGACCAGGAGAGCTCGCTGACCGGCCAGGCCTACGGCTGTTTTTCCAGCCGCGATTACCCGCTCGTGGTGACCGACCCCGGCGGCTGGGTGTGGGCGGGCAGTGGCGTGCACCGTAGCGAATCGCTGCCCGGCGTTGTCGGGCCCGAGTCGGACCAGGTGGAAGTCTCCTCGCGCACGCCGCGGCCAATCGAGGTTCTGGCGCGCTCGCCGGCGGCCTGCGCGTATGGTCCGACGACTGAAAGCGACGTCAGCTACTACGTGGCACGCAGCCGCGCCGGCGTGTTCGATGCCGGCACCGAAGGCTGGATCTGCGCGCTGCCGGGTGCCAGCTGCCCCGATCAGGCACCCGGGCCGCTTGCCAGGCGGGTGATCGAGGCCGCGACCGGGAATATCCTGGAGGCGTTCGCCCATGGCCCGGCCGGCCTGGCGCACCCAGCCGTCAACTATGTCACGCGGCGGACAACACCAAACGTTGGTCCCGGTCAGCCACCGGGCGTTCACTTTCGGGCCCGGGCCACCGGACCGCCGCCATATTGACGATGATTTCGGCCATGGCCGCCGAGATCCGGTGCCGGACATCAGCATTCGGCAGCATGGCGAGGAGGTCGCCAGCCGCGCCGGTCACCGTGAGCGTAGCGAAAGGGTCCGCCTCGCCGGTCTGCCGTAGTGGCTGCTTCAACAGGCCAAAGACCACGTTGAACAGGCCCGGCATCCAGGCTCGCGCGGGTCGGCGGCTCTTACGGCCGTGGTCGCCTTCGGGTTGCCACTCGGCGTGCGCCGCGCGCTTGGGAGCGGGCAGCACCAGCAGCGGCAGCCACGGCTGGCTGGCGCCATTGCGGAACGCCTCATGCGTGATCTGCTCGAGATCGACGTCAATCTTGATACTGGTGTCCACGGCGTCGGACCGACTGATATTGACGGTCTCAGAACGTGGCCCGGGCCCAGTCATTGTTAGCAATGAGAAAGAGTAGTTCACGGCCGAACCTGCTGGAGTCGCGGTCGTAATGTGCGTCCTGCCACCGGAATTCTTCGGTGCTGACTTGCCTGACAATGCATCGCAGCCGCTGTGCCGCCGCGAGGATGTCATCGGACGCTGGTGAAGCGGCATCGCCGGTGGACGTGCGCATGATTGGTGCGCGTGCGCCGTCGTCCTCGACAGCCACATGCTCTTCGCCGACTTCCCGAATAAGCTCGTCCAATGCGCGCTCCTCACTCCGCCGGGCCTTCACCACTAGGCTCACGCCGCCCGGTACAGCGTTCAGCAGGCAGGCGAATTCAGGGGGTTTGACCGTGCGACGGCGCAAACGGTCCCTTTGGAGACGAGGCGATTCCCCGCTTGGTCGACCACGAGACTACGTGGTTAGCTGCGTGTGTCACGAATCGTGACGGCGTGTCGATGGGATCTATGCACTGAGCGCACGATGATGACCTATTCGCACACCACCATCGCTAACGAAGGGCGCGCGTCGTAGGTCATGTCTCCGACCATCATGAGCGGCGGCCGACCCGGGTCTCCGCTGGGCCGATCTCGGGGCGAGGCGAGCGTGACCTCGCCGAGCGAGGTGTCCGGCCCCCGGTTCCCGGCGTTCTGCCGACCGCCTGACCCGAGCGCGGGCCGCGAACGCTGCGCAAACGCCTCGGGTCCTAACTTCGGTGTGCACCCGGACACCGGGCCGCGCACCCGAAAAGGGGGAGACCGATGGCCACCATGAGCTCCGCCACCCGCACTTGCAAATCATGCGTGGAGAAGATGCATCAACGGGGCGGCAAGGGACACCCCATGCGCAACGATCCGGCGGTCATCGCCCTGGTCGCCCGCGCCCGCGACGGCGACCAGCACGCCTGGGATGAGCTCGTCGACCGGTATGCCCCGCTGGTGTGGTCCATCTGCAACCGCTACCAGCTGAACCGGCACGACATCGACGACGTCGGCCAGACCGTGTGGCTACTTCTCGTCGAGCAGCTCGGCAACCTCCGCGAACCCGCGGCGCTGCCCGGCTGGCTGGCCACCACCACCCAACGTGAGTGCCTTCGCGTCCTGCGGGCAGCCCGTAAATACGACAGCTTCGGATCGCCGGTGGAAAACCAGATGTCACCAGACCAGCCCGCCGTAATGATCGAACAGGAAGTCATCGCGGCGGAATTAAACGCCGCCCTGTGCGCGGCGTTCGCCGAGCTTCCGTCCCGCTGCCGGCAGCTGCTGTCAATGTTGATCGGCGATCCCCCGCGCCCCTATGCTCAGATCAGCGCCACCCTGCCGATACCCGTCGGCAGCATCGGCCCCCAGCGCGCACGCTGCCTCGACCGGCTGCGCCGCTCCCCATCTCTGACCGCCTTCAGCGACGGCGAGTTCAGCGGCAGCGCCGTCAAAGACGCGAGGGCAACGACACCAGCGCAGTAGAAAACTAGCAACAAATTTCCAAAAATGAGCTGCTAAAGTAAGTGCAGCATGGGGAGCTGGAGTTTCCTGACCAACCACGCCCGGGTGCTGCTGTGCATCGCCCACGACCCCGGGGCGCGACTACGCGACATCGCGGCGAGCCTTGGCATCACCGAACGCAGGGCGCACGGCATCGTCACCGACCTCGTTGAGGCCGGCTACGTGGTGAAGCATAAGGACGGCCGCCGCAACCGCTACCGGATCCAGGCCGACCTGCCGCTGCCCGAAGCCGGCACCCAGGAACCCGCCATCGGCGAAGTCCTCGGTCTCTTGCTAGGAAACAAGGGTGGCCTTGCGAGGTCGCCAGGCCTCGATGCCGCGGGCCCGGCTGGGCGGCGGTCCGGCGCACGCCACCGACCGATCCAGCAAGCTAGTCATTGAGCCGGACTCGGACGTATGGCTCAAACGCCCGGCTTCGGCAGCCGATTCGTCAGGTTGCCTAGTGGGGCGCGTGAGTCCCGAGCATGTCGCGTGCAGCCGAGCGACGCTCGCGTCGCTCATCGAAAGTGACCACGACGCGGAAGGGCGCGCCACCAAGGGATCGGTCCGGGTCCGTGGATGTCCATGTTGGCCTGGTCCATGATTATTTCGTTCCGCGATCGGTCACGTCGTCAGCGCGCGCTGACCGCAACGCGGGAACATGATCCCGTCGTCACCACTGAGACTCGCGCTGCAGCGGGCCCGGGTCACCCTCGCCTCGGTCGAGGCCGGTCCGGGTCCGGTGACCGTCGATGCTGGCCAACGTGCGCTGCTGGCCCGCTACTTGGACGCCTTCGAACGTTACGACATCGACAGCCTGGTCAGGCTGCCGCATGACGACGCGGTCCAGTCGATGCCGCCCTACGCGATGTGGCTGCGGGGTGCCGCCGACATTGGCCGGTTCATGCCCCGGCCCCGGGGCCGGCTGCCGGGGCTCGCGGCTCATCCCAAAGGCGGCCAACGGATGCGCGGCATTCGGGCACTACAAACCCGGCGCGGAGAGCGGGTACACGCCGTGGGCGCTCCAGGTGCTGGAGATCTCAGGGGATCGCATCGTCGGCATCCACTCCTTCCTGGACGCCGAGCACCTCTTCCCGTTCTTCGGCCTGCCCGCACACCTCCCGGCGTGGCCGGCCAGGTTGAGCAGCTCCGCAAGCGCCGAAGACACCTCCTCCAGGCGTATCCGCCCCCGGTGTGGCGGGCCACCAGCTGCAGCCGTGCCAATGCCCTCACGACCGGCAGGCCGGGGGTCCTCGCCGGAGAGCAGCAGCACCCGCTGGGTGCCATCCGCCCCGACAACACCACCCGGGCCCAGGGAACCACGTCAGCCATCCCTGATAGGACGAGCCGCAGGCCGCTAACTCATCGCGCCGATGCGCCAGCTGGCGCTGGTGCGCCCTTGGAGGCGCGCAGAACGGCTGCCGCCCGTGTCACTTCGCGGCAGCCGTTCGACATCAAGATCCATAACGGCGGCCGCGGATGCGCCGCTCGTCCTGCTCCGCCGCTGCGGCAGGCCAGCCGGTGCACGCACCGGCGCGGACCTCGTGGCGGTCGGCACATGTACCCATCGTTCATGCCACTCGCAAGGACTGACTCCGCGGCCTCGGTCAGCACGGGATGACCGGTGGTGACGAGGAGTTCGGGGTCGAGGTGGTGGGGCCGGCTCAGCTCTTCGGGGAGCACGACGAAGTGGCAGATGGGTTCCGTCACTCGCCGAACGCAACGCGCACGTCGTCGGTCGTGGTCACCCGTGATGCTGCTACGGGTTCGTCGACGGCGCCGACGATGTCCAGCACCACTTCGTCGGCGACGATCGCGGGGTCGATGCGCATCACCACATAACCGCCGACGGCACCGGCCCCGAAGCCGGGAGCGAAGACCCGGGTCGGGCGGGTGATCACGCCGTCGCGCACGGCGTCGTGCACCGCTACCGGGATGCTAGCCGCCGACACGTTGCCCATTGTCTCGACGTTGAAGTACAGGTGGTCCGCGGACAGCCCGGCCTTGCGGGCCAGGTTGAGGATCATCGTCTTGTTGGCCTGGTGCGGGACGATCAGCTCGATGGTCTCCAGCAACGTCAGCCCGGGGTCGTCCGGATCCGGCTGTGCACCCAGCTCCTCGATCATCTGGGCCAGATAGCGGCGCACCAGGGACTTGACATCGGGACCATACACGGTGACGTCGTTGTCGAACTCCGGGTTCGGCCAGATGATCGAGTTGACCTCGCTGCGCGGCCCACTCGCGTAGGTCTGAACGATCTCCACGTCGCCGGTCATGCCCAGGGCCGCCGGAGCGACGACCATCGCCGCGGCGCCGTCCCCGAAGATCATCCGCGATGGGCGGGAGCTGCCGATCTTGTCGGAGAACTTCTCCACGCAGACCAGAAGGACGGGCCGCCGGACCTCCTGCAGCTGCCGGATGGCCTCGGCCAGCCCGTAGGGCAGCCCCGCGCAGGCCGCGACCAGGTCGACCGAGGCGTGCGTCTGCAGCAGGCCCAGTTCACCGGACAGCCAACACGCCACCGACGGGATCTGCCGGTTGCTGGTGCAGGTGCTGACCAGCACCGCCCCGACCTCCTCGGCCCCCCGGCCCGACTTCGTCAGCGCGGCCCGGGCAGCGTGGAGGGCCAACTCCTCCGGCTCCCGGGTGGTATAGCGGCGTCGCTCGATGCCGGTCTTCGCGCTGATCTCGGCGGCGCTCATCGGCGACCAGGAGAAGCTCGCGTTCCGGATGACGTCAGTGTTGTCGCAGACATGCTCGCCGCGGACGACCGCAAGGGCCTCTAGCCGCGGCTGGATCGCGAACGCCTCGCGCACGCGCACCGGCGGGTAAGGGGTGGCGGGTGCGACGAGTTTGATCGGCTCGCGCTGAGCCGGGATGGCAGCGCTGTTATCGAAGGCGTTCACACTCCTGGTGCCTGCGCTCTTGACCCGGCGGATGAAGGCCATGACATCCCGGTTGAGGGGGTGGAACGCGACCACGAAGTCGTCGTCGCCGATCTCGGCAGGTCCGCGAAGCTCGGTGCGGGAGCGATTCCACGGGTACTGGTTGTGCAGCACCATCGCCCAGCGCATCAGCGCTTCCAGCTCGGGAACTCGCTCGTCGGCATCCAGGATCTCCTGGGTCCGGAAGACCGGGTAGTCCGGTTCGTGCTCGGGCATCACCATCGTCAGCGCGTCGGGCAGTTCCAGGAACTCAGCGACCGTTGGCTTGATCGCCGGCAGCTCGGCAGCGTGGTACAGCCTGTTGCGGAACAGGTCGAACAGCAGGCCGAACACCTTGTTCTCAATGTCGGCGTCCCACGTCGCGGGCAGCTCAGGGAAGGCGCGCTCGACTGCGGCCACCTTGCGCTCGCCCTCCTCCCACGGAGTGAACACCGGCAAGAACACGTCATCGCGATGCTTCGCCATGTCGCGCCAACGGGTCGGCCGCTTATCGAACATACTGATGGAATACCGGTTGACCCAGAACAGGTTCTGGCCCAGATCGCGAAGCAGCTGGAATCGCCCCGGGTAGGCCCCGGACTCGACCCGGGCCAGGATGTCGGACCCGGTCGGTGCCTTCGCCTCGAAATCCCGCCCGATCACCGCGATGAACTGGTCGAGCGTCTCCAGGACCGAGAAGTCCAGCTCGCCAAAGAAATTCGCCGGGAACACCAGGCGACCGTGTCGGTTGACCACGAACGGTTTCACGTGTCACCTCCGGGTCGATCGAACGTCCCCTGATCCACTGACGACTGTCCGGTCGTGTGGCTCAGACCTGTCCCAGCGCTCGCGGAGAATCTGAAATGCGCTCGCCGGTCCGATTCCAGGTCAGGTCATCGGGCATCGGCTTCCCGCAGTCCTGCCAGCGCCTACCGGCCAGGCTACGCCCGAAAGTGCCGGTCCAGCCGGGGGCATTTCCCGTCGCACCGCGCACCGCCCGCGCGGTCGGCCTTGCCATCCGGGAACGCGGCGAAGGGGATCTTCCTCACCAAACTCACGGACGTCGGCTGGACCGGGAATGCGCCGGGCGGATCGTCCGCCGGGTGGCCAGAACCGCGGCACGGCACCGCCGGATCAGTTGATTGGCGATACCGGGCCGTGACGCGAGCGCCTTCAGCGGCGAGCCGCTCATCGTAGGCAGAGGCAAGGTCGTGCAGGACCGCCACGCAGTCTCCCGCGTATGCCGGCCCATGCATGAGCCCGTCTGTGGTCGCAGGGTCGGCCAGTGAGCGCTCCGCCGTCTGGGCTGCCCACGGCTAGCCCGAAGTCGCTGGCCAGTTAGCTTCTGGCTGGTGGCGCGGCAGCGTCACAGCATCAGCGCCCGCGCTAGCTCCCGGTAACCAGGCACGGGACCGGCTTCCGGATCGGTGAGCAGTTGGATGACCACGTGGTCCGCGCCGGCGTCCAGGTGCCTGCTGAGCTGGGCCGCTACCTGGTCCGCGCGGCCATGCGCGACCAGCGCATCGATCAGCGCGTCGCTGCCGCCGTCGCTCAGGTCGTCCTCGGTCCAGCCAAGCCGGCGCAGGTTGCTGGTGTAGTTGACCAGGCCGAGGTAGGGACTACTCACCCGAGCGCGGCCGAGCGCCCTGGCGCGCGCGGTGTCAGCGTCGAGCACCACCTTGTGCTCGGGGGCGAGCAGCGGCTCGGGGCCGAGGATTTCCCGCGCCTGGCGGGTGTGCTCGGGCGGCACGAGGTACGGGATCGCGCCTGCCGCGCGTTCGCCGGCCAGCCTGAGCACCTTCGGGCCCAGCGCGGCGAGGACAAGAGCGTCCTGCGGGACACCTTCGCCGCGCAGTGAGTCCACATAGGCCGCAAGAGTCTCATACGGATGCTCGTACTGCCGCGTCGTCTCATGGTGTCCCGCGCCGACGCCGAGCACGAAGCGGCCTGGCTGGCGGTCCTGCAACCGGGCGAACGAGCGGGCCACCTGGCGCGGGTCGTCCTTCCACATGTTCACGATGCTGGTGCCGAGGGTGATGGTGCTCGTCGCGTTGAGCAGCTCTTCTACCTGAGCCAGGTCACCGTCGGGCGAGCCGCCGAGCCACAGCGCGCCGAAGCCGAGCTGCTCGACACGGGCAGCCAGCTCAGCCGTCACTTGAACGGCGCCTCGCCAGATCCCGAACCGTCCTAGCTGGTCTCGCAGGTTCGCCGTCACGCGCGTCCCCTTCCACTTTTCTGTCCCGACTGCCGGAACTGCGCACCCAGCCTCGCTGTTCCCGCCGCGAGGCTAGCTGGCCCGTCCGAATGCCGGTTCTGACCGGCGCTATCCGCGATGCCTGCAGCCGGAAGCTCTTACTGCGGGAAAGCATCCCGGATCGGGCTCCACCGGGCGGCAACCGCAGATGACATCCGCGCGTCACACGTAAGAGGGGCACTTGGCGGATAGCCCCGGGCTGGTACGTCCTCCCGGTGAGGCCGCCCCATGACGGGAGCAGGCAATGCCTGACAAAGTATTCGCGGAGGCGCGCGAGATGATCACGCTGCTGCACGTCATGCAGCGCCACCACGCGACCCACCTGATCTGGCGCGAGACGAGCCCGCAGGGGCACACGGCGTACTTCGCCCGGCGAAGGCGGTCTGCCACCCGGGGCCCATGGTGCCTCGGTAAGGCATCGCTTAGGGACCTGGACAGAGCGCTCCGGTGGGAGATCCACGCTTGACCCGCTGCGCATAGCCGCTGCCACCGGCGCACAGGACCGTCGTTGCACGCGCGCCCCATGTGGCACGGATATGAGGGCCTCGCCGATCAGCGCGTTCCGGCACGACCCGCTCCAGGCGTACGACATTTGGCAAGCATGGGCGGACCGGTGATGTGTGAGCATCAGGGCCGCGACTGCCCATAGCCTGGCCCCATGATCAGATGTCGCCGCTGCGCGGGGATATCGGCCCGCTCGGCATTACCGGGACGCCGGTCTACGATCCGGCCAGCGGCCTGGTGTTCGCCGTCGCGGAGACGACTGGCGGTACCCACCTGCTTGCCGGGGTAAGCCTTGCGACCGGCGCGCTGAAAGTGCGGCGCGAGGTCGAGCCGCCTCGTGGCACCCCGATCGCGACGCAGCAGCGGCCCGCGTTGACCCTGTACGAGGGCAGGGTCTACATCGCATTCGGCGGTCTTGACGGCGACTGTGCGGACTACATCGGCGGCGTGGTGTCAGTGGCCACGAGCCGCCCGGTATTGCGGTCAAGGACACCCGCTACCCCAAGACAGGGGCATGGGGCGAAGCGATCGTCGCGGTGGGAGTCTCCAGAGTCGCAGCCGCGATCATCGACTGGCACACGAGCCACGTCGTGATCGAGCGCACGTTGTTCCGGCGCAGGCCAAAGCGGGCGGACCGGCACTTGCGAGCGGCATCAAGGACGGCTACGACGCCAGCGTGAAATAGCCGGGCCCGCGTGGGTGCTGTGCAGTGTGTTAGCACCCGAGGGTCGGGACCGGCGAAGGAGTTGAGATATCGGACACCTACCACAAGGACGCGGTTTCCCGGGTGACGCCGAAGCACTACCGGAACCGAGCAGGGCGCCACCGAGCCGACGTTGAAATAGCGAGTACTGGGACCGCACGGGCCCGCCGACGACGGAGGGCTGCGCTGCTACATCAACCGTGCTGCCCTGCGCTTGGTCCCGCTCGACGACCTGGAACCTCAACGCTACGGCGCCTACCGCAAACTGTTAACGCTACGGCGCCTACCGCAAACTGTTTGAGTACCAGACGACACAAGGAGTGCGTCACGAATGAGCGGCAAAGTTGAGAAGGCTGTCCTGGCTGGCGGCTGCTTCTGGGGGGTGCAGGACCTCATCCGGAAACGCCCCGGCGTGATCTCGACGAGAGTCGGTTACACGGGGGGTGACGTGCCGAACGCGACCTACCGAAACCACGGCACCCACGCCGAAGCCATCGAGATCACCTTCGATCCGGAGCAGATCTCTTACCGGGAGCTGCTCGAGTTCTTCTTCCAGATTCACGACCCGGCAACGCTTAACCGCCAAGGCAACGACATCGGGTCCAGCTACCGGTCGGCCATCTTCTACACCAGCGACGCGCAGAAGCAGACCGCTGAGGACACAATCGCCGATGTCGACGCCTCGGGCCTTTGGCCGGGCAAGGTGGTCACAGAGGTTGAGCCCGCCGGGCCCTTCTGGGAGGCCGAGCCCGAACACCAGGACTACCTGGAAAAGTATCCCGACGGCTATACCTGCCACTTCGTCCGACCGGGCTGGAGACTGCCGCACCGTGCGGTCAAGGTCACTCACTAACGGGCGAGCACCTGAAGTCCTACCACTGCCACGTCAACTCGGCTCTGATTGGACTGCCTGCGCCGAAGTCGGCGTCGGGAAACTCGCGCAGAGCCAGCACCTGGGCGGACCGGGTCAGTAGGAACTGCCCGGGGCGCGGTCGGTGTCGACGGGTTACCTTGATCGAGCGGAACAGCTCTGGAGCCAGCTGAACCTCGTCGATCACGAGCAAGCCGTCGTGCTCGACGAAGCCCGCCGGATCATCCCTGGCGGCGCGCAGCGTGGCAGGATCATCGATGGCGTGGGTCAGCCGACTCGGAATCTTGTCATTCGACATGCCCCCATTTGTGGCGCTTGGGCGCGCCGACATGCTGATGTGCGCGCGCCACGGTGGAATCCGCCGATACCAGCCAGTCCCGCTTGCCCGCATGCTCGCAACTGGCCAGCACGTGGGGAAAATCCGCTGGTAGGCGCCATCGCCCGACCAACGGCGGTGCCACTTCCACAGCGTCTGCCACGGGCCGAAGTCCGCTGGCACGTCCCGCAGGGCAGCCGCTCCGGTACCGCCATGCGATCGCCTCCAGCACCTGCCGGGGATCACGGCACGGTCGCCCAGGACGCCGCCCGCGCGACGGCAGCACCGGCGCGATCAGCGCCCACAGCTCATCAGTGACAACCCCCGCGCTGATCATCCACCGATGATCACAGAAACCCCGGTGGTCAACAAGGAGACACGCCCCAGCCCGGTGCCGCGTCGCACGGTCCGCCACGGTGGTCACTGAGGGCCGGTGCATCACCGATGATCAGAAGGATTGAGCGCATCGGCTGCGCTATGGCATCGTCGAATGACCGCTGGTACCGATCGGCTATGGTGACCGCGCGCTCGCTGGTGACCGTCCAGCCCAGGTCGGTCAGCCACCCGACCGGGTCCAGGTGCTGATCGGCTGGCCACAGTTTCTTGAGATCGAATCCGAACCGGCTGGCCATGTTGCGGAAGACCGGCTCCCGCAGCAGGGCTGCGACGTCCGCGGTGAGGTGTTCGGCTGCGATCCGGCTGCCCGGCGCGGAAAGTTCGTGGATGCGGGTGAGCAGCGCCTCCTTGGCCTGATCGGGTAGGAAGGGCAACAGGCCCTCGGCGAGCCAGGCCGCTGGCCGGGTGCGGTCGAAGCCTGCCTCAAGCAGGGCAGACGGCCAGTCGCCGCGCAGGTCGCACGCTACGGTCCGCCGCTCACATCGGGGCCGTGCCTGTTGCCGGGCAAGGACGTGGTCCTTGAAGTCCAGCACCCGTGGCATGTCGAGCTCGTACACCGTCGTATGTGGTGGCCAGTTCAGCCGGAACGCGCGCGCGTCCAGCCCGGCTGCCAGCAGCACCACCTGCTGGAGGGCGGAGGCGGAGGCGAAGTATTCATCAAAGAACTTCGAACGCACCCCCATGTAGGTCGCCATAGAGTCCCACGGGACCTCGGGGTCGGTAGCCTCCTCGGGCCGCGTAGGCATGGGCAGCGGCGGCTGGGCAGCACGCACGAACGCTTCGGCATAAGGATCCGCCACCAGCCTGCCCGGGCGGTGGGTTTCGATGGCCCGGCCTGCGGCTACGCCGAGCGCCGTGATGCCGACCCCGGTCACGATGTCCCAATCCGCATCCTGAGTCAATGGAACCTGCCTTCCCGGGCGGCCGTCGGCAACAAGGCAGCCTAGTCCATCACTCTTCGTCGATATCGCACCACCGCGACGGCCCGGCGACTAAAGGAGTGACGCCAGGGAGCCGTGCGCCGAGGGTGCACGGCCACCACCAGGCCAGGTCGGCGCGCCATCGTGGTGCCGCTTGCTGAATCCGGGGGCATGAGGTCCGCCGCGCCGCTCGCGCACATGTGCAAGGTCTCAGGGACCGTATCCGTCTCCGAAGGAGCGGAGAAAGCTCATTACATCCGGCGGATGGTCGCGCTGCGTGAAAATCGGGGCCGGGGCGGGTCTCGGCGGGCTGAGGCTGCTGCCGGGTTAGGGCGGGGTTGGCACTGCGCTGAGGGGTCGCGGGGTGGGACGGTATGGGCGGGCGGCCCGTGACGCCGGAGAACTTTGGGATGCGAGCCCGTGAGAAAGCCTGGCGCTGGGGTCTTGACCTGAAGGTCGCGCACTGTCGCCTCGAGCACGCCGGTCAGTATTCCGGGCCTGGTGCCCGCCGACCGGGACCCCCGGGCCGCCCGCTTCTATCCCACCGGTCAAGCCTAGTGTCCTGCGCCTTTAGACCCTCATAAAAGTGAGGCAGGTCACATCACCCGGACGCGTGTCATAACTCATTGTAGCAGGACGTGTCCGTAAAGTTATTGGCATGGCAAGGACGGGGCGGCCTAAGGCCGAATTGACGCTTTCCGGCGAGGAGCGGGCCACGCTGCAAAGGTGGGCTCGCCGGGCGAAATCATCACAGGCTCTGGCGCTGCGGGCCAATATCATCCTGACCTGTGCGCAAGGCCACGACAATAAAGAAACCGCGGCGTTGCTCCGGTGGAGCTGATCCCGCTGCTGCAGATCGCTCCCTCCAAGACCGACGAAGAGCGGCTCCTGGTGGTCTCACCTGAACTGGCCGACGTCCTGTCGGACATCATGCGCCGGATCCGCGGCACCGCGGCCGCCGTGCCGCTGGTGATCTCCTACGACAAGAACGAGCGCGTCTACAACCCGCCCATGCCGCTGCTGTTCCAGTGGCGGTGCAGGCTGGAGAACCGGCCCGTCGCCGAGACCTCACTGCGCAGTTACCTCGACCAAGCGCTGTCCGCGATCGGGGTCAAAGACGCCAGCGGCCACCCGCTGCGCTACACCTTCCACGACTTCAGAAGAATCTTCATCACCGACGCCATCCTGCACGGGATGCCGCCGCACATCGCCCAGCTGATCGCCGGGCACCGCGACATCAACACCACCATGGGCTACAAGGCGGTCTACCCCGAGGAAGTGATCAACGGCCACCGGGCGTTCATCACCCGCCGCCGCTCCCTGCGCCCGACCGCCGAATACCGTATCCCGACCGACGAGGAATGGGCCGGGTTCCTCGGCCTCCCTGTTAACTGCACCTCATCTGGGTCATTGACCGGGCATCAGGCCTGGTCTGCTGAGAGGGTGAGGCGTGATCGAGGACATGCGGCGTGCGCTGATGGAGGGGCTGCGGTCGGTGCCCTCGGTGGGGGCGGTCATCACCGGCCAGGCGGCGCAGCTGCCGTTCTTCGTCGTGGACAGCGACGGCAGGGAAGTCGAGCCGGTGAGCGCCTGTCTGCGGGATCTGATGCTCGGGGACGCCAGCTCGCTGACCTGCCGTAGCTATGCGTTCGATCTCCTGCGGTGGCACCGGCTGCTGTGGTGCCTTGAAACCGGCTGGGAGAAGGCAACTGAGGCTGATGTCGCGACGTTGGTGGGCTGGCTGCGGACCGCGCGCAATCCTCAGAGGGAACGCAGGCAGCCTGGTTCGGCTCCGGCCGGATCGGTGAACCTCAAGACCGGCAAGCCGTCCCTGCGAACGGGGTATGCGCCGGCGACGATCAATCACGCGCTGACTGTCGTGCACGGCTTTTACTCCTTCCACGGCCGTTTCGGAGACGGCCCCGTGATCAACCCGGTGCCCGTGTCCGCCCAGCGGCGGCAGGTGCTGGCGCACCGCAGCCCGCTGGAGCCGGTTCCGTTCATCCGGCGGGCCCGGCTGCGGCAGAAGGTGCCGCGGCAGGTGCCGCGAGCGATCCCGGATGCGTTGTGGGATGAGCTGTTCGCGGCGATGGGCTGTGATCGTGACCGGGCTCTGCTGGAGTTCTATGTCAGCTCCGGGGCGCGGGCGAGCGAGCTTCTCGGGCTGACATCGGAAGATGTCGACTGGGGCGGGCAGCTCATCTACGTCGTGTCCAAGGGCACCAGGATCCGCCAGCCGGTGCCGGCGTCGCCGGACGCGTTCCGTTACCTGGGCCGTTACCTGGCCGCTGACGGGCTTCCTTCCCCGGGGGAGCCTGTCTGGCGGACTCGCCGGGGTGAGTCCCGGCCGATGACGTACTGGGCGATGCGCCGGGTGCTGCAGCGCGCCAACGAGCAGCTGGGCTCCAACTGGACGCTGCATGACGCGCGGCACACCGCAGCTATCAGGATGGCCGGTGACGAGCGCCTGACCCTGGCTGAGGTCCAGGCCATCCTGCGGCACGCGCATCTGGACACGACCGGGCATTACCTTACGGCCCGGATCGAGGACATGCACGACAAGCTGCAGGAACACTACACCAGGCCGCGGCCGCAGCGTTCTTACCCGGCAGGTTACGACGCTGATGACATCAAGGCGGTCTTCGGTGGCTGAGCCGGCGGCGACGGGGCTTGATGAAGGAGTAAGGGTCGTTCCCACGCGTTTCGGGGGCTTGCAGACGGCGTCGGCGATGCCGGCGGCTGTTCCGCCCGGGCCGTACGGCCGCCGCCTGCTGAACGCGAGCGCGGACCAGATCGAGGCGGTGATATGCCGGGTCTGGCCGGGCGGGCGTGACGCTGAGCGGAGACGGACGCGCGGTGCCCGCATCCTGCTGCGGCATCTGGACGGGTTCCCTGGCCAGTCCTGGCAGCAGCGCTGGGAGGCCAGCGGGCTGAACGAATCGGGCCGTCCGGTCAACGTGATGATTCCCGGTTATGAGGGACGCAAGGAGGTCTGCACCGGCATGGCCTGCCTGCTCGGCCTGCGCGTCATCCGGCCGTCGTTGCGGGCGCTGCGGTCCACCCGGTTCCATGGCTACGGGGAGCGGTTCCTCACCGCCCAGCGCGACCCGCTGCTGGAGGACTTCTGGAAGCGAGTCCAGGACCAGCCGGTACACCCGATGCACCACACCGCGGCGCTGTTCGACGTCGCGGTCACGCTGACCACCCAGGGCATCGCCCTGGCAGACCTGACGCCCGGGGCGTTCCTGCACTACGTGTGGGAGTCACGCGACCAAGGGCTGAACATGAAAGCGCGCGGAAAGCAGAACCGCGGCCAGTTCGCTG
The DNA here is from genome assembly GCA_963820395.1 of uncultured Actinomycetota bacterium. Classification (GTDB taxonomy): domain Bacteria; phylum Actinomycetota; class Actinomycetes; order Streptosporangiales; family Streptosporangiaceae; genus DATFVJ01. Next base: position 82,374 of record CAWGAE010000014.1, on the reverse strand, counting down.
GCCAGCTGGCCTGGCCGGTCCTGCACGAGATGGGCCAGTTCCCGCCCGCCACGCCATCAACGGTGCGGGCCGCGGTACTCACCGGGCAGCGGTCGCTGGAGGAACTCGTCGACCGCTACGAGATCCGCCACCAAGGAGTCCGCCAGCTGATCCTCGACTACCTGGCACGACGCAGGAGCGAGCTGGACTACAGCTCACTCGATCAGCATGCCCGGTCACTCGCCGGCTTGTTCTGGGCCAAGATCGAGGACCTGGCCCCAGGGCATCCGGGCCTCCGCATCGACGCAGGACTCTACGAACAGTGGCGGCAATCGCTCAACACCCGCGAGAATGGCCAGCGCAAGCGGCATGAGGTCGAACGGATCCTGCGGTCGGTGCGCTCCTTCTACACTGACCTGCACAGCTGGGCGGTCGAAGAGCCCGAGATATGGGCGCCGTGGGTGGCGCCTTGCCCGATCCCCGGCAACGCGCTGCGCGGGCTCACCGTTCACAAGCGGCGCACCAAGGAACGGATGGACGACCGGACCCGGCGACGCCAGCCGTTGCTCCCCGCCCTCGTGGCCCACCTCGAGGACCGCTACCACCACCTGCGCGTTCTCCTGAAGCAGGCGTCGCCGCTGGCTGCCGGAGAGGTCTTCCTCCTCGAAGGCCGTTCCTACCGGCGCAGCTGGAGTCCCGCTGACGGCAAACGCCAACGCCGCGGCGGGGACGCCAACGTCAGGGTCCGTGACCTCGCCAGCGAGGAGGACGTAAACGTCACCGCGGCCGAGGAACTCGCCTTCTGGGAATGGGCTGCCGTCGAGGTCCTGCGGCACAGCGGCATCCGGATCGAGGAGCTGCTGGAGCTCACTCATCTCAGCATCCGTCAGTATCAGCGCCCGAACGGCGAGGTCATCGCGCTGCTGGTCATCGCCCCGTCCAAGACCGACCGGGAGCGTGTCATCCCGATGTCGGCTGAACTGTTCGCCGTCATCGCGGCAATCGTCCGCCGCCACACCCACGGCGGACGGGTCATCCCTCTCATCCAGCGCTATGACCAGCACGAACGCCGGATGAGCGAGCCGATGCCCTTCTTGTTCCAGCGACAACTCGGAACCACTCGCCGGGTCATCTCGCCCGCCACCGTCCAGGTCATGCTCCGCCGGCGCTGCAACGACCTCGCCGGCCACCACCCGGAGTTCGGCACGGCGGGCTTCACCCCGCACGACTTCCGCAGGCTGCTGGCCACCGATCTGGTGAACAACGGGCTGCCGATCCATATCGGCGCAGCCTTGCTCGGACACTTGAATCTTGAAACGACCCGGGGCTACGTCGCCGTCTTCAACGAGGACGTCGTCCGCCATTACCAGGCATTCCTGGACCGTCGTCGCCAGGTCCGCCCGACCGATGAGTACAGGAAAGTCACCCAGCCCGAGTGGCTCGGGTTCGAGGAACACTTCGACCAGCGCAAGGTCGAACTGGGCGGATGCGCCCGCCCTTACGGGGCCCCTTGCCAGCACGAGCACGCTTGTCTGAGATGCCCCATGATCAACATCAACCCGAAGATGCTGCCCCGCCTCGACGAGATCGAAGACGACCTCCAGGCCCGCCGAAGCCGGGCCGGACACGAGGGCTGGCTCGGCGAGATCGAGGGCATCGACCTCACCCTCACCTTCCTCCGCCAGAAACGAGACCAGACCCGCCGGCTGGCCCGCATCGCGCCCACCAACCTCGGCATGCCAGGCGTGCTCTCCGCAGGGCCCCCATGAGTTACCCCGCCATCTCCGAGCTACTCCGGCAGGCGGTCCCGCAGGCTCGGCTTGACAAAGTGCAGAGAAACTTCGAACGCCGCAAAGTCGCCCTCGGCGACTGCGGCCGGTCCTACGACACCCCGTGCATCCACGAGCACTCCTGCCTGCGCTGCCCGCTTCTCCGGCCCGACCCCGGCCAGCATCCCCGGCTGGTGCAGATCTGCGACAACCTGACCGCCCGCATCGCCGAAGCCGAGGCAAACCACTGGCTCGGCGAGGCCGAGGGCCTGAAAGTCAGCCTCGCCGGCGCCCGGGACAAGCTCGCCCAGATGAACCAGATCACCAGCCGGCGCAGTGCCGCCGTCAACCTGGGCATGCCGGACTTCGCCACCGCCGCCGGCCGCACCGTCACAACCCCAGCCGCCCTGCCCGCCAGCGGGAAGACCCAGTGACCGCCGCCACAGGCCAGCTCCACCACGCACTGCGCGCCTGCGCAGCAGGCATATACCCGACAGAAGCCGGCGTCGATCTCCTCATCGGCCACGACACCTGGCTGCACCGCCGCGACTTCACCGGCCCCTTCGTGCACACCGGTGTCAGCCTCACCGACGGCATCACCACGATGGCCGAGGTCGACTGGGCCGCCGCCATCACCGCCCTCGACGCCGGCGACCTGCCCTGCAGCGGCGGGGAACAGCGGATGCTGCGCCTGGCAGCGAGCATCGCCGGCGGAACACCAGTCAGCCTCCACGACACCCTCACCGGCATCGACCACCGCAACGTCCAGCTAGTGATCACGGCAGTCCTGCACGCATCCGGGCAACGACCGCCAGCCGGGATTCCTTGATCATTTCTTAGTTCGGAGAAGACAAACGAGACGCGCAGTGGCTGGCCCGGCTGACCGGGATGGGGCTGCTGCGCGCGTCGTTCGTGCCGCCGAAGGCGGTCCGGGACCTGCGGGATTACACCCGGATGCGGACCCGGCTGATCCAGGAGCGGACCCGCTGCTTCCAGCGGCTGGAAAAACTGCTGGAACCGGCGCTGGTCGAGGTCTCGTCCGTGGCCAGCAAGCTGACCACTGCATCAGCCAAGGACATGATCGAGGCGATGGCCGCCGGCCAGCGCGACCCGCGGGTGCTGGCCAGCCTGGCCCGCACCAGCATGAAAGCCAAGCGCGACGACCTGGCCGAGGCGCTGGATGGCATGTGCGACGACCACCACGGCGAGCTCGCCGGGATGCTGCTGGACCAGATCGGCTTCCTGGACGAGCGGATCGGGGCACTGTCCGCCCGGGCCGCCGGGCTGGCCGCGGCGATGCCCCCGCCTGGGGCGTGGACGGCGACGGGACCACCGGCCCGGACGCCGGCGCCGGGCCGGACGCCGCGGTGCCGCCCGTCGCAGCCCGGCTCGCGGAGATCCCCGGCATCAGCCCTGACCTGGCCCGGGCCGTCATCGGGGAAATAGGCCTGGACATGTCCCGGTTCCCCACCGCCGCCCACCTGGTGTCCTGGGCCGGGCTGTGCCCGTCCGCCCGCCAGTCCGGCCCCCGCACCCGGGCCGGCAAGAAGGGCCACGGCAACACCTGGCTGCGCCGCCCGACCGCCACCTTCCTCGGCGAGCGGTACCACCGGATCGCCCGCCGCCGCGGCAAGACCAAGGCCCAGGTCGCCGTCGCCCGCTCCATCCTGGTCATCGTCTGGCACCTGCTCGCCGACCCCGCGGCCCGGTTCACCGACCTCGGCCCCGGCTACTACCAGGCCCGCACCGACAAAGACAAGAAGATCAAAAACCATATCCGGCAGATCGAAGCGCTCCTCGGCCACCCCATCACCATCACCAAGGCCGCGTAACCTCATACCGCCTCTGACCAGGCCTGATTGCCACCCCAGAGGGTTCAAGCTGTACTGGTTCGCCCCGGACACCCCGGCCAAGTCAAACTGCAACGGGACCTGCGCCGTCTACTGGCCGCCGGTGATCGGCACCCTGCCGCCGAACCCGGCCATCACCGGCAAGCTTGGCACGATCACGCGGTCAGGCGGCACGACCGAGGCGACCATTTCCGTCCTTGCCCCGAGGGTCGCGTCACCGCCTGCCGACGGCGTGCAGAGGCTGGCTAAGCTCACGGCGGAGGCTTGCGCGGAACTGCGGCTCGAGGTCCTTCTCGAGGAGTCGAGCCGCGTCAATGACCGGGATCTCTAGAAGGTCGTCGGGTCTGTTGGCGTATGACTGCGAGCGTTCCGCCAGCCGTCGGATCAGGTCAGCCCATGAAGGCAAGCCCGCGGGCTGGCTGATGCCTGCACCGAGGAAGGGGGCCAGGCCCCCCGTCCTGGCGACTGCGCCGAGCCGTTCAGCTTCCGCCATAAGATCGCCCGGGCCGAGCCGGAGATCCAACCTTCTGCTTCCGGCGCCGGGCCTGCAGGGCTGCGTAGTCCGAGCGCAGTCGGCACGCGATGACGAGGTCGTACCCGTGGCGGGTGGTGGCGGCAATTTTGCGCCCAAAGGGCGCGTCGTGGCGGGGTCAGGACGCCGGTCCCGCCGTTGTCGGCAAGGTCTAGGCTCATCGGACGTGGGTGGTCACGAGCTTGTGCTGCTGCACGGCCAGCCGGGCCTGGGTGCCGACTGGCAGCAGCTGGCTGACCAGTTGCCACGGGAGTTGCGCATCACGACGCCCGACCGGCCAGGGTATGGGGCCAGCCGCCAGGACGCCGGTGGCTTCGCGTTCAACGCGCGCGCGGTTTTAGCCGACCTGGAGGCACGTGGTATCGAGCGGGCCGTGCTGGTCGGTCATTCCTACGGAGGAGGGGCCGCGCTGTCGGTGGCCCAGCTGGCACCTGAGCGTGTCGAGGCGCTTGTCCTGCTGGCCAGCGTCGGTCCGGGCTGCCTGACCGGCTGGGACCGGCTGCTGGCCGCACCGGTGGCCGGGGAGGTCTGCGCGCTCGCGGCGTGGTGGCTGACTCCGTGGGTGGCGCGCGCCCGGCTGGCTCGCATCGCCCGGCGCAGGCGGCGGCCTATCGCCGCGGATGAGCACGTCAACTGGCACATCTGGGGCACCGCCTACCACGATCACGGGCCGCTGTGGCGCACCTTCGTCACCGAGCAGCGTGCGCTGGTGGGTGAGCTCGGCGACCTAACGTCCGCACTGCCGGACATACACCAGCCGGTGTTGCTGCTCGCCGACCCACACGACACACTCATCCCGGTCAGGACGACCCATCAGCTCGCGGCCGTCCTGCCGAATGCGCGCGTTCAACTCCTCGACCAGATCGGCCACCACCTGCCCCGCCGTGGGGCACCCGAGATCGCGGCGGCGATCGTTGATTTCCTGGCGGCACTGGACAACCGGCCAGCGCCAGCCTGACTCCACAAACAATGAACGATCTCCTCCCAGCACCCCGCAAGAACGGGCCAGGCTGGGCGAACCCTCAACCGCCGGCCGGGCCTAACGGCACCGCCCGGTCGGGCGGCATGTGAGGATGATCGGCATCACGTTCTAGCCGGAAGGAACCGGCGCTGTCGCGCGCCGTCTCCCGCTGCTGCAGCCATTTCGGTATGCGACAGCGCAAGCAGGTCGCCCGCTGAGCCGTCCAGCCGACAGAATGCGAACGTGATGCCTTCGGCGGTGTTCTTCGACTTCGACGGGACGCTCCTGGATACGGAGTCGACCGTGTTGACAGCCTGGCGCGAGGAGTACCGCCGCCACGGGCTGGAGCTGGCAGAGGACGGGTCGCTGGCCACCATCGGTACCGATTGTGAGTCCGCCAGACGAGCCAAGCCGCATCCAGACCCCTACCTTGCCGCGCCGGGCGATCGTTCACCGGCCATCGGCGGGTACGACTGGCGAGCGCGCACAGGCGCACCGTGGCGCCGTTTGGGCTAGCGTGGCACCATTCAGCTGGCACCGGGCAGACCAGCCGCCAAATAGCTGATCTTCCGTCTGGAGCTGTGGACCACCCCTGCGCTGGACCATCTCGACCGCATGCTAGGCCTGCTATCCGGGCACCTGCACGATGTGCACCAGACACGGCTCGTCGGCACTGGGATTGACCGTGATGTGGCCCTTGGCAGGCGCGACGTCCTCGAGGAGCAGCGTGTCTCCGGGGCCCGTGAGCACCGAGCTGCCGTCGCTGGCGTAGGTCACGATATGGCTGCGTAGAACGGTGCCGAACTGACGCACGGGGGTTGGGTGCCGGGTTCCGTTTCTCAAAGTCGGGCTTGCCCCACTGGCAGGGAAAGGCCAGGAACAAGCACCGGCTTGCCGCCTGCGCCCCCCCGATGTCCAGGGACTGCGCCGGAGGAGCGAAGTCTTTGGGATCGAGATGGACCTGCACGCTCCGAAGGTGTGTCTCGCGGTCCGGTGTTGCGTAGAGCGACGTGTATCCGTGGCCGATCGGTCCCGCACCTGATGCGCTGCCTTGCATCGGTCCTCTCCCTGTTCGCCTGTCGGCGTGCGCTCGGTTCAAGGGTCAATACGCCGTAACTTGACGAGCTCAGCCGCTCTCGGTGCGCTCGGATAGGCCGGTCGTCTGCGGAGGCGTCAGGATGAGTCCCGGTGAGAGATAACCCCGGAGTTCGCCGTCCGATCTTGAGTCTGTGGCATGGCGCGTGTGACCTGTACCAGCGTCTTCGTGCCCGGCCGGGCTGGAACTCGGCGCGGCGAGCGATCTTCACGATTCCGGCAGGTCCCTCGTCTGGGAGCGCATGCCGTCGCGGGAAGACCCATGTTTTTCTCTTCGGGTGCAGACTCATGGACGCTCTGCCCGGTCCGGGGCAGGTGCGGGTCACGGCCAGGTTCGTGATGGCGGTGAGCGGGATCGCGACAGGCTGATGCGCGCCGGCGGCGGCCAGCCGAACGGTGCCGCCGTCGGCGGAGGTTAGGGTGCGGCAGACGGTGCCGCCGGGGCGGGTGACCTTCAGGTAGGCGGGGGCTGGGTGGGGGCGGCCGGGCCAACCAGGTGAGCAGGACACCGGTCAGCAGCAGCCCGAGGGCGGCGGCGACCACGGTCCGGGCCGTCTGCAGGCGGCGGCCGGCGGCGGCCTGGTCCACCTGGTAGGCCTGCACGCTGGCGTACCGGGCCCGGATGTCGTCAAAGGTGTGCAGGCAGGCGGGTCCGGGCACCGGCCTCCGCCGCCAGGGTGTGCCACAGCCCCACGATCGCCAAGGCCAGGCCGGCGCCGGTGACCTCATCTGGTTATTATGAAGGTGATCGCGCGGAGTAATTGTCAATACCTGTGGATCAAGATTTTAGGCGGCTTCTGCGGCCGCGTTGTCAGCTGCGGCTGGTGACGGATCGGCGGCTTCGGATGACTGGCCTGCTGGACGCTCGACCAGCTTGCCGTTGACGAAGGTCGCGCCGGCGCGGACGAGCGCGACCAGGTGCGGGGCGTTGACCATGCGCCAGCGCCGCTGAGCCGATTCGATGAGCTTGAACGCCATGGCCAGCCCGGCCGCCTTCGACCCGTGGCCCTTGGTGACCTTGGTTCGCAGCCGTACGGTGGCGAAGGTCGATTCGATGGGGTTGGTGGTGCGCAGGTGCACCCAGTGCTCGGCCGGGTAGTCGTAGAACGCCAGCAGCTCCTCCTCGTCCTCGGTGATCTTGAGGGCGGCCTTGGGGAACTTGGCCCCGTAGGCGGCGGCGAACTTCTTCACCGCCGTGCGGGCGTGGTCCTTGTCCTCGGCGTTCCAGATCTCGGTCAGCGCTTTCTTCGCGCCCGGATGCGCGGATTTCGGCAGCGCGCCGAGCACGTTTGCGATCTTGTGAAACCAGCAGCGTTGTGCCCTGGCCTGCGGGAACACCTCGCGGGCGGCCTTCCAGAACCCCAGTGCCCCGTCACCGATGGCCAGCTCCGGGGCGCGCATGCCGCGGCGGGCGCAGTCGCGCAGCAGGTCCGCCCACGACTCCGATGATTCGCGGTAGCCGCCGGCCAGCGCGACCAGCTCCTTGCGCCCGTCCGCGCGCACGCCGATCATCACCAGCAGGCACAGCTTGTCTTCCTCCAGCCGGATGCCCAGGTGGATGCCGTCGACCCACAGGTAGACGTAATCCACGCCAGACAGGTCACGGGCCATGAACGCCGCCGCCTCGGCCTTCCACGTCCCGGTCAGCTTCGTGATCACCGAGGATGACAGGCCCGCCCCGGTGCCCAGGAACTGGCCCAGCGCCGGGGCGAAATCACCCGAGGACAGCCCGTGCAGGTACAACAGCGGCAGCACCTCGGTCACCTGCGGGGTTTTGCGCGCCCACGGCGGCAAGATCGCCGAGGGAGAACCGCATCCGCTCGCCCGTCGCCGGGTCGGTGCGCTTGTCGTTCACCCGCGGCGCGGTCACCTCCACCGCCCCGGCGCTGGTCAGCACCGTCCGCGGCTCCGCGGTGCCGTTGCGCACCACCAGGCGGCGGCCGTTCTCATCCCGCGCCCCGGCGAACTGGCCGGCGTAGGCGGCGACCTCGGCCTGCAGCGCCGCGGCCAGCATCTGCCGGGCGCCCTCGCGGACGATCTGGTCGATCAGCGAGGAGGAAGGCCCGTCAGCCGGGAGCACGGCAGGCAGGTCAGGGACTACTGTCAGCATGGGTGTACCTTCCCGACCGGCGTTGGCCCGCCGATCTTGCTTGAGACCTCTTACGACTCGATCATCCGGGAAGGTACACCTCCTTCGCGCCCTTCCCGGCAGATCCACAGACATCCGATCTTGTTAAATGTCAAGCAGCGGCGGGTTCGAGGCGTGGCTCGGGTAGTGGGAATGCCTTATCCATATCGAAGGTCTGGCCGGTCTGCAGGCAGTGGTGCAGGCAGCCCAGCAGCCGGTTGAACAGGTTGCGCATGGCGGCCGCATGCCGGTCCCCGGCGGCGCGGCGGCGGTCGTAGTGTTCCTTGATTTCCGGAGTGGGAAGCGCGCCGAAGATCCATACGTAGCCTGCCGCGGCGAGTCGCTGGTTTTTCACCTTGCGGTTGCGCACGATGAGGCTCTTGCCGCTGGCCACGGTAATCGGTGCCGAGCCTGCGTAGGACTTGAGCCCGCGCGCGTCGCGGAACCGGGCCCGGTCATCGCCGATCTCGCCCAGCACCCGGGCCCCGGTGACCGGGCCGATGCCGGGGAAGCTGGTCAGGATCTCCGCGTCCGGGTGCTCCGCGAACGCTGCGGCGGCGGCCGCGGCGAGGTCGTCGGCAGCGCGGCATGCGGCGTCGAGCTGCATGATCAGGGCCGCGGTTTGCCGGCCCATCGCCTGCTCGACCGCCGGCATCTGGTGCAGGTACTCGCCGGTGAAGATGGCGCGCAGGCGCTGCGCCCACGCGTCGATGTTGCGTTGCAGGCCGGCCGTACGCAGCACCGAGGCCAGCCGTGCCGTGGACAGCTTCGCAGCGGCGGCTGGGCCGGGTGCCACTGCGAGCACCGCCCGGGCCTCGCGGGAGTCCAGGCCGACACCACGAACCTGGAACGCGGCCAGCGCGGCCGGGAAGTACTGCTTGAGATGCGAACGCAGCTGGTTGGACAGCTGCCCCCGGTTCCACGCCGCGTCCTGCTGCGCCCGGGCCAGCACTGCGATCGCCTGGACCAGCTCGGAGTCCGCCGGCAGCGGCCGGTGCGCATCGGCGTCGGTGCGCAGGATGTTCGCCAGTGCCATGGCGTCGGCGTGATCGGATTTCGCCCGGGCCACCGTGTGCCGCTCCCGATACCGAGCCACCGCCATCGGGTTGATCGAATACACCTTCCGGCCGCTGGTGCGCAGACACGCGATCAGCAAGCCGCGTGCGGTCTCGATCGCGACCGGGATCGGCTCGTCGGCGCTGTCACCGGCCTCGGCGAGCAGCTCCAGCAGTCGCCGATAACCCTGCACGTCATCGCTGATACGCCGTTTCGCGACCAGCTTCCCGGCCTCGTCCACCAGCGCAACGTCGTGGTGGGCCTCCGCCCAGTCGATGCCACACGTGATCGTCAAGCATGCCTCCAATGTCGTGACCTCGGCCCAGCAGGTGAGCCCGTGCAGGGACACGCAGCGCCCTAATAGAAGGGCTCGATGGCCCGACATCCGATGAGCAGTTCGTGGCCCCAGCTCACCGCACGGTCGTCAGTCTCTGGACAGAGCTCGACGGCTCGCGTTACAAGAAGACATCACCGTGCGGACGGCTCGAAACACGATCTTCATCGACGCCCCGGCCGACGCCACGCCGCCACGCCGGACGGGGTGCACGACGCCGGAGCCCACCGTCTGTGGATAGGAGTCCAGCCCCGGGTTTCAAGAAGGAGTCATCGGCGCCGTGCAGTGCTATTAGGTTTCAAGCATTGCTCGATCGCGCGTTCGACGTCAGCCGTCCGACTCTCGGGGGGTTAACCTGGCGTCTACGGCGTTGTGGACAATGCCGTTGTGGCAGGGGAAGCTGCCAGCCCGGACATCGTGTGTAATCTGCAGGGCGAGTTGCGTTCTCGGCGGACTTGGGTTGCGAGGTAAGGAGCGGGCGCCAGTAGTTCTTGGCTTGACACGTAGGAGCGAAGGTTGGACTAGCGCGCGACGACGTTGGCGATCTTCCCGGGGATGATGATCAGACGCTTTACGGCCAGGCTTTCGGTGTACTGCGCGAAGTCCTGGCGGCCCCGTAGGATCCGCTCGATCTCTTCCTCGCTGGCGTCGGCGCTGACGTTGATGGTGAAGCGGGTCTTGCCGTTGATCTGAACAGGGAGGGTGATGACCTCTCCGGCCGCCAGCCTGTCGTCGGCTTCAGGGAACGTCGCGTACGTTAGCGACGCCCGTGGCCGAGCCGGGTCCATAGTTCTTCGGCGACGTGCGGCGCGAGCGGGGCCACCATCAGTACCAGCGGCTCCGCCATCGCTCGCGGCAGCCCTGCGTTGTCCGCAGCGAGATTGATGGCGTGGCTGGTCAGCTCCATCAGGCGGGCGATGGCGGTGTTGAACCGGAGCCCTTCGAAGTCCTTACGCACGATCATGATGGTGCGGTGCAGGCGCTGAAGGCTCTCATGGTCAAGCGGCTGGTCGCTCACCCAGATCTTGCCCGTGGTCTCGTCGATAATGGCGCGCCACAGCCGCTGAAGGAAGCGGTTGACGCCGACGATGTCGTTGGTGCGCCAGGGCCTGTCGGTGTCGAGCGGGCCCATGGCCATCTCGTAGAGCCGGAGTGTGTCCGCGCCGTAACGGGCGTACATCTCGTCGGGGCTGACGCTGTTCTTGAGGCTCTTGCCCATTTTGCCTGCCCGCCGCGTCACGGGCTGGCCAGCGTAAGTGAGCGTGCCGCCCGCGGCCTTGACGACCTCGGCGGCGGGCACGTACATACCGCGCTGGTCGGTGAAGGCGTCGGCCAGGATGTACCCCTGGTTGTAGAGCCGCCGGAACGGCTCCTTGGTGGACACATACCCCAGGTCGTACAGCACTTTGTGCCAGAACCGTGCGTACAGCAGGTGGAGCACGGCATGCTCGACGCCGCCGACGTACAAGTCGACGCCGCCCTCGCCCTCCAGGGCCGCGTGTGGGGCGGCCATCCAGTATCGTTCGACGTCGGGGTCGACGAAGGCTCGGTCGTTGACCGGGTCGAGGTAGCGCAGGAAGTACCAGCAGGATCCGGCCCGCTGCGGCATGGTATTGAGTTCACGCTGGTATGGTTTGACGCCGTCGCCCAGGTCGAGTTCGACGGTGCTCCAGTCCTTGGCTTTGGCGAGTGGCGGTACCGGGTCGCTGGTCTCGTCTTCCTGCGGTTCGGAGCGGACGTCGGGCATCTCCGGCAGTCTCACCGGCAGGGCGTCCTCGGGAAGCGGGATCGGCAGTCCGTGCTCGTCGTAGACGATCGGGAACGGCTCGCCCCAGTAACGCTGCCGAGAGAACAGCCAGTCACGCAGCCGGTAGGACCGAGTTCCATTGCCGACGTTCTGAGCCTGCAGCCAGTCGATGGCGGCGGTGGTGAACACCTGGATCGACAGATCGGATTGACCGGCGACTGGAAGATTGATATAGGCACCGCCGCTCGCGCCGATCCAGTTGCGCTGCATCAGCTTGATGGATTCCGGCCAGTCCACCAAGTCCAGATCATCAATCAGCCGCTCAGCGAACGCGGTGATCCGAAGCATCCATTGCCGCAGCGCCCTGCGGTAGACGGGGTAATTGCCGACGTCGCTGCGTCCATCAGCGGTGACTTCTTCGTTGGCCAGCACGGTGCCCAGACCAGGGCACCAGTTGACCAGTTCCTCGGAGATGTAGGCCAGCCGGTGGGCGTCGATTGCCCTCCGCTGCTCCACGGCCGTCAGCTCACCCCAGGGGCGGCCGTCGGGTGCAGGGCGCTGGCCGGACGTGAACTCGCTGATCAGCTCCTCAATGGGCCGGGCTCGTCCGGTCCGCTCATCGCACCAGCTATTGAAGATCTTCAGGAAGATCCACTGGGTCCACCGGTAGAATGTGAGGTCGGTGGTTGCGATCTCCCGGCGGGTGTCATGGCCCAGGCCCAGCCGCCGGAGCTGCCGCCGCATGTTGTCGATGTTGTTCTGGGTAGTGAGGCGCGGGTGCTGGCCAGTGTCGATCGCGTACTGCTCGGCCGGCAGCCCGAACGCGTCGTATCCGAAGGCGTGGGGACATGGTGGCCGGTCATCCGCAGGTACCGCGCGTACACGTCGGTGCCGATGTAGCCGAGCGGGTGCCCTACATGCAGCCCGGCACCGCTCGGGTAGGGGAACATGTCGAGCGCGTAGAACTTGCGGCGCCCCGCCATCTGCTCGAAGCCCTCAGCGAGTAGTCCCGCCGGGTTCGGAGAGTGGAAGGTGCCGTCGGTCTCCCACCGCTCCTGCCACCGCGCCTCGATCTCGTTGGCGAGACGCGCGTCGTAACGGAACGGAGGCTGGCCTTCATCGGACACCGGCGAAGTCGTCTCGACCGGCTCGCTCTCGCTCATGAAACCCTCGTAACCCACAGTTCTACCTGGCCCAGGAAATGAAAAAGCCCCTCACACATGAGGGGCAGCCGCGTTGACTAAGCGCGTCAACGCGGCTTGATAAGAAGGAGGCTGTTGAGCACAGACATAGGGTCAGGCTACCTCACCCTTGTTACCCGCAACGAGCGACCGCCTGCCAGCAGACGCCGTGGCCGGGTTTGGGATGCTGGCTGTGCGGTAGTTGCTCGAGGGTGGCGGTCTTGGAATGCTTCGCCTATGTCTTCCTTCCCGACGACATTCGCCGAGGACGTCATTGCGATGAGGACCGTCTGCCCGTCGACTTGGCTGACACAGAACTGGCACATCTGCGCGTGAGCCGTCACGTTGGCCGGGCCGATCCTCTGAAGTTTCGTATTTATGCTGTGATGGCGTCCCAGGCCGCGAGCACGGCGTGGATTTGCTCGTCAGTGGGCTGAGCTGGGCCGCCTGCGGAAAATCGGGCTGCGATCAGGGTCCGGCGCAGCTTGATGAGCATGTCCTCGAAGGCGGGTTCGGTCTTGGTCCGGTACCACGGCTGCGCGGCCCTGGCGTCATCGATGTCGGCCGGGTCATGGCCGGACCGGGCGTACCAGATGACGATCAGGGTATGCACCAGCATCCCGAACGGGACGGTGCGCTCGACGGCGAGCCTGACCGGTTGCGGGCCTCGCCGGCGCCCAGGACGTTGCGGGCGTCGGCGAAGGCCTGCTCGATGGCCCACCGGGCGGCGTAGCGGGCGACCAGCGCGGCCGGGGCGGCGGTGAGGTCGGTGGTGACCAGCGGCATGGTGAGCGAGGCCAATCAGAAACAGATCGAGGCTGCGGGCCTGTCGTTCATCCTCGGAATGAAGATCCCGCACATCCCCTATGTCGTGAAGCAGTGCCGGCGCGAGCACCCCGGCCAGGACATCCCGGACGGGCACGTGTTCACCCAGCCCTGGCCGGCCCACCGCGAGAAGGCCGGACCAGGTCATCTACTACCAGTACAAGGCCGACCGGGCCAGAAGGACGCTGCGCGGGATCGACGAGCAGGTGAAAAGGCTGCGCGGCCGTCGCGGGCAAGGTCCCGGTGAAACGGAACCGGTTCATCCAGCTCTCCGGCGGCACCCGGTCAGTGAACCGCGAGCTCGAGGAGAAGGCAAGGGCGCTCGCGGGTCTGAAGGGCTACGTCACCGACCCGCAGGCCTGCCCGGACGGAACCCCTGTCACCGCCGAGTTCGTGATTGGCGCCTACCACCAGCCCTTCCAGATCGGGAAAAGCTTTCGGTTGGCCAAGAGCGACCTGCAGGCCCGGCCCATCTACCACCGCACCAGGGACTCGATCGAAGCGCACCTGACTGTCGCAGGTTAACAGGGCAGCACGGTATCCAAAGGCCCGGCCCAGCGCGGCAGCCAGCCGCCAGCAATCGGCCGTGGCGGGCGGTCCGGGCGGCGACGTCGATGAGGTCGCGGCGCAACGTGGCGCCCCTGGCCCTGGCGCGCACGAAACCCTCCCAGAAAACCAAACCTGAGCAGCGGAAACGCCAATATTAAAGATCGTTACTCCACCAGAAGGCCCGTCGGTCCAGTCGGCGAACAGCTGTTCCACCTGGGCGTGGTCGCGGTGGTGCTCCTCGGCGTGAATAGTCGCGAACGGGGAGTCGGTGAACACGGCGTGGTAGCGCCAGCCGGGAAACAGTTCGCCCTGGTCCCGGGCGGTCGTGCGGTTGAGGTCTTATCTGTGAGGCCCCCGCCTGGGTCAAGGCCGGTCGCTCGCCGGATTGCGGGCCCCCGGGGTGAACTGGTTTGTCCTGCTTCCTCGTGGCTGCCGGTTGCGGGCCGTCCGGCCCGCATGATGGCGCGGCGAGGAAGCAGGACGCGGGTCGGGTGTTACGCGACACCTATCCCGAGCGCCGAAACGTCACTCACGACGAGCGAGGGCGCGACAGGTCAAGGATGCAGGGATTTGACAAGGGGCGGGGACCCGTAGGCTTGCCGCCGAGCGGGCAGGGCTTCCCACATGCCCGCATGGCCCGGTGAGGGTCCCCGCGAGGGTCCCCCTGTCAAATCCCGGAGCAGTCGGTCACCCCGGTGCGGATACTCGCCGCCAACGTCGCCGCCCCGCTCAAGAGAGTGGCGGGTAACAGTCGGTCAGGTCATCGGGAGCCCCCCTTATGGGGTGCTGGTGGGTGGTTACCGCCGGTAGCGGGTTCCCGCCGCATCGGGCGCCCAGTCTTATCTCGGTGCTCGGAGCGCGTGTGGCCTGGCTCCGGCGACATGATGCGTGATCGGGTGCCCCGGTTCGGGGGGGTGCGGCCGCTCATTGTTTGGAGGCTGTCCAGGAGTGTCAGGTCCTGGCAGCAGACCTCTGGCCGGGAGCCGGCCGCACGTTCATCGGTGAAGGGGTGCCCTGGCGGGGGTGGTGGAGCGGATCGGCTGGGCTCAGGCTGCGGGCCGCAGGGCGTCCTCCCCGAGGTCGCGCAGGGTGTGGTAGAGGCGGCGGGCGAGCTTGCGGGCCACCGACACGGTGGCCAGCCCGGCGTTGCGCCGGTCCCGGGTCGCGATGTAGTACGCGTGATCGGGCGCGGTAGCCCGGGCGGCGCTCTTGGCGGCCTCATACAGCGCCCAGCGCAGCAGGGCGGGGCCCTGGCGGGACAGGTGCCCGGCCGAGCGCTTGGTGTCCGGGGGAGTAGACGGTGATGTCCAGCCCGGTGTGACGGACCACGTCATCGGAGCTGGGGAAGCGGCGGACGTCGCCGAGTTCGGCCCAGATCGCCACCGAGGTCACCGGCCCGATGCCGAAGTGGGCGGCGCGCAGCGCCGCGCACCCGGGCGGCCGGCGCGACAGCATGCCGAGCTGGCGGCGCAGCGGGTCCAGCTCGCCGGTGAGCCGGTCGATCTGGCGCAGCCCGGTCTGCACGGCCTGCCGCCCGGCCGCAGACAGGTCTACCTCGGCGACCGCGGCGCGGCCCTCGGCGGTGCACATGCTGCCGATACCGCCGGCACGCCCTGGTGGAACAAAGTGGCGGCGATCCGCTGGTGCCCGCCACCGCGTTCATCGAGCAGATCTTTATACAGCCGGACGACAGCCCGCACTTCCAGCACGTGCTGCGGCGGGATCCAGCATTCGGGCAGGTCCCCGGCCAGCAGGTGGACCCGCAGGTGCCGGGAATCGGTCTTGTCCGTTTTGGCATGCCGCTTGCGGCCGCGCAGCGCGGCGGTGTCCGCCGGCTCGGCCAGATGCGGCTCGACCCCCGCGGCCAGCAGCTCCTCCACGACATACCGCCAGCCGGTGCAGCCCTCCAGCGCGAAGTGGGCATCTTCCTCGCCGGCGAACCGGGCCAGCCAATCGCGGAGATGCTCGCGGTCGGCCCGGGCGACCCGGCCGTGGCGCAGCTCCCCGGTCACGGTGCCGGGGTACTCGAACGTCAGCTGCCGGCGATGCACGTCGAACCCGCCTACGATGGTCATGAGGGACCTCCTCGAGCTCCTGCAAAGAACTGGGACAGGGACCCGGTTCCCTAAGCCCGCATGTCGTAGATGCTGCTACGACTGACGCCGGGGAGGTCCCCTCACATGGCATCTTTGACCCGGCGGACGATCAGCCGGGCGGTGATGGCCTGCCCTTCTTCGAGGTGAAGGCGGTGTATTCCGTTTCGGCCACCTCGGCGTCGGAGACCCAGGCCCGCAGTTGGTCATCCCAGATCGCGCGCGGGTAGCGGATCGCCGTCCAGGCGGTCTGCGGGATGGCGGCGATCGCCGCCTTGACCTTCGGGTCCATCCGCACCGTGACCGAGAAGCACGCCCCGGCCCGGCGGACCGCAGCGGTGAACGCCGCTGAGTAGAACGCCGCGTCGGCCCGCACCACGAGTGTCCCGCTGCATCCGGTACTCCGGGCGGTGCTGACCGATTCTGCGGCGAAGGACGCGGCGCCCCGGGCCGAGCCCGCGTTACCGCCGCGCAGCCTGGTTGCGGCGATCACCGGCGCAGCCAGCGGCGTGCTGATCGTGGCGGTCAGCGCGTTCAGCCCCCGCACCAGCAGGCTTTTGCCCTGGATCTTGGTATGGCCGAACGCGGCGCCCTGCTTCTTGCGGCCGTAGACACGTTTTTGCATCGAGTCGATATCCACGAACGCCACCACGTCCTTGCCGGGCAGCAGCGGCGTGCGGCGGGCCAGCTCCGCCAGCAGCAGCCGGCTCACCTTCTCCGCCTGCCGGGCGTTCCCCCAGCTGAACGAGCGCAGGAACGACCCCAGCGTGGACGGTGCCCGGATCCCGCCAAACAGCGCCGGCATCGCGCCATGCCGCAGCAGGTCCATGTCGTCGATGCTGTCCGCCCCGGCGACCATCCCGGCGACCAGGCACGGCACTTTCAGGTGCGCGTTCCCCCCGCACCGGCTCGCGATGGCCACATGCTCACCGGCCAGCGCGGCAAGGCCGGCCCGCTGCGCCAGGGCCATTACCGGGACCAGGCCCGCCCGTGACACGAGATTCGGGTCATCAAACGATGCGTGAATCTTTGCCAGCCCGTGCAACAATCGCACTTGCGAGGTGTCCTCTCCATCTGGGGAATGGAAGTGTCAGCAACTCCCATCGTCCCAGTTCAGAGGGCACCTTTCGCGTGGGCGCGCCTAGGAGAACCCCTATTTACGCGGTGGATCGAGGCTTAGTCGCCACGACCGAAGGGCGAGTGATGACAGGAAAGCATGAAATGGTGACCGGCGCCGGATAGTCCAATGTTCTGGAAATGCACCAGAACTACGCGGGAATGACGTGTGCCATTCAGGGAATACGCAGCACGTTCCTGCTGGCCGAGTCCACCGCCGGTTGCTCCGAAGCCGATCGCCGACGCCCGGCAGTATAGGATGGCTGCGCCATTCAGCCGGGGAGGGTGCCGTCGAGATGGACGTATCTCTCGGTTGCTGATGAGAATACCTCGGTGGCGCGTGTGTAGGTGTGCTGACCGTGAAGCTCGTTGGGTACACCGGCGACAGGGCGCAACGTCACCTCGAAGTCCCGGTTCTGCATACTTTCGCGGAATCGCCTGTCAGGCGGGTCTCCTTGTTCTTCGCCCAGATGCCGGCGAACGACCTCGATGCGAAGCCTCAGTTCGCCGTTGTCTTCGACTGTCGCGTCTCTGATCTCGTTCACAACGTCAAGGTGGGCGTTGTAGTGCTGCACCGAAATGTAGGTGGCGCCGTACATGATGCCGGTGCCTCGGCGGCCGTTGGGTGGGATCGAAAGAATCGCGATGCCGTGAAAATAGATCGAGTCCGGCTCCTTGATGGGGATCCCACGGCTCTCCCCGGCTCTCAGGAATCGGCTGCTTATTCACGCGTAGGGTGATTCGGGGCATAGGCCACCGTGGACGAAGTCGATCATGGCCGTCAGGGCGGCGGCGGTACGGAAGCCCCGCGCCCGGGTGATCAGGGCGTTGACCTGGGCGTTCAGCGCCTCGGCCCGGCCGTTCGAGGGGCCGCCGCCGAGGGTGTTATGGATGGCGTCCTTGTAGCGGGACAGGGTCCTGGCGAGCCGGGTGAGCTCGGGGGTGCGGCACCGGTGCGCCCAGGCGGTCACGCCGCGCATCAGCGACTTGCCCTCGTCGCCCTTGACCTTGAACGCCTCGCGGATCTGCTCCTTGAGCAGGTACCCCTTGTACAGCGGCTTGTTCGTGACGGCGATCTGGGCCAGAGCGCCCCGCTGGCCGGGCGTCAGCTTGTGCTGGTCCTTGCGCAGTGCCCACATGCCGCCGCCGAGGGTGGCGGCCTCGTCGCCGCGCCCGGCGGCGCGCAGCTCCCCGGCGATCCGGCGGCGCAGCTCGTCCAGCCTCTCATTTGCCCACTTGACGACGTGGAACGCGTCCAAGCAGATCTCCGCTTGCGGTGCCTTCTCGCGCACGACCGGGTGGATCCAGTCCGCCCCGTCGGCGGACACGTGGGTCAGCAGCCCCGCCCGCTCCTCACCGAGGGCGCCGAAGAACGCCTCCACGGTGGCCTGGCAGCGTCCCTCGCCGATCCAGGCGACCCGCCCGGCGTCGTGATCGGTGACGATGACCAGGTACTTGCCGCCGCCCTTGCCCCAGGACTTCTCATCGATGCCGATCCGGCGCAGCCCGTCCAGCCGGTCCAGCCCGGCCGCGGCCTGCGCCGCGACCCGGGCGGTGACGTTCGCCAGCGCCTCCCACGTGATCCGCAGCTCCGCCGCGGCCCTCGTCCACGGCATGTGCGCCGCCTTCCACGCCGCGAACTCCTCAAACGGCCTGCTGAACCGGTCATCATCCGCGCCCACGGCACCGCGGCGGTGATCTTTCCGTGCTGGCCGCACACGATCCGCGGCAGCCCCGATTCCAGGAACGTCCGCTTGCCGTGCACGTCCAGCGTCCGCCACCGCACCACGTCCGTTTCCACGGGCCTGCCGCGCTGCCCGCACTCCGGGCACCGGTACCGGGTCTGCTCGTCCGGCTCGACCACGATGATCAGCACCTTCTCCGGCGCGCGGTCCCTCCGCGGCCAGTGCTCGATGTACGTCCTCACCACGACCGCGTGCTCCGTATCGAGCACCTCATCCCACACCGACCCAGCCAACGTCCCGTCCCCTGCCCGTCGCCTACCGTCACCATCCGGCACGGGAGGCTACCGGGCCACGGACCGCCCGCTTTGGACCGACGCGCCGCAGATATCAGTAACGACCCCAAACCTGAGAGCCGGGGAGAGCCGATCCCACACCACAGGTCGTAGCGGTTCTCAATGCTCCACCTGCCCGAGTAGCCGTGGGATTGAGTGACCGGCGAGATGCCTGCAGCCAGCCTAGGAAGCCGATCCAGCCATGAGGTGATCTCGCGGTTCATGTCCTGGGGGAGCTCCGGCGCTTCGTAGTCCACGTCTTTACCCTCGATGACCTTCACTCCTTTCAGATCAGAGGGCAGGTCTGCTTCCCTGAAGCGGCAGATCGCTACCCGGCGGTGCGTGAGCCGGGAACTTAGGTAACCATATTCGAATATCACGTTTGAGGCGGGAGCAAGAAATGATTCGTCCTGGCGAGTGCAGTGGATGTCGGGAGTAGCTAGGAGAACCGCCCCATCGAATTCATAAGGGAGGTTTTCGATTCGCTCAAGTAGGGTCTGTCCGACAGGGAAGGCCCCCGTGTTCCACACGACCGGAGACATCCCCGCCCCCGCGATCGCGGAAGCGATCTTTGCGGCCAATTTCGTGGCCTCCCCGGAGCTGCCGACGAAGATTGTTCGTTCCGTGTTCATCAATCCCTCCGCCGTTGAGCACCGCTGACCGGCGCAGACCTGATTACGTTACCGCCGCCTCCCCATGCGCACCATGCCGTGCTGGTTCCGCGGCCTGTGTGACGACCCACGTACGTTCGGCCGGTGCTTCCTGGAACTGGAGCCCTTTACCGACCTGCTTCGGGCGAGAAGATTCTTCTCCACGGGGGTGTGCCGCAAAGTGGTGTCGCGTGTCCATTCACGGGGTCCAATGGGCGCGACACGCCAGGCGTAGCCGGGTGGTTGAACTTTTAGTGCAGGTTGAGGATGCTTGCGGCTCGTGTCCGATGAGCCTGGCGCGCTGGGCGCAGGTCATCGACGTGGAAGTCATCAAGAAGGTGACTGAGTGGGCGCTGCCGGGCCTGTTGTGCCCGTGCTGCGGGACGGTCACGTTCGCGGAGGCGCCGCCGGGCGCGCACCCGGGGGCGGTGTCCTACGGGGCGCTGCTGAACGCCGCCGCGGTGCTGCTGGCCTGCTACGGGAACGTGCCGCCCGAGCGGGCCGCGTGCGTGATGGGCATGCTGCTGGGGGTGCCGGTCTCGGCCGGGTGGGTGGACAAGGCCGCCGCCCGGGTGTGCGCACGGCTCGGGAAGGCCGGGTTCGACGATGCCATGGTCGCGGCGCTGACGGCCGAGGACGTGCTGGCCGCCGACGAGACCCCGGTGAACGTGCTGGGCAAGACCGCCCCGCAGCCCGCGGCACGGGAAGAGGAGAAGGAGGAAAAGGACCCGGAGGAGAAAGAGAAGGCGGCGGCCGGCGCGCCGCACGTGCTGATCGTCCGCACCCCTGACGGGCGGCTGACGTTCCTGCAGGCCATCGGCTCCCGGCGCAAGGGCGGCGACGTCGTCGGCGGGATCCTGGGAGCGTTCACCGGGGCGCTGATCACCGACGGCTATACCGCATACCAGCACCTCCTGGGCCGGCTGGCCGGCATCCAGCAGTGCTGCGCGCACGTGATCAGGAGATGCCGCGCGGTCATGAAGCTCGGCCCCGGCGGGCTGCAGTCCTGGGCCGGCGACGTGATCGGGATCCTGCGCGCGGCGCACCAGGTGGTGGCAGAGGCCGCGCCCGCGGCAGCACCGCCCTGGACGCAAAGCTGCTGGACATGCTTCGCGAGCGCTACGACGAGGCCGCCACGTTTGGGATGATCCACAACCGGCTGCGGGACTGACACGACGGGAACCACCCCGGCTACGCGCTCGGCCACTGGCTGCGCGGCTACAAAGAGCAGGTCTTCCTGTTCACCCGCTATTTCGCCGTCGATTGGACCAATAACGTCTCCGAGCGCGGCGCGCGCAGCATCCGCCGCGGCCGTAACCCGGCGTTCGAGGCTGCCGGCCATCACCTGGGCTCCTTGAGATCGAGTCGTCTCAGGGTAGCCAGCCGCGCCATCATGGGGTCATGCGGTACCGGCGAGCCATCGCGAAACTCCAGGCCCTGGCCGAGGCGTGCGAGTCGGTCAAGGAGGTTGTCTGGGAATCGAGCCCGCACGACACCATGTGGCTGGCCGACCGGCTGCGGCTAAGCAAGGGCGGATTCGCCTACTGGTGGCGGTCTCATCTGGACCCGGTATCCAATCACCACATTCACGCACCGGTGGCCGCCCGGGGACCCGTTCCTGCTGGCGGCGTACGTGTTCGGCGACGTGCTTCAGGGAGCCGATCCGCTGGAGGACGTCGAGGTCGTCCTCGTGCTGAATCTGCCGCCACAGGTCCCGACGAAGGTGTACTCCGGGCGCTCGCCGAACGCCGGTTCGATGACCTTCCCGGCGGACGCCGCCCCCGCCCGCCCAGCGGGAGCAACTGGCCGCCGAGCTGGAAGCGGCGCTGAGCCACCTGCGCGCTGTACACGCCTCCTATTGGGACCGGGACTGGCGCCGAGAACATCGCGGGTCCGGCCGCTACCCCGAGCATCACCTGTGGGAGGCAGTGCACGGCTACCTGGACCTGCATGACGCCGCCGGATGCCCCCGGCTGGGGCGCGCATCGACCACGACCTGATCGACCCTGCGAAACCGGCCTGGGCCACCGGCAGGTTCACCGGTGGAACCTGCCCGGCCGCTGGGTCATCTCCGGGTCCTAACGCGCTGCTCGAGCGCTCTTGGCCAACTCGCCCAGGCGCAGAAGATCACTGGCATGCCCGAGGACGACGGGGTCCGGCATGTGGGCGGACGGATCAGGCGGGGGCGCCTGGTCAAGAAGACCGGCCTCACCGGCAAGCTCGACGAGCACCCGGACTCCGCCTTCGGCGCTGCCCGTTCGGTCATGCCCGGTCGCCGGTGACCTCGCGGCGCCCGTGCAGCGTGGCGAGATCCGCGGCGGCCCGCCCCCGCAGCCATCCCTCGCGGTCGGTGACCGACGTCACCGCGCGCTTTGTCAGCGCTGGGAACATCTCATCTGTTGCCTGCTCGACGGCACTGTCGCGAGCAGCCAGCACTGGGACCAGATCCGTTCCGGGTGATTCGGCCACCGCCTGCCGCTGCGCCGCTCCGGCAGCGTCGGCGAGCCGTTCCCCGATCCGCTGAGCGTAGGAGGTCAGGAACGACTGCCGGAACGACCGGGTCCGGGACCGGCCGTAGACATCGCGGCGCGAACCTGCCTGGACCATCGCCGTGGTCGCTTGCACCAGCAGCGAAGTGACCAGCAACTCCACCGCGTCCAGGTCGCCGGGAAATCCCAGCACCGTGCACAAACCCAGGCTCCGGTGCCAGACCGCCCGGCACCGGTTTGCCGCCGCGACCACGTCAAACAAGACCGCCTTCGGCGCCTCGTAAGGGCTGTCGACAAACAGCCGCCGGCCTGCTGGGGCCTCCGTGCTGTCTGACGTGGCGGCCAGCATGGCGTGGTCGATGCTGTGCCGTGCCATCAGTTCCTGCGCCCGGCCGGTGAGCGCCTCTGCCTCCGCTGTGAACTCCGTCGACTCCGCCTTGGCCAGCAGCGCTCGCACCCGCCCGAGCGTCCGCTGGTCGGCCGGGCGGGGATGCGGGCGGTCAGCGGCCAGCGTGCTACGGCGGGCTGTGCCTGGCAACGGGCATAGCTGGGCGAGCTCAGGCAGGGTGCTGAGCACGCAGAGCACCTCCAGGGCGCAAGCGACCACGGCCGCCCTGCCGATCCCCGCCCGATCACGCCACCGCTCCAGGTAGCTGTCATTCCCCCACCACAACTCCGCACCGAGTGCGGTCAGCTGCACGGTCCATTGTTCATCGATTGTCGCGGTGGCGTAGCGGTGCAATTCGGCGGCAATCACATCAGCCGCCATGCCCGCGTGCCTGTCATCGGCCATCCGGCCGACATGCCGCACCAGCTCGGCTGGCTGCCAGCCCAGCCGCCAGCCGGTCGTAACCGCGCGCAGCAAGCAGCCGAACAGGGCCTGGTCTACGGTCCAGTGCCATCCCGGCGCTCCCGGGCGGTCGGCCAGCTGCGCGGCGCACCGCTTGAAGGCGTCAGTGTCCTCGTGGAAGCGGAAGTGCACTGCGTCCTCCACGAGATGCTCGGCCAGCGCTGGGAGCCAGCCAGCGGAGGATGGCCGGTCAGCGGGCGGCAGCCAGTGGGTCGTCCCGCCGGCCTGTCTCGCCCCGTGTGGCCTTCGCGCACGCTCCTTCGCCCGGTTCTCCTGCTGCGATCGGCGCCGCAGACGACTGGCCTTGCCCACACGTTCCTCCCGAATTGTCCGGCGGATGCTATGCGACGACCAGGAAGTCGAAGTTGCCGTGGCCGGTGGAGCGCTCCAGCGTCTTCATGACGCCTGCGGCGTTGTCATAGGGACCCTGGATAAATAGGGGCTTGCCGTCGCGCCCGAAGCAGATCGCGCTGGGACCCTCCCACGGCCCGAGATGGCCGGCGCCTGCCTGGAAGCCAGCGGCGGGCTCGAAACCGAGGTCGCGCGCGTACGCGATGGCGCCGAACACCAGGTGCCGTGCCAGCTCAACCGGTGCTGCCAGCGGAGGCGCGTCGTACGAGGCGAAGTACTGGTGGACGAGTTCGCCGAGCTTACGCCTGTCGAGGGTCCGGGGACCGAAGACGTTCTTCACGCCGAGGCAGTACACGTCGACCAGGTAGCTGCAGGCAGAGACCTTGCCGCCGCCCCGTCCGCGCGCGACAAGCACCGTCACCAGGCCTGATTGGCCAGGATCGCCGGGGTCATCGATGCCGGGCCACCCCGGCCGACCATGAACCGTGAGCCCGCTGGCCCATCCCGGGCTCACCCAGCATCCCGCGATCACTGGCTCCGGGGCATCACGCTTCTCCTCTGCTGCGATGGCTCTGACCAGGGGAGCGACAGTTGCTGGGGACAGCCTGAGAGCCCTGGCGATCTCCTTAGGCGAGCGACCCTGCCCGCGCAGTGTGCGCACACGTTCCATCAGCTCTTCACTCGGCATAACGGTATGGTCCTACTCAAGCCGCCGGGCCGACGGACGACACGCCGCGAGCGTGGTGAATCATCACAGTTGACGCTGATTGCTGGCCTCGTCTACGCCAGTTGCTCCGAAGTGCCGCGACGACTACGGCGAGCAACATCGCATCCAGGGCGGCGACGTTCATCAAAGCGTCTGTCACCTTCGCGATCTTCTTTTCTCGATGATGCGGGCCGAGCGTCTGCAGCGCCTGCCGGGCGGGCCCATTCGCCGACCGGACATAATCTCGAATAGCTGCTCCTCCGCCGCCTGTACGCGTACCCGCCGCACCGCCGCGGCCGGAACCGCAGGAGCACCCAGCGATCGCGAAATGGGGCACGTGCGCTCGGCCGGGAAGGCCCTCAAAGACTCGAAGCTCGCCGATCCGCAACTCTTCGGTGACAGCGGCGAGAAGTTCACTCTCAACGTGGCGCCCGGCGTGCAGGATACGCAGACCGTGTTCGGTGCAGGGCGGAAAGTCGCGTTCCTATACGGCAAGCCGGTCACCGAGGTTACCCGGAACGGCTCCCCGACGGCCGCGAAGACCGCGCCTACCTCACCATCTTGGCCCGAAGCACGCTGCAAGACGTTGTGCCATGGGATGGCGCGAGCATCGACCCGTTCGAGGGGGACCGCGGTCGTCGGGCGTTTCCCCGATGGGCATCCCGCATTTCCGGTTCTGGACCCTGCGCAACGGCTGCCAGCAATCCATTGTCGCAGGGGCGAAAGGCGTCGGCAAAACCCAGTTCCTCGACTTGCTTGCCTCCATCGCCGTCACCTCGACCGTGCCGGTCGTGCGATCATTTTTGACCCGCAGAACGGGCAGTTGCTGCCGCACGGGCGTGACCGGGTCCTGAACGCGGCCGAATCAGTACCGGCACTCCGGGCCTTCTACGAAGACTGGCACTCCGAGCTGACCGCGTAGGTTGCCTGGGCGACACCGATCGGCGTGCTCGCGTGCGGCTGCGGCAAAGGCGTTTCCTCACAAATCGCCGCCTTGGGCGCAGCCACCGGCTCAGTGTGACCGTGAGCAGGGGAATGGCTAAGTCACTACCGCGGTCGTCGCAGAACGACTTCGCGCGTCCAGCCCTTGTACATGCCTTTGCCATGCTCCGGGCAGGCCGTGCTGTAACAGCGCCAGTACCACGGACCGCTGCCCTTGCGGCGGAGGTCCACTTGTTGCCCGTCGCACGCCCCGCAGCAGGGCGGTCTGCTGAACTCCTCGGCGTGGAGGTGGGTGAGCAGCTTGCGAGCCCAGTGGCGGCCGCGCATGGTGACCATCACTTCGCGGCTCCGCTGCTGAGAGAGGGTGTTAAGGCTGCCGAACATGACGGTGTGATCATCGATGACGACGACCTTCTCGTGGGTGACATTGACCTCGACCACGTTGGGGACGACGGCGCGCAACGCGTTGAGGGCCTCGGTGAAGTGCCTCTTCCTCTGGAGAGTGTCGCTCGGGTCCCGTACGAAGACGGTGACCCGCACGCCGCGGTCGGCCGCCGCGTTGAGTAGCGGCAGCAGGGCACGGACACGCGAGGCGACCCAGGCCGACCATAGCCAGATCGAAGTCTGGGCATGAGAGATGAGGTCCGCGAACTGGTCGTAAAACGAGCGCTCGTCGTGGATGTCGGTGATCTCGACATGCCGGGCCAGCACCTCCGCGAGACGCCTGCCTTCCGGCCGAGGTTCGGGGGCTCGAACTCCTGCGGCGCGATCAGGTCCGTTGCCGGGACGCAGCGGACCCTTCGGTCGCGGAGCAGCGTGCCGAAGTGCCCGAAGGCCGTGCCGGGCTTCGCGTTGCGGACGCGCTCGCGGCTGGCGATCACATAGAGACGGTGCTGGACCCGGGTAGTGGCCACATTGAACAGGCGTATCCCCTTCTGCTGCCACGGCGTGCTGCCGGGCAGCCGGGAGGCCTGGCCCATCCAGAGCCTGCCGTCGTGCTGAGGTTCCACCGTGTCGAAGACGACGATCGGAAACTCCCGCCCCTGGAAGCGATGCGCGGTGCCGACCTCGGCCAGCGGGCGCCCGCCAGGCTCCATGTCCCGCAGTGCCTCGAGAGTGGCCTCGGCTTGACTGACGTAGGGCGTGATCACCCCCGTACTCTCGCCGTTCTCAACGTGCAGTTCGACCAGTGCCCGGGCCAGCAACAGAGGGCCCGGGCCGTCATCGGGGAAATAGGCCTGGACATGTCCCGGTTCCCCACCGCCGCCCACCTGGTGTCCTGGGCCGGGCTGTGCCCGTCCGCCCGCCAGTCCGGCCCCCGCACCCGGGCCGGCAAGAAGGGCCACGGCAACACCTGGCTGCGCGGCGCCCTCGGCCAGGCCGCCAACGGCGCCGCCCGCACCGCCACCTTCCTCGGCGAGCGGTACCACCGGATCGCCCGCCGCCGCGGCAACACCAAGGCCCAGTCGCCGTCGCCCGCTCCATCCTGGTCATCGTCTGGCACCTGCTCGCCGACCCCGCGGCCCGGTTCACCGACCTCGGCCCCGGCTACTACCAGGCCCGCACCGACAAAGACAAGAAGATCAAAAACCATATCCGGCAGATCGAAGCGCTCCTCGGCCACCCCATCACCATCACCAAGGCCGCGTAACCTCATACCGCCTCTGACCAGGCCCGATCGCCACCCCAGGCCCGGGTCCGCTGCCGCGCGCCCATTTACCGCAGAGATTTTCGGGTCAGTCGGTTGAATCCGCCGAAGACTCCCGGCGCCGTCGCACCGGTTCGCTGGCCACCCGAATCTCCCGAGGATCGAGAACCTGGCCGACGTCAAAGTCCGCGACGACGCCCTCGAGAACATTATCCAGGTCAGCAAGGCCGACCGGGCGGCCGACCAGCTGCCCGCGCAGCGGCCGTCCATGAGCAGGGAGGAGATCGTGAATACGCTCGCCGACCTGCTTGCAGTCGTGCGCGACGCAGACCCAGCCGACAAGGCGGAGATCTACGCGCAGCTCGGCCTCAAGCTCACCTACCGGCCGCAGGACCGAACCGTCCGGGCCGAGGCGCGGCTGAGCGACGCTCCCCATTGGCATTTCGAGAGTGTCCGAGGGGGGACTTGAACCGCTCGCCTATATCCTCGGCGGCTGCGCGGAACCGTGGCTGAGTTTATGACCAGGCGGTTTGAGGAAGTCTTCGGCGCCGGGATGCTTAACGGGTTCTGGGCGGCCGCTCCCGGTTGGGATCGGCTGATTGCACGGTCGCTGTCCGGGCAAGCAGCGGCCGGTCGATCTTGCCCGCGGGCAGCAGCGGCAAGCTGTCGATGATGTGGATCTGCTTAGGCACCTTGTAGCCGGCAAGCCGTTGCCGGCACCAGGCGGCGAGCTGTTCGGCGGTCACCGCAGTCCCGGGCTGCGGCTCGATGAAGGCGACACCTACCGCCTGGTAGTCGGCGTCAGGCCGGGAGACGAGGGCGGCGGCGGCGACAGCCGGGTGGCTTTCGAGAGCCAGCTCGATTTCGCGTGGGTAGATGTTGTAGCCGCCGGACTTGAACATTTCCTGGTAGCGGGCGATGAGCCGCAGGTTGCCGTCCCCGCGGAGCAGCCCGCGGTCACCGGTCCGCAGCCAGCCATCCGCGGTGAACACGGCTGCGGTCTCCTCGGGGCGGTTGTAGTAGCCGGCCATGACCGACGGGTGGCGGACGCACACCTCGCCCTCTTCCCCCGCTCTGCCCCAGCGGCCGTCGTCGGTGCGCAGGCGCACGTCGAGTTCTGGATCGGGCCGCCCGACGGTGTGGGCCAAGACCTCGTCGTCTGCGTCTGGATCGGTGTAGGTGACCGAGCTGGTCACCTCGGTGGAGCCGTAGGTGGCCGAAAGCGCCACCCCGAGCCGGCGGTAGCGGCGGATGAACTCCAGCGGCAGCGGCCCACCGCCCCAGCTGACCGCCCGCAGGCAGCTCAGGTCGGCGGTGTTGAACCCGGCGAGCGAGGCGATCCGCTGCAACTGTGCCGGGATCTGGAACAGCGCGGTTACCTGGTAACGGGCGATCGCCTCGAGGGCGGCCTGCGGGTCGAACCGCTGCTGAAACACGATCGAGCCGCCGGCCACCAGCGGCACGCAGCACAGGTCACCGACGCCGCCGATGTGGTCGATCGGCAGGTTGCAGATCAGCCGCAACCGCGGGATCCCGGCATGCGCGGACTCCACCCGGCCCAGGCGCACCAGGCCGGCGTGCCGGATCAGCGCACCCTTGGGCGCGCCGGTGCTGCCCGAGGTGTAGACGATGAGAGCGGGCTGATCGGTGTTCACTGCGGCGGCCGCGGTGGCCACCGCGACCGCATCCGCTGCCGCGGCCCGGTCCAGGAACGGGTCGTGCTCGCGCAGGCCGGCGAGCGGCAGGACGTCCGCCCGGTTTCCGGCGAGCCGCACCGCCCGCCTGAGGTCCCGCACATAGTCGCGTCCCTCGAACCGCGCCAAGGTGAACACCAGCCGAGGCTGCGCGTCCTGGAGCACATATGCCAACTCGCCAACCGTGTGCGCCGGATTGAGTCCCAGCCAGATCCCGCCCAGACGCGCGGCCGCCAGGCAGATGACGAAGAACTCGGGACCCGGAGGTGACAGCACTGCCACCCGATCCCCCGCCCGCACCCCGCAGGCGTACAGGGCGCGGGCAAACACGTCGACCCGCTCGGCCATGCCGCCATAGCTCAGCACGTCTTCTTCGAACAGCAGGGCCGGGCGGCCAGGATCGATGGCCGCATAATGGAACGGATAGTCGCTGATCCGGCTGAGCGCCGGGGGAGCATCCCAGCCACTCATCGCTCGGCCCTGCCGTCCACATACAGCATCAGCCAGCGCGCGATCATCACCGGCGCCGGTGACCCCCCGGCTTCCACCGCGTGATCGACGCTGATCAGCACCCGGCTAACCGATTTCCGCCGCACCGCCACGACTTCCCGGCGCACCCGGACTGCCTGCCCGGCGAACACCGGGCCGGTGAAGCGGACCCGGTCCAGCCCGTAGTTGTAGCCGTAGCCGCCATCGGTTTGCACCAGCGGCACCGCAAACCCGAAGTGCACCAGCAAAGACAGCAGCAGGAAACCGTCGACGAGGTCGGGCCCAAGCGCGTGGTTACCGCTCGGGGTCAGGTCGACGTACGCCGGATCAAGGTAGGTGGCGTGCGCGAACTCACCCAGATGCGCACGGTCAACGGTCAACCAGCCGGAGATGTCCTCGTGCCCCACCAGCTGCTCCGCCTGATCGAACATCACCGGTAGGCGTGCCGGAGCAGCGCCGGTGCCGGGCGTGATATCCCGCTGCTGCGTCGAGCACATTTCCGCTCCTTGCGGGACACCGCCGCCTGAGGTTGCTCACCTGCTGCAAGGCGCCGCCCGGCCGCTTACCAGCCACTCAGACGCAATGCTCTGCGGTGGCAGCCCACCCTCCAACACCCGTTCGCCCCGGCCGGGCAGGACTAAAGTCGCCGGTTTCACATCGGCCCAAGGCTGGTGGGCCCGACCCCGGCAGCGCCCGGCCGGAACGGGTGTCCAGCGGCGGCCACGAAGAGAGGTTCTTCGGCGTCGCGGGCCGACGCGAGCATCGGCACGCTCCGGTTCTCCCTGGCCCCTCACGCCAGGCCGCGGTGACGGGCGCAGCGCCCCGCCACAGCCTGGTCCGGGCAGCAATAGCCCACCGGCCCGCGGAACCGGTGAACTGGGACGGCCGAAGCAAACGCTCTACAATCCGGCGGGTGATGGCCCTGCTGGTTCCGCGCAGAAGTCGGAACTAACGAATAGGCGTCTGCGCGGCCCCGCACCGAGTCGGCAACGACCCGTCGTGCCACCTGCGAGGTAGCGCAGGCGGGCCTGGCCGTCAGCGGCATTCCCGGGGCGGCTTCGACAGCGAACAAGGAGGCTGAAGACATGGCGGGCGCTGAGCAGATCCGCGCCTTCTGGGACGACGACGCCGCGACCTACGACCTGGCCCACCAGCCGCGGTCCGCTGCTGTCCAGGCCGCATGGAACGCGGCCCTGGCGCGGTTCCTGCCGTAGCCGAGTACTCCCAGTCGGGGTCGTACCAGATGTGGGGGAGCAGGGCCTCGACCGCCTGGTCTACGGGAAGACCGGCAACGTGCTCGGCCACGAGGTACTCACGTATCGACCGGTGGATGAAGCGGCGCAGGGTCTTCCCGGTGTCGAGGTCGGGGTGGCCGAGGGGCGTCGCGACGTGATCGAGTGCGAATTTTCGTCGGCCTCGCCCAGCCGGGCGCCTCCGGTAGGGATGTCGTCCGGCCACGTCCCGACACCGGAGACTGGGTGACTGGTTGCCCCGGACCAGGCCCGGAGCGTTTGGAGGCAGGTGTCCACGTCGGGTCGGCGGTCGTCACTACCGCGCCAGCGGCCGGTGAGCATGCGCTTGAGCACCCTGGTGTAGAGGTCGCGCCTGAAGTCTGGCAGAGGGAGGTTTGCCGCCGCCGACGATGCAGTAGAAGGCCAGGATCAACGGCACGGTAGCGGCCTGCTGGAGGCCAGGGCGACGGGCAATCTGGGCGGCAAGATCGTTGCCCCACTCCGGCCGCTGGTCGAACCACCGGTGGATGAAGGGGTCGACATCGTCGGGGTAGCGCAACGGCTGGAGCTCGCCGACTCGATGGGAGTCGTTTCCCGCCTCGATGACGAGCTGATGGTTCCACGAGCTCGGCCGGCTAGTGAGGACGATCCGCCACGGGAGCGTGTCGGCCTGACGGAGCCGCTCGTCGGAACCATGTGCCTCGTCGAGGGAGTCGATAACAGCAGAGTCGGTGCGCTCCGCTCGATGAAAAACGCGCGCAGGGCCGCGCTCAGCCGGGAGCCGCCCAGGTCACCGAGCTGGTCGAGCGCGCTCGACACGGCAGCTGCGCGGATGTCGCCGTCGGCGCTGAACAAACGGGAGCAGGTGGTGTACGGCGGTAGTCCCTCCCTTTGAGGGCATGCAGGTGCGAGGCGTCCACCACGGCGCGGTCGAGGTCGAGCTCGCCAGCGGCGCGGAGCTCGGCGAGTAGCAGCTCGTTCAGGGCCGACCACACCCCGGCCTCGGTCCAGTCCCGCCCCCGCCGCCAGCAGGTCACCCCGGAGCAGCCGACGACCTCGGCTGGGAGCTCGTTCCACGTGATCCCGGTCTTGAACACACACGATGCCGACCAGCGCCACTCGATCGTCCGCGGGCCTGCGGCCTGGGAATTCGGCGCCGCCGCGACTTGCGGGCCGGCAAAGCGACACAATGTAAATAACACCGTTCCTCAGTGAGTGTGCAAGGACTTTTATGTCGACTGATATGCGTGGAGAGCGGCTCGCGCGCCGGATCGCCGATTTGTACGCCACCGACCAGCAGTTCGCGGATGCCCGGCCCAGCGAGGAGGTCGCCGCGGCGATCGACCAGCCTGACCCGCGACTGCCGCAGATCGTGCGAACCGTGATGGAGGGCTACGCGGACCGGCCCGTGCTCGGGCGGCGCGCCGTCCGATTCGTCGAAGACCCGGAGACCGGCCGCACTTCCCTCGAGCTGCTGCCCCGGTTCGAGACCGTCAGCTACCGCGAGTTGTGGGACCGCGTCGGCGCGGTCGCGAGCGCTCTGACCGGCGATCCGGCGCATTCGGTGCGGCCCGGTGATCGCGTCTGTGTGCTGGGCTTCAGCAGTGTTGATTACACGACTGTCGACGTGGCGTTAGTCCAGATGGGTGCGGTGTCGGTTCCGCTGCAGGCTAGCGCGCCGGTCACCCAACTGCGGCCCATCGTCGCGGAGACCGAGCCGAGCGTGATCGCTGCGGGCGTCGACTATCTCGCCGATGCCGTCGAACTGGTGCTGGCGGGTTACCAGCCCGCGCGGCTGGTCGTGTTCGACTATCACCCGGAGGTGGACGACCAGAGGGAGGCGTTCGAAGCCGCCCGGTCGCGGTTGGCGGAAGCTGGCAGCCCGGTGATTGTGGGAACGCTGGCCGATGTGCTCGAACGCGGGAAGACGCTGCCGCCGGCGCAGCTGTTCGTTGCGCACGAGGACGACCCGTTGACGCTGCTGATCTACACCTCCGGCAGCACCGGCGCGCCCAAAGGCGCCATGTACCCGGAGCGCCTGGTCGCCAACTTCTGGCGCAGGTCCACCAGGGCGGCGTGGCGACAGGACGGCGCCGAGCCGTCGATCACGCTGAGCTTCATGCCGATGAGCCACGGCATGGGGCGGGGATTGCTGTACGGGACGCTCGGCAACGGCGGCACAGCCTATTTCGCAGCCAAGAGCGACCTCTCGACACTGTTGGACGACCTCGCGCTGGTGCGGCCCACCCAGCTGAACTTCGTGCCGAGGATTTGGGAGATGCTGTTCCAGGAGTTCCAGAGCGAACTGGACCGGCGGTTTTCCGGCGGCGCCGACCGAGCGGCACTCGAAGCGCAGGTGATGGCCGAGCAGCGGCAGAACCTTCTCGGTGGACGGTTCGTCTCGGCGATGACGGGCGCCGCGCCGATCTCGGCCGAGATGAAGGCGTTCGTCGAGTCCTACCTCGACCTGCATCTGGTGGAAGGCTACGGCTCGACCGAGGCCGGGGCCGTCTTCGTCGATGGCCAGGTGCGACGCCCACCGGTGATCGATTACAAGCTTGTGGACGTTCCCGGTCTGGGCTACTTCCACACCGACCGGCCACACCCCAGAGGCGAGCTCCTCATCAAATCGGACGATTTGTTCCCCGGCTACTACAAACGGCCGGAGGTCACCGCCGAGGTGTTCGACCCGGACGGCTTCTACCGGACCGGAGACATCGTGGCCGAGGTCGGTCCCGATCAGCTCGTGTACCTCGACCGCCGCAACAACGTGCTGAAGCTCTCGCAGGGCGAGTTCGTCACCGTCTCGAAGTTGGAGGCGGTGTTTGGCAGCAGCCCGCTGGTCCGGCAGATCTACGTCTACGGCAACAGCGCACGGGCCTACCTGCTGGCGGTCGTCGTGCCCACCGAGGACGCGCTGTCCCGCAGCAGCGGCGATATCGAGTCGCTGAAGCCGCTCATCAGCGACTCACTGCACGATGTCGCCAGAACAGCCGGACTGCAGTCCTATGAGATCCCACGCGACTTCATCGTCGAGACAACGCCGTTCATGCTCGAGAACGGCCTGCTCACTGGCATTCGCAAGCTGGCGCGGCCGAAGCTCAAGGAGCGCTACCGCCAGCGTCTGGAACAGCTCTACGCTGAGCTGGCCGAAGGTCAGGCCAACGAGCTGCGCGCGCTGCGCCAAAGCGGTGCCGACCGGCCGGTGCTGGAGACCATCAGCCGGGCCGCAGCTGCCCTGCTGGGCGTGGCGGCCGCCGATCTAGCGCACGACGCGCACTTCATCGACTTGGGCGGGGACTCCCTGTCCGCGTTGACGTTCGCCAACCTGCTGCAGGAGATCTTCGACATCGACGTGCCGGTGGGTGTCATCGTGAGCCCGGCGACCGATCTGCAGGTGCTCGCCGATTACATCGAGGCGGAGCGGACGTCGGGTGCGAAACGGCTCACCTTCGCGACGGTGCACGGCCGCGATGCCACGCAGGTGCACGCCCGTGATCTCACGCTGGACAAGTTCATCGACGCGAAGACGGTGGGCGCCGCCCCGACGCTGCCACGCCCGAACGCTCAGGTGCGCACGGTCCTGTTGACCGGCGCGACCGGTTTCCTCGGTCGGTACCTGGCTCTGGAATGGCTCGAACGGATGGCCCTCGTCGGCGGCAAGCTGATCTGCCTGGTGCGGGCCAAGGACTCCGCGGCGGCCCGTGAACGCCTGGACAAGACCTTCGACAGCGGCGATCCGGAGCTGCTCCGGCACTACCGGGAACTGGCCGCCGGGCATCTGGAGGTCATCGCCGGCGACAAAGGTGAGCCGAACCTGGGCCTGGATCAACAGACATGGCAGCGGCTGGCTGACACCGTCGATCTGATCGTCGATCCCGCGGCGATGGTCAACCACGTGCTGCCGTACAGCCAGCAGTTCGGCCCCAACGCGCTGGGCACCGCCGAGCTGATCCGCATCGCGCTCACCACGAAGCTCAAGCCCCTCACCTCTGTGTCAACCATCGCCGTGGGCGCAGGGATCGAACCGTCAGCTTTCACCGAGGACGCCGACATCCGGATCATCAGCCCGACGCGCAAGGTCGACGACAGCTACGCCAACGGCTACGCGAACAGCAAATGGGCCGGCGAGGTGCTGTTGCGCGAGGCCAACGAGCTGTGCGGCCTGCCGGTTGCCGTTTTCCGCTGCGACATGATCCTGGCGGACACCAAGTACGTGGGCCAGCTCAACGTGCCGGACATGTTCACCCGGTTGATGCTGAGCCTGGTCGCCACCGGCGTCGCGCCCGGCTCGTTCTACGAGACCGACCCGCACGGCAACCGGCAACGAGCGCACTACGACGGACTGGCCGTCGATTTCATCGCCGAGGCGATAGCCACCCTCGGCGAACAGGTGGTGGACGGGTTCGCGACCTACCACGTGATGAACCCGCACGACGACGGCATCGGACTCGACGAATACGTCGACTGGCTGATCGAAGCCGGTTACTCGATCCACCGGATCCCCGACTACGGCGCCTGGTTGCAGCGGCTCGAGACGGCCACGCGTGCCCTGCCAGAACAGCAGCGCCAGCACTCGCTACTGCCCCTGTTGCACAACTATCAGCGACCCGAAAAGCCGGTCTGCGGGTCCATCGCGCCGACCGAGCGATTCCGTACCGCGGTGCAGCAAGCGAAAATTGGCCCGGACAAAGACATCCCGCACATCTCGCCGCCGATCATCGTCAAGTACATCACCAATCTGCAACTGCTCGGACTGCTATAACGCGCGGGCCGATCGCCAGCGGGAAGCAGGATCCCTGTGGCTACTCCTTCCGGCACGTGGGCCCTCCGCGTGGTCGACCGTGGATCCTTCCGAACTCTCGCACAGACGACAGGCCAGTCTTCCCGGGGAGAGCGTCAGTGGACTGCCCCGGTGATCTTGGAGGCTCTGATTCCTGGGAGGATGCAGAGCCATGTCAGCACAGCGGAAGTATCCCGAGGAGCTGCGCGACCGCGCGGTGAAGATGGTGGTGGAGATCCGTGGCCGGGAGGGGAAGGGCCGGGGCGAGATCGCCCGGGTGGCCCGGCAGTTGGGTATTCACCCGGAGGCGCTGCGCACGTGGATCCGGCAGCTGGAAATCGATGATGGCCAGCGGCCTGGCACCACGACGGAGGATGCGCGGCGGATCGCCGAGCTGGAACGGGAAGATCGTGAGCTGCGCCGTGCTAATGAGATTTTGAAGGCGGCGAGTGCGTATTTCGCCCGGGAACTCGACCCCAGGCTTCAGCGCTTCATCTCGCCGCGCACCGCGCCGGGCCCGTCCAGTCCGAGCAGGTGGTTGAGGATGCGGTCGTCATCGTAGACGGCGGCGACGTCCCGGCCGAGCGTGAGCAGCTCGGGGAGCCGCCAGTGCCTAATTCGACGCTCGACATAGCGGTACTTCCCCCGCCACGGGCCGTCTTCGTCCTCTTCCTCCGGGGGTAGGCCGAAGCGGACGCACTCCTTGGCCAACTCGTTGGCGCTCACCCGCTCCAGCACGCGGGCGATCGCCTCGCGCAGAACCTTGGGCGTCAGCCTGTCGGGCAGGGGCGGAAGCTGGGCCGGGGCGAACAGGTCCGCCGGCGTTTCCGGGAACATCCTGCTGTCACTGCCCATGCGGATAGTTTCCCAGCGATCACCGGCAAACCAGAACAGGCTGAGCCTAGGCGCGGGGAACGATGCTGCCGCCTTAGTGGCGCTGTCCGGCGTCGCGGAGGCTGACGGGGTGTCCGGCGGTGAGGCTGGCCGCGATGTGCACGATGCGCCGTTCGCCGCCGGAGGCTGGCAGGTGCCCTCTGTCGAGGGAGTTGATGACCGCGTCCCAGTCGATCCACGCCAGCGGGGTGCCGTCGCTGATGCTGGCCGCGGTCTCGACGTAGCGGGTGAAGTTTTCGCGGTGCAGGAAGGGTGCCGTGGCTGATGATCAGCCCCGTTCCGGGTTCGTCGGGGTGCAGGCCCGCGACCGCAGCGCGCAGCGCGGCGCTGAGATGGCTGGTCACTCGCGTTCTCCTGGATTGTGGTCGTGGTGGGCGCCTGCGTCGTTGCCTGGCTGGCCCGCGAGGAGGTCGCAGGCGATGACCGTGTACCTGCTGGCGGTGGTCTGGGAGATGCCGAACACCAGGGCCAGGTGGAGCGGGTCGGCTCTGGCGGTGAGCGCCTCGTGGAGGACGCGGTCGCGGCGGATGCGCCGCCGAACGGACCGCACGCCGTCTTGTGACGCACGCCACGCTGGCGAGACGGGGCACCAGTTGCTCATGCGGGCCCTTGCCGCACGCGGTGACGCCGCGGCCGCGCTCGCCGCCTACGACCAGCTACGCCAGCTGCTGCCCGAGGAGCTGGGAGTCTCGCCGTGCCCGGCAACCCAGACGCTGCCTACCCGGTTGCTCCGCGGGCAGGTGCTCGACGAACCAACCAGGCCGGTGACCCACCCCGGATGACCATCACGCATTCCGCTCTCCGCACGCTGGCCAGCAACTGCAGGGTTCCGCGCTAGGTTGTCACGAACGCGTCACGGTCGGGTGGATCCGGGCCTTGGCCGGCGCGATCCTGATCCAGTCGGCCTATCACGTACCTGACGGACTTCACCCCCGCGTCAGTCAGGCCCGCCTGAGAGGGAGCATGAGCGCGGCCGGTTAACCCGCCGACAGTAGCGTCGGGGGTTTCCGGATGAGATTGCCTGTGATCGTGGTGCCGGCTGGCGGCCGATCTTGCGGCGCAGGGTATCGGCCGCTCGGGTGGGCAGTGCGGCGGCGATGATGGCCATCCGCCGGGAATCCTTGCCGACCAGGTAGCGGGCATGCGGCCTGCGTGTGGTCAGGGCGGACCAGGAGCGCCGGGGCTGAACGCATCTAACCGTCCGGGGGAGGTTCGTGGACGCTTACCCCATGGAACCTCCTCTTTTCCGCCTCGGGGAAGGTTCGGAATGTCATGGCAAGTGGTGTTGCGCGGCAAGGTCATGGCGGCTGCACCTGCGATAGACATTTGAATTAGTTTCCAACTCGGGTAGCCTGTTGCCATGAGCGTCACCGAGATCCCGTTCTCACAACTGGTCCAGCATCCCAAGGCGACAGTCGCCAAACTGGAAGCAGACCCCCGCCGCCGCCTCCGCCTGGAACGCCGGGACGGCGCAGACCTGATCCTTGAGTCGGCTGAACGCGCCGAGGCCGAAGCTGAGGCAGTCAACGTGACCACCCGCCTGTTCATGGCGCTGATCAGCCGTGACGAGTCGGCACGGATGGTGCTGCTCGCACTCCCCGATGTTTTCCCCTGGGTGCAGTTCCTGCCCCGCGAGGATGTCCAGGCGTTCATGGTCGAGCTCGTAAAGACCGCCCGGGCCTGCGCCGAACTGGGCAACATGGCGCCGCTGGAGCCCATCATCGCCGCATGGCGGGGCACAGCGGAGATCCACGCCGACCCTGAGCTGCGCGCGGCGGCCACCGCGGCGCTTGACGGCACGGACTACGGCGCTGTTCCCGAGGTCTGCTGACGGATGAGCCCCAAGCGCCTTGACCGTGTCGCGCCGCCGCCCGTCAAAGGCGAGTGGGAGGTCAAGTTCGGCGACACGAAGGCGGCCAAAGGCTGGGAGCAGCTCTGCGACCGCGCTGCGGTGAAGACCCGTGAAGCATTCGAGCTCATGCGTTCGGATCCCCGTCCGTCAGAAGACGATGACCACTACCGGCTCCGGGGCGGGCTCTCGGTACGCGAGTTCCGGGGACGGGGCCTGGAGCAACGGCAGGTCAAGGTGAGCGGCAGCGGCCGGATCTGGTATCTCGTCGATGACGAGGAGCGCACAGTCTGGGTCGTCCAGGCTGGAATCGGGCATCCTAAGGCCACTGAGTGACACCTTGGGCTAGTTGCTAACGAGCTGCTAACACCGGCTAAATTAGCCATTCCGGCGGCCGCACACTGCGGTGTGCCCGCGGCTCCGCGGGCGGTGCTGCGGGCGGCCCGGAGGCGGGCCGCGACCCGGTGTCATAGCCGAGCGTGACCAAAGGCTCGCCTCACCCGCCACGCCAGCCATGATCACTCCGCCCGAGGCGGAAAACCGCAGCCCGAACTGCACCTCCACCCGGTCCGGCCGCGCCGCCTGCCCCGCCTTCTCGATCATCTCCGCGGTCGACCTCGCAACCTCCACAATTACGGGGTGATCTGGACACGGCCGGTCGTCCCACTGGTACTGCCGACTTGTGAGAGACAGCCCGCTCCTGTTTCGAGCTGAGTTGAACCCCTATATCCCTGACCTGCGGCTTCGCCGGTGGCTGCGTGATCCCGGAACACGAAAACCCTGGTCAGGCAATGATCATTTGTGTCCGAGGGGGACTTGAACCGCTCGCCTATATCCTCGGCGGCTGCACGGATTGCTGGCTGAGCCTATGACCAGCGGTTTCAGGCCAATCTTCGGCAAGGGCCGGGGTGGTCAGGCCAGACCGCCAGGCAATGATCGCTGCCCGCGCCCGACCGGGAGGAGCAGGCGGCGGAAGCAGTCCCGGCCGGCCGCCATGTGCCAAGGCGGGCCACGAAGGTGGCCTGGCGGCGTTCGGCAGGTTCCATGGCGGTCACCGGGCAGCCGGGCCGCTGTCCCGGCTGCCCGGAAAGCATCTGGAGGTCGCGGCGTGGCTGTCTCAGGCGCCGCTGCCGCCGGCCGCGTCAAGCTGGTCGAGGAGGGACGTGATTGTTTGTGCCGCACTGGCGTCGCCCGTGGCCTGGGACAGCAGGCCGGTGAACCGCTCGGGGCCGAGCTCGCCGTGGTGCGCCGCGAGGCGGCGCAGATTGTTGACAGCCTGCGGGACGCCGAGGCGGAGCCTGATCGTGAGTGCCTTCACATGCCAGCCGATGGCCAGCCCGGAAGTTCCGCCCCGCTCAGCTTCCAGGATGCCCAGCTGGCTGCAGGAGGTAGCGATACCGGCCTGGTCGCCAAGCCGCTCGAGGATGTCGAGGGAGCGCTGGTACTGGCGGGCGGCTTCGTCGTAGTCCCCGCGGTGCTGGGCGAGCATGCCGAGATTGTGGTAGCTGCTGGCCATGCTCGGTGGCGGGGTCTTAGATCGCGAACCCCCAGTGGTCGTCGTCGCCGAGGTACTGGATGCGGCACAGGGGGATCTGCTCGTCGTTGTCGTCGCCCTCTCCGGCCCAGGCGGTCAGGTAGCCGAACGAGCCGCGCCAGCGGATGGTGACTTCCTGCAGGTCCGGGCAGGTGAGCGAGGCGTGGTGGTCGACGGTCCCCTCGATCAGGTCCTTGAGGCGCTTGGACGGTACCGGCATGTCCTCTAGTGTCGCCTGGCTGCGCTGGCCGCGGCGCCGGGGCCGGTGCGCGACACGCCGACGGGGCGGATATCCGCTGTTCCGGCCTGTTGTGGTGGCATTCTTCCGTGATCATCGTGACGCGGAAGGAGACCCGGCATGAGCGGGCGTGCCCGTGCTGTGACCATCACTTTGACCACCAAGCGGCGCCGCAAGCTGGAGCAGATCGTGCGGGCGGCGACCAGCCCGCAGCGGCTGGTGCTGCGCGCCAGGATCGTGCTGGCGGCCGCGGGCGGGATGGCGAATGCGGCCATCGCCCGCGGCCTTGGCTGCAGCGTGGCGATGGCGCGGGCCTGGCGGGGCCGGTTTGCCGTGCGCGGGATACCGGGCCTGTTCGATAAGCCCCGCTGCGGGCGGCCGGAGGTGCACGGCCCCAGCGCCCGGCTGGCGGTCATCGCGGTCGCCACCTCGATCCCGCCCGACGGCGAGTCACAGTGGTCCCGCTCGCTGATCGCAGGTCATCTGCAGGAGCGGGGCCTGCCGATCTCGGCGTCCACCGCAGGCCGGGTGCTGGCCGAGGCCAAGGTCCGCCCGCACAAGGTCCGCGGCTGGCTCAACCGCGCCGATGACCCCTCGTTCTGGGCCCGGGCCGGGCAGGTGTGCCGCCTGTACCTGAACCCGCCGCCCGGAACCCTCCTGATCAGCGTCGATGAGAAGACCGGCATCCAGGCCAAGTCCCGCAAGCACCCGCAGATCCCCGCCCGGCCCGGCCGCGACGCCCGCCGGGAGTTCGAGTACGTCCGGCACGGCACCGTCTCCATCATCGCCGCGATGAACGTGACCACCGGCGAGGTGATCGCCGAGGGTATTCACCGCAACAACTCCGCGGCCTTCATCGCCTTTCTGGCCATGCTGGACCAGATGACCCCGCCGCACCTGCGCATTCACCTGATCATGGACAACGGCTCCAGCCACACCTCGCGCGCCACCCGTGCCTGGCTCGCCGCCCATCCCCGGTTCGCCGTGACCTACACCCCCAAGCACGCCTCCTGGCTGAACATGATCGAGCAGTGGTTCGGGGTCCTGACCCGCCGGCTGCTGCGCCGCGGCGACTTCACCTCCCGCGACGACCTCGACGCCAAGATCACCGCATTCACCATCCGGTACAACAAGAACGCCCGCCCCTACAAGTGGGGCTACGACGCCGACGCCGAGCACGCCCGTTATCTCGAACGGCACCGCCAGCCCGAACCGCTGCCTGCCGCCCTGCCGGAAGCCGCATGAAACACCACGCTCGGTAACCAAGCACCAGTCAGGAACTTACGGTGCGCTGCACTAGTGTCCTGCGCCTGAAATCTTCGCGATATATTTGGCTAAGGAGTTCAGGATCTCCTCCGCGGTTTTTGTCCAGATGAATGGCCGGGGGTTCTGGTTCCAGGTTTCGATCCGGGCGCGGACGTCTTTTTCCAGGGCCTGGACGCTCTTGTGGACTCCGCGGCGGATCATTTGGTCGGTCAGGAACCCGAACCACCGCTCCACCTGGTTGATCCACGACGATCCGGTGGGCGTGAAGTGCAGGCGGAACCGGGGGTGGCGGGCGAGCCAGTCCTGGATCGCGGGGGTCTTGTGGGTGGCGAGGTTGTCGCAGACCAGGTGCACGCCCAGCCCGGCCGGGACGGCCTTGTCGATCGCGATCAGGAACTTCTTGAACTCCACCGCGCGGTGCTGGCGGTGGATCTGGGAGATCACGGTGCCGTCGGCGATGTTGAAGGCGGCGAACAGGCTGGTCACGCCGTTCCGGGCGTAGTCGTGGGTGCGCCGTTCGGGCATGCCGGGCATCATCGGCAGCACCGGCTGGGACCGGTCCAGGGCCTGCATGCCTGATTTCTCGTCGACGCACAGCACGACGGCCTTCTCCGGCGGGTTGTGGTAAAGACCGACGACGTCGACGACCTTCTCGATGAACAGCGGGTCGGTGGACAGCTTGAACCCGTCGGTCAGGTGCGGCTTGAGTTCGAACTTGCGCCAGATCCGGCCGATCGTCGAGCGTGACAGGCCGCTGCGGCGGGCCATCGAGGCCCGTGACCAGTGCGTGGCGTCCTTGGGGGTTTCCTCCAGCGTCGCGGCCACGACGTCTTCGACCTGGTCCAGCAGGATCGACGGCGGGCGGCCCGGGCGCGGCTCGTCGGCTAGCCCGTCCAGCCGGCGGGCGATGAACCGGCGCCGCCACCGGGTCACCGTGCCCGGCGTGATCCGCAGCTCGGCGGCCACCTGCTTGTTCGGCGTGCCCTGCGCGCAGGCCAGCACGATCTTCGACCGCAGCGCCAGCGCCTGGCAGGTCTTGGCCCGCCGCGACCAGCGCGTGAGCTGATCGCGCTCGTCATCGGCCAGCTCCAGCCCGGCTTTCGGCCGCCCCGCCCGTTCGCCGTCGGCCAGCCCTTCCAGCCGCGCCCCGGCAAACCGCGTACGCCACTTGCCCACCGTCATCTGCGTGACGCCCAGATCGGCGGCCACCCGCTGGTACACCACCCCCGGCTCCGCGCAGGCCAGCACAATCCGGGCCCGCACCGCCGGCCTTCGCGACGGCCCACCCGACCAGCGGACCAGCTGGTCACGCTCCTCCTCGGTCAGCACGAACTCAGCAGCGGCACCTCTAGTCCGAACTTCCGTGATCTTGGGTAGGAGAACCCGGAGTGACCTGGGGTTATGGCTGTGGCCTCAGGTTCCTTCGTGCCTACAGGCTCCTGCGAGGGTCACGGGCACGGGTGTCTTGATCAGCTCGAAAACGCGCCGCTGCAGCGGGGTCGGAATCGTGATCTTCTGCATGCGCTGGCCCGCTATGACGGTGTTTTCCCGGCGCAGGCTACCCAGATGGTCTAGCAGATCCTGGAATTTCATCACTGGCAGGTCTTCGCCTGTTTTCTTCGTCTGGTCCTTGGTTTTGGCTGCGCTGGAACGCCGGGCCGGGGAGACGGGATCCTCGCGTTCCGGGATGCATTCGTCGGTGAACGTGAGCGGGGCGAGGTCCTTGCGCAGGTGCCAGACAACGTATGCGGCGAGCATGCAGATCAGGATGTGCGCGCGGACGCGGGCCGCGAGGTAGTGGTAGATCGGCCGGAGGTCCAGGTCGTCGATTTTGATGGTGCGGAAGTCGCGCTCGACGCGGGACAGGTTCTTGTACGCGGCCACGGTGCCGGCTGTATCCAGGACTTCCTTCTTGACCGGAGTCCGGATGACGTAGATTCCGTCCAGTCTCTTCTCCGCCTCGATCTTTTCCGTGTCCCGCTGCCAGGTAAATGCGTCATCGGCTATGTCGAGGATGAAGTGTTTTGCGACTTTTCGTTTCTTTATTACCTTGCCGACCGCCAGGCCGATCGCGTCTTTGCCTTTAAGCCGCCGTCCCCGGCCGCCCCGGACGCGCACTGCGATCTTTTCCAGGTCGCGCCCGGTGGCGTCCAGCAGTTCCTCTCGCTTGCGCGCGCGTTCCTCCGCGAGCAGCGGATTCCGGCAGCAGGCCAGCCTTTCACCCGGGTAATCTGGATGCGTTATCTCGGCGAAATTCTGCTCGTCGAACAGGGACATTTGCAGCGGGCCGCCGTCGGTGGCCAGCGCGGCGACCTGAGGCGCTCGCAGGGCCGTGATCCATGACATGCCGTCCATGCCGCGCAGCTCGCTGATCCGCGCCGTCGTGAGCATTCCGCGGTCGCCGACCAGGATCAGCTCTTTCATTCCGAATTTATCGCGGACCACGGAGATCGCCTCCGCGCAGGACTTGGAATCTGACGTGTTTC
Source organism: uncultured Actinomycetota bacterium (assembly GCA_963820395.1). Taxonomy (GTDB): domain Bacteria; phylum Actinomycetota; class Actinomycetes; order Streptosporangiales; family Streptosporangiaceae; genus DATFVJ01. The sequence continues at coordinate 39,041 of CAWGAE010000014.1, read as the reverse complement.
CCGGGAATACGCGAACCGCGACCGGCCTGCCTTCGACGTCGGTGAGCAGCCCGTATTCGATCTGCTTGGTGCCGCGCTTGCCGTCGCGGGAATACCCGCGGGCGGCGAGCTCGCAGCAATGCCCCTCGACCCATGACGATGACAGGTCGAACATCGCGATCCCGCCCGGGGTGATATGACGCCGGGCAAGGTGTCCCTCGATGTCTTCTTGCCGCGTCAGCAGCCAGTCCATTGCAGCGTATACTTCGTCGGGATCGGCGTCGGCTACTCCGAGGTCCTCGCCCAGGGTCGTGTCATTCCACCAGCTGGTGGTAGATAGTTTTGACCCCGGACGCACTACCCTGGAGGTAATCAATGCAAGGGCCAGGTCCCGCTGGCGACATTCCGGGCCGAGGAGCTTCGTCATCCCGAGCTGCTGCGTCATCGCGCAGACCGCCGCCACGTCGCCGTGGCTCAGCGACCGCTCGATCGTTATCTCGCTTTCCGCGTCCACGAGGGTCTTGCCAGCCAGGGTTTTACGGATGGCGTCAACCGAGCTTGCGGGCAGCTCCGACAAATTGGCCAGCGTTTCTTTCTGTGATTTTCCCTGGCCGTCGCGGTATGAACGGCGCAGCAGGTGCGCTTCGTATTCGCGCCGGGCGCCGTCCTTGGCGATGTCGTGCCTGCGGGTTGTCGCCACGTGCATCGCACCCTGGGCCGCCTGAGCTGCGCACATGCCGCAAGTCTACCGCAATCGCCGTGCTATATCAACTATTTTAGTGCCTACAATTTAGCGAGTCTAGCGCGCTAACTTGGCGTAGTTCCAGGTGAGGAGAGCCACGCTACGCTGAGTGATAGGAAGTTCGGTCTAGTACGCGACATACAGAAATTATACTAACTTAGAGCGTAGATTTCAGGCGCATGACACTAGTGTCCCGCGCCTAAAATCATTCACATAAATCAGAGATCATCCGCACTGGTGAAGACCTTACAATCGGGCGAAGTCCCTGCTAGAAATATTCGGCGAACTTACGGCGCGGGACACTAGTGAGGCGGCCGGAGATTTTCTGCTGTGTTTTCAGGGGGCGGACGCCGCGCTCGCTGATGTTGTTCGTGGGCCAGATGTTGGTGTCCGTGGTGAACCGCAGCACGTCGGCCTGGCGGTTCTTGCAGAACTCCAGTAGCTCGCGGCCCGGCTTCTGCTTCGTGCTGTTCTTCGGGCCTGGGACGCGGGGCACGCTGGCCAGCCCGGCGAGGACCGCGTGCCGGAACTCGTGCTCCAGCGGTCCCGCGGTGGCAGCGGGGATGGCGGGAAGCTGCTGGTCACGGGCGGCGTGCCAGGCATGGATCAGGCCGCGCAGCGCCCGCTGCGCCTGCACCGGCCAGACGGCATCCGGGTATGTTTCCGCGCAGTCCTGGTAGTCGCGCAGGATGTGAGCCAGGCAAGCCTGGTTCCCGGCGAAGTGCTCCCAGGACTCGTGGAAGTAGTTCTGGTACCGGTCGGAGACCACCACGCCGGCGAAATCCGGCAGGATCCCGGCCTGCCGCATTGTCTCCAGGCTGCGGGTGCCCAGGTAAAAGGAGGAGTACTGCCCGGTGAACGCGCCGTGGACGTATTTCTTCTCCCCGGCCGGCCCGGACCGCAGCGTCGTCTCATCGAACCCCGCCACGGCCGCGGCGGTGATCAGGGTGCGGATCAGCCGCACCACCTCCGCGGCCAGGTCCGCGGCCTTGCGCAGGCACGAGTGGATGAACCCCGCCGAGATGTCCGCGCCGGCCATGCCGGCGATCAGGTCCCGGCACCGCTCGACCGGGACGTGCTGGAAGACGACCAGGTAAACGGCCAGGGCGCGCAGCCGCGGCCCGATGGACAAGGCCGCGTCCGGCACGCCCGGCGGCCGGGGCGCGACGTGCTCCCGCCCGCAGGCGCACCGCGTTTCGTGCAGGTCGTGCTGGACCCGCTCCGCCGGCGCCGCCGGAATCTCGTCCTGCTGATAGGACCGGGCAACGCCCAGGTCAGCCGCATCGGCCAGGTCCCGGCCGCACCCGCATGCCCCTTCCGGGTAATGGTTCTCGGTCCGGTCCGGGTCTTCCCAGCGCATCGTCGCCCCCGGCGCCCCGGGCTGCTTGCCCCGGTTCCGCTTCTTCCCCTCAGCCCGCTCCTGCGCACGCCGCTGCTTCCGCGGCGCCTTCCGCCCCGGCAGGTCATCCGACCCCGGCGGCATCGACGAGTTCCCGCTGTTCCGCGACGCCGCGCGCTCCAGGTCAGCGATCCGCTCCTGCAATGCCTGCACCTGCGCTGCCAGCTCCGCGACCTGCGCGTCCCGGGCAGCGCACGACGCGCAGCCAGGAGCGGGAGGCGGCAACTCGGACATAAGCCATGATCATCCAGAGTCGGCTGGCAGTAAGCAAGACGACACACCGGGCCAGCCCGGCAAAGATCACCGCCGGGGACGGCAGTCACCCACCGTTAACGAAACCAGCCGTCGAACCGGGGGTGGTGAATGTTTACAGCAAACCGCCAGCACAAGGCGTTACCGATCCGAAGCGATCAGGCGCGCGCCGAGCCGCCGATATGTGCGGAATCAGCGGTTCGGTGCTGGACGCGGTTGGCCGCACACATCAGGTCGTTCGGCACGTGGGCGAGCCGCGACGGGTGTTCCGGATCGACCGCACATGCCGAATAGAGGGCGTTGTGAGCTCGTATACTTATGCGCCGGACTGTACGTAACTAACGGTCGCAGCGATCGTCAATTCAGCATTGTCATTCGTATCGGGGGGCGTGCCGAACGCCGAGTATGAACTGCGTGCGAAGCCCAAGTTCGCCCCGGGCTGACACATCGCACCAGTTCTGGGCGCTGCCGGATCCCGCGAGTGACCGGCAGACGCTCGCCTTCACCGATCTTGACGCTATCGCTCACATGCGAGCTGCGCGTAAGTCCGTTAGTCGTCGACACCGAGGTCCCGCGGCAGCATCGCATCGACGGCAGCGACATCCGCGACATCAGGCGCCGCCGGGCGATTTGAGACCGCCTCACATCGGCTGGGGAAGGAGCAGGGATGGCTGGGCGTGAGTGCTGGCCTGCGGGGAGGGCCGCGCCCAATTCTTGGCCGGAACGGATCCGTTGACTGGTCCGGACCCTTGGACCGGAGCGGAACCGTGGACTGGGGTCGGGCCGCCGGCCTAGCCGGAGCCGGATACGGACGCGGGGGCCGCAGCACGGCGCCGCTTCCAGACACTCAGCAGGATCGCGCTCACGATGATCACAATGACGCCGCCGAGACTCACCACGGTCGGCAGGTGCCACACCGGCGAGAAGATCATTTTCGCCCCGATGAAGGCGAGCAGCACTGCCAGGCCCTGGCTCAGGTAGGCGAAGCGCTCCATCGCTCCTGCCAGCACGAAGTACAGCGCGCGCAGGCCGAGGATGGCGAACGCGTTGGAGGTGAAGACGATGAACACGTCGGTCGTCACCCCGAAGGCCGCGGGAATCGAGTCGATCGCGAAGATCACGTCCGTCGTCTCGATCGCGATGAGCGCCACCAGCAGCGGCGTCGCGGCAAGTTTCCCGGCACGGCGGGTGAGGAACCGCGTGCCATCCTGCTCCTCGGTGACCGGCATGATCTTGCGGAGGCCGCGCAGCACCAACCCACCCGCCGGGTCGGCCTGCGGGCCGCCGCGGGGCATCCGGATGGCGGCGGCGAGCAGGACCGCCCCGAAGATGTAGAAGGCCCAGCTCAGCTGGTGAATCAGTGCCGCTCCGGCGGTGATGAAGCCGCCGCGCAGCACGAGTGCGCCGATGACGCCGAAAAACAGCACGCGGTGCTGGCTGGCGGCCGGTACGGCGAACGCGCGGAACAGCACCGCGAAGATGAAGAGGTTGTCGACGCTGAGCGCCTTCTCGATCAGGTACGCGGCGAAGTACTCCTGGCCCGCCCCGCCGCCCTGTGTCGCGGCGATGACGAGCCCGAAGGCGATTCCCGCGCCGACCCACGCGGCGCTGACCAGCACCGCGCGTGACAGTCCGGACCCTCGTCTGCTCGCGAGCAGATCATGGTGAGCAGACAGCAGATCACCAGCCCGGCCGCGCCGCCCAGGCCCAGCCAGGGGCGCTGGTCATCGGATCTGACGGCGGCGCCGGTGGGATGTGACCCGAGGGTGAAACAGCCGATAGCCGATCACCCCGAGGCCGGCGCCGAACAGCAGCCACGGCGCGAGCACGAACAGATCGGCAGCGTTCACCTCGGCCCGCCTTCCGTCTGCGCCTTTCTGTCGTTAAGGAGAGCGCGCCGGAGCGCAAGACGCGTGAAGCCGCTGTGATGATCGTGTGAAGGATGGCCAGTTTCTGCTGAGGGCGCTCGCCCAGTGGCCCGGCTGCGGTTGTGGCGACGGGTATCACGCAGAATGGCCGGCGCGACGGCGATCCCGCGTTTGGCTGCCGCGGGTGTGACATCTGGGGCGTATCCAGTCCATGGGTGATCTCCTCGAGCCGTGACCGGTCCTTCCCAGCGGGCGAACGGCCCAGGCGGCCGGGCAGCCCAGCGGAGCGGGTACTCCTGCTACTGCCGCCTGCGCCCGGCGATGGCCGCGTCCGAGCAATCGCGTCGGCCGGACGCACGGCTTCATCGTGTCTGGTCGTCCGTGGCCACCGGCCTGGGACCGGTTTCCAGGAAAGCGGGACGGCGTGAAGGCTCGACGTCCTCGGTGTGAAGATCGTGTGGAGGCGCCGGGCCGGTCCAGCAAGCAGGCCGGCTGAAGTTGCCAGCTACCCAAAGAACCGCAGGGACCTACACGCCATCTGCACATGGTCCCCAGCTCGCCTGCACTCACCGGCGCTGTACTGCCGGGAGATGGACCGGCGGGCGGCCGTCTGCCCCGGCACCTCACAGGGAGGGACACCGTGACGCTTACGACCTCGCTGCGCGACTGGGTCGCTGCGCGGCGCGTCGACAACTTCATGATTGACAGGCACCCGGCCGCTGTCGTTGACATCCTCATTTCGGGCGGCTGGGCAACCCGAAGTACGTGGTGATCGTCATGGTCCCGCACTCGGGTGAGGGCGCGGACGTCTCCGCGCCGGCCGCGCGGCAGATCTGGGATGGGATCTACGGTCTTGAAGGACACAAGGCCGCGTACCGGAACGGCGAGCGCCCCTCGGCCCTGCCCGTGATCCAAGGTGACGGGACGATCTCCCCGCCACCGGGCTACCAGGGCGGTTCGTGATGCTTTCCGGCTTTCGGTCAACAGGCTCGGGTAGCAAGCGGTTTCCACGCGCGGGCTACCACCGGCTCGAAGCTGTGCGGCCCGCGCTCCGCACGCCCGGCACCGGTTCGTTCGGTGGCCGGCGTTCGCTGCTCGCCCGCGCCGCCACGCGTGGATCGCCGGTGCGGAGCCTGGACTGGGTGCTGAACGGCGCCGTGCTGGGGCTGACCGTGCTGTCCACGCTGCTGATCTGGTCGGCTACCAGACCGCAATTGCTGCAGGCGGGTGGTGACCCCCAGGCGTTCCTGAAGAAGCAGCTGCTCAACGTCGTCATCGGGCTGGTACTGCTCGCCGCGGTCAGCATGCTCGATTACCGGCTGCTGCGCGCCTACGCGCCGATCGGCTACCTGCTCGCCTGCCTTGGCCTGGTCGCCGTGCTGACGCCGATCGGCTCGACCATCAACGGTGCGCGATCATGGATCGTGATTGGCGGCGGCTTCGAGATCGAGCCCTCGGAGTTCGCCAAGGTCACGCTCATCCTGGTGCTCGCCCTGGTGCTCGGCGAGTTGCGCGACGGCGACGAGGCGCCCCGCGGCCGCGATCTCGCCCTGGCGATCGCCGTGTCGCTACCGGCGCTCGGCCTGGTGATGCTACAGCCCGACCTCAGCGTCGCCATCGTGATGGCCGTGGTGATCTTGGGCATGGTCGTGGTCTCGGGCATCCGGCTGCGATGGATCGCCGCCCTGCTGCTTATCACGGTCGCGACCGCCCTGGTTGTGTGGCAGCTGCATCTGCTCAAGGGGTACCAGATCCAGCGGATCACCGCCTTCGTCCACCCGACAGCCAACCCCAGCGGCTCCGGCTACAACGCCAGCCAGGCGCTGATCACGATTGGGTCCGGCGGGATGTTCGGGCAGGGCCTGTTCCACGGCGCCCAGACCGCCGGCCACTTCGTCCCCGAGCAGCAGACCGACTTCATCTTCACCGTCGCCGGCGAGGAACTCGGCTTCATCGGCGCGATCGTGATCATCGCACTGCTCGGCGTGGTCCTCGCGCGGACGCTGCGGATCGCGGTGCACGCGGACAGCCAGTTCGGCGCCCTGATCGCCGCCGGTGTTGCCTGCTGGTTCGCGGTGCAGGCATTCATCAACATCGGGATGACCGTCGGGATCACCCCGGTCAGCGGTGTGCCGCTACCCTTCGTCTCCTACGGCGGAACCGCGACGCTCGCCAACATGATCGGCATCGGCTTGCTGCAGGCTGTCCACCGGCGCCACAACATCTTCAGCGGCTCCCCCGGCGGATACCGCCTGGGACGTACGTGATCCTTGACGGCTGACGCGGCGCGAACCACCAGCGGGTCCACGGGGGGATCCCAGGGGTCGTCCCCTGGGCCAGCACACCGACGGGGGTGTTCCGGGGGGGTCCCCCCGGGCCAGCACTTAACGGCTGCGCGGGCTGACACGAGCCAACCCCTGTGCACGCGGCGGCGGCGCCGGTCCGCGAAGCGCCCAGCCGCCGGTCCGTAAGAGTTGTCGTGGATAACGGCTTCGACGCGGCGCGGGGCCGATCCGTTCCCTGCGCAAGATCCGCTGCACCGTCGAGGTCCCGATCCGGTACCCGCCGCGCCAGTTCGCCTTGTACCCACCGGTACTCCCATCGCGGGTTCTCCTGGCCGCGTCCGATCAGCGTCACCATCGCCTGATCTGCCGGCCCGGCTGTCCCGGATAGGTCCATTTCCTGCTGACCAGCCGATGGTGCCAGCCCAGCAAGGTGCCCGGTGTCATAAGGCGGTGGGCGCGCTACGCCGCCGGAAGCAGCCGCGCCAGCGCCGACAGCATTTAAAGAGGCAGGCTCAGGGGTCTACGGACCCAAGAGGGTTCGCCTCACCCCCGTCCTCGTTTTAGCTGCCATTCCCTTGACCGGGCGCCCGACGTGTCGAGGCTCGCAAGCCGACCGTGGCCTAGCCCGAGTTTCCAATGATCATGCTTCTTGCCAGGGCGTTCCGCCTGGTGAGGATGGGTTTGCGGCGCTGCTGGCGGCTATGACCCAACGGCGGGGGCGTAGCGGTCCAGCTGGAATACCTGGATGAGTTTGTCCTGGGTGCCGGTGGTCTCGGTGAGCATCCGGCGGGCTTTGGGCCTGCCTCGTCCGGCGGGGTAGATCAAGATGGTCTCGCCGATGCCGGCGAGCTGGGTCAGCAGCTCGCGGACTGACATGCGCAGCCCGGCGCGCTGGGCCTGCAGGCGCAGTAAGGACGTGGACGCGGATGCTGTGCTCGGTCCAGTGGAACATCGGGGAGAACGACACCGCGTGCGGGTCTTTCATCTGGCGGAAGGAGAACTCGGCTTCGGACTGGGACCGGTAGCCGGCGATGACGTCGGCGGTGGGCCAGTCGTCGTGGTCGGTGATCAGCACGTGCTTGCCGAGGATCTCCTCTTCCAGGGCGGCGCGCGCGTCCTGGTTGATGCTCTAGGCCAGGCGGAGGTCCTTGGGCTTGTCGCCGGATAGCTGCCCGGTGATGATCCGGCGCACCCAGGCGTCATGGGTGATCTTGCCGATCTCGGCCCCGGCCTTGTCGCGGGCCCGCCGGGTCTTGCCGCGGGCCAAGGTGGCGGCCAGCTCGCCGAGCTGCCTGGTGGCCTTGGCCAGCGTGGTGCCGTCGAAGCCGCGGGCCTGATGGGCGTGGAGCTCGGGGGAATGGGTCAAGATCGCCCGGCGCTCGGTGCGGTAGATGACGCGGCGGGTGTCATAGGCGGTCAGCTGGCCGAACCGGTCCTCATCAACGACGGCTCGGGCGGACGCGGGCACGGCGAGCAGGTCACGGCAGTCACTGGCGGGCACCGACCCCACGTAGTGCAGCTTCGTGCCCGCCAGCAGCGCGAAGCTGGCTTCGGAGTTCTGCCCGGCGTCGAAGACGACAGTCATCTCGGTGCCCCGCTGGCCGGCTGCGGCGGCCAGATCACGCAGCGTGCGAATACAGACCATCCCCACGGCGTCCCGGGACACCGGCATCGGCCATTTCCCCGAGTCCTTCGCGATCAACGCCGCGTGGCTGTCAGTCTCACTGATCGCCGCCACCCTGCTGGCCTGGCTGCGGCTGATAGCCCTCGACGGCCCGCTCGCCCGCGCCGAGCCGAAAACCCTCCGCTACAAGATCTTGCACGCCGCTGCCCGCCTGGTCCGCGGCGGCCGGCGGCGGAGGCTGCAAATCCCGGGAAACTGGCCCTGGGCCGACGCCATCGTGACCGCCTGGACCCGCATCAGCGCTCTGCCGCAAGCACCCTGACCGCATCGGGTCATCCCGGTCAAGGAAGGACAATCCCGGGGCCCGTGGAACCTCGGCCACCGGCCCGTCAGCCGCGCTCTTGTCGTACCTGGAACCTAAAATCAAGATCCATAACGCGGCCCGGCTGTCACGTCAGCCAACGGCATGCCCGGCATGAATGATCAGGGCTAGCGACCTAGAATTCGAACTCGACCTCTGGTGTGGACCGGCTTAGAAAGAAGGCGCGCGTCTGTGCATCACAGAACTCGCCAGCCAACGCTGAGGCAAATTCTGTGGCCTCCTCTAGCTTGCTGATCGGAATCACCGAAAGAAGACAATCGATGTCAAGAACCGCCCGGGTAGTTGTTGGCTGGATGGCAGTTGCCTGGCCACCTTGGCTGTTCCAGGCCCTGCACATGACTACCTCTGTCACACTGTCGTAGTAAATAATCTCGCCTGGCCCGATCTTCGCCGGTTCATCCCGACCGAAAGGCACGAATGTCTCCCGGCCTGCGGCTGCGCCCAGTATAAGGTCTCCTTGCGCACGTTCTCCGTCGATGAGACCGCTAGGCACGATATAGGTGAGAGAAACGAGGTTTGAGATCGCTACGAGGGGAGAAATGAACGGGATCTTGTCCGCTCCACCCCGCTGGATCCGCCGAATTAGACTCCCGATCGACGGCCGGACACGCTCCCCTCGCGGCGAAGGGAACTGGCGATATACATTAGTCCATGCCTCGATTCGCCTGTCGCCAGGCGACAGCTCGTCGTCAGTGGCGATTATGGACAGGCGCTGACGCAGTTTCTGTTCCAACTCAGGAGTCGGCTTCGAGTTAGTCGCACCGCTAATCAGCACCACGGCCCGTACAAACTCTGGCGCCTTCTCGAACACGTCTTTCTCTATAATATAGCGCATCTCTCTCCTTCATCCGAAAGATATATATCCTAGCCTAATCGCCGAGCAAGTACTTCGTCGAATGAAACACCTCAGCAATCTCACTGAACGTTAACCCTGATCATTCGTGCGCCCAGCAGAGCAGGAGGTGAGGCTGTGTACTGAGCGGCCGATCTTTTGTTCGTAAGCTCGTCGTCGCCTGCCGGTGGAAGTCCGGCCCGGGTAGCTGCCAGGAGACCCGGTAGCAGCAGGCTGGCGGCTCGGTCTGGAAACGGGCCGGGCCGAAGCCCAGTGTCAAAAGCCCTACAAGGGGGAGCGACGGTGCGGTCCGTAGCATGACGCGAAGCCTGCGGCGTCGTTAGAGGGCATCTGATCTAGGTCACGAATGGTTCGCCGGTTCCGGTGGGGTCGTTGCGCCAGGTTTGAGTGGATTCGCCGACGAGCCGCCCATGTTGTCGATCATGGCCTAGTGGATCATGGTTCGGGAACGTTGTGGGATTGTCTCGTATTATCCGCGGTCCTGGTTATCCCGAGTTTGCGTTCGTGGTACCAGGCAGAGGGATTTTGGTACCGGGGGGGTGCGCGGGATAATCCGGCGCGCGGGCAACCTCCTGATCGGCGTGGTGCCCTGTCTGGAGTGATGAGTCCAGACAGGAAGGGTGATCGTGTATGTGCGTGATCCATCGCGTGTGGTGGTGACGGGGCCGTTGGCACCGCATGCGGGTGGTTTCTGCGGTGAGCTGGGTCAGCGAGGTTATGCTCGGGCGCCGGCGGCGGAACTGATGCAGCTGATGGCTCATCTGAGTCGCTGGCTCGGCTATGAGCATCTGGAGCCAGCCGCCCTGACCGCTGAGGTGGCCGGCCGGTTCCTGACGGATAGGCGGGAGCGGTACCGCAGGCGGCTGACGGAGAACGCTCTTAGGCCGTATCGTAAGCTCGCAATAGGTGGCGGATCATCGCCCAGAAACGCCGGATATGTACACCTCGGCTGATGACCGCAAGATCCTGTCGGCCGTCCATATCGGCGGGACTGCGCGCGGTTATCAAGAGGCCTTCGCGTCGTCGGCAGGCCGGCAGCCCTGGTTATCGTCCGACGCGCTTGCCGCCCGACCTGTATGTTTATGCATCGCCGATCCGGGGCTGAATATCCGCTTCTGCCGCCGACCGGGCGATTCACCAGGGTCTCCTTGTGCCAATGCTCCCCGGCCGGCGGCCCTCGGCATGCACTCGCCCCTATCGCGGTTGCAACTGACGACTGACGACAGCCACGGGACGGCAGGCCCTATCACGGAGCGTGACCTCGCGCGCCGAGCGTGGGCGCACAGTCCCGCCGTTCGGCGCGGTAGCTGGGCCGATGCCGCACTAGGCGCCTGCTATACAGAACTGGGCATCCGGGGACTCTCGGGCGGCCCGGTGCGACGTGATTCGCCGATCGGGCTCATCCGCCCCACATCACCACGCGCCCCAGAAGGCGCCGAACGGTGGCTGGCGGCCCACGTAGCCAGCCGAGGTCAGCTCGTCATACCGCTGGTCGACGTCATCCCGGGTTGACAGCGCGCGGGCGGGGGCTGAGGTTGGTGTTCGGGCCGCATGGCGGCCTCGCCGCTGCACCCGCGACTATGAACACCTTCCCGCCAACCACGAGGCCGCCATCTGCTCGGCCATGATCACCCTCACGACCCGCCGCCTCGCCCGCCCCGGCGGAGGTTCAAAACAAGTACTTAGGCTAGAGTTTCGAAAAGTTGCCTCTTTCCATCGTACTCGCCGTCGACGAGGGCCGGGATGCCCTCGGTGTTGTCGAGACTCAGCTGAGGCAACGCTATGCCCATGACTATCGCGTCATGTGTCTGGGCGATCCAGGCGTGGCGCTGCAGAAGCTGACGGAACTGGCGCACGCGGGAGAGGATGTCGCGCTGGTGCTCGCGGAGATGCCGCGGTCGGCTATGGCCCCCGGTGGGCTGCTTGAGCGTGTACGTGAGCTCCACCCGCACGCGAAGCGCGCGCTGTTGGTTCCGTTGGATGTCTGGGCAGACAAGTCGAGCGCAGACGCGGTACGAGCCTCGATCGCGTTCGGGGGCGCCGATTACTACGTGGTCAGGCCAGCAGGCTCGCCGGATGAGGTTTTCCACCAGGCCGTATCGAGTTTTCTCCTCGAGTGGGCGACCGGGCGGTGCATCGTGCCGCACACCGTCCATATCGTCGGCGAGGCCTGGTCGGGCAGAGCCTATGAGCTCAGGGAGGTCTTCGCACGCTGTGCGGCCCCGCACGCCTTCTGCCTGGCGGACTCGGATGAGGGCCGCGGGTTCCTCGCCAAGGCGGACCCCCACGCGAAGCTCCCGCTCATGATCCTTCCCGGCGGCCGGGTCTTCAGCGACCCCTCCAATGCCGAAATCGCGGAGGCTGCCGGGGCCCCGGGCGACTTCGACGAGGGTACCTACGACGTGGCCATCGTCGGCGCAGGCCCGGCGGGTCTGTCGGCGGCCGTCTACGGTGGCGCCGAAGGGCTGCGCGTCCTCGTGGTCGACGAAGGCGGAATCGGTGGACAAGCCAGGTCGAGCTCGCTCATCCGCAATTACCTGGGCTTCCCCAAGGGTGTGAGCGGTAGCCGGCTTGCCGAGCAGGCCTACGAGCAGGCGTCTGTGTTCGGGGCGAGCTTCGTGTTTATGCATCGAGCGACCGCGCTCGCGCGCTCAGGACACTTGCTAAATGTCTCACTTGAGGGCGGTCGGCGGGTGACCGCCAGAACGGTGATCCTTTCCACCGGCGCCACCTACCGTTGCTTGGGTGTACCCGCGCTGGAGGCCTTGAACGGCGCGGGCGTCTTTTACGGCGGCCCGGTCTCCGAGGCCCCTGCGGTGAGCGGCAAGGAGGCCTACGTTGTTGGTAGCGGAAACTCCGCCGGTCAGGCGGCCCTGCACCTTGCGCGGTACGCGAGGCGGGTCGTCCTCCTCGTGCATGCGCAGTCACTCAAGGCCGGGATGTCCGACTACCTCGTCCGAGGAATCCAGGCCACGCCAAATGTGGATGTGCGCACCGGCACTGCAGTGGTCGGTGGAGGCGGCGAAGGCCGTCTGCAGCGGCTGGTGCTGCGCGAGAGCGGCACGGGCGAACAGGAGACTGTCGCCGCCGACGCACTGTTCGTGTTGATCGGAGCCCATCCCCACACCGACTGGCTGCCCCCAGAGATCGCAAGAAACGCGAGGGGGTTCCTGCTCACGGGCGAGGAGTTCCCGGACGAATGCAACTGGCCGCTGCAGCGCCGACCGTACCCGCTCGAGACAAGCATGCCCGGCGTGCTCGGAGCTGGAGACGTGCGGCACTCTTCGGTCAAGCGTGTGGCGTCCGCGGTGGGAGAGGGCTCGATCGCTATCCAGCTCGTCCAAACTCTCCTCGCCCACGAGCGGCTGGGCGCCGGGCGGCCGCCGGAGGCGGCAGCTCCAGGGGCGAATGCTGCCTCTCTCCGTGGACTCGAGGCACGGGGAGAGGGCCCCTCAAGTCAGGTGCAGTGAATCTACTCAAGTTCCCTTCCGGCACTGACTCTTGCCCAGGCGGTCCCGTGGCCCTGTCGGGACTGCCCCGGCTCTCCCTGGTCGCCCTCCAGCATCAAAGAGCTCCCTGCCTCCTATCTAGGGCAGCCGCCAGGCCTTCGGGTCGCTCGCGTTGCCGGGGTCGGCCGTCAGCCTGGGGATGCCGCCAAAGGGCTGGGTCATCTGGAGCTTGCCGCCAAGCTGTCGAGCGGTTCAGCGTTGCTGAGCATAGGCACGCGGCCTGATGTGCATGCCACGGCCTGGGCCGCACATGCGCACTGGCTGCTGGGCCACGACGGCGACGCTTTGACCGCCTGCCGTGAAGCCATCAAGCTGGCCTGGGCAATCGGCGACCCGTACAACTTGGCAGTGGCGCTGTCCTACGGCAGCATCACCTACCAGATGCGCCATGACATGTCCGAGCTGAGGGACACCGTCGGCGAGTTGCGCGAGCTGTGCGGCCGGTATGGCTTCGCCTGCTACCGCGAGTGGGCGCTGATTCTCGACGGGTTGTCCCGAACGGGCGAGCCAGGGATCGACCTGGCCCGCCTTGTATCGAAAACCTCAAGTCGGAGGGCGCGTTCGCGCGCATGCCGTACTGGATGTCGCTGCTCGCCGACCTGCTGCTGGCAGGCAGCCAGCCCGGCGCCGCCCGGGCGATCCTTGTTGACGCCGCGCTGGCCGCCGCGCATGCTCACGACGTGTGTGGTGGCTGCCTGAGGTGATACGGATGCGCGCGGCATACGACGACGAGGAAGCAGCTCCCTCGCGCCTGCGCTCCGCCGCGCAGCTGGCGTCGGAGCACGGCAGTGCCGCGCTGCTGCGGCGCTGCCAGGGTGACCTCGAAGAGCGAGGCGTTCGTCTTTCCGCCCCAGGCGTTCTCCCGGCGGCATAACGCAGGTGCATGCGCCCGAACGCTGCGCGAACGCCGCGGTTCTTACCTTCGGTGCACCGGCTTCAAACGACGCGCCTGGAGGGGACGACATGACTACATCAGCCGCCGCTACCGCCGCTCCGTACGAACAGCTGGCCGCCACCGTACGCGGTGACCTGGTCATGCCCGGAGATCCCGGGTATGACCAGGCACGCGCCGTCTACAACGCCATGATCGACAAGCACCCGGCCGCTATCGCGGCCTGCCGCGACGCCGCCGACGTCATCACCTGCGTGCGGTTCGCACGCGAGCGCGGTGTCGAGATCGCCGTCCGGGGTGGCGGCCACAACGCGGCCGGCCTCGGGGTGGGGGACGGCGCGCTGGTCATCGACCTTTCTTTGCTGCGCAGCACCACGGTCAGCCCGGATAATCACACCGTCCGTGTCGACGCCGGATGCACCTGGGGGGACGTGGACCACGCGACCGTGGCGTTTGGCATGGCCACTCCCTCCGGCTTTCTGGCATCGACCGGCGTGGCTGGCCTGACGCTCGGAGGTGGCATCGGCTACCTCTCCCGGCGCTTCGGCCTCACGGTCGACAACCTGCTTGCCGCCGACGTGGTCCTCGCGGACGGGACGTTCGTGACGGCCAGTGAGGACTCCCACAGCGACCTGTTCTGGGCCCTGCGGGGTGGGGGCGGGAACTTCGGCATCGTCACCTCGTTCACCTTCCGCTGCCACGACATCGGTGATCACGGCACGGTCATCGGCGGCCCGGTCCTGTACGACCTCGCCGACACCCCCGAGGTGATGCGCTGGTACCGGGAATTGCTGCCCTCGCTGCCGGAGGAGCTGAGCGGCTTCATCGCGCTGATGACCATACCGCCCGCGCCGCCGTTCCCCGAGGCGCTGTGGGGCCGAAAGGCGTGCGGCATCGTCTGGTGCTACACCGGGCCGCATGACCGGGCTGACGAGGTGCTCGAGCCGGTCAAGACGTATGGATCGCCGCTGCTGGCCGGACTGCAGCCGATGCCGTTCAGCGTGCTGCAGAGCGCGTTCGATGCCCTGTACCCGGCCGGGCTGCAGTGGTACTGGCGGGCGGACTTCTTCAACGAGATCTCCGACGCGGCGATCGATGTGCACGTCAAGCACGGTGCGCAGCTGCCGACCGGGCACTCCACCATGCACCTGTACCCCATCGACGGCGCAGTCAGCCGCGCGCCCGCCGACGCGACGGCCTTCGCCTACCGGGACGGCGGCTGGGCAGGCGTCATCGTCGGCGTCGACCCGGACCCGGCCAACGCCGGCCTCATCTCGCAATGGGCGCGGGACTACTGGCAGGCGCTGCACCCGACCTCGGCTGGCGGCGGCTACATCAACTTCATGATGAGCGAAGGCCAGGACCGCATCAAAGCGTCCTACCGCGGCAACTACGACCGGCTGGCCCAGATCAAGCACCGTTACGACCCGGACAATACCTTCCATATCAACCAGAACATCCAGCCCGCCAGCGGGCCCAACCCCTAGCGATTCACTGCCGAGGAGGACACGATGCACCGTCACCACCCGCGGGCCCTGGAGGCGGAACGGGTCCGGGGCCTGCGGGATCGGGCCGCCTTGGCGCGGCGTGGCGGGCAGGCACGCCGCGAGCCGGGCACACAAGCCGCCACCAGCGTCGTGTGCCTTCACGCAAGCGGCCAGTTCGGGCCGCCAATGGCAAGCGCTCCAGCGCCGGCTGACCGGTGATTACCAGGTGCTGGTCCCGGACCTCTACGGCTCCGGGGCCAGCCCCCGTGGTCGGCTGGGCGGGTGTTCGGCGGGATGAGCAAGGGGGAACGCCAGCGTGTCAAGATCCGGGTGCGGGCGGCCATGTCCGCGCAGGCTCAGGTGGAGGGCCGCTTCCTTGGCGGGCCACCGCCGTACGGTTATGTAATCGCAGACGCTGGTCCGCACCCCAACCCTGCCAAGGCGGCCGACGGGCGCCGCCTGCGCCGACTGGAGCTCGACCCGGTCGCTGCGCCGGTGGTCGCCCGGATCTTCTCCGAGTTCCTCACCGAGCGAGGTCTGTTCACGATTGCGGAAGGTCTCACCCGGGACAGCATCCCGTCGCCGTCGGCCCACGACCGCGCCCGCAATAGTCACCGCAGCGGCATCGCCTGGTCCAAAAGCGCGGTGCGGGCCATCCCGACGAACCCGAGGTACACCGGCAGGCAGGTCTGGAACCGGCAGCGCAAGGACGAGGTCCTCCTCGACATCAACGACGTCGCCCTCGGCCACGTCACCAAGCTGCGCTGGAACTCCCGCCAGGAGTGGATCTGGTCTGACGACACGGTGCACCCGCCGGTCGTGTCGTCCGATGACTTCATGCTGGCGCAGCAGATCCTGTCGGGTCGGGGTGGCCGCCACACCAGCCAGACCAGGAAGCGCACGCCCAAGATCTACCAGCTGCGGGGGCTGCTGTTCTGCGGTGCCTGTGACCGCCGCATGCAGGCCCACTGGATCAACAGCGCCGCTTACTATCGCTGCCGGTTCCCGGAGGAGTACGCACTGGCCAACAAGGTAAGTCACCCGCGTAACGTCTACTTGCGCGAAGACCATATCGTCCCGCGCCTGGACCAGTGGCTGGGCAGGCTATTCGAACCTGAGCGCATCGATCGGACGCTGGACGCGCTCGCGGCCGCGCAGCGACCCGCGCCGCTCGAAGAAGAGAGGCTGGCCGCGGCCCGGCGCGAGATCGCCGAGGCGGACCGCAAGCTGGCGAGGCACCGGGCGGCACTGGAAGCGGGCGCCGACCCGGCTGTCGTGGCCACCTGGATCAAAGACGTGCAGACAGCCAAGTCTGAAGCGGAGAGCCGGCTTCGGCGGGCGGGCCAGTCGCGCAGACGACAAGTGGACCAACACGAACTGGCCAAGATGATGTTGGCGCTGGGCGACATGGTCCACGTGCTCACCCACACCGACCCGCAGCGGAAGGCGAAGATCTACGCTGGTCTCGGCCTCCACCTGACCTTTCATCCTGGTGAGCGGAAGGTACTGGTCAGCCAGGCAACCGACAGGGATGACATAGGCGACCGGTTCGTGTCCGAGGGGGGACTGCACCCAAATCCCAATGTGTCGTGTCTGGTGAGTTCGCGCTCGGGGCGCAGCGGTGAGCGGGCGGGCGGACCGGCGGATCAGGTGGACGAGGACCGGATGTGTTGCGCTGCTGGCTCTGATCGCGGGGACGACGCTGCGACAGCCCGTTCGGGAAGATCCATGGCATACTCCGGACGGCTGACGCGCAGTGGCGCGCCTGCGGTTGCGCATCTCGGGCCGGGCGGCTAGCGAGATGGCCCAGCTGCAGCCGGGTGCGCGGTCATCCAGGGTCGCCGGCACGCGGGTCAGGAGCGGGCCGCGGACACGAGGTCGGCCGGTGTGTCACCTGGCCGAGGTCTCTGCCGTTTGGCGTCGTTTTTTGGCTGCCACCAGTTCGGGTGAGATCCAGTGTGTACGGTAGGCGCGCTCCAGGTTCTCGTCGCCCGTCTTGGTGAAGCTTAGCGGGTGGCGGCTTTTGGTCCATGAGACGTAGACCGTCTCGCGTGGCTGGAGCCCGCCCTGTTCCGCCCAGCGCCGCAGGATGCGCAGGGTTCTGCTCAGCTTTCCGAGGCTTGCCACGGTGGCCCGCTCAAGGTAGGGGGCACGTCGGCGCCTCCAGGCCTCGGCGTGTTCCGCCTGGAGCCAGCCAAGTGCGGTCAGCACGTCGATCGGTGCGACGAAGCGGTTGCGGTCCAGCGCAGCATCCGCCGCGGCCGCGACCCGGCGTTCGAGGCTGCCGGCCATCACCTGGGCTCCTTGAGATCGAGTCGTCTCAGGGTAGCCAGCCGCGCCATCATGGGGTCATGCGGTACCGGCGAGCCATCGCGAAACTCCAGGCCCTGGCCGAGGCGTGCGAGTCGGTCAAAGGCTGGCCGCCCGGGGACCCGTTCCTGCTGGCGGCGTACGTGTCCGGCGACGTGCTTCAGGGAGCCCAACCGTCGCCGGGCGTGCGGCCCCTTCGGGCCGACCCGGCGAAGGCGGACCGGTGCCGCTGTGACAAGCGGAACCCGTCGATCTCTTGGTCCGCGTTGCCGAATTAGCCCGTATCTAGATCAAGGCGGCGCGCTGCGCGCGCCGCTGGTCAGCGCCAGCGCTCGGCCGCTGCCTTGGGAGGCCCGGCCGAGCGCGCGCTGACCCCGACGCTCGACCATCAGGGGTCAGCCAGCTTACCCGGCACGCACCGGGGCTGCGGCCTTGCCGTCTTCATCGCCCCCATTGTCCAGCTCGATCCGCGCAGCCCGGCGAAGCAAGGCACGCTGACCGGCATATACGGGTCTAGCCGTCCGCCAGCCGCTAACCACGATCAGCCACCGTCCACGCCGCTACCTCGGCTACGACGGGCCTTCAGCCCGCGCCAGGGCGCCGATCGGCCCCGGATGCCAGGCGAACCGCGAGGCGCGCCCGGTCATGTGGCTAGGTGAAGTAACGCTCGGCCGACGTGCGCGGAGCCAGCCAGCGCAGCAGCGTGATCGCGATGAAGTACAAGACGGGCGCGGAGAGGTAGAGGATGAGGCAGGCCTCCGGCGAGATCTTGGCGATCGCGAACGCGATGACGTATATGAGCACGGGAAAGGCGGACAGCGCCAGCCCCGACCGGATCGAGGCCCGGTCGAGCGGCTCATGCACCAGGGACGGCCGGTGCGTCGCGTAGGCCCAGATGGCGGTCCGGGCCAGGGCCGTGGCCATCACGATCAGGCCGAAGAGGCGCAACGCCTGCGGGTTGCTGTGATAGCGGGCGAGCAGCGCGGCGCCGAACGGCAGCAGGCACACCGTGAACAGGCCGAGCAGATTGAGCCAGACAATGCCGCGGTCGGTGTACCTGATCAACGTGAACAGGTCCCGGTGGCCGACCCATTGCATCGCGGCCACGATGAAGGCGAGCACGAAGCTGGTGAAGCTGGGCCGCAGCGCCGAGATGGCAGACTGAAGGGTTTCGTGCGCGCTGAGTTCCGGCACGTGTATGTCGAGCACGAGCAGCGTGATGATGATGGCGAAAACCGCGTCGGTCAGCGCCAGGACGCGCGATGGATCCCTGCCCCGCTCGTCACGGGCCGCGCCGCTGCCCGCAGCGACCTCGTCATCTTCCCTCATCGAGGTGAGCGTAACCAATCGGACGGCTGTCTCCGGGCCTTTGCCTGGTCATGGCGTACCTGCCCTGCCGGTGCGTCCCCGGCTGGGGGCTGATAATTGCGGATGCTGACAACGCGAGGTTCTGGCAGGGGACAGGCATGGTCATGCCACCGGGGAGGCTTGGCTGGCGGCGGTCGCTGAAGACCGTCGTGCAATGAGCGTGCAAGTAACCAAGGTCATGAGGAATCAATCACGGCTACTGCAGGTCTCCAGAGTCGGCTGCTCAACGGCTTCGTCAGGCATGATCGATCCGATTCCCAAGCTGATAGTGCAGGCTGGAGAAATAGAGCGGTCGGCATCCGGGCGGAAGGTGCAAGAGTCCTGGTCGGGCTCCCATCCGGGGATGGCCCGCTGAGTGTGCGTGCCGCCCCTCCAGCCTCACGCGTGACTGTGGCCGCAGGACAACGAGCACAGGCGGGAAGTGCCTGGTAAACGTACACGAGAAGTCACGCTTGATCCCGGAGCCTCTGCGACACTCCGGTCAGAAGACAAGGGCCAGGCGGGAGCCTGCCCGGACCGGACGCGCTGTCGGGCCATCCCCTGCAAGGTGCGGGCGGTCACGGCGCAGTTACCAGAGGAAGGAGATAGCCGGGATCGATGCCACGACTGCCGCGACTGCTGCCAATACTGCTGCCAAGCCGCTGGACAACGCCTGTCCCCCGCGGACAACTCTGGAATATCGGCCCTGTCAACGTCGGCCGAAAACTGACCCTTTTCCAACGGCGGCAGTTTCTAGCAGTCGTCGCAACACTCGACAGGTTCGGGGGTTGCGATGGGACAGCGGGGACCGGGGGCGTTGCCGCAGGTCGAGAAGCGGGAGCAGTATGCGCGGCTGATCGCGCAGGGGTTGAGCAGTTCTGAGGCGTGCCGGATCGTCGGGATCAACCGGCGGACCGGGAAACGGTGGCGACACGGCCGCACGATCACGACTCGTGACGGCCGGAAGCTGCATTATGCTCCCGTGGTTGCCGCGGGGGCGGGCAGGCGTGTCAGGGAGATCTCGGACCGGTACCTGTCTGAGCAGGAGAGGGTGCGGATCGCCGATCTGCGCCAGGCGGGACATGGTGTCCGGGCGATCGCGGAGCAGACGGGCCGCAGTCCGTCGACGATCAGCCGGGAACTGCGCCGGAACCAGGATCCGGACAGCGGCCAGTACCGGCCGTTCACTGCGCACAAGCTGGCTGTGCGGCGGCTTGCCCGGCCGCGGCCGGGCAAGATCGCCGCTGATCCGGCGCTGCGGCAGTTCGTGCTGGAGCGGCTGGAGAAACGGTGGAGCCCGGAGCAGGTCAGCCAGGCGCTGCGCCGCGAGTTCCCGGATGAGCCGGCGCGGCATGTCGTGCACGAGACGATCTATCAGGCGGTCTACCGTCCCGAACTGGGTGGGCTGTCCCGCGGGCTGCCGGCCCGGGTGCTGCGCACGCGCCGGCGGCGGCGCAGGCCGCATCGCCGGCCTGGCGAGCGCCGGTCGAACGGGATCACCGCGATGACCATGCTTGATCAGCGGCCCGCCGGGGCGGCCGGCCGCGAGGAACCTGGGCACTGGGAAGGCGACCTGATCACCGGGGCGTCCAACCGGTCCGCGATCGGCACCCTGGTGGACCGGGCGTCGAGGTACACGATCTTGCTGTACCTGCCCGGACGGCACACCGCCGAGGCGGTCCGCGACGCGCTGATCGCCGCCATGTCCGCTCTCCCGCCGCGGCTGCGCCGGTCGCTGACCTGGGACCAGGGCAAGGAGATGGCGCTGCACACCGAGATCAGCGCCGCGCTGGGTATGCCGGTGTACTTCTGCGACAAGGCCAGCCCGTGGCAGCGGCCATCCAACGAGAACACCAACGGGCTGCTCCGCCAGTACTTCCCCAAGGGAAGCGATTTGCGCACGCACGGGCTGGACGACCTGGCCGCCGTGGCGGCCGAGCTGAACAGCAGGCCGCGCAAGACACTGGGCTGGGACACGCCCGCCGCGCGGTCCGGCCTGTGAACCCGTGACGTCCCCGCCAGCGGCGGGCCTGCGATGATGGTCCGCGTGCCAGACATGCGACGCCGCTCCCCGGAACCGCCCGCCGGGCCGCCCGGGATCCAGTTCAAGCCGGGCATGGCCAGCGACCTGCTGCGGGAGCTGGCGCCGCTGCTGGCGGAGGAAGGCATCGACGTGGACAACATCGACGTGCCCGACCTGGAGACGCTGCGACGGGCACTGAACCGCGCGATGGAGCGGCACAACATGGCGCTGTTCACTCCCGCCGGGCAGGCCCGCGAACTAGCCGCCGTCACCTTGCGGCTAGCCGCCGAGGCCATCGCTGACGGCGATACCCGGCTCGCCGCAGGAGTCCTGGACCAAGCCCAGCCTGAATCCCCTGACGGCTCCGTCCCGACGGTCGCCGCCTGCACCGGCATTGCCCTCGGCCTGCTCGACCAGTGGCTGGCCGGGCACGACACCGGCGCCCCGGCGGGCCTGGCCACGATGACCTGCCTGCCTGCCGGGAACTGGACCGGTGAGCGCGCCGCCATCGACATCCTCACCCTGGCCCGCAAGGGACGCGCCTTCGGATCGCTCGACTCGCTCATCGCCCGTCAAGGCGGCCAGCACGTCCTCTACGGCAGCGCCCTTGCCCTCGCCGCCGCCCTCCAGGCCTGGGCACGACACGCCGAAACCCCCCTCATCGACCTGGCTCGCACCGTGATCCGTTAAAGCCGATACCATCCGGGCCATCAGAGGCCAGTGTTGCGACGATGGCTGGAATCCGCCCGCGACGCCGGCAGGCCCAGCATACGGACCGCGACGGACGGCCCTGGACGATCTGCCTACTCCTACGGATCAGATGCTCCCCGAAGTAAGCGCGTGCCCGTTGCGTGCCCGATAGGGCGGTAAACCGAGGGAACTCACGGGCAGCATGTCGGCGGCGAGGCCAACACGGCACCCGAGCTGGGAAGGACCAGCTCGCCACGTGCGGGCCGACGACCTTCTAAGCAGCTGGTCACGACCACGGCGGTACAGGAATTGCGCTAACTGGTGCGTCCGCAAGGATGTCGAAGCCAGCTGCCGTCTGCAACTTCTCACGGTACTGACGCACCGCATCATCCGGCGTTGAGGCCAACGCCATCGACTTAAGGGCTTTGGAGCCCTGGCCTCACCCTGACCTGGGATGTTGCGCCTGGCATCGGTTGGGGCTGCAGAGAGTGTTGTCCTGGTTTTGAAGTCGTTCGGCGTGTCGCGGGCGGTTACCGGCTGGATGCGATGCGGCTCCTGGTATGAGGACTGGTGTCTGAATCCCGTCCCTGTCAGGAGCCGTGCATGGAGTTCTACCGGACTTTGCCCGTCGGCGCTAGCCCCGCGCCCGGTGACGGCAGCGGTACGCCAGCCGGGATGGTCGCGGTACGGCCCGCTGACCTGATCCGGCCCGGCCGGGGAGGGGCCAGTGCCCTGATCGCCCGCGCGGCAGCGGCCGGCCCGGTGGTGCCGGGCGAGCCGCTGGTGTTCTGCCACCAGGTCACCGTGGCCCCGGCGGTGGTCCGCCGGGGCGGCGAGGTGCGGGCAGGCGGGTGGTTGCCTGATCATGTCACCCTGGGCGTGCTGGAGGCCCACCTTCCCGATGAGGAGATCGGCGAGCTGATCGAAGACTTCGGCTGGGCGGAGCAGCGGCGCCGGCTGCTGCCGGCCGCGCTGGCGGTCCGGCTGGTGCTGGCGATGACCCTGCTCCCCGACGCCGATGTCACCGAGGTGATCCGCCGGGCGGCCGGGCTGCTGGAGCACCTGCTGTGGGCGCGGCCCTGGCACGTGCCGCGCACCGAGGCGCTCACCCGGCGCCGGGAAAAGATCCCCGCCGAGCTGTTCGAGGCCCTGTTCTGGCGGGTCGCCGGGCCGATCGCCGCCGCGCGGGCACGCGTGAAGTTCATGCAGATCAGGCAGGCAAGGGCCGCGATGAACCCCACGAAGGCTCAGCCGTAGGAAAGATCACGGGCCAGGTAGGCGCCGAGCGCGAAGAACCCGGCCGTGGCCGCGACGTACGCCATCGTCTGCCCGAACAGGACGTGCGTGTCGTCGCTGCTCGCCGTTCCGCTGAAGCTGGGAGAATCTATGATGACATCTTTCCCCTGTGGCATGGCCCGTGCTTCAAGTGGATCGCCATTCCTGCGCTGAGGCCAACAACCGTCGGCTACCCGGCGATCGATACTGGCTATTGGTGACCGGCCAGACCGGTGCACTACATCGAATGCATAGGGGAGAAGCTCACATGCACATGCGGCAGCATCACGCGGTAACGGGCGCCTGGCGGAGAGGCGGGATCCGGTGAGAAGCGGCTATGCACGCGTTACCACGGAGGCTGACCTGTTCGCCAAGGCCAGGGAACTGTCGGTCAGGACGATCATCTTCGACGTGGAACCGCTGGTCACGTACTGGCACAGCGGCCAGAAGCCCCTGGACCAGGGAGTGGCGCGTATCCTCGACGAGGTCAAAGCGGTCCCGTCGGTGCGCGCGGTGGTCTTCGCGTCCAACTCGGCCCGTCGCCCCACCGCCCTCCCGGCCTGCGACGGCATCCAGGTCAGGTACCTGGCACAGGCCGACAAGCCGTTGCGGACCGCGCCGTACCATGATCTGCCCAGGCCGGGCGCCGTGGCAGGTGATCAGCTCCCCACCGATGGGGTACTCGCCTATCGCCTCAATTTTTCGTTCCTGCACTACATGCCGCGGCTGACCGGTGTTCCGCTCGGGCCGGACCTTATGCACCGCTGGGGCGAGTTGGTGCGTCCGGTGCTGTTCCGGCGGCCAGCCTCGCCACCCGATCGCGACCGGCCCGGCTCATGACGGCTGTGCCCGGGTAACCGCGCGGGCTGGGTCGCGCCTGGTCAGCGGGGCGCTTGCCGTGCCGGAACCGGCCTGGGCAGCTGCCAGGAGGCGGCGCACCGAGGCTCGGCACCTACGCCGAGCCCCCGGTGCTGACGCTGCCCTCGGAGGTGAAGGTGACGATCGAGGTCGCGGCCCGGTACGGGGAGGCGACGCCCCCCACTGGTCCCTAGCTCTTGAGCGCTGCCTGCAGCTCGCTGGTGATTTCGTCGGTCGTGGCATCCACGTTGCGCTTCACTATCTTATCGGCTTTCGTGAGCGCCTTGTCGAGTGCCTTTTCGATCGTCGGCTCGCCCACCGCGATCAGCCCTGCCTGGCTGGCGGTGAGTTGCTCGGCCATCTCGTGAAGCTCCTTGCGCGGCAGGGTCCCGCCGCCGAACCATTCAGGGATGACACGGACGCGCGGGCGATCCAGCCGTTTGGCAACGTGGGGTTTGCCGTTCTCCTTGTCGATCACCGCCGCGTCGACCTCGCCGATCACCTTGTCCTTGTGCAGCTGCTCGATGGCATCCAGGTCTGCCTCAGCGGACGAGAGGCTCTCGTAACCTGCGGCGTAGACCACCATGGGCTTCTTGTCGGCCACAACATCTCCTTAATCTCGGGTCATCCGACGGATGGTTCAACGCAGCCTGTGCCGGTGGCGGGCCAGACGGCGGATTTGCCACTCGCAAACC
This sequence comes from uncultured Actinomycetota bacterium, assembly GCA_963820395.1. Lineage (GTDB taxonomy): Bacteria > Actinomycetota > Actinomycetes > Streptosporangiales > Streptosporangiaceae > DATFVJ01. The sequence continues at coordinate 14,571 of CAWGAE010000014.1, read as the reverse complement.
AGTCCACACCGCAACCGCACGGCGGTAAAGGCGATGTCGGCTCTCGTCATATAGATCTGAGCTTATGGGGGCCTACCGCCGTCCGGTCACTGGCCCGGCGAGAGGCCGTCCCGGACCTGGTACCCGGCCGGCAGGATTGCGTTGCGGTGCATCGTGTGATGGTGGGAGCACAAGAAGACCGAGCCCGCGCGAGTGATCATCTCGACCTTTGCCGATGCCACGTGGCACCTGTCGCACGGCACCTGCCATCCTCCGCCCGCCACAGGCCTGGGCCTTTTCACCGCGGTGCGCCCGCTCGCTGGCTGGCCGCGGCCGTCGCCGAAGATTCCCATCTCTGGTCCCTTCCGCTGAGCCTTGTCCCGCGGCCGCGCAGTACTGGCGGGCAAAGCCCAGGTAGCGCCCTGCGATCCGGTCGGCGGTCTCCTCCTCGCCGACCTTGCCGCCGATGTGGTCGGCGATCGGTTCTTCCCAGATGCTGCGGCCGATGGCAAACCCCCATGAAGCCGTCGACCGGCGCGGCCACCACGAGCCAGTGGTCCAGTCGCGCGGTAGGAGCATCGCGCCCGAGCACGATCGCGCCGACATGGTCGCGCCCGCCGGCCCGGATCTGGGCCACGACGGCCCGCGCGGCGTCCGCCGTCTCCAGGCCTTCGACCTTCCAGACCCCACGGCCTGGTTGTCGGCGATCACCCGGATCACCAGGCCCGGCCGTAGGTCGCGGTCGTAGGCGCTGGCACTCCCGCCGACGTGGGCCAGCTGGCCATCGGTGGCTGGTACCAGCAGTTCGTAGAGCAGCGGCACTCCGATCCGGTGAAGCGCGTCGCTGACTTCCCGCGGTGCGTGCAGCTGCCGCTCACGATCCCCGCGGGGGAAGGCCGGGTTATCGCGGATGAGTACTTTCGCGAAGTCCGGGCGATCGGAGGTGACGTGCTCCAGCCATTGCTGGCCCCATTCCAGTTCGAACCAGTCCCGGCCGCTGCGTTCCACCGGCAGGGCCAGTACGACGCGGTCGGCGTGCGCCGCATCGATGACCGGCTGGCCGTAGCGCTCGTCGACCAGAACGCCGGCCCGGCCGCCCGGCAGTTCCGGGCGTGCGCGGACGAGCCCCGCGTAGATCAGCCGCTTGGCAGCGGTCATCGCGGCGCGCTGGCCGGCATCCGGCATGTCGTCCTTGACGCCGAACAGGGTCCGGCCCGAACGACTCCCGGTGACTTATCGCCATGATCAGCAGCGGATCCCAAGGTAACGAGTAGTGTCCATGTTTACCCATACGTCGACCCTTCCGCTCATCACGGCCGGCCGGGCTCTACCTGCCGTCAGGTGCCGGGCCGCCTCCAGCAGCAGGCGCCGCACGGCATCGAGGTGGCCGTCGAGCGCGGTGAGCATGTCCAGGGCCGTGGCGACCTGCAGCTGCCCGGCCGGCGACAGCTGCGTCTCGGCGATGGCGCGCAGGGCGGCCAGGCCCTCGGCCGTGCGCATGTCCTGGGCGAGCTGCGAAGGCATGCGCCGCGCACGGGCTGACCGCTCCGTGCAAAGCAAGGGAGGAAGCAAATAGTAAGTCAGCGGCCGGACCTGGCATGCTGGTCATGTGAGCTATGAGCCGCCGCCGCGAGGCCGGCTAGCGCGCCTGTTACAAGCCGCCAACCAGCGGCACGTCCCGCTGCGGACCATCCTGGTCACGGTCGGGGTGGTCGTCGCCACCTACCTGGCCGGCAAGCTGATCTACCGGCTGCGGGACATCGTGCTGCTGTTCCTCGTGGCGGGGTTCGTCGCGATGCTGCTCAATCCGGTCGTGGTTAAAGTGCAGCGGCGGGTCCCGCGCCGGGGCCTCGCCGTGACGATCGTGACGCTCTGGGCCGCGCTGGCCTTCATCGGCCTGGCCGTCGCGTTCGGCGTCCCGCTGGGGACCGGGATCACCCACCTGGCGGACCGGATGCCCAGCTACATCGCCAGCGCGCAGCACGGCAGAGGCTGGATCGGCCACCTCGTGACCAAGTACCACATCCAGAGCTGGGTGCAGCGGAACACGCCCAAGCTGGTCGGCTACGCCCAGTCGCTCAGCAAGCCGGCCCTGACCCTCGGCACGGGTGCGGTCTCCCTGATGGTCGAGCTGTTCACGATCTTCGTTCTGGTCCTGCTCCTGCTCCTCGAGGGCCCGAAGATGTGGAACTGGACGCTCGACCAGATGACCCCGGGCCGCAAGGCCACGGTCACCCGGATCGCGGCCGAGATCAGCCGGACCGTCACCGGGTACATGTTCGGCGACCTGCTGACCTCGCTCATCGCCGGGATCGTGGTGTTCGTGACGCTGCTGATCGTCGGCGTGCCGTTCCCGCTCCTGTGGGGCCTGTGGGTCGCGCTGGTGGACTTCCTGCCGATGATCGGCGGAGCCCTGGCCGGAATCCCCACCGTGCTGTTCGCGTTCATCCATAGCTTCACCGCGGGCATCGTCACCGCGATCGTGTTCCTCGTCTACACCCAGATCGAGAACCACGTCCTGAATCCGGTGGTCATGAGCAAGACGGTGCGGATCAACCCGCTGCTCGTGTTCACCGCGGTGCTGGTCGGCGCCTCGATCGGCAGCCTGATCGGCGGCATATTCGGCGGTTTCGTCGCGGCGCTGCTGGCCATCCCGACAGCCGGCGCGCTGCAGGTGCTGGTCAAGGAGATCTGGCAGGCCACCGCGCCGTCCCCGCCGGAGCCGGAAGCTCCCGCGGCCTCCCAGGAAGAGCTCGTCCCTGTTCCGCCCGGTCCGCGCGAGCATGACAGTAAGCGGCACAAGCCGCTTAGGAGGACCGGGCATGGCACAGCCTTCAGTCCTGGGCATCGTCCCCGCCGGGGGAGCAGGGACCTGTCTCAGCCCGCTGACCGCGGACCGGGCTAAACCGGCGGTGCCGTTCGGCGGCCCGTACCGGCTGATCGACTTCGCCCTGTCCAACCTGGCCAACGGCGGCATCCTCAAGATGTGCGTCCTGACCCAGTACAAGAACCATAGCCTGGACCGTCACGTCTCTACCACTGGCGGATGAGCGCCCTGCTCGGCAACTACGTGACCCCGGTCCCGGCCCAGCAGCGGCTCGGCCCGTACTGGTACACCGGCTCGGCCGACGCGATCTACCAGTCAATGAACCTGATCAACGACGAGAAGCCGGACATCGTGATCGTCTTCGGCGCCGATCACGCGTACCGGATGGACCCGAAGCAGATGATCGACCAGCACGTGAGCAACGGGGCGGGGGTGACCGTGGCCGCCATCCCGGTGCCGCGGCGCGAGGCCTCCGCGTTCGGCATCGTCGGCCCGGACGGCCGGACGGTGGACGCGTTCCTGGAGAAGCCCGCCGACCCGCCGGCCATGCCGGGCAACCCGGAGCAGTCCTACGCCTCGATGGGCAACTACGTGTTCGACGCCGACGTGCTCGTCGACGCGCTGCGCAAGGACGCCGCTAACGATTCCAGTCGGCATGACATGGGCGGCAACATCATCCCGATGCTGGTGCGGAACGGCTGCGCGCAGGCGTATGACTTCACCCTCAACAAGGTCCCTGGCGCGACCGAGCGGGATGCCGGCTACTGGCGCGACGTCGGCACGCTCGACCCCTACTTCGAGGCGCACATGGACCTGTGCGCGGTGGAGCCGATCTTCAATCTGTACAACGACCGCTGGCCGATCCTCACGAACGTGCCGTCGCTGCCGCCGGCCAAGTTCGTGCACGAGGCCGGCGACCGGGTCGGCCGCGCGATCGACAGCCTGGTCGGGGTCGTCATCTCCGGCGGCCTGGTGCGCCAGTCGGTCATTTCCCGCGGCGTGCGGGTGAACAGCGGGGCCACGGTGGAGCGGTAAAGCAGGTTGTCACCGTGCTCGGCGATGAACTGGCCGGCCTTGCGCGCCACGGTTAGCCGGTAGTCCTCGCCCATCTGCCGCATCCGGTCGATCTCGATTGGGACCGCGATCATCAGCAGCCCGAACGCAGGACTGTGCTCCATGGCGGCGGTCACGCGGCGGCCCGTGCTTTCCTGCGCTCCCGGGCCTTGGCCGCGTCCCGGGCTCGCCGGGCCAGCTCGGCCGGGTCGCTGATCTCACGGCGGTAGGCGCGGCGGTCGCAGCCCCAGTGGTTAGAAGGCGCCTCACCCTCATGCCACAGGCGGAAGAACTCGCCCCGGGCACGGCCGAGCAACCGCCCCGCCTGCGCATACCCGGCGAACCCTGGGGCGCCGCGGCCACTTCCCCGACGAGTAGTCCGCGCTCAAGGTCTTGTACCTGGTCATAGCCACGCCCCGGAAGAACCGGGTTAACGTGACCGGCGGAACTACCGGCTGGAAGGAAGCCATCAACGCGCTGACCCTGTACTACGGAGACAGGATCACCCTCAACTAATGGAGATCACCGCCCGCCCACAGAATTTCTGGCTCTGTCGCACTTTTGGTGGTGACGGTGCGTGGTTTTAGTTGAGCAGGATGCGGTGGCGGAGGAGGGTGAATCCGGCGCGGCCGTACATTTGCCGCTTGATCATTTTTGTCTTGGTGTTCACGCCCTCGGTCCGTCCATTGTGGAACGGCAGGGTGACGGCGGCGGTGGCGGCGTCGATGTCCAGGTCCAGGCCGCGGGTGAAGGCGTGGATGTTCGGCAGGCCGTCGGCGTCGACGCTGCCGAGGTCACCGGTGTTCAGCCAGCCTTCAGGCACGATGCCCTCCCGGCTCACCCGGGGACTGGCGAGGTCTGGGTGACCGGCCGGGCCAAGGACCTCATCATCCGCGGGGGCCACAATATCGACCCCCGGGTGATCGAGGAAGCGCTGCTCCGCCACCCCGCCGTCGCCGCTGCCGCGGCCGTCGGCCGCCCCGACCGGCACTCCGGCGAGGTCCCGGCGGTCTACGTCATCGACCCGGACCAGTTCGATGAGGCGGAACTGATGGCCTGGGCCCGCACCGCCATTGGTGAGCCCGCCGCCCGCCCAAAGCGGATGTATCCGGTCACCGCGATTCCCGTGACCGAGGTGGGCAAGCACTTCAAGCCCGCGCTGGCGGCCGACGCCGCCGTCCGCGTCGTCACCGAGGCGCTGGCCGACGCCGGCCTGCCGGACGCCCGTGCCGCCGCAGCGCACGAGGACGGACGGCTTGTCATCACCGTGACCGGCGCGGACCCCGGCCGGGTGCAAGAGGCCGCGGCCGGATTCCCCCTCAGCATCCGCTGCCTGCCATAGCCCCCGCGAACCGCCCGCAAACTGCCGAGAAGGGGACCACCACCATGAACCACCGCCATCGCGCCGAGCTCCATCCCGGCAGCCAGGACCGCGTCCTCGTCGTCGGCGCCGGCCCGGTCGGCTGCACCGCCGCCCTGCTGCTCGCCGGCTTCGGCATTCCGGTCACCCTGCTGGAGCGCCACGCCGAGCCGCACTCCCTGCCCCGCGCCCTCCACCTGGACGACGAGGTCGCCCGTACCCTGGGCCGAATCGGCATCGGCGCGGGGTTCCTGGCCCGGTCCCGGCCCGGCAGCGGGCTGCGCCTGCTCGACGCCCGGCACCGCGTGATAGCCGGGCTGAAAAGCATTACCGCGCTGCAGCCCGGGATCGGCGGGAGGCGTGTCGTGTCCGCTGGCCGGGGGCGGGGCCTGAGAATCGGTGGCGGTGTGCCCGGTAGCGGCGACAATGGCGCAGACGGCAAGGGCAGCCATGGTCAGGACGGTGTGCCGCAGGATCGCGATTTACAGGCCGGACCTGGGATTCGTCCAGGCCGAAGTAGTCCTTCCCGAACTCAAAGCCCTCCTCCCACGGGCCAGCGCAGGCTCGCTACGGCGACCAGGACGGCCAGGGCGGCGGGCCGGTGTTGGGCACGTGGCAGTACATGAACGCCAGCTCGCCGGTCTTGAGGTGCTTGCGGATCAGCAGCGAGCGGGCAGGCTCGCGTCGGTGGCGATCCACCCCCCAGCGGTACAGCGCGGCCCGAAGCAGGGACGAAAGGCGCCGTGCAGCGCCCATCGAGGCGGTCCCCGGTCCGACCCGGGACCAGGAGCACGTCCGGGGCGGCCAGCCCCGCCACAACGGCGGACTCTTTGGCAAGCCGGGGCCGCCGCGGGAGTGCCCGACCGTCCACATGCTTTTCAGGTTGGTGAAATTGTGACGGCTGTCAGCCGGTGATGGAGAGGTTGTCGCGGACTTCCGCGACGCCGTTGGCCATCCAGGCGGCGCTGATCACCGCGTCGTGCTCCGCCAAGGTGCGGACGTGGCCGGTCAGCGTCAGTGCCTTCCCTTCGGCGTCCACAGCAACATCGCTGTCATCAGCAACAAGCGCATGGCGGTGCAGCGCGTCCTGGATGAGCTGAGTGGCATCGACCGGATCCGCATCGTTCTCGATCTCGATGTCGTCCTTAAGGTGGCGGACACCGGTCAGCCCGGCAACGGCCGATTCGGCAGCGGTCCGCTGCGAGCCGTAGCTCACGGTGCCGGTCAGCGTGAGGTTGCCGTTTTTGACGGTCGCCTTGACCCCGTACGGCACGGCGATATTCTGCGCGAGCGCGGTGTCCGCCGCGGTGGTCAGAGTCGGGTCGTCGCGCTGGTCGCCTGGCGGCAGCACGACCTCCAGGTGATTGTGCACTTTCGTCACGCCGGAGACGCGTTGCGCCGCCGCGGCCGCTTCCAGGTACTGCGGGTAGTCCGGCACCGTGCCGTTGAGCGCTACCTCCCCGTTCATGTTCTTGACGACGATGTTTGCCGGGTCGACGAGCGGGTCGAAGCCGAGCTCTTTTTCCACTGCCTCGCGGATATCTTTGGTCTTGCTCACTTGCCCTCATTCTTCCGTGGCCGGTGAGGCGGCGGATCGCCGCTCCCCATTTAGTCCACCCCACAAGCTCGCGGCGGACAAGCCCGCCGTTGCGATCAGAGGACGTTGTTCGAGGCGGACGGGAACCCTGTCGTAGGTCTCCGTCGCCCGATCGAGCTGGATCAGTCTGGACCGTGCCCCTATGACGTGGACGCGGGCCCGTTAGCACCGCGGTGGGACGGCTCCCCGTCGCTGCGAAAGCGAGGGTCATCGGCAGAAACTACTACGACATTGGCTTGCTGCCACCGGCCTCGATGGACCCGGTGAACGGCTACCGGCACTGCGACGCCACCGAGGTCAGGTGATCCACCGGCTCCGCGGTCTCGGCATGCCATTGGAGGACGTGGCTACCGTGCTGGAGGCACGACCTCGATTCGGCCAGCCGAGATCATGCCACGGCGAGGGGGAATGGACGCCCGGGCATTGGCGCGGCCATCCGCCGAGAGCGGTCGGCACTGTCGGCTGCCTTGTCCACGCTGGCATGGACGGAGAAGAGACCCACCAAAGCCGACCTGGCGGGGCCGGTAGCCCTCCGGCAGGCCTCGCAGCCGCCATTCGAGGGCGTGCAGCAGCGCCCGGTTCTGCTCGCGGCCCCATGGCAACCCGGTCCAGGACATGAACGATGGGCACAGCGGCGCGGTCTGGCGCCGTGCACCAGGGCCTTGCCGCCGCGCCCTTGACACGGGGCCGGATCCGGAAGGGACCTCTCGTGACCAGCCTCGCGCCCCTCCTGCAGGGGTTCTTCACCACCCGGTTGATCAGCCAGCGCCGCTCCAGCCCGCATACGATCGCCTCCTACCGCGACACCTTCCGGTTGCTGCTCACCTTCGCCTGGCAGCACAAGGGGATCGAGCCGTCACAGCTGGACCTGGATCATCTCGACGCCGACCTGATCACCCCGTTCCTGCAGCATCTGAAGACCGCGCGCGGCAACAGCACCCAAACCCGCAACGCCCGGCTGGCCGCAATCCGCTCAATGTTCCGCTACGCCGCCCTGCAAGCCCCCGAACACGCCGCCACGATCCAGCGAGTGCTGGCCATCCCCGGCCAAAGCGCCGACCACCCGCTGATTTGCTTCCTCACCTCAGGCGAGAGCGAGGCGGTGCTCGGCGCCTGCGACCAGAGCACCTGGATCGGCCGACGCGACCGCGCCGGTCAAAGATCCCGTCCGGCCCCGCCCGCCTGTGGCCGCCCCGGCGGGCAACCGCGCCCATGGCGGGGCGGGCGAACAGCGATACGCCGAACGCCACCGCGCCCAGCCCGCCCAGGATGAACAGTGCGCGCGATCGGGCCAGCTCGCTGGCACGGAGGGCGACGAAGACCCCGAACACGCCGACGAAGACCGCCCAGCAGCCCACGATCAGCACCAGCACGCGGGCGGTGGCCCCCCGGCCAGGCCAGGGCGATGACCGCGGCGGCCAGGTCGGCCAGCCCGAGCAGCAGGTGCCCGACGACGTGCCCGCCGGCGGCGCTGTTGAAGGCAAGGATGGCCTGCACGCCGACGGCGATGAACGCGCTCACGGCGAACAGGACCACCAGCGTGAGGACGGTTAGCCCTGGGCCAGACCAGCGCTATTATCCCGAGGGCGACGGCGACAATGCCGCGCAGGATCAGGGCAGTACTTAGCGATTTGAGCATGACATGCTTTCCTTTTGTCGCCTTGCCGCCCTGAGCCTCACCGGAGGGCGGGTGAGCCGCCGTCACGTGCCGGACGGAGGTCGCTCACGGCTGCAGCACCAGCCGGATCGGGTTGCCTTCCTTGCGCCGCAGCCGCTCGACGGCCTCCGGCGCCTCGCTGAGCGGCCTTCGCGCCGCCTATGCGGTGTCGGCGGGGGAGGTGGGCGCGTCGGCGGCGAGACCCATTGCCTCGGTAAGCCGGGTCAAGCCGTCGACGGTTGCGTCGTGGTAGGCGTAGCTGTAGGTGGGGGTGTTGAGCGCGAGTGTGAGGAAGAATTCGACCCTGCCACCAAGTTGCAGGACAGCGTGGCCCAGGGCGACTACTTCGGAGGCGATGTCGCCGAAGCAATGGACGCCGAGCAGCTTGCGATCGTCGGCGCGGAAGATCAGCTTCAGTAGCCCGCCGTGGCCGGCGATGGCCCCGCGTGGGGTGCTGGCCAGGTCGCAGCGGCCCACCGCGTAGGGGATACCGGTGGCCTGGATCTGTTCTTCGGTCGCTCCGACGCTGGCGGCTTCGGGTAAGCCGTAGACGGCGCTACTTGCGGTCCGGTCGATCTCCACGCCGAAGACGAGCCCGCAGGCGTGGGCCGCTGCTGCGCGTCCTTGCTGCATGGCGTTGGAGGCGAGGCCTGGTTTGACCACGTCGCCGGCGGCGTAGATCCCTGGTGCGGTGGTCCGGTAGTAGCGGTCGACGACGATCCGGCCGCGGGCGTCCAGGCGCACGCCGGCCTGTCCGAGGCCGAGGCCTTCGGTGTTGGGCGTACGCCCAGCGGCGAACAGAACGGCGTCCCCATCCAGGACGGTACCGGTCGAGAGCGTGACCCCGTGAGCCTGGCCGTCGACGCGCCTCACGCCCTCTGCGCCGGCGCCCAGAACCAGCCGGACTCCCCGCCGCTGGAACTCGTTGGCCACCAGCCCGGCCAGTTCGCCGTCAATGTCCGGCAGCACGCGATCGGAATTGCTGATGAGTGTCGCCGGGATGCCCAAAGCGGTGAACACTGTGGCGAACTCGACGCCGATCGGGCCGCCACCGACGATGACGATGTCGTTCGGGACGGTACGAAGCGAGTAGATCCCGTCGGAGTCGTGGACGTCCGGATCGTCGAAGGGAACGCCCGGGTAGCGCGTCGGACGTGACCCCGTCGCCACCAGGACCGCGCGGGCCGCGACCTCGCGCGCCGGTCCGTCAGGCGAGGTGATGTGGACGGCACGGTCCGCGTCTAGCTGGGCAACTCCCTGAAAGTACGCAATGCCGCGTACGACGAACCGGTGTTCAGCGGCTTCCTGCAGCACGTCACGCACATGCTCGACCCTGGCGCGCAGGATCGGCATCACCACCTCCAGCGGCGCTGCCGCCCGGACGCCGTAGACCTCCTCCTGACGGTAGCCGGTCAGGTAGAGCGCAGCTTCGCGCAGCGCCTTGGTGGGCGCGCCGCCGGTGGTCGTGACCACCCCGCCGGGCTTGTTCCGCTCGACGATGAGCACCTTGCGCCCGAAGGCGGCCGCGAGCTCGGCCGCGACCTCCCCGGCCGGGCCAGCGCCGATCACCACCAGGTCGTAGCTGTCGTCCATGGCCGCATCTCCGACTTGCAGGCTCAGTCGGCCGCCACGTCCAGCAGCGGCTTCAGGGCCGGCTGCTGGAGCGCCTCGGCGGCGCCGGGGGTGTCCAGCACCTGCTGGAACGCCCGCTGCACGGCCAGCGCCTTCCAGACCTGCTTCACCGTCGGCTCAGGATAGGCGCAAACAAAGTTGCCCGCTTCCACCTCGTGCGCCGCGAACCAGTCCTTGACGTCGGGGGACTTGACGCCCGGGTACCCATGGACGTGCGCCCAGGTCTCGTCGAAGTTCCGTCCAATATCCGTGGCGGCGAAGTCGCCGATGTACGCATCCCACGTTCCATCGAAGGTGCTGCAGAACAAAAGCCGCTTGCCGCCGTCCAAGAGCGTGAACCGCGCTTCATGCAAGGTGCCGATCTGTTCGATGGCCTGCTGAGTACGCGGGTTGGCCATATGCTCCTTCAGAACCTGGCGCAGCACGTCTTCGTGTCCCGGTATGACGTCCCCGATGACGAGGAACTCCGTCCTCGCACCCACTTTCAGTCCCGGCCGATGCGGATCTGCCACGTCACTCTTTCCTTTCGATCTCGTATGTACGTGCCGAGGTCGGCAAGCCACCAGTCGCTCAGAACGACGCGGTGGAGCAGGGCCAGTGCGCGGGTCGAACCGGCACGTGATTGCGCACGACCAACTGGAGCCCCTTCGGCCGATCACCACCCACGGTGAGCCAGAATTCGGCCGCGTGATCGACGAAGGCCTCCGGATGGCCCACTACCAGCCCGTCGTAGCGGGCCGCCGCGCTCATGCGCCATTGCTCGGCCTCCAGGGGCTGCCCGGCATCGCTGAGGACGCTTGCGAGGCTGGCCGCGTACTCGGGGTCGTCGCTGGATGCCGCCAGGGGACGCAGGCGGTCGATGGCGGCGTCACGGGCACCCAGGGCCGCGTCGACCTCGGCACGGTGACCCAGCGCCGGAGCGTAGGCCGGCACCCGCTGCACGGCGGCGTCGAACCAGGCACGGGCCGTGTGCAGGTCGCGCTGGCCGAGCCGCATCAGTCCGCGCCGGAAGTCGAGCGAGGCCACCGGGAACGGCGAGACACCCCGGTAGCGGCGCCGCGCCTCGGTGAACAGGCGCTCCGCCTGGGCGGCTTCCCCGCGCTCAGCCTCGAGCACGGCCAGCGCACCCAACGTCGTGAAGTCGGGCCGGCGCTCCGCTGCGGTCCGGCGCAGCACGAGCGCCTCGGCGTAGCACCCTACCGCCTGGAGGATCGCCGCCCGCTCCGCATCCAGCGTGCCCCGGTCCGCACCGCACCGCCCCGCGGCGTCGAGGTCGGCGAGTGCCTCGGCGAAGCGATGGAAGGTGGCTCGCGTCCTGGCCCGGGCCAGCCAGGCCGCACCGTCGTCCGGCGCGGCGCACACCAGCAGCTCGGCCAGGCCCGCGGCCTGCTCGTAGTCGGCGATGCGGCCCAGGACGTGCCCGCGCAGGAGGAGCAGATCGACCAGCAGGGCCCGTTCCGTCGTCGCCGGTCCTGCTTGCCCTGATCCTGCCCGATCTGCCCACATCACCAGGCCATCCAGCTGGGCCTGCAGGTTCGCCACGGCGATGGCGCCGCTGGTGGTGGGCACGTCGCGGTCTTCCTCGCCCAGGCCGGTGATGGCCTCGCTCAGGCCGGTGATGGTGCTGCCTCCTCCGGCAGCGCGGTCAGCGCGGCGAACACGGTCTTCAGGTCCGGCGGATCAGGGTTGGGCGGAACCAGGTAAGGAAAGCTGCGGGCCGTCGGCTGGGTCGGCTGGTCGACGCCGTCGCTGATCCGCGGCCCGTCGAGGCCACCGACCAGCAGGGTGTAGAGCGTGTCGATGATGTCGTCCCAGGGGGACCGGCCGCCGCAGGTGGTGTGCGGGCGGCCCGTGAGCACGGCGCGCTCGATCTCGAGGTCGCTGTCGCCGCCGTCGGAGAACGGTCTCGACGTGTCCACGACGAGGAAGTCCGCCAGCAGCAACTCGGTCAGAGGGTGGACGCCCTGCTCGTCTGGCGGCCAGTCGATCTTACCGTCCAGCCGATCGAAGAAGGCCAGATTGGCGTTCAGCCGGGCACGGTAGGCACCGACGTAGTCCTGGCCCAGGTTGAAGGCGTCCTCAGCGTTGTAGAGGTCGCGGATCTCAAGATCCCGGTTGACGGGATCGAACTTCTTCGGCTGCATGATGACGTTCTTGATCTCCGCTCGGCCCATCCGCTCCAGCCGGACCGGATGTCCGCCGGAGGTCACGGTCTCGCCGATGACGCCCAGCAGCGGGCCGGTGTCGGGGCCGAGCACCGTCGCGACGTCGAGTTCGACGACGATGCTCAGGCAGTTCACGCCGTCCAGGGAGTTGGCGGCCCCGGGCCGGAACGCCAGCCGCTCCAGCTTCTCGGTGGCCAGCACGCCCTTCAGGTCGATGAAGAACGGATCCAGTCGCGCCCCGGCGAAGATCCGCAGACCGTCCGCCTCGGGCGGCTTCTCGTCGCCGACCCGGAACGCGAGCTCCGCCCCGCCGGGCGTGGTGCAGGTGCCGGCCTGCACCAGGCCCTTACCGCCGTCGCCCGGGACCGGAGCGTCGAAGGCGACGTCGAAGGCGTACTCGTCCTCGCCCACCGAGAACGCCGGTCTGCCACCGGCCGCCGTGGCCGTCACCGGCCGGAGGCGAAAGCGGTAGGTGACCGCGTCGGAGAACAGGGCCGTGGGTGCCGCGGCGGGAAACACGTCCAAGACGAGCACCAGATGACCGGGCCGCTCCGGGCTGGGAAAGGCGTACACGTCGGTGATGTCGGATGCGGGGTCGGCGAGGGCCCGCGGGCCGGAGAAGTGGTCAGCCACGACAAATCTCCTGTCCTTAGGTGTCGAGATCGGTTCTTAGGTGTCGAGATCGGTGAGCCAGCGCAGCGCGCGCAGGCCGGGCATGAAGCAGTACTCGCCGCCCCGGTTGACCACGAAATTGGGCAGCCCGTGCAGGCGCCGGCGGATCGGACGCTTCGGGATGGTGAACTCACCGCCGTCCTGCACGCCGATCAGCGGATCCCGCTCGGCGGGCGCGCCGATGAACTTGCCGTCGTTGACCCACTGCTGCTGGACGAACTCGAACTGCCGGGCCAGGCGCGCGCCGACGAAGGCGAACATCAGACCGCGGTCGGCGCCGTCGTCGTCCAGCACGCCGGGGGGCAGCGACGGGCCGTAGTTGGTGCCGCGCCGGATCATGCGGTGCAGCCGGACCTGACCGGTGATGACCGAGTCGCGCGCGTTCATCCGCCGGGCGTGCGCACCGACCGGGCAGTTGAGACCCCGCGGGTCGTCGCCGTACATGAAGGCGTTGTTGCGGGTGGGGTCGGCGCCCAGTGCGGGGTCGTCCTTGTCCGGAGCCAGCGCCAGCGGCGCGCCACTGGGCCAGCGCCCGACCATCTTGGCCGCCAGCCAGTCCTCCTCGGCGCGGTCCGCGGCTTGCTCGCGCAGGTACTGCCGGAAGGCGGCCACCCGCTGGTGCAGCTTGCGGAAGGCCACGTAGGTGCCGTTGCGGCCCAGGACCTCCGGCTGCGGCATCGGCGCCAGCTCGCCGGTCTCGTCTTCGTAGCCCAGGACGAACTCGCCCGCCTTGAGCGGAGCCTCGTGCGGGTTGGAGCCGAGGATGCCGGTGCCCTCGACCGCCGGCTCGCTGATGCTGTCCTTGAAGCCGAACTGCTCGCGCCCGTCCGCTGGCACGTGCACGTCCAGCGCCCAAATCGGTGCGACACCGGGTAGGTCGCGAACGGCGTCGCCGGCCAGCGTGACCAGTGTTTCCATCAGGGCGGTGTCCCGGGCCAGCGCGGCCACCACCAGGTGCAGGTCCTTCGAACCCAGCGGTTTCTCCCAGTTCTCCGGAGCGTTCTCCCCGACGTCCCCGATGTAATCCGCGCGAGCGGCCATGCCCTGCTGGAACTCCGAAGGGAAGCTGGACAGCGACTCCGCCGGCACGCCGAGTGCCTCGAGCCCGGTGAAGCTCAGTCCCACCGCGAGCGAGACCGGCCTGTCCGGGTCGAACGAGGCGACCGGGTCGAGCAGCGGGATCAGCCGCCGCAGCAGCTCCCGCCCGGCGTGCCGGTCGTCGATCCGCAGCGCCCAGAACGCGCCCGCGTACGGGTTCGGCCGAGGCATCAGGGCGCCCGCCTGGATGTCGCCGAGCTCGAGCGCGCTGCCGGCTTCCGTTGCCGCGTTGCTGGCCGGGTTGCCGGTGGTGTTGCTGGTCATGGTGCGTCCCTCCGCAGTCGTTGACGCGCCGCCCGCGGGGACCCCTCGCTCTTGCCCCCGCGGCCGGACCGGCTCAGTCGGCGGCCTGCTCGAGCAGCGGCTTGAGCGCCGGGTGCTGGAGCGCCTCCGCGGCGGCGGGGTTGTCGAGCACCTGCTGGAAGGCCTCTTGCAGGCGCTGGGCCTTGATGATCTGCGGCATTGTCCAGGTGCTCAAATTGTTGAAGTACCCGGTCGCCGGGCTCTGCACCGACTGGACGATCGCCTTGA
>CAWGAE010000013.1:0-235307 GCA_963820395.1 uncultured Actinomycetota bacterium | reverse complement strand
CGACGTTGCCGCGCCGACGGCGGCGCTTGCAGCACTCGCCACGCCAGCTGGCACTCTGTCGCAGGCCTTGCTGTGGAGCGGGACGTATCCCGCGTCGGTGGAGATAGCCGAATCTGCCTTGGAGCGTGCCGCCGGGCTAGGCGGGGAACATGAGCAGATTCTGGCTCTTCAATTCCGGTGTCCCCCGTGTCCCCGAACCGGGGCTGAACTGCGAAAACGCTTCCGATCTTGGGGGACACCCCCGGAACCGGGTGTCCCCCAACCCTGGCCGCCCTCTGGCAACCCCCTGGCCAACTCTGAGAAGGAGTCGAAGTGAGCAACCACGCGACCGCGACCGATGACCTTCCGGCGCTGCTCCCGGTTCCCCGTGCCGCCAAGATTCTCGGGCTCAGCCGGGCATCGGCGTACCGCTACGCGGCGGCCGGGGAGCTGCCGACCAAACGGCTCGGCGGGCGAGTCTACGTCATCACCGCCAAAATCCGTCCCCTGCTCGATGGCAGCGAAGGGACCGCAGCATGAGCACGTCAGCCAGGAAACGTACTCCCGTGCCCGGCGTGGTGGTCTATCAGCGGGGCCGGAAATGGGCCTACCGGCTGGAGCTGGAACGCGATCCGCTCACCGGGGACCGGCAGTGGGAGTACCAGAGCGGATACGCCACGCAAGACGAGGCGTGGAAGGCAGCGGTCAAGGCGAAAGCCGACCATGAGCGGGGGCAGCGCGTGGCACCCGCGAAGCGTACCGTTGCCGACTTCCTGGCCGAATGGATGGCCGCGATCCAGCACTCAATCAAGCCGTCCACCTACGTCAACTATGCCGATTACCAGGACGCGTACGTGCTGCCCCTGATCGGGCAGAAGAAGTTGCAGGACGTTGACGTGCCAACGCTGAACGCTCTCTACCGGCACCTGCTGAAGGCGGGCCGGTGCAAGCAAGACTCCAACGTGGTCATGTACGAATACTGGGCGAGGCGAGTGCGTGACGGGGCCGACCCCAAGCCGAAAGAGCTGGTCAGCCATTGCAAGGTCTCCATCCACGCAGCGCGCCGGGCCGTGCTCAGATACCGCGCGGGCAGGCTGCCCGTCGCAAGACCGCCAGGTCTGGCACCCAAGACGGTCAAGAACGTCCACCGGATGCTGCACCGGACGCTGAGCGATGCGGTCGCGTGGCGCTATCTGGAATACAACCCTGCCGAGCACGCGAGCCTGCCCCGGGAGAGCAGGAGCGGGAAGCGTGCGCATGGGGCGACCTGGACACCTGGCGAACTGATGGCGTGGCTCAAGGTGGCTACCCGGGACCGCGACGCCGGTATGTGGGTGCTCGCGGCGACAACGGGGATGCGGCGGTCAGAACTCGCCGGGGCAGAGCGGGCGCTGCTGGACCTCGGCAAAGCAACGATGGAACTCGCAGACACCCGAGTCGTGGTAGATGGGAAGGCAGAAGTGTCGGACGGAAAAACCGAGAGCGGGCGGCGCACGATCTCACTCGACGCGCTCACCGTGGCATACCTGCGCCGCCATCTGGCGATGCTGGACAAGGAGCGGCAGGCGTTCGGTTACGGTTACCACGACTCAGGCAAGCTGTTTTGCCACCCAGACGGAAGGCCGATTCACCCCGACACCATCACCCGCCGGTTTAACCGGCTGGTCGACCGGGCCGGGGTCCCGCGTATCCGGCTGCACGACGTAAGGCACACATACGCGACCGTCTCGCTCGATGCCGGGATAGACCCGAAGATCGTAAGTGACCGGATCGGGCACTCGAACATGGCCTACACGCTCCAGATCTACACGCACCGCTCGACGGGACGCGACCGGCAAGCGGCGGAGAAGGTCGCCGGGTTGATCTTTGGCGAGGGCTGGGCATGCGGGCGCTGCGGCACGGCCTACCTCGGCACCCAGCCCGGTACCGGGCTCTGCCCAGGATGCGACGCCAGCGAGGGCTACGAGTGAGCGCCACCGGGCGGAGAACCAGCGCGTCCGCAGGCTGACACGGCGCCTGGGCGGGGCTGCCAAGTGCCGCGATGGTTACAGATCGGGTTACAAGGACACGCAAAACGCCCCTGGAGGGTATCCCTCCAGGGGCGTTTCCGCTGGTAGCGGGGGCGGGATTTGAACCCGCGACCTCTGGGTTATGAGCCCAGCGAGCTACCGAACTGCTCCACCCCGCGTCGAGTGCCTTTACTTTATGGGCGCCTGCGCCCACAGGCAAATCGGGAACCGGTCGGCCGCCGCGCCGACACAAGGGCGCCGGAAAGCCGACCCGCCAGCACCAACCGGCGCCACCCGATGGCACCACACCCGCCTCCACCCGATGGCACCACACCCGTCTTCACCCGATGGCACCACACCCGATGCCACCATGGCGCCACCCCCTGGGCGTCACCATCGGCCGTCGGCGCCACCACCCGCGAGCGCCATCAGTTGCGGCGACACCCACCAGGCCAGGCCACCAGGTGGCAACACCACCAGCGACAACACCTGCCAGCGGCGACAGCCCCGCTTACCCGACGGCGCTCGGTAGGCTTGCCGCGTGCCGCGCCACCTGCGCAACCCGGTTAGTCTGCGCAACCTGACCCGTCTGCGGACGAGCCCTTGGGTGCGGCTTTGCCTTGTCGCCCTCGCCCTAGGTTTTTGCGCGTACGGGCTCGCCGCACAGCGCACCGAGGTGACGACGGCGCTGCGGGACCTGCACTGGTATTCGGTCGTCTTGGCGACCCTGGCCGCGATTGCCGGGCTCGGCTTCATGATGCTCGCCTGGCGCTCGCTCCTCGCCGACCTCGGCTCGCCCCTTAGACCGCGGCCCGCGGCGAGGATCATGTTCGTCGGACAGCTCGGCAAATATGTCCCCGGAATGGTCTGGGCCCTCGCCGCGCAGATCGAGCTTGCCCGCGAGTACGACGTCCCGCGCAGGCGCTCGGCGAGCGCGACGGCCGTCAGCGTCACAGTCACGCTCTGCACCGGCCTGATCGTCGCCGCGATCGCCCTCCCCCTGACCTCTGGCACTGCCGCGACGCACTACTGGTGGTTGCTTGCCTGCGCCCCGTTGCTCCTCATCGCTCTCTACCCGCCGCTGCTCGGCGCAGCGCTCGACCTCCTGCTCAAGCTCGCCCGGCAGCCACCGCTCGAACGCCCCGTCACCCTGCCCGGCCTGATCCGGTGCGTGAGCTGGACCGCGCTCGGCTGGGCCTGCTACGGGCTGCAACTCTGGCTGCTCGTCGCGGACGTGAGCGGGCGCGGAGCCGGGGTCCTCCTGCTCTCGCTCGGCGCGTACGCGCTCGCCTGGTCGGTCGGCTTCCTACTCGTGATCTTCCCGAGCGGCGTGGGGCCGCGTGAACTCGCGCTGATCGCGGCGCTCGCACCCGTGATGCCGCGCGGCTCGGCGCTCGTCGCGGCCCTTGTGTCCAGGCTCGTCATGACGGTCGGCGACCTGGCCTGGGCGGGGCTCGGGCTAGCCGCCGGGCGAGGGCGTGCCGCCCCACCTGGCAAGACTCCCTCCGGCGACCGGGGCGGAGCCGCGCACCAGACCACGCCACCCGGCCGGTCAGGCCGCACAAGCCGGACCGCGCCCGCACACCAGCTCAGGCCGCCCAGTTAGCAGAACGGCTGCCGCGAGCCGCGAGCCAAGATCGAGCGCATGCCTGGTGGTCTCGGTTGTCTCCGGCGGTATCTCAAGCGGCTTGACAGCATGCCGCCGCACGGGGCTCACTGGGACACCGCCGGGGTACGAAGCAATCCGCCGGGGGAAAGGCGGTCTTGCTGTAACAGCGGCCCTTCAGGTAGTATAGTGATAGCAGAAGTTATGAGATTGCCTCTCGTGTTGTGTTCGTCGTCATCGGCTCTCCACCTTTGACATCTCGGCTCCCCCCAGGTCCATCGCCTGGGGGGTTTGCTGTTAGATAGCAGCCTCTTCTACGGCTGGCCGGAACTGCATGACTAGCGTCTCGTCATCTACGACGCTCGTCTGCACCTTGAGGTCGTGCGTCGCCGCGTAGCCGTGTGCGTACTGCTGCATTCTGCGCGCCGGAATCGTGAAGTCGACTCCCCGCTCTATCGTCCAGACGTCCCCGTTACACCAGCTCGCCCAGTTACGCGCGGTCATGCTGCCATCAACTCTTCGTCAATGACATTCAGCCTGGCTCGCCTGCCGTGCACCCGGATAGCTTCCGCATTGTAAGCTCGTGCGGCATCTATCTCTTCGACGTAGTAACCAAGGAACCGTGATCCCCCGTCGATGACGATTCTGGCACGCCAGCTACCGTTGTGCCAGTCCACGCCCCGGTACCTGGACGAGGTAATGCACGGCGCAGGGAGGTCTGGCAGTGCCCGGCCCATCAGTTCTGGGAAGTGCTCGGAGGTGAGCCACGCGAAGTCACCGTGATACTTGACGGCTGCCGCGTCTACGATCAATGCAGCGTCTTCCTCGTCAGCGTACATCCCGAGGTAATGTCTCTTACCTCCGCCAATTCTGATCTTAGCCTGCCACTTGCCCTGTTGCCCGTGAACACCCTTGTACTTCGATGTTCCTTGCTTCGGTCCCTGGTTCCAGGAGTTCTGTTCGCTTGTCGCGCCGCGGAGATTCGCACGCCGGTTGTCTAGGGTGTCGCGGCTCCGGTGGTCAACGCCAGTGCAGCCCATAATGAAGTCGTGCACGTATACGGTGTACGACTTTCCGTTCCGCCAGAGGTTGGTGGTCACGTAAGGTCCGTAAACCTTCCCCTTACGCGTGTTCTCCTGGACAGCCCAGCGGCACTGGCTAATCGAAGTCCCCCACGTCGGGTTAACGCGGTCGTAGTCGGCGGCATCAATCAGAGTCACCCGCCCCGCTGCCTTGGGCCCGTGTAATGGGACCTCCATGTGTTCGTTCATGCTGCCTCCACGTTTTTCGTCTGGAACTGGATGGTGACGGAATCTTCGTCGGCGCTGGTTCTCACCCGGAGTCCGTGACGGGTGGCGTAGTTGTGCGCGTACCTCTGGAAGTTCTCACTCGGCACCGTGTAGTCCGTGCCGCTGGCTAACCTCCAGGGCTGGCCGTCAGTGAGAGACTCCCAGTCATACTTCGACCGGCGCTGGACGAACGTATCAAGCCGTTTCGCCATGATCAACTTCCTATCCATAGTGCTTGCTGACTTACCCATATTGTTTCAGAGTTTCCGGCACTAGTTGTAGCGAGCGTGAGTCGCGGCGTGCGCATCCCCGAACGCCCAAGAGGGGTCAGCAGTCAGATAACGATCTGATCACAGGTTACGTTTGATGGCGTCGGCAATGGGTGCGGCTCTTTTGAGGTGAGCTGGTCACGCTGCGAGGACGTAGGTCTCGCGGTATTTCGCGTGGTGGATGCGTTCGTGCTCGCGGCGGAGGTGGAAGCGCCAGTAGTCCTCGAAGTCGCCGGTGGCGATGAGGGCACGGAGCCTTGATCACAAGGGGTGAAGGCAATCGGGCTATTCGGGAGAGCGGGATCTTCCCGGAGGTACCGATGTCTTCCTGTCGGTGATCTTCTTTGCTGAGATTCTCGGCGGACCCGATGATTGTGGAGGGGTCCGTGGGGGAACAGCGTCGGCCGTTGACGCTTGAAGATCGTGAGGAGATATCGCGCTGTCTGGCGGTCCGCCTGACGAACAAGGAGATTGCGGCCCATATCGAGCGTAACGAGTCGGTGGTATGCCGGGAGATCTCCCGTAATGGCGGCCGGGAGAAGTACCGGGCGCACCGGGCGCAGTCGCGGGCGGAAAAGGAGCGATGCCGCCCAAAAGCCAGGAAGATGGACGCTGATCCGGTGCTGCGCTGCCATGTGGTGTCCGGTTTGCGCAGCGGCTTCTCCCCGGATCAGGTGGCGGGCCGGTTGAAGTACGACCGGGCCTGCGGGCAGGCTGGGGAGGTGGTGTCGCACGAGGCGATTTACACCTGGATATACGCGTTGCCGAAGGGCGAGCTGTCCCGCCTGGGCGTCGAGCTGCGTTCCGGCCGTGAGCAGCGCAAGCCGCGCGGGCGGGCAAAGACGCCTGGCGCCCGGATTGTGGGGATGCGCTCGATCGAGGACCGTCCCGGCGAGGTCGCCGATCGCCAGGTGCCCGGGCATTGGGAGGGTGATCTCATTGTGGGGAAGAACGGGGCAACGGCGGCCGGGACCCTGGTCGAGCGCACGAGCCGGTTCACCGCGATCGTCCCGCTTCCGTTCGGCCGCACCGCCGACCGGGTGCGCTCGGCCCTGATCGATCAGGTCACGGATCTGCCGGCGCAGCTGGTGAAGTCGATCACCTGGGATCAGGGGTCAGAGATGGCCGATCATGCCGCCTTCTCCCTCGCCACCAAGATCGATGTCTATTTCGCCCACCCGCATTCACCGTGGGAACGGGGCACGAACGAGAACACGAACGGGCTCATCCGGGAATACATCCCGAAAGGGACGCCGGTCCCTTCCGATCCTGGGTTCTTGAATTCCGTGTCTCACTCACTAAACATCCGCCCGAGGCGTATACTTGGCTACAGAACGCCAGCCGAAGTGTTCGTCGAGATGCTTAGCGAATTTGCTTCCACCGGTTGACACCGCCAGCTTCAGGACGGCTTCGGCGCCTTCAAGCCCCCATCTCGCGCCTGTGATGTCCATTCTGTCTTTTACGATGTGCCTGCAGGCACCCTCGATGATCCCGGTGGCGATGGGCCAGCCTTCCTTCAGCGCGGTGGCGTAGTCGAGGTAGTCCTGCTTGTTCTCCAGGTAGCGAGCGCATTCGTCGGCGCCGGCACGCTCGGGGCCGGAGTAGCCGTAGGTGGTGGCGCGGCGGCGGATCCCGGCCGCGACCTGGCGGGTTTTGCCGTGCAGGATCTTGCGGGCCTGGGCGGCGACCCATTCCTCAGATTCCGGCTCGCCCTTGTCGTAGAAGGACCAGGCTGCCTTCCACAGGTATTCCAGCACGTGGATGAAGTCGATCACGATCGTGACCGTGACGCCGCGGCTGGCTGCCTCGGCGGTGACGGCGTCGATCTGGGTGTTGTTGCCGTCGATGAGGACGGCCCATCCGCGGTCATGACCGGGGTCGCGGCGTTCGGCCTCACCGAAGGCAGCGGCGATGACTGCGGGGATGTCATCGGTGACCGAGGCGGTCAGCCACTTGCCCCTTGCCTGCGGCTCCCGCGGCTTTGTCTTGCCCTTCAGCTCCGCTGCCTGCGCTTTGCTCTTTCGCCGATTCTGCGCCGGAGTGCTGATGACATCCTCCGGCGTGCGCGGGACCGGGACCGCGTCATAGACGCAGGCCAGTTCGGCCATCCGCTTCCGGCCGTTCTTCTCCCCGGGCGACAGCCGGGTCGCGAGCTTGTTCTCCGCGGATGCCGCGGCCTTCGCGGTGGCCGGCCGCAGCGCTTCGGGCAGCATCACGATGCCCTTCCCGTCGAAGGTCAAGATCAGCGGGCACCCGTCCGGCGCCGACTCGATCACGCGCCACAGGTAAAACGCCTCCACATGCGCGGCGCAGCGGCGGGCCAGCTCCTCTACCTGCCGTTTTCCCATCGTCACGCCAGTCGCGCGGGTGATCGCGGCACCTGCCGCCTCCATCGAGCCGCGCGCGGCCTCGATAGCGGCGAGCCTGCGGAGCCCGTGGGAGTGCTTTTCCTCCGGCAAGTTCAGCATGGCATCCAACGGGCACACGTTGCTCCTGCCCGGCGACCGGTAGGCGATCCGCGACACCGTGACCTGCCCGAACCTCGTCATCAGCGGCCGTTTCCTGCCTTTTTCCGCGCGTGTCCGGACGACCCCGTCCTCCCCGGCCACGTCATGCCGCCGCTCCTCGGCCGCAGCCGTCGCATCCAGCCGGTCCTGGAACACCCGCCGCAGCAGCTCCCGGCCCCGCACCTCTAGCTGTTCCTCCAGCTCAGCATGCTGCAGCCCCGCCGCCTCCCCTGACGCCGCCCAGTCCTCAAGCTCCCCGAAGCACTTCCTCGACTCCGCGAACGCCCCGTCCCCACCAGGCGCATAGCCTTGCATCGGGCTCCTTCTTTCCGTTCTGGTCGTGAGACAACCAGGAACGTAACGAGAAGGAGCCCTTCACGCACTCACCGACACAGCCAAACCGGACACAGCGGCAACCAGCGCACTAAAACGCTTCACACTGCATCACCCCAGAAGAGCCGCACCCGTCGGCAATCGCCTGGCGTCGCTCGGGATTGACGTATTTGGGCAGCCCCGTTATCTCGTCCTCAATGACCTTCTCGAACGACTCACTGAGGTCCATGGCTACCAGCGTGACGACGTCCGCGTAGTTGAGCCCCCGGTTGTTCGGCAGAGACTGCTCACTGCCAAAATCGGGGACGTCCCCTTCGAGGCCCAGCACCTCGTTGACTATTCCTTCGGCCAGATCGGTGATCATCTTGTCTAGCGGCGACTCGCGTCCTGGCGGGACGTCTCGCAAGTCAGCCAGAAACCGCTCCGTCGCTTCCCGCCCCGGCGGATCGGGCGTGTAGTGTTCTTCTTCCTGCCACTCGTCGGTGACCGTCCACCCGTCCGCATACCGGTAGTCGCGGTACCAGAATCCCTTGTCCGTCGTCGTCGTCGGGGCTGGCTGGTTCGAGGCGGGCCGCTGTGACCGCCCAGGTGCCTTGCCGGGGGACAGTTTCGTGTTGTGCTTCGGCTCGGCGGCGCGCTTCTTCGCAGCCTGCCGCTTCCCGTCCACACCAGTGATCTTGAGATCGCTGGACGGGACGTCAGGCTGGTTACCCATCTGGGTAACCTGTGGATTCGCGAGATCACGATCGACGGTGCTCTGGCTGGTGTTCAGCGCAGACGCTATGGCTGGCTGCGACATCCCTTCCAGCCGCAGCGCCTGCACCGCCTCGCGGCGCGCGTCGGCGGTCATGTGTGCCTTGCCCGCGTCGAATTCGGCGTTGACGTAGGCGTCCCAGTCCGGGTAGCCGAGTGTCTCCCAGTCGCGCTCGGCGTAGGCGTCGGCAATCAACTTCAGGGTGTTGCGGACCAGCCGCATGCCTTCGCGGATCTGGTCGGCCCGGATCTTCGCCTTGGCGACGCCAGGTGCCTCCTCCTCGCGCGTCACCACGTGAAGTTCAGTCCCGGGCTTGTTTGTCCTGGACATGTTCCCCCCTCGTTAGTCCCCTGTACTACAGAGGCGAACCGCAGATACGCGACCTCGCCAGGGGGTCCAGGTTCATGCCGACCCGCCGCACCGCCTGATGCTTCGGTTGCGCTAGCGCCCGTTGCCACGTCCGGCCCGCCCGCCGCCGGACCGCTCGCGTCAGGTGCGCCCGTAACACAACCTGGGGAAGAACTACAGGGTTGTAACCACTATAAATTGTGGTAACGGAAGGAAGATTTTGACTGACTATGTTCGAGGTCCTCAGCGGGAGACTGTCGAGACAGTAGCCACAGAGCTGGTCCTAGACGGCCTTGAGCGGCACGTACACCGCATCGGAGCACCGCCTGGACCTACCTTGCCTGGCCCGAAATTGGTGCCGGGAGGGCGAACACCACTGTCCGGCGCGCACGCCTCTACCTACCAGGGACGCCGCACCTCGACGCCCGGTACAGTGCCCGCACCTTCGACCGCGCCAAGGGGCCCGACGTCTTCCCCGTAAGGCGGGGAGCTGGCTCCCATGCTTAGGCGGTCATGATGGAGAAGTACGCCTGCGCAGCATAGGTCGTTGACTAGCCGGAAGGATTAGCCAGGCCAGCGCCAGCTCCCCGCGCCTTGCCCAGCGTAAGACACATTCCTCCCCAGCAGTCCCATGCGACTCTCAGGTCAACGCTGAGCGCCCCGCACCAGGCATCGCGTGTGATTCTCCTCCCTGGCTGGCCGCGGAGCAGGGGCTCGATGGTAGAACTGCATGCCGCGTCTGGTATGGGACTCAAAACCGGCGTCTGGAGCGTCGAAACACGCAAAGTACTCTGGATGGATTAACCCGTAGTAAGTAATGTGCGATACTACAGATAGAAGTAACTTCACTTAAGGATGTGACCACTTGAATTGGTGCGATCTTTGCGGCTCAAAGGTACTGGATGATCTGGCTTGGCATTTCCGCGCCGAGCACCAGGACGTGCCTGGGTTGTTGCAGCCGCTTCCGGTCCCAGATCTCCGGAAGGGCCTGCTGAGGGCGAGTTAAATCGCGGGCTGTGGTGTGATGCGGTAGGTGATGGGCCGGGTGTCGCCGGGGATGGACGGTGGCTGGGTGTTGATCTCGCCGGTGAGCAGGGCGAGGGCGCGGGCGACGCGGGGATCGCCGGGGGGTTCGAGGGTGACGGTGATCGCGGCGGGGGTGTAGGTGATGGTTCCGGCGAGGCCGCGGATGATGGTCTGGCGGGTGACGGCGCGGTATTCGTCGTCGTCGCGCAGGTAGGCGTTGAGGTGGGTGGCGAGCCAGTGCTCGGCGTTGTGCGCCAGCAGCCGCAGCACCATCTGCAGGCCGCGGCGCCCGGCGCGCAGCACCGCGACCCGGGCGTCGGGATCGATCTGGTCGGCGCGCAGCTTGACGGGGATCTGGTCGCGGGCGGCGGTGGCGTCCTTGAGTTTCTTCTTCGCGGCGGTGATCGCGCGGTTGGCGGCGGGGATCGCCTTGTTCTTCGCGGCGGCGGTGGTGTCCGGGTCGGTGAGCAGCGCGGCGAGGGCGCCCTGGGCGGTGGTGATCTCGTTGCGGGCGTCGCGGATCGCGGCGTTGGCTGCCTTGCGGGCCGGGTTACCGGTGATCTTGGTGTTCGTTTGGACGGTGGCGGTGTAGTCGCAGATCTTGTCTATCCCGTAGTTCTCGGACGCGTACTTGAGGAAGTTCTCTTCCCGCCACCGGGACTTCAGCCAGGACAGGATGTCCGCCGGGCACGCATCGAAGTCGGAGGTGAGGACCTGCAGCACGACCCGGCCGTGCTCGGACAGGGTGAGCTGCCGGGCTTCTCCGTAGTCCTTGACCTGGACTTTCTCCTCCGCCCACGTGATCTGCCGCCTCTTGCCGCCCACCGTGACGGCAGTGATGACCGGGAGCATGGCGGGGACGGCCAGCGGCGCCCGGCGGTAGGTGACCCAGTGCACGTGCTGCTCGCGGCAGTGCGTGAAGACCGCGGGGTAGGCACCGCCGCGGTCGAAGCCGAGCATGATCCTGGTGCCCCCGGGAACGGCTCTGTTCAGCTCGGCCAGTGCCTTCGGCAGCGTTACGGACAGGCCGGACGGGTCGCCGGTCACGAAGCACACCGCCCGCCCGTCGTGCGCGGTCACGTGCGTGTCCGCACGGCCCCGTTCTGCCCGGCCCCGCTTGTTGTTCCACCCCTTGCCGACGGGTTTCGCGCCGGTGTACGGGACAAAATGGTCATCGACGTAGTACACGTTCGAGACCACCGGGCCTGCAGCGAGCATCGCCGACGCGAACATCCGCTGCAGCTCCAGCGGGTCGGCCCGGTCCGCGATCGCGGACAGGCGGGGCCGCAGAGTCCGCAGGGCGGGCAGCGCGGCGAGCCCGGCCAGCGGCCCGGCCTCGGCCGTGGCCAGGTGCTTGAACGCCTCCGTCGTCGCGGCACCCAGCGCGAAGCACGCGCTGACCGCCACCAGCAGCGCTACGTCCCCCGGCGCGGCATCCTGCCCGGCTGCGGCGGCGAATACGTCCCCGGCCCCGGCCCGGGCGGCGAACGCATGCAGCAACATCGCCCCCGCGTACCGCGACCGCACCGTCCCCGCGGGCCGCCCGCCGTCCCCCGGCACGAACCCGGACGGCACGGGTCGGGCAGGCTCCGCCACCGCCTGCGGGGGCTCCGGCTGCTTCCGCGGTTCCGGTGCCGTGAGCTGCGGCTTTTCCTCCGTATCCGGTTCCGGCGCGGGTTCCGGCCGCGGTTCCGGCCCGTCGTGCGCCAGCGGGTCCTGCACGTGCGCCCGGCCCAGGCGGCGCAGCACCGTGGACTGGTTCACCCCCAGCCGCCGCGCGATCTCCGCGTCCCGCACTCCCCGCGCCCGCCATGCCCGCGCCTGCTCCCACGCGTCCTCCCCGGTTTCCGGGGGCCGCCCGGCCGGGCGGACCAGCGCCGCCGTGCCCTCCCGCAGCGCCCGCTGGCGCAGCGTCGCGACGTAACTCGGGGTCAGCCCGAGCACCGCGGCGACGTCCTTCCCCGCGAACCCCAGCTGCCGCAGCCCGGCCGCCGTGATGTGCCGCATCGCCGCATCGTCCTCGGCGAACCGGAACAGCTGCACCGACCCGGCGAAGATCACCGTCTCCCCGCCAGTGTCCAGGCGGCGCAGATCACGCGGCGAAGGCATCCCGTCCAGGATGGCGGAGGCAGCTGCGGACATACCCGCAGCCTACCAATATTTAACATATTATGCAAAGTACTACGGACAGTCAGCGCAGGTCAGAAGCACCCTTTCCGGAGATCTGGGTCCTCGACGGTCTCGACGTCTGCGCTGCCTGAGACCGCCATTGTCTTCGACCGCGGCTATCACCGCGCGCTTTAGATCCACCGTGATGCGGCTGTCCCCGCCGTTGTACACGGCACTTCCAGCCGTCAGGACCCTGATTGACCTCGACCGCGTTGCCGTGGTGGAACACCTTGCAGTGAGATGTCCCACATCCGCGGCATGTGCCGGATGTGCGGCGGGCGCAGCGGGTGGTGCCTCGCGACCTGGGTTTGGGTTCGCCGTGCCCGCGGACGCGGTGGTTGCGGTCATTGCCGCACCCCGCCGATCATGGCCAGGGCTGCGGCGCTGGCCGCTGCCCGCTTAATCATGATCTTGTTCATGACTGCCCCCTTGGGGCTTGGCCCCACCGCGCCCTTACTTCAAAGCTACGTCGAAGGCAACCCCCGGGGTCGGTAACCGGGCGGTGATCCTGGTCACCCAGTGTCACGCTCAATCCGCTGCGCGCGTTGTCGTCAAGCCTTACCTCATATTGTCTCCTTTTCGGCGCGAATAAGACGGCGCGGGACGGTCAGCACGGCGAACGGATCCGTCTGCCGGGGAAGCACCCCTAGGAGGTGCGCGGTGAGCGCTATCCAGGCGGTGAGCACCGCAGCGTCGGCTACCGGGTGGGCCTGCCGGGCCTTTCCGAACGATGTGCTCAGCGTCTGCTCGGCCACCGAGTCCCACGCGATGACCACGAGCGCGACTACAGCCCAGCCGGTCATCGGGTGGTCGAGGACTCGTTTCGCGCCCGACCGAGGAGCGGTCATGGCTGATCACCTACCGGCCAGATGTCGTCGACAACCTGCATCCAGCCTCGACGCATTTCCTGATATATAGAAGACCATGATAGTAACTCCGGCGTACACCCGGATGAATTCCTTGTCGTCGCTCACGGTTATGCCTCGCGGATGGTGGCGCCGCGCCGATGCCGCTAACTCACGAACTGGCCAGCACGTCGCCGCATTCATGAATGATGCATGTGCAGCCGACCAAGAGCAGGTCGGTACAGTCGTCGCCGGTGTCGAAGGCCTGCCCTGCTTCGACGACGAAGGGCCCGCCTGTCGGCCCGCTGCTCAGCAGGAAGCTGCCCTCGGCACACCACCCGCACATACGCGGGACCATTGCCGACTGGGTCATCGGGCCGAGGAAGTCACTCCACAGCCAGGGTCCCTCCAGAGTCGCGACCACGAGCGTCGGGGAGCTTGTAAAGGGCAAGCCGGGCCAGGATGAACGGCAAGAAAGTGACGTGGGTAATCCGGCTGCCCCGGATAGATCCGCCGTTCTCTGATGGCGAGTATTACCCGTGCATGCGGGCACGCCTGACTTGGCCTGGGCGCATCCTGCGACAGGTCTTCCCCCGCAAAAGCACCCGGGAGTGCTGCTGGGCGCATGGCCTTGACTGGCACGCCATCTCGGCCGCGGCCGTGTCAATAGCGCAGGCCCGCCCGGACCTGCTCAGCCGCGACGACGATGAGGCAGGGGAAGAACTCTACGAGTTATTACGCGCTGCGGGGCTTCCGAAAGAGGAAAGGCTGCATGCCACGTTCCTGCTCAGCCCAGGTTGCGGGGTGAATTTGTACCGGATGCAGGGTGAGTGGCGGTGGCAGTACTACGACGGGCGGCACAGGGCGCAAGGGATGATGTCAGCCGGGGTCCGCCGTACCGTAATCGACTACAGCGACGACGAAGATTGATCTCCCGCGTACGCATGGAAGAGCCCCCGCTGCACCAACAGTCGGCTGACAACGGGGGCCCTTACCGAGCGGCCTTGGCGTCGGGGTCGCAGGCGCGCGCCGGTACCACCAAGCTACGCCAGGTGCACCCATACGGGGCAGGAACGCAAATCTGCGGACGGATCATGGGTATTGTGTCTACTCTGCTGCGTGATGGCCTGGCCACGCTAGCTTCTGGGCCCCCCGGAGACTAGCTGCACCAGGCCATCACCCATTACCGAGGATCGTCATGGTGAGCGCGACCACTATGACGGTAATGATCACTAACGCTACTTCCACCCGTGCTGTTCCGCCCATGTCGGATCGTTTTTGCGATGCGACACACGCGGCGGAGGCCGATAGTGTCTGCCCTCAGCCATGCCGTCGGGCTCTTCTGGCCAGGATCTCGATCGCGGTGATCCTAAGTTGCAGCTTCCGCACGGTGGGGGCTACTACCAGGACATCCCTCTTCCTTGCGACGAACCAAGATCCATCAGCCTGGTTCACGTCCACGGGAGTGGTGTATGGGGTAACTGATCCGGCTGTGACTGGTTCGCCTTTGATGGGCGTGTCGGCGTGACCTGAGACGGCCACCTCGTGATCCTTCGAAGTGCTCACAACGAGACGAAGGAGAACGAAGTGGCCGCACGTGACATTGTGCCGGTTCCCGGCGCGCAGTTCGAGGAGACACTGGCATCGGCGAGCCCGGACCTGCTCCGGGAGATGATCAAGGGGTTTGCGCAGCGGATGATGGACGCCGATGTCGAGGTCCGCTGCAACGCCGGCTACGGGGAGGTCACCCCCGGGCGGGTGAACAGCCGCAACGGTTACCGGCAGCGCGAGTGGGATACCCGGGCCGGGACCATCGAGCTGGCGATCCCCAAGCTGCGCCAGGGCTCGTACTACCCGGAGTTCCTCGAGCACCGGCGGCGCGCCGAGCGGGCGCTGGCCTCGGTGGTGGCGACCAGCTACCTGCTGGGTGTCTCCACCCGGCGGGTGGAGAAGCTGGCCGCCTCGCTCGGTGTGACCTCGCTGTCGAAGTCGCAGGTCAGCCTCATGGCCGCCGAACTCGACGAGCTGGTGGACGGCTTCCGGTCCCGGCCGCTGGACGCCGGGCCGTACACCTTCGTGTGGCTGGACGCACTCACCCAGAAGGTCCGCGAGGGCGGCCGCACGGTGAACGTGCACGCCCTGATCGCCACCGGCGTCAACGCCGGCGGCAAGCGGGAGATCCTCGGTATCGACGTGGCCAGCTCCGAGGACGGCGCCGGGTGGCTCGCCTTCCTCAGGGGCCTGGTCGCCCGCGGCCTGTCCGGCGTGGCCCTGGTCACCTCCGACTGCCACCAGGGCCTGCGCGACGCGATCGCCGCGGTGCTGCCCGGAGCGGCCTGGCAGCGGTGCCGGACCCACTACCATCGCAACCTGCTCACCCGCATCCCCAAATCCGCCCAGCCATGGGTATCCACGCTGGTGCGGCCATCTTCGAGCAGCCCGACGCCGCCTCCGTCCGCGCCCAGCACGCCCAGGTCACCGCCGCGCTCGAGGCGAAGTTCCCGCAGGCCGCCGCGCACCTGGACGAGGCACGCGACGACATCCTGGCCTTCACCGCCTTCCCCCGCGAGGTCTGGCGCCAGATCTGGAGCAACAATCCGCAAGAACGCCTGAATAAGGAAATCCGGCGCCGGACCGACGTGGTGGGCATCTTCCCCGGCCGCGACGCCATCATCCGCCTGGTCGGGGCCGTGCTGGCCGAGCAGAACGACGAATGGGCCGAGTCCCGCCGGTACATGGGCGCGGAAATCCTCGCCGCCTGCCAGCGGACAATACAAAAGCCCGACACCAATTCCCACACTGACGTGACAATTGAGGCCATTGGTGCTTAAATAGAAACCGATCGCGAGGTGGTCATCTCATACACCACCTCCCTGGACGTGGCCTCAGCCTGACTGCCTACCCTCCAGCCTATGGGACGTACTTGCTCCCTTAACTGGGACAGTTCTGTCAGGACCCTGTCCTGGGATAGATCTCCCCTGCCAGAATCACCCATAGGGCTCCCCCTGCTTGTCCAGGTGGTGGCCTAGAGACTGGGTTCGGATGCCCCCCGGACCCAGTCTCGCCTGCTACCGAACTTCCTAGGTGCTATATCACATTACCACCCAGTTGCCCGCTCGTAACCAGACATCTCCCAGGGTGGGAAGTGTCCCTTAACGCTCTGCTGTCTCTTGTGAACCAGATGGCCCTGTTGCGAGTCCTCCTAGCACCAACCAGCACGAGGAGGGGGTCTTGAGATTCATAACGATCATCACCTTGGCCATCGTGGCGTCGGTTTCCTTTGGCATAGGAGTCTCGGCAGCTGCGACACCCGTTCCGCCGATTGGTAGCTGCCGTGCTGAAGGCGATTATGCGACCTGCGATGCATCAGGCACCGCGAATCACCCAGGGACAATCCGCGTGCATGTGTCCGCGGTTCCTGGTCAAAACGTGCTCGTGACCTGGACCATGACCTGCTCCCAAGGCTTCGGTGCCGGAGGCAAGAGCGGCCAGTTCAATGCGCGGACTACGGTCAACCGCGTGATCAGCCATCCCTATAAGCACCCAGACTCCTGCATCGTCTCCGTTGGAGCCCAGTTGTCTGGTAGTGGGAGCTTGCACGTTTGGCTGACGGGCTGACCACTGCTTTTACGTCGTATGCCTGATCACGACTGGTCTTCCGGTCGCCGTCGTAACATGTATTGAAGCTCGATGTCGTGCCACCGATCGGCTTTGCTGTAGCCGAGCCACGGGCAGCCTCAACTCTGTCATGCTTCGCTTTACATCCGACGCCATCGCCCTTACGACGGGTGTGGATGATTAGATCACCGTGCGTTCTCATCCGCTCGTAATGCTTGTGGCACAACGCTTTTCGCATAAACCTTGGCTGAGCAGCCTTCCACGGAACAGGCGACGCCTGTCCAGGTGCCCGATGGTGCTCGTCTCACGCCGCACATATTCCCACAGCTAACACCTCCAGCGTTGCGGAGTCAACCCGCTGAAGAGAGTTTCTGGGGCGAACGGACAACTGGGGGGCAAAGGTCCTATGGCAATGGTTTCTATGCACGTCTTCTTATGGGGCCTGGGCCACTGTCTTTGCTGGCATAGCGTGTGCTCCATGACCCGTCTTACTACTCGCGCCTCGGGCATGACCAGACTTATTTCGAGCCGGAATGAATACCGGTTTACAGTATCGTGCGGCTCGTTATGAGCAGTCTTCTATTAGTGCCCAGCTAATGCAACTGACAACGTTATCAAGCATTTGCGAGAACTGGCAGGTCGGGCTAAAGTGCCAGTCGTGAAGCTGCGTAATCCCGTAGGCTTGGCGGCCGGATTGATTCTCTTGGCCGTGGCGGTCATCACGCTAGGTGTCCTGGTGATCATGATCGAAACGCGGCGCTGCCTGCGGCGCGCACGCGAGGAGTACCAGTTATGCGCACTACTACTACTGAGCTGAGTCTGGAGACCCGAGTTCGCATTGCAGCCGAGAGTCTAGGCTTCCGCCTTATTGCCGGTCCGCCCCAATACAGGCTGTCGGAAAGCTCGTGGTATTCACTCCCGGACACCCTCAAGCCGTCACCGTTGTTCAACATCGCGGTCGAGCTGGGGGTGGTGCCGGGGCCGCAGGTACCGACCCGGCGCAGGCGGAAGAAGATCCCGCTGACTGAGGTAGTCGACCTCGTGCGTCCGCCCTTGGCGACCGGATTTGAGAATCGCAAGTCGCTGCAGCGACTAGGCGACGAGTGTGGCGGCCTCAGTACCCATCAGGTTTCGCGGGCGGTCCAGAGTTTGCGGGGGGACGGGATGCCGGTGCGTTCATACAGTCATGGTGGTATCTGGCTGGAAGAACCGTGACTGCCGGACGGCGCACAGTACGGCGTATCCCGCGGGACAAGAAGCCCACCCACTGGGCCCGCGACGTACTCGGCAAGGACGTCAAGTTCGCCGTCGAGGGCTTCCTGCCACGAGGCGTCGTGTCTTCGGTGTACGCACCGCGGGACGCCGGGAAGACCACGGTCGCCATCCACATCCTGGCGTCTCTCAGCCGAGGCGAACTCTTCGGGGCGGATCACCCACGCAGGCGGTCGCTGTTCAACTCCCAGGAAGACTCACTGGAGACCGTGATCAAGCCCCGGCTGGAGGCCCACGGCGCGCACTTCGGCGAGCCCGGCGACGAACACCCCTGGCTCGCCATCACCGCCGAGCGCTGGACGTTCCCCGACCATCTGGACCGGCTGCGGGCGAAGTTGGCCGAGGCCAGGGACGGGGGCGCTCCGTTCGATCTCGTCGTCCTCGACTCCCTCGCCCAGCACCTAGTCCGGCTCAACTCGATCGACCCGATGACCAAGGCGATGACCAGGCTGATCAAGGTCGCTGAGGACTTTGATCTGGCGATCCTGCTAATCGGCCACTTCACCAAGAGCAAGGGCTCCACTGTCGAGTCGGCCATCTACGGCGCGTCGGTGCTCCAGAACCTGAGCAAAGGCATCTTCGTGTTCGGCCCGATCCCGGATGAGCCTGCGGCTGGTGAGGACGACATCGTGGGCGCAGTGACCGGGGCAGACGGGAAGCCAGCCGCCAACATTAGTAGCGACCCCCGATTCGCGCTGGCGTGCGAGCGTACCGGCTGGGGGCCGAAGCCACCGACCGTGATCTTCACGCGCGAGCTAGTCAACCTCGAGGCCTACGAGGCGGACCAGGTCCGGCTCAACTACGCCGGTATCGGCGACTACACGGCCTGGCAGGTCAAGGAGTTCTCGAAGATGTCGGCCAAGGGCGCGGCGGCCGACAAAGGCAAGACCGAGCAGGCCGTCAACTGGATCATCGGCACGCTGGTCAGCAAACAGGCTCAGGACGAAGGCAGTGGGATGGATGGCCGGGACCTGCGGAAGCAGGCCAAGGCTGACGGTGTGTTCTCCTCGGTGAACACATGGGAGCGCGCCACCAAGCTGGCCAAGCTCCAGGGCGTCAAGTCTGAGCGGGTTCCCGGCAGCAACAAACACGCGTGGTGCCTGGCAGAAGCTCCCGCGCCCGACGATGCCGAGGAGACGGTCGAGTAAGGCACACACATTTGAAAACGCACCCCCAACCGCTCTCGATACAGCTTGGGGGTCTGATTAACGCTCCCGCCGCAACCTCTCTGGCGGCCAGCGGGCGACCGACCTGACACACAAAGGAGGAAGCCATGGAGACACCCGACGGTGAGGTAGTTTTCCTCCTCTTGATCACAAGGGGTGAAGGCAATCGGGCTATTCGGGAGAGCGGGATCTTCCCGGAGGTACCGATGTCTTCCTGTCGGTGATCTTCTTTGCTGAGATTCTCGGCGGACCCGATGATTGTGGAGGGGTCCGTGGGGGAACAGCGTCGGCCGTTGACGCTTGAAGATCGTGAGGAGATATCGCGCTGTCTGGCGGTCCGCCTGACGAACAAGGAGATTGCGGCCCATATCGAGCGTAACGAGTCGGTGGTATGCCGGGAGATCTCCCGTAATGGCGGCCGGGAGAAGTACCGGGCGCACCGGGCGCAGTCGCGGGCGGAAAAGGAGCGATGCCGCCCAAAAGCCAGGAAGATGGACGCTGATCCGGTGCTGCGCTGCCATGTGGTGTCCGGTTTGCGCAGCGGCTTCTCCCCGGATCAGGTGGCGGGCCGGTTGAAGTACGACCGGGCCTGCGGGCAGGCTGGGGAGGTGGTGTCGCACGAGGCGATTTACACCTGGATATACGCGTTGCCGAAGGGCGAGCTGTCCCGCCTGGGCGTCGAGCTGCGTTCCGGCCGTGAGCAGCGCAAGCCGCGCGGGCGGGCAAAGACGCCTGGCGCCCGGATTGTGGGGATGCGCTCGATCGAGGACCGTCCCGGCGAGGTCGCCGATCGCCAGGTGCCCGGGCATTGGGAGGGTGATCTCATTGTGGGGAAGAACGGGGCAACGGCGGCCGGGACCCTGGTCGAGCGCACGAGCCGGTTCACCGCGATCGTCCCGCTTCCGTTCGGCCGCACCGCCGACCGGGTGCGCTCGGCCCTGATCGATCAGGTCACGGATCTGCCGGCGCAGCTGGTGAAGTCGATCACCTGGGATCAGGGGTCAGAGATGGCCGATCATGCCGCCTTCTCCCTCGCCACCAAGATCGATGTCTATTTCGCCCACCCGCATTCACCGTGGGAACGGGGCACGAACGAGAACACGAACGGGCTCATCCGGGAATACATCCCGAAAGGGACGCCGGTCCCTTCCGATCCTGGGTTCTTGAATTCCGTGTCTCACTCACTAAACATCCGCCCGAGGCGTATACTTGGCTACAGAACGCCAGCCGAAGTGTTCGTCGAGATGCTTAGCGAATTTGCTTCCACCGGTTGACACCGCCCCTGCCTGCGGCAATAATAAGCAAACAAGCGCGCGATACGTGGCCTCACCCTGACGTGGGGCGTTGTACCTGGCACCCGTTGAGGCTGCAGAGAATGTTGTCCTGGTTTTGAGCCCATTTGGCCCGTCGGCGCCAGCCCTGTACCCGCCGACGGTGACGGCGGCACGTTAGCCGGGGTGATCGCGGTACGGTCCGCCTACATGATCCGGCCAGGCCGGGGAGGGGTCAGTGCCCTGGTCGCCCGCCCAGCAGCGGCCCCGGTTGCAACTTCCGGAGGCCTGAGCCTCCCGCTCTGGCTAGGGCGCCGGACTAGGCGACAATGCCCGCGGGCCTCGTCGCCTGGTTCGCCGGTTGCAACTTCCAACTTCCGCACGTCTGAGATTCGCGCTCTGGCTCGGGGCCCCCCGGAACCAGGTGACGATGACCCAAAGACCCTCGTCACCTGGCGTGTTAATTAGTGGCGGCCGCTGTCGTGGTTACGGTCGTGGTTACGGTCGTGGTTACGGTCGCGGTTACGGTCGCGGTTACGGTCGCGGTTACGGTCGCGGTTACGGTCGCGGTTATGGTCGCGGCAATTCCAGTCCCGACAGTAGTGAGACGGGCCACTGAGCGTAGTAGACGACGCATTCGCCGCGCTGTGCGTACTGTGCGTAGTAGACGCATTCGCTACACCACCACCGAGGGCGAGAACACCAACGGCGGTGGCCGGAACTGCAGCAGCTGCCAGGATCTTCTTGATAGTAAACCTCACTGTTTGCCTTCCTTCTTGTTGCAGGAGAAGGGTACGCCGCTTTTTCTGCGACCCGCCCTTCCTGATCTGCTACTAACTAGTGTCTCGGAATGGATACGAGTTTACTGTGTGCCGTGGGCATCCTCCACCTCTGACCGGCGTAGTACACAGCACCCCTCGCTGGGTTGCTATATGCCGCGCCTGCGGTGGTGACATAGATGTACTGAACCGTCCTGACACCCTGAGGTAGAACGTGCTTGTCACCATGCAGGAAAATGCCCCCGCGACACAAACCGGGATTTGCGCCATCCCCCCTTATGCAGCGGACGAACCCCGCTAACCCGGCTCTAAAACGAGGCCTACCATACAGACGGTACATGACCAGGTGCCACATCTGGTTAGAGAGTTTCTTCAGATCTGGTTAAGATTTGCAGGGTGTGTGTCACTCAGGCATCATCATGACCAGAGGCCAGCTCACCCGCACCCGCACCGTGTCATCCCAGTAGGGTGCGGCTCTCCTGGAGTGAGTGGGCCCTGCCCGTTTCCGCCGCGTGTGGCGTGTGATACCTGATTTGGTTGTGTCGTTCCGTGTTTGAAGGGCTCCTTCCTGCTACGTTCCTGGTTACTTGACGACCAGAACGGCAAGGAAGGAGCCCGATGCAAGGGTAGGGCCGGAGGCGGCGGAGGCGTTTGCCGAGGCCAGCAGCTGCTACGGGGAGACCGAGCGGTGGCTGGCGGGCGAGGAGGCCGCAGCGCTGACACACGCGGAACTGGAGGACCAGCTCGGTATCCGGGGACGGGAGCTGCTGCGCCGCATGTTCCAAGGGCAGCTGGACCTGCGCGCGGCGCGTGAGCAGCGCCGTGATGGCGTGACCGCGGACGGCGTGCTGCGGACCCGGGTCTGCGCCGACTGCCACGACGAGATCGACCGGGCAATGCGCAGGGAAACTTACGCAGCAGTCACTGGAGAGCTACGTGCGACGAAAGTGCCTTGATCCAGGCGCAAACTTCTGTGTTATGACCGACCAGGGAAGATATAGCTTGGTCCACGTGGCCAAAATATCCGGGATGACCGCCAGCTTATCGATGGTCATTACGACTTGCGAAAAGGCCGGAAACTCCTAGTCACCGATCATCTTACTGTAATACCCCGGCCCTCGCTCCTGTGCGCCTGTGAGCGGAAGCCCCGTTCTGCTCCGGCTACGATAGAGGCAGTTTCGAGGATTGAAGAGGACCGGACTATGACCCCACGCAGTGACGAGGCGCAGTCCGAAGACCTGGCAGAAATCGGAAGATGGGAAAACCGGGACACCTGCCCGCACCTCGTGAACGACAGCCGGGAGCCATGCGGCAGGACGATAGGGCACCTCGGGCCATGCCAGCGCGAGCAGGACATGAGGCGACTGGGATAGCTGCCCCGACATGTCAACCTTCATACCGAGCGGGGCGTCACTGGATATGGTGGCGGCCCCGTCTTGGTCTCCACAATCTGGAGGTCACCATGGCAGAGTCGCAAAATGATCCTTTCGGGCACAACTACAGACCAAGGCTGCCGCAACGGCCGAAGCCACCATCCAAGTGGCGCCATGGCGCCACCTATGCCGCTGTGGGGATGCCTAAAGGGTACTCTGCCCGCAATCATCCTGTTCTCTCTGGCTTCACTGCTGGGCGGCTTCGCCACCTCGCAGGCGTGGCTGCTCGGCGCGCGGGCCCTGCAGGGCGTGGGTGCCGCCATCACCGCGCCCACCGCGCTGTCGCTGGTCACCACCAACTTCCCGGAAGGCCCGCCGCGCAACCGGGCGTTTGCCGTGTACTCGGCCATGAGCGTCGCAGGCGGCGCGGTCGGCCTGATCGCCGGCGGCCTGCTCACCACATACGCGTCCTGGCGCTGGGTGTTTTTCGTCAACGTGCCGATCGGCATCGCGGTCGCGCTTGCGGCGCCGCGGGTGCTCGCCGAGTCGGAAAGGCGCCGCGGCGGCTTCGACCTGCCCGGCGCGATCACCGCGACCTTCGGGCTCGCGCTGCTCGTCTACGGCCTTTCCGAGGCGGCCACAGATCAGCACGGCGTCTCGCACTGGGCCGACACGAAGGTCGTCGCTTCCCTTACCGCGGCCGTGGTACTGCTCGTCTCGTTCGTGATCATCGAGTCGCGCAGCAAGCACGCCCTGCTGCCGCTGCGGCTTCTCCGCAACCGCAACCGGTCCGGCGCGTACCTGGTGATGCTCGCCCTCGGCACCGCGATGTTCGGCATGTTCTTCTTCCTCACCCTGTTCGTCCAGATTGTCTGGGGGTACAGCGCGCTGAGGACCGGCATCGCCTACCTGCCGATGATGGCCACCGTGATGGTGATGGCGGGGGTCAGTGCCCAGCTTGTGCCGAGGATCGGTGCCCGCCCGCTGATGCTGGCAGGCTCGGCGATAACCGCGTCCGGCATGTTCTGGCTGTCGCGGATCACCGAGCACAGCACCTACGCGGCCGGACTGCTCGGCCCGATGATGGTAACCGCGGCGGGCATGGGCATGCTGTTCATGCCGGTTTCACTCGTCGCGCTGTCCAAGGTCGGGTCCGAGGACGCCGGGGTGGCGTCCAGCCTGCTCAACACCGGCCAGCAGGTGGGCGGCTCGATCGGCCTCGCGGTACTCGGCACCGTCGCCTGGACGGCGGTCGCGAACAGCATCCGTAACCAGGTCGCAGTGGCGGCCGCCAAGTCCGGCCATCCGCTGCAGGCCAGGCCGGGCGTCGCGGCGCCCAAGGCGATCTACGACCATGCGCTGTCCGTCGGCTTCTCGCGCGGATTCCTCGTGTCCGCGGGGATCGCGCTGCTCATGCTTGTGATCACCATCGCCGTGATCCGGGTCCGGCGCGCGGACCTCGCCGGTGGCGCACGGCAGGCCACGGTCCCCGGCGCACCTGAGACCGCACTCTCCGGCGCAGCTGAGGTCCCGTCTGCCGGCGCGCAGGTGGGCGAACCTGAGCGGGTCATCTCGTCGTAACGGCGGGTTCACGCGGGAGGCGTACCTGCCGATGCCGCGGCAAGCAGCGCCTTAAGGTACGCCTCCCAGAGTGCGTGAGGCTCCACCGGCCTGACCCCGCTCCGCAGCCGTGCCGCGACGCCGGGCTCGCCGAACCGGTGAAGGACAGCCGTCAGGCTGGCTTCGTCGCCTGGCTCGCAGAGCAGTCCGTCCACACCGTCGCTGATCTGGTCCGCGAACGACCCGGCGCGGGTGGCGATGACCGGCACCCCGTGCGAGAAGGCAAGCCAGGCGTTCTGCGAGGCGGTCGCGCAGCGGTACGGCAGCAC
The DNA here is from genome assembly GCA_963820395.1 of uncultured Actinomycetota bacterium. Lineage (GTDB taxonomy): Bacteria > Actinomycetota > Actinomycetes > Streptosporangiales > Streptosporangiaceae > DATFVJ01. The sequence continues at coordinate 210,805 of CAWGAE010000013.1, read as the reverse complement.
CAGCGCGTCCGCCCGGCGCAGCAGCGCCCCGATCTCGCCCGCGCGTACGTACCCAGGCCGCAGCTCCACCCGCTGGCCCAGGCCAAGCTCGGAAATGAGCGCACGCGTGCCATCCAGGCCGCCCCAGAACTCACCCGCAACCGTCAGCGTCAGCGTGGGCCCGCACTCGCTTCGTGCCATCGCCCGCAGCAGCACGTCCAGTCCCTTATAGGGACGTACTATGCCGAAGAACAACAGGTGGAGCGGCGCCGACGGGGGCCCGGCCCAAGCAGGTTCGGCAGGCCGATCCCTAACGGCAGCCGCCTGCCGCACCGCTCGCGGCGCACCGGGGGGTTGCAGGCCATCGGGGTCCGGGGTGCCCCCGGGTGCCGCATTGTCCCCCCGGGCGGCCACAGCGGGCAGGTGCGGTGGCAAACCTGCCACCCAGACGGGCGTGCCAGGCGCGAGTTCCCGTGCCGCCCGCGCAAGCCGTTCGGTATGTGTAAGAATCCCATCGGCACGGCGGAGCAGGGCGCGAGTGAGCTGGACGTCACCAGGCCTGCGTTCGTGCGGCCGCACGTTGTGGCAGATCACGACCGCGGCAGGGACGGCCGCGGCCTCCCCGCGGCGCATGCCCCGCATGATGCCAAGGTAGGCGGGTACCTGGACCGGCGCAAGGAAGGCGAACACGGCCAGGTCGCAGCGGCCGCGGAGGAGCCGGCCGGTCCGCAGCCAACCGTCTGGCCTGCGCCAGGAGAGCAGCCGCCGGGTCAACGGGTAAGGCTCGCCCTCCGCCTCCTCGACCATCTGCATGCCCGGGTAGAGCGCCGCCGGGTACATCGCCCGCCACGACTCGATCACCACGTCGTGCCCGGCCGCCGCGAGGCGGTGGGCGAGTTCGGTCGTATGCCGTGCGCCACCGCCCTTGTAGGGGTGAGCGGGCCCGATCAGCGCGATCCGCATCGGTGCCCGATCGACCCCGGCCCCGCCAGCCGCACCAGCCTGCCCAACCCTTCCAGCCTCACGGTCCAACTAGTCTTTCCGGCGCCATCGCGCCCGCCGCTGCGCCGCCGGCCTTGCTGCCCAGGCAGCATTTCTTCCCCGCCAGTGGTTGCTAGCCCGCCAGTGCTGGTCGTTCATGATCCCGGATCGGGTTAACTTAGCTGCGCTATCTGCGGGAAACTTAACACGGTAACGGGATCATCGAGCCGGACCAGCCGATGCTCGCCGAAACCGGCCGCGACGTCATGCTCCACGCGAGCGGACGATCAGGTCGGCGAGCAGCGCCAGCGAGGCGATGATCAAACCAGTCACGAAGATGAGCACCGTGTTGATCGCGAAGTACAGCGGGTGCACGACCATGTCGAAGATGCCCTTGGCCAGGCCGAGGCCGAGCAGGAAGAGTGCTGGTGGCATCAGCACCTTCAGCGGGTTGAAGTACATCACCATCCGCAGCACCTGCAGGATGTACCTGTAGGCGTCGGCGAAGAAATGAAACTTCGACGAGCCCGCCCGCTTGGCGTAGCCGATCGGCACGTACCGCACCTCGTGCTCGTTCGACAGGAATGCCAGCGTGATCGTGGTCACGCAGGAGAACCCCGGGGGGAGCAGCCGCAGGTACGGCAGCGCGACCTCGCGGCGGAACGCCCGCAGCCCGGAGTTGAGGTCCGGGATCGCCGAGTTGACGAGGTGCTCGGCGAGCTTGCGGATGAACCATTTCGCCGGGACCCGCAGCGCCTTGTGCTTGCCGGCTTCTGTCGTCCGCGCCCCGACGACCTGATCCACCGTCGGGTCCTCGTCAAGCATCGCGACAAACTCGGGGATCTGCCCGTTCGGGTAGCTCATGTCCGCGTCGGTCCAGACGACGATGTCACCCCTGGCCTGCTGGGTACCGATCCGGCGCACGGTACCCGAACCGCCGTTGCGCGGGAAATGCACCACCCGCAGGTGCGGAAACCGGGGCTGCGCCGCGTGCAGCCGCGCCAGCGTCGCGTCGGTCGAGGCGTCGTCCACCGCGATGAGCTCATACGGGCTGCCGCTCGCGTCCATCGCCTGGCAGATCCGCTCCACCTCGAGCACGACATGGTCCTGCTCGTTGAAGCAGGGCAGCACGATCGACACGTGCGGCTTCCCGGCTGCTGCCGCGGCCGGCTCCGCAGGCCAGCCCGCGCGCTCACCCGCTGGCCGCGGCATCACAGTACTCACGCCGGGCGAGGATACCCCGGTCATGGCGCTGGCTGCCCGCCAGGCTCGGACATCCACACCCGGTAGAGGATCCGCCACGTGGTGGTTGGGGGCTGGGTGAGCCGGTGCTCGTCCTGGCGTGTCGCGCGGTACACCACCCGCCGGACTCTGCCGCGGTACGGCGCTAGCCGCGCGGCGCCCGCCGCGAGCAGCACCGGCCGCCGCCCCGCCCGCCGGATGCCCGCGACGACCTGCGCGACCGCGGGCCCGGTCGGTGCGTCCAAGCGGGCGGCAGGCACGCCGCACATCCCGCGCACGATCTGGGTGAACCTGTCGGCGGTAAGCGGGTCCACGATGACCACCGCCGCGCGCGGACCGATGGACCCGCAGAGCTGATCGACGACAGCGATCTCACCGGTGTCCGTGCGCTTGAACGCGAGCCCGTCCGCGATGATCCTGATGCCGCCGTGCGGCGCGCGTCCGAGGCCAAGGCCGAAGTTGGTGACCGCGGCCGGCACGCAGCAGCGCGGCCCCGCAGAACGCGGCTACCGCTCCCCGCCCGATCGGCCCCGCCCCCCGCGCCCGGGCCCGCCTGACCAGCCAGGCGCACGTCCAGACCGCGAATAGCACCAGCCCGGGCAACACGACGGGTACCAGGCGGCGGCTCGCCCAGGGCTGATCCGCGACGATCCCGGGCTTCCACAGTGTGGTGACGACCGACCAGCCGATGACCATAACCGGCAGGCCCCATATCAGGGCGGCGCCGCCGCTCAGGGCCGGGTCGCCCAGGGCCGGGCCGCTCAGGGCCGGGCCGCTCAGGGCCGGGCCGCTCAGGGCGGGCCCGCTCGGGGCGGGGCCGCTGCTCGGGGCGGGGCCGCTCAGGGCCGGGCCGCGAAGGAATCTGCGCGTGAGCAGCGCGGCGCCGAACGTGGCGAGCAGCACCGCGGGCAGCCCGATGTACCAGATGACCCAGTACAGGCTGTCCTCCGCGTATGTGCGGTGCGGGTCGATGGGCAGGTGCGCGAGTTTCTGCACCAAGGCGATGAAAGCGATCGTCACCGGGTTGGTCTCGCCGCGCGCGGTCTGGAAGAGGGGCCGGAAGGCGAAACCGGCCATGACGAGCACCACCGCCAGAGCGGCGATATTGGGTACCCAGCTCCACCTGCGGCGGCGCAGCTGCGGCATACGGCCCCACCGCGATACCGCAATCACCGCCGCCGTCACCGCGGCGAACCCGGCGGCCGCGTAGCCGAGTGGCCGCATCAACGAGGATAGGGAGTTCAGGTACGGGCGGGAAAGTGCGTACCCGTCGGCGAGCCCGTAAGCGGCGCCGATCGCGAGTCCGGCGGCCAGCGGCAGCGCCAGCTGCCTGCGCGTCGCGTACAGCACGCCGCAAAAGAGGATGACCGGCAGGATGTCGCTCATCCCGTCGATACGTACCAGGGTGGAAAGGCCGAACGCGAGACCGCCGAGCGCGGCCATCAGCCACGCCGCCCCGCGCGTTCGCGGCTGCGCCCCCCCGGCGGCTGGGGCGGGGCGGCCCGCGGTTGCCGTCCCGAGCGCGTCGGTCACGAGGCAGAACCCGCCGAACAGCAGGATCTGCGCCAGCGGCTCGCTGAACGTGGACCGGCTCGTGTACTGCTCGGGCAGGCTCAGCGCGAGCACCAGGGCGCCGAGCGGCGCCCAGCGCGGGCCGCACAGCCGGCCGACGAGGCCGCCGAAGGTGAGCACCGCGCACGCGCCGATGACCGGGGCCATCAGCACCGCAAGCTCGATACCGTTGATCCAGAACGCCGCGGCGAGGGTTATCGGCAGGCCGGCCATGAACTGCGGCACGATCACGGTGCCATGCTGGTAAAACCCGAGGCTCGCGAAGCTGAGACCGGGCAGCGCGCCACCGAAGGCGGATCTCAGCTGCGGGATCGGCAACGAGCCGTGCCGCGCGATCCAGTATCCGAACTGCAGATAGGTCGCCGGATCACGCCGGACTATGACCTGCTGCGAGTGAACCGCAGCCTGCCATACGGCGAAACCGGCCGCGATCGCGAACACCGCGGCCACACTCCACCACGGCGTCCGCCGATGCGGCCAGGGCACCGGGCCGAAAACGAGGACTGCCACGGTGAGCGCGGCCGCAAGCGGCACCCAGATGGCGAGCATCAGCCCGGCGGTGAACCGGCCGGCGAGGAGCAGCGGCAGGCCAGGCAGCAACCACGCCATAAGCAGCACCGGCGGGAGCAAGGTCGCCCGGGCGAGGACCCGGCCCGCGGTAATCCCCCCACCCGAGCCGCTCAGCCGCGGACCGCCTGACCGCGGGCCACCCGACCGCGGGACGCCCGGCACGCCACGGCGGCCACAATGCCCGGCGCCATCCGACGCCGGCCCACCCGCACCATGCTGGCCCGATGCGGCCTGCCCGGGCGCCGCTTCGCTGGGCCGGGCTTCGCTGGGCTGGGCTTGGCCATCGGCCCGGCCTGCCGCCGCGCCGCCGATCCCCAAGCGCACGGGCCCGATTCCAATGCGCACGGGCTCAACCTTAACTTCCAGCGGCGATGCTGCCGTGCGCCCGGTCACACCGGTTAACGCGCGCCTTTCATTTGGTGTTCCGTTGGCGTTCCGCTGGGGTTGGGCCGCCGGGAATGCCACCGGGCCCGGCGTTGCCTCTCGTTCGGCCCTCCCACGATGGCGATTTGCGGTAAAACCAGTGGAGACGTTTACGCACCAACCAAGCCACGGCCTGTACCTGGCAGGAGCGACGCGGCGGTCGGCGGCGGGCGCTTGGCCGGTCCGCCGCCGTGCCCAGTGTTGGATAGCACGCACCCGGGACAACGCACCGGGGCAAGTGGAAACGCTCGAAGGAGCCGATGAGCCGCTACGACGTTCTCGACGATCGCTCAGGGCGCGCGGCCGCCCGCACCACGGCGTGGTCGGACAGCCCGCGGCGAGGCCAGCCGCCGCGGCGTCCGCGCACCGGTCACGCCTGGTTCTGGCGGGTTTTCGGCTGGATCTCTGTCTTCATGACCGTCGTGATCGTCAGCGCTTCGCTCGTCGCCTACGCTGAGTGGCGGCATCTCTTAGGGAACATCCAGAGGGAGAACGTCAGCGGGCTCCTCGGCAAACGGCCGCCCAAGTTCAACTCCGCGATGAACATCCTGCTCATTGGCTCGGATAGCAGGGCAGGCACCAACGCGACGTTTGGCCGGGGGGTCCAGGGCGCCCGCTCCGACACAATGATCTTGATGCACATCTCGCCGCAGCGCGACGGTGCCACGCTAATTAGCTTTCCGCGCGATTCAATGGTGTCGACGCTCGGGTGCAAACAGGACGGAATGGGACATTCAGGCCAGCCGACGAGCCGGCAGCTTGAAATGCTCAACACGACGTTCGACTCTGGTGGCGCGCCCTGCACATGGCAGACGATCGAGACGCTTACCGGTATCCACATCGACCATTTCATCGAGATCGACTTCAGCGGCTTCCAGTCGATGGTAAATGCCGTCGGCGGCGTGAACGTGTGCCTTCCCGAGGCAATCAACGACGCGGCCTCCAAGCTCAACCTGAGCGCCGGCGTGCATCACGTCGACGGCACGCAGGCGCTCGCGTTCGTCCGCGAACGGCACATCGGGGAGGGCTCGGATCTGCAGCGTATCCAGCGTCAGCAGTACTTCATGGCGGCGCTGGCCAAGCAGGTAACGTCCAGCAACATACTCGGCGATCCTGGCAGGCTGCTGTCCCTGGCCAATGCTGCGACTCATTCGCTCACCACCGACAGCGGTCTTGGCGTGCCCACCTTGCTCAAGATCGCCGAGAGTATGCGCGGACTGCACGCCGAGTCGGTCAACATGATTTCAGTGCCCGTTGTGCCCGACCCCGGCAACCCCAACCGGGTGGACTGGGCACAGCCTCAATCCGACGTGCTATTCAACGCGATCAAGTACGACAACGTGGTGCACATCGCGAAAACCAAGAAGAAAGCGGCCAAGGTTACTTTGGCCAAGCCCGCACCGAAGCCGCTCAACCCAAGCCGGGTCAACGTCCAGGTGCTGAATGGCACCCCGACGACGGGTCTGGCCGGGCAGACCGCGACCGCACTGCAGCAGCGCGGCTTCAACCTGGTGGGCACCGGGAACGCCGACACCACGACATATACGCAGAACGTGATCCAATACGCTTCGCCCAGCGATCTGGCTGCCGTTACGACGCTGGAGGGCGAGCTCACCAAGGTGACGGCACAACTTGTGCCCTCGCTCCAGCCCGGCACGGTCAACCTGGTTCTTGGCTCCGACTTCACCAGCCTCGCGCCGGTAAAGCCGCCGTCCAACCTGGTCCAGGCCTACAACGGCATCAATGGCAGCGCCGATATCTGCAAGGACGCCAGCGCGTTTGCCGGACCGGACCAGCCATCGGACTTCGCGCCGTAGCTCCGCTTGCCCTCGCGACGCTATAAGCCGCCCCACCGCACCGCAGGACCGTCGCCGCACCGCAGGACCTGGCGTGTTCGATCATGCCGACCGGTGGCCGCTCATCTAGCCTGGCGCACAGCCGGTAGCGGCGGCGCTCGCAGGAGCGATGCAGGAGCGATGCAGGCGCGAGCAAATCGACGCGGATCACGGTCGCGCAGGCTGGCATCGTTGCGAGACAGGCGTGTTGTCAACCGGCAGGCCCTAAGTCCCCTCCACCCATGTGGGTGGGATCAGGTCGTTGCGGCCAGCCTTCCCGAACTCGGCGGCGACCCGCGGGGACGACCCCCCTGACCCGGCGCTGACCCGGGCGGATTCCCCGGACTGCCGGCCGCTCCGGTTGCAGCGCGGCTGGCCTCCCGCTCGGGACCGGCCAGCCAGAGCCAGACGAGCAAGGCCGCTGGATAGCTGAAATAGCCGAAGCGTGTGGCTGGAGCGAGCGTAAACATAAGCGTGAGCCCGACAGCCAGCCGCAGCGCCGCCGCTCGCGCGTTTGCCGGTGGCCGGAATAGGAGGGAAGCGGCGACCGCGAGGCCGGCCGCGGCGAGCAGCGCGACCGCGACCGCATGCCCGACGCTGCCGGTCTGGGCAAGCAGGTAGCCAGGCATCGGGCTCGCCGCCTGACTCTTGATCTTGGTGAGCCCGAGCGGGAACATGATCGTGTTCTGTACCAGCGCGTGCGGCCAGAGCACGGCGAAGGGCCCGACCACGGTGGCGCAGACGGCAGCGGCCATTGCCGCGAATCTGGCCACGGGGCGCCATCCGTCAGCCGGCCGCGAGCAGAACCGCGGCGACCACCAGGGCCGGCCACGCGGTCGCCTTCATCGCCGCCGCGGCGCCAAGTGCGAAGCCCGCCGCGACTGGCCGGGGCTCGGCCCGCAGGAACGCCAGGCCAAGGCACATCAGCGCGAGCACAGGCAGGTCCGTGCCACCCACTACGATCGGCAGCGCTATCACCGGGGTGGCTATGATCAGCGCGGTCCAGCGCCAGGGATCAGGCGCTCTTGCCCGGACCAGCGCGAACATGAGTATCGCCGCGAACGACAGGCCGAACCACAGTCGCGGATCGGACAGCGGCACCGGCCATTTCAGCGCTTGCGGGAGGCCGAACACGGTTAGCCCGGGAAGATAGGGGTTATAGGAATTCGGGTCGCCGGTCGGAGCGATCTGAGCCTGGCTCTCGTACGGGTTGCCGTGTGCGACAAGCAAGTCAGCCGAACGCACGATCACGGCGACCTCCGGCTGCGCCTGCCCGGTTGCGGTCATCCAGGCCAGCGGCCCAAGCACGGCGCCTCCGACAGCGATGATCAACGCCGCGTCAACGCCGCGCGACCGCCACGCAAGCGCGGCCACCGCAGCCAGGCCATACGCTCCCGCCGCCGCCACGCCCCAGATCTGGTGCAGCGAGTTGGTAGTGAACAGGGCCGTAGCACCGGCGTATACCGCGCACGCCGCGAAAACCGCTACGACCCAGCGGCGCCGGACGGGCCCCGGGTTCAGCCACGAATACCTACGCCTATGAGCGATACCGTCCACAGGAGGAGGTCGCAGTGCGATCACAGGCATTCACATCCCTCCCCACGATTGCACCGAACTCGGTAGCCGAGGGCAGGGAGGTATTCGACGGATCTTTAGGATCAGTACCGTCATATTACCCCAGCGGTAACATCAATGCTCGCAACATACCCGCGGCCGGAGCCTTGACCGGCAGCGGTGTGTACTCATGTGCCACAAACGCCCACATACTATCTGCTCCCAGCCAAACCGGATCGTTGTCAGATCAGTGGTGGCCGGCCGACGGCGGCCATCCGCCAGATCGTCCGCCACGAGATCGGCCGGCGCGCGCCCGGATCCGCCCGCCATCCCTCGGCGAAGCCGGCGAACCACGGCCTCAGCGCGCGGACAGAGCGCTCCCGCACAAGCGTCAGGAGGGCCCAGTCGAACACGTACGTGACAGCGACCGGCCAGGGCAGATTCCGTCGCGCAAGGAATACTCGGTTACGTGCGTTGAGCCTGAAGAACTGCGCGTGCCTGCCTGGCGGCACCGCGGGGTGAAACATCTCCGCGCCAGCATCGTACTGCAGCTGATACCCCGCATCCAGGAGCCGCCACGCTAGGTCCGTCTCCTCGTGCGCGTAGAAGAAGTCACCGGGATATCCGCCTGCCCGCTCGTACGCGTCGCGCCTGATGGCGCATGCGCCGCCGAGAAACGTGGTGACGGCCGAGGAGCGCTCCGGGTTCCCCGCGCGCAGACGCGGAACGTGCCGCCGCTGGCCCGGGCCACCCGCCGGGTCACGGACACGGAAGGAAAGCACCGCGAGCGATGGATCCGCAGCGAACCGCCCGCGTACATGCGCAGCCAGGTCGCGGCACCCGTACCAGCCGTCGTCGTCGAGAAACAGTATTACCTCCCCGGTGCATGCGGCGGTGCCCGCGTTCCTGCCCGCTGGGATGCCTACGTTGCCGGGCAGCAGGACGGTCCTCACTCGCGGTGGCAGCGGCGCGAGCTCCGCTCCATTGGCCACCACGACTGTCTCGATCGGGGCGCCTGACTGGTCAAGCACGCTGCGAACGGCCCGGTCGAGCTCGGCCGGCCGGTCGCCCATGGTGATGATTACGCAGGAAAGCGTCACCGCATCGGCCCGTCCAGGGTCACGCGCCGCAGCGGCCTGCGCACGCCCGCCCCGGTGCCGCGGGCCGCTCATCCGCAGGCCGCTCACCCCAGGGCCGCTCACCCCAGGGCCGCTCACCCCAGGGCCGCTCACCCCAGGGCCGCTCATCCGCAGGCCGCTCACCCGCGGACCGCTCACCCCAGGGCCGCTCACCCCCGCGCCGCTCACCCGAGCCGCCGTGAGGCCAGGATCGCCACCAGGTGAGCGACCACCATCACTGCCCCTACGACCAGGCAGGCGGCCACCAGGACCCTCGTGGCGCCCAGTCCGCCGCGCATGGCGTCGATCACGGCCGCCAGGACCACGAGCAGCGACAGCTCGACCGCCTGGATGATCCTGTGCAGCCGCAGCGCGCTGGCCAGCCGCCGCGCCCGCGCTAGGCCGGCATTCGCGGGTTCCAGCATTGCGTCGCCGGTGGAAGGTGCGGCGAAAGAAGCGGTGGGTGGCAGAGTACCGCGCGCCGGCGTCAGCACCATCGCCCATGGCGCTGGTGTCGTCGTCCACGGACAGCCCAGCCTTCGCCCGCGCGACGATGACGTTGTCAGTCTCGGCCTTGATAAGGATCGCGCATATCGCCGCCGCCAGCCCGGCGCTCACGTAGCCGCCGGACAACGCCAACTGGCCCTGGGCCCGGATGCCGACACCGGCCAGCAGGGCAGCCTCGGCGAGATAGTGACCGACCCTGTCCAGATAAATGCCGGTCACCGAGGTACGCCTGCTCCAGCGGGCAAGCTCGCCGTCCGAGCAGTCGAGCAGCAGATATACCTGGATCATCACGGCAGCTACGATCGCGCTGGCGAGCCCGCTGACCGCCACCACCGCACCGGCGCCGACACCCATCATGATCATCAGCCAGGTCACCGCGTTCGGCGACCAGCCGAGGCGGGCGAAGACCCAGGTGCCATACGGCGAGATCCGCCGCATGTAACGCCTTCCGGCCCAGTGTTCCTCGTTGCGACGCCCTGTCACAGACCCCGGCTGACCGGCGGCGCGCAACTCAGCCAGTGACGGCCCGGACATACTCCTCCACTCGTTTTCCTGCCGCGTCCGCGTCCAGCCCGAGGTGCTCAAGAATCGTGTAACGCCCGGGGCGGGTGGCGGGCGCATGGGCGACGGCCTTCGTGAACTCGGACGTGGACAGGCCGAGGTCGCCAGGCGTGCAGGGCAGTCCGTGCCTGGAGAGGCACGCAGCGATCATCTCGCCCCCGCGGGCGTCACCGCGCAGGAACGTACAGAAAAGTGCGCCTACCCCGGCCAGTTCGCCGTGGTTGGCGGTTTGCGGGTAGAGCTGGTCGATCGCATGCAAGATCTCGTGGTCACCGCCACTGCATGGGCGGCTCGACCCGGCCACTGACATCGCAATGCCGGAAAGCACGAGCGCCTCGGCGAGCACCATGACGACGTCCTCGGACTCGATCGAGCCAGGTTGGTGCAGCACCGCCTCCGCGGCCGTTCTGGCCAGAATCAGCGCGAGCCCGTCGACCGGCTCACCGGTATATCTGGCGGCAAGCTCCCAGTCCGCGGCGGCGGAAAGGTTGCTGACCACGTCACCGATGCCAGAGCGGACCAGCCTTGCGGGCCCGGATCGCACCCGGTCGAGATCGACCACGACGGCCACCGGCATGGCCACACCGAACGATCCCCTGCCGGACTCGTGCTCCAGTGAGCTGACCGGTGAGGCGATACCGTCGTGAGACAAGTTCGTGGCGACCGCGACCATCGGGATTCCCGCCATATGTGCGGCGAACTTCGTCACATCGATCGTCCGGCCGCCGCCGATGCCCGCCACGGCCTCGTACGACCCGGCACGCAGCAAGCTTGCCGAGGCGCACCGCCGTATCAACGGTGCCGTCTTCGACGCGGAAGACTTCTGCTGCCCCCAGGTCGAGTTGCGCGGCGATGCCGTCACCCTGGCCGGGGCCGACCGCCACCGCGACGCGCCCCTCGGTCGCGATCCGCCGGTCGGCGAGCAGCGCGCCGAGGCCCGCCACCGCGTCGCGGCGCACGTCAATGTAGAGCGGCGCGGGGATCATCCGCGCGAGCAGCGGCATCGATGTTCTCCTTCAGTCAGCACCGCTGCGCGATCAGGCGCGCTCGACGCAAGTCGTCGTGGTCGTCGACCTCGACCCAGTCCACGGCACCGATCGGCGCGACCGCGATCGCCCCGCCGCGGTCCGCGAGTTCCTGGTAGCCATCCTCGTAGTAGAGCCCGGGATCCCGCCGCCAGGTGGCTTCGAGCGCGTCCGCGAGCGGCGCCGCCGCCACCTGCTCGATGAGCGTCACTCCGATGTACTCGGCGTACGCGCGCGCCGGATCCATCTGTTTGGTGATCCGGGTGAGCAGGCCGCGGTCGTCGAGGGTTACCTTCATCTCCTCCTCAGCGAGCGGCTTGACGTCGTCCACCGCCAGCACCAGGTCGTTTCGGCGCCGGTCCCGGACGGCCAGTAGCGCCTTCTCCACGGAAACCGGGTGGATGGTGTCCCCGTTCGCGAGCAGGACGCCCTCATGGAAGAACTCGCGGGCGAGCCACAGCGAGTACGCGTTGTTCCAATCACCGGCCCGGTCGTTGTGGACAAGCTCCAGCTGCACCCCGTGGGCCCGCTCCAGGGAATCCGCCCGCTCACGCACCGCGTCCGCGGCGTGTCCCACCACAACCACCACGTCGCGCAGGCCCGACGCCGCGAGGTTCCGCAATACGATGTCGAGGATCGTAGTCGCACCGTCCACCGGCAGCAGCGCCTTGGGCAGGGTGTCGGTGTCCGGGCTCAGCCGTCTCCCCACACCTGCCGCGAGCACCATGCCGATCATCGGCTGCCTCCATCCTCGACGTCGGCCGACTGCGGCACAGCGCGCAAGCCGTGGCGCCGATCGCCGGGCCCATGGTCCGCGGCAGCGATCCATCCGGTCAGGCTCTCCCACCCGAAGAGCACCCAAAGATATACAGCAAGGACTGCGAAGGCGAATACCGTGGCGCCGAACACAGCACCGATCGCGGCGACGAACATTCGTCCCTCCCAGCCAAGACCCGCCTTGGCGAGCCAGCGCTGCGGCGCTGACGCTGAGGTGGCTCCGCCGCCCACCGGCGCGTCCCCGCCGCCTGCGACCGCAGGCCGCGCAGACCGGTAGACGATGTCGCAGTGGTGCAGCGCAATCACGCCGACTAGGGCGAAAAGGAGCGGCATGGGCACCTGCCCGGCCAGCGCGAGTGCGGTCAGGAACACATATTCGCCAAGCTCGATCAGCGGCGGCACGAGCCAGTCCAGGCGGCCATCGTGTGGATGGCCGGAGCCAAGTCCCGCCAGCGCCATCACCACCACGGGGGCGAGCACCATCAGCCCGGGCAGGTGCGCCGCTCCGACCGCAGAAAGAACGATGATGACGGTGACCGCCACCAGCGCTGGAAGGAGTGGCGGAAGCTGACCGTCCACGAACCTCCCGGACAACTGCGCGAAGGCGCCGTCATCACGGTAGGTGACGAGCTTCCGGTCGCCGCCGGTCATCGGGCTCGCCGGATGAGCGGACCTCATTATCCCGCCTATGACGCTGAGACACGCGGCCACCAGGCCCCAGGCGAGCAGGATGATAAACGTCATGCGGGGACCGGCCACGATGGCCACCACCCCGATCACGGCGACACGTTCTCCCTGCTGGAACTCGACAATCCTGACCAGCCGCGCTAGCCGGGTCAGCGGACCCGGCCACCTGAGCCCGTCCAGGCCCGGGCGGCGCGGCGGGCGCCCGTTCGGCCCGGCGCCGCCACCCAAGCTGGCCCCGGCAGCGGCGGAGAACGCGTAGTCCGCGGGTTCGCCGAGCGGCGGGCGCGGCCGTCCGCCCAGCCCAGCCAGTTGCGGTATCACCGGCCGGACGCAGAACCCGATCATGTCACGGAGCGACTGAAGGACCAGGGCAGCAACCGCGAGCTCCCACACAGTCGGTGACCGCGACACGACGGCCCCGGCCGCCAGGCCAGCGTAGACGGCAAACTCGACCAGCCGACCACCGACCGCGTCGAGCCAGGCGCCGAACGCGGTCTCACTGCGCAGGTACCTGGCCAGCTGGCCATCCACCTCGTCGAGCAGGAAAGCCGCGAAAAGCAGAGCTGCGCCGAGGATCATCCCCGCCCGGTTGCCCGCAGAGAACCAGACCGCGGCCAGCACGCCTAGCCCGATCGACACGCCGGTCACCGCGCTCGGGCTGAGCCGCCTGCGGGCCGCCCAGCGTACGACGTACCGGGAGGGGCTCACCAAGCAGCTGGCGAAGGGGCCGCCGCAACGGTTGGCGGCGGCGTCCAGGCGGACCCGGTCCTCATCTACCGCGGTCAGATCCGCAGCTGCTTCCGCCGCTTGCTGCGCTGTCTGGGCCCGCATGCAGATGAGCGGGCTGACGTCGACCGCTTCGACGTCAGCATCGCTGCGCACCAGCCCGACGAGCAGCAGGGCGACCGAGTCGGTGAACCCGGAGCTGTAGCCAGCTGCCAGGCACGGGACCTGGGGACTGTGGTCAGCCACCGGGTCTGCGGCCGGATCTGCCGCCGCGCCGCCATCCTGGGCGATCCCACTTCCGGGTCGCCCGGCCGCCAGGTCGGCGAGCTCTTCCGCCGCTGCGGCCAGCTCATCACCGTCGCCCGCGGAGACCAGGAAGGCCCCACAGCCGACCGCGTCGGGTGCGTGGACGCGGTGGAATGCGGAGCCCGCCGCCACTACGGCGCGACGCGGGTGGAGGCGAGGTCTGGTGCGGCCAACAGGGCTGGCAGGAATCCACCGGCGAGTTGCGAAACGCTGCGCCGCGCTCGCCTGGCCGCCGCTGTCCTGGCCACCGCTGTCCTGGCCACCGCTGTCCTGGCCACTCCAGTCGTGGCCGCTGCTGTCTGGGCCACCCCAGTCGTGGCGACTGCTGTCGTGGCCGCCACTTAGCCGGAGTGCGGGCCGCAGGTCGGGCCCGCTCGCCGCGTGGGGCGCACCCTGGGCGGCGGTGAGCGCTCCCGTTCCGGCGCAGCGACGCAGGCGGGCTAGGGCCTCGGTGTGCCCGACCAGATCACCCGCGCAGATCAAGACCGGGGCACCTGACCCGCTCACGCGGCGCGTGACCGCCGCCACCGCACGAAGCTCCGCACCGACGGAGGCGCATTCGATCACTTCAACGCTCCCGGCAGCCGCGAGCCCGGAACCGTGCAGGGACAGTCCTTCCCACGCCATCGTGGCCAGCAGATCACCCCGGCCGACCGGCGAAAGCAAGACGATCTCGCGCAGGCCGAGTGCGCTGAGCTGGCTGCAGAGCCTGGTGAGCAGCGGCTGCGTTGTCACCTGGCCGCCGACCAGGCTCGGCAGTGGCAGGGCGGTCGCGAGCTGATCCGTGGCGGCGGCTTGACCGCTGTCAGCGCCTTTTGCTGGCACGGAACCGCTTCCAGTACGCGCTGACCCGTGCTTGCCCGCTGATCCGTGATCGGCCCGCCGGGTGGGTGCGCCGCGCAGGGCGGGCCTGGCCACGCCGACGTGGTTACCAGAGGTCACATCGCTCGCGGCCCCCTGAGCGCGGTTACACGCCGTCGCGGTCGCGAGGACCAGCACCACGGTCATGCCCGGCCTCCGCCCGTGCAAAGATCAACCCCGCTAATCACCCAAGCGTACCGGCGTAGACACCACTCGGTACCTTAGTCCGTTTCCAAGTACGTTGCTAAGTTTCCGTTTCTAAGTACGTTGCTAAGTTAGGGTCCAGGTCATGCGTACGGTCGCGGCGGTACTCGCGGGAGGCAAGGGCGAGCGAACCGGTCTCGGCGTGCCGAAGCAGTTGCTCATGCTGGCCGGAAAGACCGTTATCGAGCATTCCATCGCCGCCTTCTCCGCCGCGCCGCAGATCGACGAGATCATCGTCGTGATGACGCCCGGCCGCACCGGCGAGGTCGCAGACCTGCTCTCACGCGGCGGTCATGACAAGGTGTCGCGTGTTCTTGAGGGCGGCGAAACCCGCAGTGATTCAGCGCAGCGCGCGCTCGCCGCCCTGGGCGGCGAGGAATGTGACGTGCTCCTCCACGATGCCGCGCGGCCGCTGGTCAGCCGACAGATCATCGACCGCTGCGTGACGACACTCGAGGCTTACCAGGCGGTAGGTGTCACGATGCCGACCTCGGACACGATCGTCGTCACTAGGGCAGGCGTGATCACGCAGATGCCGGGCCGCGAGACTCTACACCGGTGCCAGACCCCGCAGGGCTTCAGGCTCTCCGTGATCCGGCGCGCCTACGCGCTCGCGGGCTCCGATCCAGGGTTCACCGCAACCGACGACTGTGGCGTCGTCCTAAGGTACCTGCCGGACGTGCCGATAGCCGTGGTAGCGGGCAGCGAGCGCAACATCAAGATCACTTACCCGGACGACATCGTGGTTGCCGAGGCGCTGCTCACGCGCCAGGTGGCGCACTACGCTCCCGGTTGAGCGGGTCCCGGTTGAGCGGGTCCCGGTTGAGCGGGTCCCGGTTGAGCGGGTCCCGGTTGAGCGGGTCCCGGTTGAGCGGGTCCCGGTTGAGCGGGTCCCGGTTGAGCGGGTCCCCGGGCCCCGTGGGCCGGGGGATGAGGCTGCGCGGGCTGGTCAGGAATCCAGTGCCCCAGCAGATGTGCATGGTGGCAAGGACGGCGGGCAGCCAGGCGGCCGCACCGGGCCGAAGGCCACGCGCGCTCGCCGCGGCCGCGGCAAGCACACCGCACAGGTACGCGCCTGGAACCACGAACCCGAGGCACAGCCAGGCAAGCGACGACCACGAGTCAACCACTCCGCCGATCAGCCCGGCCACCCCGGCCGCAAGCCCCGCGACAATCGCAACCACCGCAGCTGGCGGCGCCAGGTAACGGAGGCTGATCGTGCCGGGGTGCTGGCGCGCCACGACGCGGCGCCAACGGCCATAGTGGAAATACTGACTGCCGAGCGCGCGCAGGTTCGCCCGTGGCCGGTAACTCACCCGCATCCGTGGCTGGAACCAGACCGTGCCGCCGGAGGTACGGATGCGGTGGTTCAGCTCCCAGTCCTGCGCACGCAAGAACGCCTCGTCGTAGCCGCCGACCCGGTCGATCGCCGCGCGCATAAATACGCCGAGATACACCGACTCGGCCGGCCCCGCCTCGCCACCGGTATGGAACCTGGCCGTGCCCACGCCCACCTTGGCCGTCATCGCCCGGGCCACGGCCTGCTCGAACGGGGTGACGCCCGTAGCGGCCATGATGCCGCCGACATTGTCGGCGGCCGTCGCGGCCAGCGTCTCCGCGGCAATCCGCAGGTAGCCAGGTGGCAGCAGGGCATGACCATCCACCCGCGCCACGACCGGGTTGTGTGAGGCGGCGATCGCCGCGTTCAGTCCGGCCGGTGTCTGGCCGCTCGGATTCTCCACTACGGCGATGCGCGGATCGGCCGCCGCGAGCGCGTGCGCCACCTCAAGCGTGCGGTCGCGGCACGGACCGACGGCGAGCACCACCTCCACGGCGGCCGGGTAATCCTGCTCGAGCACGTGGGCGACGGCGTCCGCGAGGTACCGCTCCTCGTTCAGCACTGGCATGACGACCGATACAGCGGGCAGCGCTGGCGTGGCCGTGTGCGCGGCGCCACCGGTGCTTCCTGTGCTCGCGGTGCTCTGTGCGAACGCGCCGGCACACCCGGGCAGCCCGGAAGGCATGGGCTCGCCTGGTACGGCGTCAGTCGGATTGGTCATGACGCAGGTACGGTACTGCAAACGCGGTGCCGTGCGCACGGGCCCCGGATGACGCCGACCGCTGGTGCCGCGGACCGCTACAGCCCGGTGTCCTCCAGCATCTCCGTGACAAGCGCAGCGATGGGGGAGCGCTCGGAACGGACCAGCGTGACGTGCGCGAATAGTGGATGGCCCTTGAGCTTCTCGATCACCGCGACCACGCCGTCATGGCGGCCGACACGCAGGTTGTCACGCTGCGCGATGTCATGTGTGAGCACGACCCGAGAACCGGCACCGACCCGGGAAAGCACCGTGAGGAGCACACCCCGTTCGAGCGACTGCGCCTCGTCGACGATAACGAAGGCGTCGTGCAGCGAGCGCCCGCGGATGTGAGTGAGCGGCAGCACCTCGAGCATGCCGCGGCCCTGAATCTCCTCGATCACGTCCGGGGTGGTGAGCGCGGACAGCGTGTCGTGGACGGCCTGCGCCCACGGGTTCATCTTGTCCGCCTCCGAGCCGGGCAGGTAGCCAAGTTCCTGGCCACCCACGGCGTAGAGCGGGCGGAACACGACGACCTTGCGATGCTGGCGCCGCTCGAGCACAGCCTCGAGCCCCGCGCAGAGGGCAAGCGCCGACTTCCCCGTGCCCGCGCGCCCGCCGAGCGACACGATCCCCACGGCCGGATCGAGCAGCAGTTCGAGCGCGATCCGCTGCTCCGCGCTCCGCCCGCGCAGCCCGAACGCCTCACGATCACCGCGTACCAGCTTGACCGACTTGTCCGGCAGCACCCGGCCGAGGGCACTGCCATGGTCGGACAACAGCACGAGCCCGGTGTGACAGGGCAGTTCGGCCGCCGCCGTGAGCTGGGCATGGCCTGTCTCGTACAATCCCTCGATCTCGCCACTCGCCGCGGGAAGCTCGGCCATGCCGGTCCAGCCCGATTCCACGACAAGCTCGGCCCGGTACTCCTCCGCGGTGAGGCCGATCGACGCTGCCTTCACCCGCAGCGGCAGGTCCTTGCTGACCAGGACGACATCGCAGCCCTCGGCCGCGAGGCCGCACGCGACAGCCAGGATGCGGGTGTCGTTGTCACCCAGGCGGAAACCAGCCGGGAGCGCCTGGGGGTCGGTGTGGTTCAGCTCGACCCGGACCGTGCCGCCCTCGTCGCCAATGGGCAGCTCTGTATCGAGCCTCCCATATTTGATCCGCAGGTCGTCGAGGTGCCGCAACGCCTGGCGGGCGAAGTAGCCGAGCTCGGGATGATGGCGCTTGGCTTCGAGCTCGGTGACGACGACCACGGGAAGTACGACCCCGTGCTCGGCGAAACGGCCGAGCGCCGCCGGATCGGCGAGCAGCACGCTGGTGTCGAGGACGTAGGTGCGCCGTTGCTTGCGGGCGGCGCGCCGCGAGCTTCTTGCCGGCTGGTCGAGGCTGGACGAAGAACTGGCCACTCGTTCTCCCTTGCTTGGGCGCCGCAGCAGCGCCGGGCTCGGAGACAGATGTCGGACCGGACCGGTGCTGGCGCCGCAAGGGCCGCGCACCGGCCCTTCCGTCATCTCGCCGGCGTCCGGGGACGCGAAGCTCGAGGATGCCAGGGCCCTCCCGGACGAGCGGCTGGACACCGCACGTCACTTCCGAAGGTACCTGTACCCCGTGGCGCACAGGAAGTACCCGATCGCCGCACCGGCCGACGGGCCCAGGCAGGTGGCCCGGTCGTGATCAGGCGCCGTAGCGGCGCTGCCGCGCCGCGTAGTCGCGGAGCGCACGGAGGAAATCGACCTTGCGGAAGTCCGGCCAGTACGCCTCGCAGAAATAGAACTCAGAGTGCGCGCTCTGCCAGAGCAGGAAACCGGACAGCCGCTGCTCCCCCGACGTACGGATCACCAGGTCGGGATCCGGCTGGCCGCGGGTGTACAGGTGGTCCGCTATGTGCTCGACGTCGAGAATCTCGGCCAGTTCCTCGATGCTCGTCCCCTTGCTCGCATGATCCTGCAGCAGGGCGCGCACGGCGTCGGCGATCTCGTGACGCCCACCGTAGCCGACCGCGACATTCACCATCAGCCCGCCGTTGCCGGCGGTTGCCTCCGCAGCGTGCTTGAGGATCCGCGCGGTCTCATCGGGCAGCAAGTCGAGAGCGCCCATCGGATTGACGTGCCAATGCTGCGCCACGAGGGCCTGGACCGTCTCCTCGATGACGCGCAGCAAGGGGCCGAGCTGCTTGATCGGCCGCGTGAGGTTATCGGTGGAAAGCAGCCACAGCGTGACGAGTTCTACACCGGCCTCATCGCACCATTGGAGCAGTTCGAAGACCCTGTCGCCGCCTTTGCGGTAACCGCCGCTGAAGTCAGACATGCCCGCCGCGCGGGCCCACCGCCGATTGCCATCGAGGATCACCCCGACGTGGCGGGGCACCGGTTTGCCGGCCAGGGTTGCCTCGAGCCTGCGCGTGTAGAGCCGGTAGACCAGGCTGCGAAGTCTCATTCTGCACCCCTCATGAGCAGGCGGACGACGCGAGGTGCCGAGGCCTTCCTGTCGCCGTGCGCTTAACTGCTGAATCCGGCACGCACACAGGGCGTAGCACACGGTATGTGTGGCACGCGGGTCAGCCTCACACCCCTTAGCACCGTATCCGAGGCCGTGGCAGGCCTGGGCCGGAATGAGGTCCCCCCCGCGCGGATGGCCGCGCAGGGGAACGCTCGTCTCAGCGGTCAGCTGATCTACTTGATGATCGCTTCGTCAAGGCCGGGGAACGAGGCGAGGTACTCGCCGCGCTCCCGCTTCAGGCGGCCGACCATCGCATCGCACTCGTCCGTCCTGCCCCGCCGCTGGTAGAGCAGGCGCGGCTGGAGGATTCCCATGTCGTCGATTCCCGGTACGAGAGAAGCGACCTCGTATCCGAAGCTAGCCCTGGCTTTTCAGTTCCACATCCGCAGCCCGCCCTTTTTGGACTCGCCGAAGTAGTCCGAGTTGTGCACGCGGGTGACGTTGTCGCGCAGATCGACGGCCATGAGCCGGTCGTCGGGGTAGCCAGGACGGGAAGGTTCGGGATGTAGATGACCGTGGTATCCGGTTGCCGGCTGGCGGGTCGTAGTCCTCGCCCGCCGGTAGTAAACCTGCTGCTGCTGCATTCCCGCCACGTTTGGCGTGGGCCGCCTCGATGATCAGGGGGGCGCGGGTGCGGAACTGGCGATTCGATCCCGATGTACCCGTCGACCACGACGACGTCGCGGCCGGTGATGTAGGCGTCCTGAGCCGCCGCCCACGCGCTCGTACTCGGCTCGCGTGATGGTCTGTTTCGTCGCGTTTGAGAATCATCCACAACAAGTCGAACGCGCACTACGCGAATCCACTCGCGCCTTCACTACCAGATTTCCAAATTCGGTAGGCTGGCTGTTCGGCATTTGCTCGGTCAGTTCGCGCAAGCGCTTCGCCGGAGGATTCCACTCCACCGACTTCGCGTTCACCTCATACGCCACGATCGCTCTCTTTGGACCACACCACACGCAACCCAGGTCACCAAGGGTTGAGCGCTGCGCCGCCGCAGTGCCGCCGGGCCGCAAGCCGCCCGATCAGCCAGAACGGTCATTTCTCAGGCGTCCGGGCCCTCCGCGCGCACCTGTTCCACGCGCCGTAGCGCTGCCCGCAGATCCTCGAGCCACGCGTCGATGTTCTTGCCGACAAGCCGGACACACCACGCGAGCGCGTCGCTGCGGCTACGCGCCACGCCCGCGTCGACGAGAGTGTCGAGTACCCGCCGCTCGGGCTGGCGCAGCCGGGTCATAACCGGGATCGACAACGTGGTGAACATCGCCTTCTTCCCGCCGCACACGACGCCCCAGGACACCTTGCGGCCGAAGCGATGCTCGGCCTCGCGCGCGATCTCGATCCTGCGCTCGCGGGTCTGCTCGCGGAACCGGCGGATGCGCCCCTCGGCCGCCGCCGACCGCTCGGTCTCCGACGCATCCGCTGCCACGTCGGGGTCGGCGATCGTCCCGACAACCGCGATCTCCTCGCGATCGAGCACAATGTCGACGGACTCGGTGAACCACTCGCCTGGCAACCGGCCGCTGAACCAGCCGCGCAACTTCTGCCCGACCGTCTCCGGCACTTCCTCATCTTCTATAGTCATGTAATTATAATTACATCGTCTGGAAGTAATCGTCAAGCGGTAGACGGGACACGAACCTTGAGGCATCACACGGCGGGGGAAGGACGAGCTCTAGCGGCGTGGACGACAAGCTAGCCGGCCTGGACCACGAGCCAACGGCCTGGACAACGAGCCGACCGCCAGGACCACGAGCCGACCGCCAAGACCACGACCCGACCGCCAGGACCACGACCCAACCGCCAGGACCGCGAGCTAACGGGCTGCGAGCGGGGCCAACTGGGTCAGCCCACGATCGAGCCGGCCACCTGCGGCCGAACTCGCACGATGCCGGCGAACCCGGAGCCGAACGCCACCGGCACGACCTCCACATACTGGCCGGGCTGCGGCGCCTGGATCATCTCGCCGTGGCCGAGGTAGATCGCGACATGCGAGATGTAGTTCGGAGCCGTCGGGTCGGTCCGCCAGAACAGCAGGTCACCCGGCTGGGCCTCGGTGACCGGGATCGGCGGGCCGGTGCGGGCCTGGTCGGCTGCCACCCGCGGCATCACGATCCCGGCCCGCGCGAATGACCACAGGACAAGCCCCGAGCAGTCGAATGAACGCGGTCCCTCGGCGCCCCACACGTACGGCAGCCCCCGCCTGCTCAGCGCGGCGGAGAGAATCGTGGTCAGCTGTCCCGTGGTGAGCGAGGCGCCGACGGCCGCGCCACCCGCCACGCCAGTGCCGCCGGTGGAGATGCCGCCCACCCGCACCGTGTAAAAGAGCGGCCGCACTGCGGTCCGCTTCGGCACCACCCGCCTGATCTGCGCCGCCAGCGCGGTCAGGTCGGCGCTGGGCGCGCTGATCACGATCGCGTTTCCGGCCGGCAGGCCAAGAGACGTCGCGGTCTGGTGCGAAACGACCGCGTCGATCCCGCCGATTCCCATGGTCGCGAGCCCGCCAACAGGCAGGTCCTCGGCGCGGCGCCCCACGACGTGAACCCTCTCGCCGAGCGGCGGGTGATCCTGCCTGCCCATGTCATAGGACACGACGATGCCGCCCGCCGCCACGTTCTGCCACAGCCGGTTGGACGACGCGGCCGGCCCCGCGGCGAACGAGCGGAACGCGGACGGATCCACGCCGATCATCGCGACGAGCGTGCCGTTCACGTGGATCCGCGCGGCATCGAGCCACGCGGTGGCTGTCACGCCCGGCAGCCGGCGGATCGCCGTCACGGCGCTGCCAGGCAGCGAGTGCTGTGAGATCACGATCACGTCAGGCTCGCGCAGGTGCCGCAGCGGCGCGACCACCGGCACCGCGGCGGTGGCGAGTGACCCGGCGACAGGAACCGACGACGGTGCATAACGGCTGCTGCTGCGTGTCACGCCAACTGCGGCCCGGTGACCCTGGGGCGGCGAGACCACGAGCGAGGCGTGCGCGAACGCCGACGATGCCCCACCCGCTAGGCCCAGCACGAGCAGTGCAGTTCCAGCTGCAGCGATCATGCGCCGCACGCCCGAGCAGAACCTCCGTCCCGGCCGGTCGCTCACGCCGACTCCTCTCGCGTGGACCACTTATGAGACGTGCTGCGCGGACCGCCCGGTTGCACGGACAGAAGGCTCATTCAAAGACAAAGACGGCTAGGTCCCCGTCGCGCTGAGATAACATCCCCGGCGCGCACGTCCCACCGCCCCGAAGCGGCGGCTCGTTGCTGCGGCTATACATACCCAGCCCAGTCATGACCAGCCCGGACATGCACAGCCCGGACATGCACTGCCCGGACATGACCAGCCCAGACCCCAGCAACGGGCCATCCCTGTACCGGGCCAGGCACATGAGATTGCCCGGATATGAAGCGACCGCCTATGAAACGCCGACTATGACGCGCCCGACTATGACGCGCCCGACTATGACGCGATCGCACCGCCAAGCGCGGCGCGCAGTTCCTCAGGGGTGGTCACCGGTGCGCGGCAGGTGAAGTCCCTGCACACGTAGGCAGCGGGGACGCCGCCGACCAGGCCACGGCCGGCCAACAGCGGGACGCGTGCACCGCCCACACCGCCAGCCTCGCCTGCACCGCCAGCCCCGTCACCCGGCGGCCCCGTCGCAATCACCGCGCCAGGCGGGGCGACCGTAAGCGCGGTCCGGTGCAGGGCCTGCGTGCGCGGATCGGCGGGATCACCCACGATCGCGATCTCGACCGGGCCGGACAGATAAGCCTCCGCGACCGCGAGGCCCCACCCGGCCGCACGTGCGAAACGTCCCGCGAGCGCGGGTAGGAGCAGCAGCGCTGCTCGAGCGGCGTCCGAATGCCGCTGTGAGCCGGTCAGCGCGCTGTAGCTCAGCAGCGCACCCGCCGCCGCGAACCAGCCGGAAGGAGTCGCGTTGTCCGCCGGGTCTTGCGGCCGGTACAGCAGGCGTTCGGCGTCATCGGCCGTGTCATAGAAGCCGCCGTTGCCGTCGCCGAACCGGTCAAGCGCCGTGCCGATCAGGTTGCCCGCTACCATCACCCAGCGGGCCTCGCCGGTCACACCGGCGAGCGTGAGCAGTCCCTCGGCAACGCACGCGTAGTCCTCAAGCACGCCGTCGCCCGGGCCGGTCACGCCGTCTCGCGAGGTCCGTGCCAGCCGCGCGCCCTGGCTGGTGACATGCATGTGCAGTTCGGCGAGCAGCCGGGCCGCGTCCGCAGCGGCGGCCACCAGATCGGGCCGGCCAAGCAGCAGGCCGGTTTCTGCCAGCGCCGAGATCGCGAGGCCGTTCCAGGCAGCGACGATCTTGTCGTCCCGTCCGGGCCGGATCCGGGCGGCGCGTACGGTCAAGAGAGCGGAGCGAATGCCGCGCAGCCGTTCGGGATCAGTTGTATCGCGCCTGTACTGGAGCACCGAACTGCCATGCTCGAACGTACCGGCCGTGGGATCCAGCGCAGACTCCGGAGCCACACCGAACGCCTGAGCCGCGTACCGCCCGTCGTCGTCGCCAAGCGCGTCGGCAAGCTGGCCAGGCGTCCAGACGTAGAACCGGCCCTCTTCGCCCTCGCTGTCGGCGTCGAGCGCGGACGCGAAACCACCCTCCGGCGTGCGCAGCTCGCGGATCATCCAATCGCAGGTCTCGGCGGCGACACGGCGGGCGAGTTCGGAGCCCGTGCGGCGCCACAGGTGCGCGTAGACGCGCGCGAGCAGGGCATTGTCGTAGAGCATCTTCTCGAAGTGCGGCACCACCCATGAGGCGTCCACCGAGTACCGCGCGAAACCTCCGCCAAGCTGGTCGTACATACCGCCGCGCGCCATCGCCTCAGCGGTCGCCTCAGCCATCCGCAGCGCGGCACCGTTGCCGGTCCGCTCGTGGTGGCGCAGCAGGAACTCGAGCACCATCGACGGCGGAAACTTGGGCGCGCCACCGAACCCACCGCGCGCCTCATCGAAGTCGAGTTCGAGCGCCGTGACCGCGTCGGCGAGGGCCACGTCGAGCTGTGCGCGCCACGTGGTGTCTTGCTGCCCAGTGTATTGCGGAGCGGTGTCTTGCGGCGGGGTCCCGGACTGGACGTGCGGCGCCGCCGCATGCTCGGCCAGCGCCGCGGCGATCCGGTTCGCCTGACCGATGATCCGGCCCCGCTCCTCGCTCCAGGTCCGCGCGACGGTGGCGATCAGGCGCTGGAAGGCCTCGCGCGGGAAGTAGGTGCCGCAGAAGAACGGCTCGCCGTCCGGGGTCATAAAGACCGTCATCGGCCAGCCGCCCTGGCCGGCCATTGCCTGCGTCGCGGTCATGTAGACGGCATCGATGTCCGGCCGCTCCTCGCGGTCCACCTTGATGGCCACCAGGTTCTCGTTCATCAGCGCGGCGGTCTGCGGGTCTTCGAACGACTCATGTGCCATGACATGACACCAGTGACAGGCCGAGTAGCCAACCGAAAGGAGCACAGGCAGCTCGCGGTGCCTCGCCTCGTCAAAGGCGTCCTTCGACCACGGCCACCAGTCCACCGGGTTGTCGGCGTGCTGCAGCAGATAGGGGCTCGTCGCGCTCTTCAGCCTGTTCATCATGCCCACGTTATCCGGCCGCCTCCCACCTCTCGGTTGCCCGCCACATGCGGGAATCCTGCCGCCTGCTTCGCTGATGCTAACGGTAATGACGCGGTGACTGTTTGGCGACCCTTGCCCTATTGTGGCCTACATTGCCCGACCGCTTCGCCGTCGATTCGGCGAGTTCGCCGCTCGGCTGGCTCCACCTTCCAGATTGACGGCGCCGGGCCCCTCGTCGAGGCAGGTCCCGGCCGGGCGGGCAGGATGGGAAGTGCGGAACGCCGAAGCCGATTGGACGAGGGAGCGGTCAGTCATGCGGATGCGCACGCTGGGCGGCACCGGGATCAAGGTGAGCCCCTACTGTCTCGGGGCGATGATGTTCGGTGCGTGGGGCAACGCCGACCACGCGGAGTCCGTACGGATCATCCACGCGGCGTTGGATGCGGGGATCAACTTCATCGACACCGCGGACGTCTACTCCGCAGGCGAGTCGGAGGAGATCGTCGGCGAGGCGCTGGAGGGCCGCCGCGACCAGGTGATCCTTGCCACCAAGGCCCATGTGGCGATGGGCCCGGACCCGAACATGGCGGGCAATTCGCGGCGCTGGCTCGTGCGCGAGGTCGAGGCCAGCCTGCGGCGCTTGCGGACCGACCACATAGACCTGTACCAGATCCACCGGCCGGACCCATCCACCGACCTCGACGAGACCCTGTCGGCGCTCTCCGATCTCGTCCACTCGGGCAAGGTCCGCGCGATCGGCTCCTCGACGTTCCCGGTGGACCAGATCGTAGAGGCTCAGTGGGTCGCTGAGCGGCGGGGGCACGTCCGGTTCCGCTGTGAACAGCCGCCCTACTCGATCCTGGTACGCGGCGTGGAGACAGCGGTGCTCCCGACCTGTGCCCGCTACGGCATGGGTGCCATCGTCTGGAGCCCGCTGGCGGGCGGCTGGCTGACCGGCAAGTACCGCAAGGCTGCGAACGTGGATATGACCCGCGGCCGCGCGGCACGGCTGCCGCTGCGTTTCGACCCTTCGCTCCCCGTCAACCAGGCCAAGATGGCGGCGGTGGAGGAGCTGACCAAGATCGCAGAGGACGTCGGCTGCTCGCTGGCCCACATGGCGCTCGCGTTCGTCGCCGCTCATCCAGCGGTGACGGCTGCGATCATCGGCCCGCGCACTATGGACCAGCTCACCGACCTGCTTGCCGCCGCGAAGCTGTCGCTCGACGACGACGTTCTGGACAAGATCGACACGGTCGTCCCGCCAGGCACCAACCTCAACCGCGCCGACGCCGGGTACGACCCGCCGTCGATCACCGATCCGGCCCTGCGTCGCAGGCCGCTGCCCGACCGCCGGGTCAGCTAACCGCCAGTCCCGCAGACCGGCGCTCCCCCGGACGCCCACGTCACGCCCTCCCCTGGTGCTCCGGCCGCCTCCGCCGTCTCGGCCGCCTCCGCGAACCGTGCGTGCAGCCGGTCCCGGATCTCTTCCGGCGTGTACGCGCGGCGCCGCCGCTCGGCACGGACGATCACCGCTCCGGTGGCAGCGACACCAATGAAGCCCGCCAACCCCAGTACTTTCCACCAGCGCATCCGCCTAGGCTACGACCGTGCCTGGTGCGCGCATCACCCTCGATGAAGCACTCGACCTGACCCGAACCGGCGACGTGTGGCTGTTTCGCGGGCACAAGGCCGCAGATCGCGCCATCCGGGTAAGCACCAACAGCCCGGTGAACCACGTGGGCATGTCCGTCGTCGTGGACGACCTGCCGCCGCTGATGTGGCACGCCGAGCTCAGCCGGTCGCTGCCCGACATGTGGTCAGGGACCAACCACCGCGGGGTGCAGTTGCACGACCTGCGCGCGGCGGTGATCGTCTGGGCCACCCGATACGGGCAGCAGGCGTGGCTGCGCCAGCTCGACTGCTCATTCACCCGGGAGACGGAGGATGCCGTCCTGCGCACCATCGCCCGCCTGGACGGCACGCCGTTCCCCGCCACTGTCCGGCTGGCGTCGCAGTGGCTGGGGGGGCGGATGCCGCGATTCAGGAGCCGCGCGCGTGACGCGGACCTGAAGACGGCCTATTGCGCAGAGGTCGTCGGGGTCACCTACCAGGCCATGGGGCTGCTCCCGGGCGGGCGCCAGCCGACCTGGTATGACCCCGGCCGGTTCTGGAGCGGTGATGACCTAAGCCTGTCCGCCGGTGCCCGCCTCGGCGGCGAGATCGCCGTGCACGTCCCAGCAAGCTGAACGGCTGCGCGCCGTCATCAAGCTCGCCACGTGACTTGGCTGGCACGCGGTGTGGACGCGTGGGCTTGCTGCTCGACACGAACGTGATATCCGAGGTTCGGAAGCGCTCAGCCAGCCGATGCCATCCGCGCCACCAGCCGGGGCGGGCGCGCCACTGTAACGTAAATCCGCGATCGTCCACACGCGGAAAGAATCCGCGTGATCTCGCCAAGGCTGCCCGCCCGGGCTCGCGCCATGATGAGATGACCGCGTGGCGGAGTTACGCAACCGCGCGCCCAGCCAAGCCGACACCACCGGCACGCCAGCGCGACCCGCCGAAACATCGCGCCGCTCTGCGGACACACCAAGGCGGCCCGCCGAAACAACGCAACGGCTTGCCGAGACGCCCCGGCACCCGGCTGAGACAGCGCGCAGGCCGGTACCCGACGCTCAGCGGAGCGGCGCCGAGCGAATGCGCGCCCTCTACGGCACCCCGGCCTACCCCACTCCTCACGCGGACGCCTTACACCGCGGCCGCCCTGGCCGGATGCCCAACCGCACCAGCGGCGGACCCGACACCCCGCGAGGCAACAAACACGGTCAGGACGCCGACTCGGGCGGCCGCGACAACGGCGGCCACCCCGACAGGCGCGATCACACCCCGGATCAGCGACACGACGACGCGTCAGGCGACATCGACGGCCAACCCGGCACCGAGCAACCACAAGAAAAAGACTCCGCCGACCGACTGAAGGTCTGCGTAGACCGCCCTGCCTTCCAGGATCCGTTCGCCAAACGGCCGCCAGATCGCTATGGGCAGCCGCTTGGGCGCCCAGATGGTACGCGCGTGCCGTGTCTCAATGGCTGCCCGGACCGCCGCCAGGCCGAGCAAGGCCGGCTCGACGATTGCGGGATCATCGCTACCCTCGGCGCCGTGGCTTCCCAGCGGCCGGACGAGATCGCCCGCCGAGTCACGCAGCAACCTGATGGCAATTATCGCGTGCTCCTGAACGAGGCACGGTGGACCGAGGACGGCACGGCAGCGACCGGCCAGATGATCGAGATGACGGTCACACCTGACCTGCCGGTATTCAATCGAAATCCGGATGAGCCCGCGTTCGCCCCGGCGTCTGAGGCAGCCTGGGCTCCGGTGCTTGAGAAGGCAGTGGCAGGACTAGACCAGACGTGGACGACGCAGCGGCAGGACGATTGGGCGGGCATTTGGCAGCAGCAATGCGAGAACGACGCGGCCGACGAGAAGGTGAAGTGCCCCCGCACCGGCCCTCCACCGGACGGATACGCGCGGCTGAACCAAGGTTCAATCAGCTGGGAGCGTGCTGAGCTGCTTACCCAACTCACGGGCGAGGATTCGGTGGTACGCACTTTCCCGGATGACCCCAGACAGCTGACGCGTGTCCTTGTGCGCCAACTGCAGGACAGCAAGCCTGTGCTGGTTTCCTCCCGAGCACCGCACCATGACGACGAAATCATGCCATTTGACCTGGAAGATTCACACGCCTACGAGCTCGTGGCGGTGAGCGATGACAAATTCGTACTGCGGAACCCTTGGAACCTAAAGCATCCTGAGGCGATGCGGCCGTCGGAGTTCGCCGCCAACATGCAGCCCTTCTATGCGACCCTGAAATGAGGAGCGCCGTGCCGGACGTTGGAATCCAGATTGACGTGGTGGAAGGCCAGGTCACTCACCATCAAGGAATCAGGTTCGCCGGCAGCCGGTCAGCGCGACCTGGCGGCGCCGGACCGGCCACAGTCAGCATTGTCGTGTGGGACGCCAAGAGCGACGAGTTCAGCGTCTCCCTGGAAGTGGGAAATACGTTCAAAGTCGCGGGGCAGACGTGGCGGCTCGACGCTATCCACGATGACGGCCGGGGCTGGTATGCCGACCTGACTCGCATTGCCTGAGCACTTCCATTCGCGACGAAGCGGCGGGTGTTGACGATCGGGCCAGTCGTGCTGGCAGTCACGATGTCAGGATCCGCCCTGGCCGCCACCACCGGCATCGCGGCCGGCCTCCTTCCTGTTGGGCACCGCCGCGGCCGGATTCCACGACATCGCAAGCCTTGGCGCACCGAAGAACCCACTCCAGCTCGGCGCGACTTGACACTTCCGCCACGAAAACCGGGTGACGTCACCGCCCGTCTGGGTGCAGAACCTCATGCTCCCCCGGCTGTGGGCGCTCGCAAAGGCCTTCGGCGTGCGCTCCTACTACGATCACCGGGACACCCGCATCTGAGGGAACACCATCCTGGCCGACGCCACCGGCCGCCAGCCGAAGGGACACATCCGCCGCCGTTGAAAGATCGTCTGGTGGCCAGCGAACCGGCGATCATTTCGTGCAGGACCCGGGCACAAGGGCCTCAAACCAGGGGACCATCAACCCTGTCCAGGCGCGACCGCGACGAGTGGCCTGAGGGTGTGGAAAAGCGGATGAGCGTGGTCGTCGCATACGCGAGCAAACACGGATCGACCTGGGGCATCGCGGAGTCCATCGCGGCATCGCTCAGGCAGCGGGGTGCTTGGGTGGATCTGCGGCCAGTGGTCGCCTCACGCGACCACCGCGTGTTCCTCAGTCCACTGGACCTAAACAAGCTCGGCAGGACTGAGCGCTCCGTGACGAAGATGCCCAGCTGGGCACTGTTGTCCGAGGACGACTTCAGCGACCAGCCGGACGTCCACACATGGGCAACCGGAATCACCCGGGCGCTGGAACCGGCGCGGGCGGTGTCGAACTAGAAGATCAAAGGACTGTCCGCACCGGGACCTACCGGAACACACAAGATCCCGCGCGCTGCTTCGGCAGCCGGGGCAAGAGCGGGGGCAATGTGGCGGGCGCGAAGTGGCGCCCGCCACATTTACGACCTGGGCGGGCAAGCTTCGTCCCTGCGCCGCAATCTGCGGAAGTCTGGTCAACAGTCGGCGGTATCGGCTAACAGGCCGGCTCCTCGCCCAGGCCTTCATCGCCGGTCATCCGCAGATACACCGAGCGAAGCAGCGTTACCAGGTCCTTTCCGCGCACGTCGATAGGTGGCGGCGCGAAGGTGCGCAGCAGCACATCAGGTGCGGACGCGGGCGTCACCGGACGGGCGCGCAACGCGGGCTGGCTCATCACCGGTGACCAGAAGTTGTCCAGGCACTCCGCCAGTGGCGGCAAGGTCGCATCGAATCACTGGGGGCGCCGCCGCTGGGTCCTGCGCGGCCGAAGCCGCCGAAGCAACCGCTGCCTGATCTGCCGTGATCCGCCGCAGCGAGGTAAGCAGGCCGCCCCGCGCGAGTGCCCGCGCCAGGCAAGCATCAGGAACGGGTCATCGTCGAACGCCTCGGCGAGCAGGTAACAGGTCGTCGCCAGATGCTTGGACGGCACCCCCGGTGAGCCTGTGTTGAGCCTGGTCAGCCGCCGCCCGTCCCGTCGGCCGCGTCGGTCCAGGCATCCGTGCCGGTGCAGCCGTCGGTAATGTCAGCGGCGCTGTCCGCCGCGGTTCCCGCCGTGTTCCCCGCCGCACTCCGTGTGCCCGTACGTGGACCGCTCGCGGTCCTAACCGGGCTGCTGGCGGTGATGCTGCCGAGGTCGGCGCCGGGCGGGAGGCCCGCGTCGCGGACCTCCCTCACCCGCCGCAGATGCTTGTTCATCGACCGCAGGAGCAAGAAAAGCGCGGCGCCCATGGCTGCGATCACAAGGAATCCAAGCACGCCCGGCGTGATGTCGTTGGCGGAGCCTGACGACGCCGCGACCACGGGATGCATCGCGAGCGAGATCACAGGGGCACCCTCTCCCTGATGCCAGCAAACAGATCGTTTTCTGGAAGCTCGGTGTCAACGAGCGACCTTGCCAAATGGTAGTCCTCGGTCGGCCACGCGGCGCGCTGCACGCCCAGCGGGCAGGCGAACCAGAAGCTCTTCGGGTCGATCTGCGTCGCGTGCGCGAGCAGCGCCTTGTCGCGCACCTCAAAGAAATCAGCGCACTCGACCCCGGTGGTGATCTCAAGCTGCGGGCGGTTGGCTGCCCGTTCCTCCCAGGTCTCCATCCACTCGGCATAAGGCGACTCGAGGCCGCGCCGTACCATCTCGTTGTGCAAGGCCTCGAATCGCGCCCGGTGGAACGTGGCGTGATAGTAGAGCTTGCGTGGCTGCCACGGTCCGCCCGCCTCCGGGTAGGCGTCCGGCTCTCCGGACGCGTCGAACGCCGCTATCGACACCTGGTGGCATTTGATGTGATCCGGGTGAGGGTACCCGCCCGTCTCGTCATAGGTGACCATGACGTGCGGTCTGAACTCGCGGATGAGCGCGGTAAGCGCCGTTGCGGCGACGTCGAGCGGCAGCAGGGCGAAACAGCCATCGGGCAGTGGGGACGGCGGGTCACCCGCGGGCAGCCCTGAGTCGACGAAGCCGAGGAACCGCTGCTGTACGCCGAGGATCTCGCGGGCGTGCGCCATCTCCTCGCGACGGATGCGCGCGATGTCCGACCGCACCTCCGGCCGGTCCATCGCAGGGTTCAGAATGTCGCCGCGCTCACCACCTGTCAGCGTGGCGACGAGCACCTGGACCCCCTCGGCCACGTATCTGGCCATCGTCGCCGCGCCCTTGCTCGACTCGTCGTCAGGGTGCGCGTGCACCGCGAGAAGCCGCAGCGGCGCACCGTTTGGCGACGCGCCGCCAAACGGGCCACCAAACACAGTGCCGGACGCGGCGCCGGACGCCTTGGCAGACCACGACTCGCGAGACAAGCAGACCTCCCCGGTGATGGCGTTTTCCGCGCCTGCGTGCGCCGCCGGCGTGTCCGGGGGCCTACAGGGACACAACATTATGGCCGCGGGACGACATTCCCGGGTGCCATCCGCGGCCCCACCAAGGATCAGATTGGAGCAGAATCGGGCCAGGTTGGACATGGATCAGGACGACGCAGTGGCCGAGCCTTGTTAGCCTCAGAGGATTACACCTGAGCACCGTCGGCCGAGTATCCGGCCGACGACAGACGTCCCGTGCAGTACAGCAGTACGAGGAGTGCTTGTGACCGAGACCCGCGATGCCAACGTCACCTGGCTCACCCAGGAGGCGTACGACCGGCTCAAAAACGAGATGGACTACCTCTCGGGTCCAGGTCGGATGGAACTCGCCAAGAAAATTGAAGCCGCCCGCGAGGAAGGCGATCTTCGCGAGAACGGCGGGTACCACGCGGCCAAGGAGGAGCAGGGCAAGCAGGAAGCCCGGATCCGCCAGTTGCAGCAACTGCTCGAGACGGCGCGGGTTGGCGAGCCGCCGCGCACCGACGGTGTGGTCGGCCCCGGGATGACCGTGACCGTCAGGTTCGAAGGCGACGAGGACGAGGTGACCTTCCTGCTCGCCTCGCGCGAGGAGAGCGGCAGCCCGATCGACATCTACTCACCGCGATCCCCGCTCGGTAGCGCGATCAACGGTAAGAAGGTCGGCGAGAAGGCGACGTACTCGCTGCCGAACGGCCGCAGCGCCACGGTCGAGGTCCTCGAATCGGTTCCCTACGCCGGCGAGTGACCCGCGCTCGACCTGGTGCGCGCCGCGGCGCGCACCAGCGGCAGGACCCGGTAACGCACCGGCGTCGCGAGCGCGATCACGGTGGATGCCCGCGCCACACCCTCGGCCGCCACGATCGCGTCGATTACCCGCTGCAGGTCGGCGTTGGTACGGGCGACAACGCGGCAGAGCATGTCCCCTGCCCCGGTGATCGTGTGCACCTCAAGGATCTCCGGAATCAGCGCCAGCCGTTCGGCTACTGGATCATGCCCGCCCACCTGGCGGATCTCCAGCGTGACGAACGCCGTCACGCCGAACCCGATCGCCTCGGGGTCGACATCGGGCCCGTAGCCGGTGACCACGCCGCGCGCGTGCAGCCGGTCCAGCCGTGCCTGCACGGTGCCGCGCGCGACATTCAGCCTGCGGGACGCCTCGAGCACGCCAATGCGGGGCTCGGTGTGCAACAGTCCGATGATCGCGGCATCGAGATCGTCGATCACCGATACGCTCCTTCCCCACCGTAGTCACGCTGTACATATGCTCGCATGATTTGGGCTTCTTACTGTGCGCGTTGTCCAGACGATTTCTGATCTCTTGCGCATCATGCAGACTCTGGTCATGCTCACAAGTATCGGTCGGTGCAGGCGCGGTTTCAGCGCGTGCCGGCGCGCACTAGCCAGGATCGAAGGAGCACATCCAGATGACCGGACCTGCAGCATGCGCCGCATCAGTCTCACCCGTATCAGATAACTTCCCGCTGAACGGGATCGACGCGATCGTCTTCGCGGTTGGAAACGCGAGACAGGCCGCATACCACTACGCGAAGGCGTTCGGCATGACCGTGGCGGCCTACCACGGGCCGGAGACTGGCTGCCGTAATGAGGCCGCTTATGTGCTGATTTCGGGCAAGGCGCGATTCGTGTTCCGCGGCCCCGTCCGCGCGGGCACCGACCTCGGCGCCCACGTCGCGGCCCACGGGGACGGCGTGCTCGACCTCGCCCTCGAGGTACCGTCCGCCGAGGCCGCCTACGCGCACGCGACTTCGCGCGGCGCTCGCGGGCTGGCGCAGCCCCACGTCCTGGAGGACGAGCACGGCAAGGTAGTGCTCGCGGCGATCGCGACCTACGGCGACACCAGGCACACCCTGGTAGAGCGGGCCAACTACAGCGGCGCGTACCTGCCCGGGTACGTCGCGGCCGGAGCCTTGGGTAACAGCGCTGGCACCGCAACCCGGCCGCTGTTCACCGAGATCGACCACTGCGTGGGCAATGTGGAATTCGGCAAGATGGACGAATGGGTCGGCTTCTACCACCGGGTCATGGGCTTCACCAACATGAAGGAATTTGTCGGTGACGACATCGCCACGGAGTACTCCGCACTGATGAGCAAGGTCGTCGCTGACGGCTCGGGAAAGGTGAAATTCCCGATCAACGAGCCCGCCGCGGGAAAGAAGAAGTCGCAGATAGATGAGTACCTGGAGTTCTATGGCGGTCCAGGGGTGCAGCACATCGCGCTGCGCACCGACGACATCGTCGCCACCGTCCGCGCCATGCGGGCGGCGGGCGTGGAGTTCCTGAGCACCCCTGGTAGCTACTACGACGGCCTCGGCGAGTGGGTGGGCGAGACCCGGGTACCCGTGGGCGTGCTGCGCGAACTCGGCATCCTCGCCGACCGCGACGAGGACGGGTACCTGCTGCAGATATTCACCGAGCCCGTGCAGGACCGGCCGACGGTTTTCTTCGAGTTGATCGAGCGGCACGGATCGCAGGGGTTCGGCAAGGGCAACTTCAAGGCGCTGTTCGAGGCGATCGAGCGTGAGCAGGCCCGGCGCGGCAACCTGTGACCGGCCGCCGATTCAGCTGAAGAGCAGGGTGTAGCCAGCGGCATGCAGGCGCTCGATCACCTCGTCAGAGTGCGCCGGCCCGCGGGTCTCCACCTGCATCAGGATCTCCACCTCTTCCAGGCGCAGGCGGGGCGCCACCCGTTCGTGCACCACGTCGACCACGCTGGCACCGAGCCCGGCGACCTCGGTGAGCAAGGTCACGAGACCGCCCGGCTTGTCCGGGATGCGGCAGCGGAAGGCGAGATAGCGGCCGGCCGCGGTCAGGCCATGCCTGAGCACCTTCGAGAGCAGCATCGGGTCGATGTTGCCGCCAGAAAGCACCAAGACGACCGGCGGCTCAAACGCGTGTGGGTGATCGAGCATGGCCGCGACCGTGGCCGCGCCGGCCGGCTCGACAAGCAGCTTGGCCCGCTCCAGGCAGAGCAGCAGCGCACGCGAGAGCGTGTCCTCGGAGACGGTCAGCACCCGCTCGACGAGCGCCGAGACTATCCCGAAGGTGAAGTCACCGGGCTTGCCGATGGCGATCCCGTCGGCCATCGTCGGGGCAAGCTCTACCGCTACCGGGTGCCCTGCCGCGAG
This sequence comes from uncultured Actinomycetota bacterium, assembly GCA_963820395.1. GTDB lineage: Bacteria > Actinomycetota > Actinomycetes > Streptosporangiales > Streptosporangiaceae > DATFVJ01. The sequence continues at coordinate 175,583 of CAWGAE010000013.1, read as the reverse complement.
CGAGACCGGGTAAGCCGCCGCCGCCTCGGCCTGCACGCCGACAACGCGTATGGCAGGATCGCTCCCACGCGCCCCCACCGCGATGCCCGAGATGAGCCCGCCGCCGCCGACGGAGACGACAATCGTCCGGACCTGCGGGCACTGCTCAACGATCTCAAGACCAAGGGATGCGTTCCCGGCGACGGTGTCGGGATGGTCAAAGGGGTGAATGAAGACACTGTCAAGCTCGTCCGCGAGCGCCAGTGCCGCGGCGATGCACATGTCGACGCTGCCACTATGGAAGACCACGTCGGCACCGTATGAGCGGGTGGCGACGACCTTGGGCAGCGGCGCCCCCTGTGGCATGACCACGGTGGCCTTGGCCCCTAGCGCCTGTGCCGCGAACGCCACACCCTGGGCATGATTACCCGCACTCGCGGCGACCACGCCCTTAGCACGCTCCTGCTCGAGCAGCCTGGCGATCCTGCAATATGCGCCACGCACCTTGAAAGAGCCGGTGCGCTGCACGTTTTCGCACTTCAGGTAGACAGGACCGCCAAGCCGCTCGGACAGGACGCGGGAATGCAGCAACGGCGTCCGGGTGATGACACCGCCGAGCAGTTCCCGGGCCGCGACAACATCATCAAATCGGGGCGGGCCGGGCGTCGATGCCATACCCGGAGTCTGCCACAAGCCCGTCGTGGCGCTCGCACACACCGTCTTCCATGCAGATGCGAGACCTGGTCACGAAGTGCCAGCCACCGCCGGCGGACAACGAAAAGCCCTCCGCTGTCCCTGGCTCGACATCCAGGATCAGCTGGTCGGTGTGCCACGCCGTGTACTGCCGTTCATCTAGGTAGAAGGGGCAGCCGTCCACCTCGCCGACAAGCACATCGTCCGGGCCAGTGATGTACTCGCCGGCCTCGAAGCACATGGGCGCGCTGCCCCCGCAGCATCCGGCGGAGTGGACAAACATGAGCGGGCCATGAGCGGCCTGCAGGCGTTTTATCGCCTGCAGGGCCGCATGGGTCACGACCAGGTGCGGTTCTGGCTCGTGCGTATTCATCGGATTAGAAAAATCCCAGTGGCTTCGGGTCGTAGCTGACAAGCAGGTTCTTCGTCTGGCTGTAGTGCTCGAGCATCATCTTATGGGTTTCACGGCCGATTCCGGACAGCTTGTAGCCACCGAACGCGGCTCCGGCCGGGTACTGGTGGTAGCAGTTCGTCCAGACCCGCCCGGCCTTGATCGCGCGCCCCATCCGGAACGCCCGGCTCCCGTCACGGGTCCACACGCCCGCGCCGAGCCCGTAGAGGGTGTCGTTGGCGATATCCAGCGCGTCCGCCTCGTCCTTGAAGGTCGTGACAGAAAGCACCGGCCCGAAGATCTCCTCCTGGAAGAGGCGCATCTTGTTGTGGCCCTTGAACACCGTCGGCTCGTAGTAGTAGCCCTCGGCGAACTCGGCGCCGTCGACGCTGGCCCGCTGACCGCCGATCAGGCACTCGGCGCCCTCTTGCCGGCCGATGTCCACATAAGAGGAGATCTTCTCAAGCTGCTGTGCCGAGACCTGCGGGCCGATCATCGTGTCGGTGTCGAGCGGATTGCCCTGCTTGATCTGCCGGATCCGGTCGAGGCAACGGCTGATGAACTCGTCGTAGATGCTCTCGTGGATCAGCGCGCGGGACGGGCAGGTGCACACCTCGCCCTTGTTGAAGGCGTAGAGCACGAGGCCCTCGACCGCCTTGTTCAGGAAGTCGTCGTCTTCGGCCATGACGTCAGCGAAGAAGATGTTCGGCGACTTGCCGCCGAGTTCCAACGTGCACGGGATGATGTTCTGCGACGCGTATTGCATGATCAGCTTGCCGGTCACGGTCTCGCCGGTGAAGGCGATCTTGGCGATCCGCCGGTTGGCCGCCAGCGCCTTTCCGATTTCGGCGCCTGGTCCGGTAACGATGTTCAGTACGCCCGGCGGGACGATGTGCTGGATCACCTCGGCCAGTTTCAGGATCGACCATGGCGTCGGTGAGGCGGGCTTGAGCACAGTGCAGTTGCCAGCGGCGAGGGCGGGGGCCAGTTTCCACGCCGCCATCAGAAGTGGGAAGTTGAAGGGGATGATCTGGCCGACCACGCCGAGTGGCTCGTGGAAGTGGTAGGCGATTGTGTTCTTGTCGATCTCGGTGGTCGTGCTGGTCTCGCTGCGGATGGCCGCGGCGAAGTAGCGGAAGTGATCAGCCGCGAGCGGGATGTCGGCCGCGAGCGTCTCCCGCACCGGCTTGCCGTTCTCCCAGCTCTCGGTCACGGCGAGCATCTCGCGGTTTGCGTCGATGGCGTCGGCCACGGCGTTGAGCACCTCGGCCCGCTGCGCGTTGGAGGCCTCACCCCAGGCGTCCTTGGCGTGGTGAGCGGCATCGAGCGCGAGTTCCACGTCCTCGGCCGTGGACTTTGCGACCTCGCAGATAGGCTGAGCTGTGGCCGGAGTCAGGTTCACCGAGTGCGCGCCCTTGATCGGCGCCACCCACTTGCCGTCGATGAAGTTCTCGTACCGTGACTCGACGGCCACGACGCTGCCGGATTGACCAGGCGGTGCATATTTCACTCTGTTCCTCCTTCACGACTCTCCTGTGTAGACCCAACGCCGAGCCAGGGACCATTGGTAGGGCCGCAGGTCCTATAAATCTGCGAGCGCGAACGCCTCGCGGCGTCAGCCGCGGCGGGGACTCCGGGGTTCCGGTGCGGGCAGCCGCCCGCGCGATGTTCGCGTGGACAAAGTGACGGCTGTGCTGCCGCCGCGGAGCATAGCCGCGGCAGCACGGCGCGATCCGCCGCAGCGTCCCAGAGACGTAGGCGTGCGGCAGCCAATTCCGCGGTCCGATCTGATCCCACAAATTGGTCCGGCCGTGCGCCCCGAGTACCCATTGCCCGTGCGCCTCGCACGCGACGTCGACGTTCGTCCAGCTGACGGCGAGACCCACCTTCGGCGAATACCACGTGGGCCGCGTGCGCACCGCGACAAGCCCGTGCCACGGCAACTCGACCAGTACCCGGTGCCGGTAGCGGCCTGTCCACAGCAGCGTGAGGCGGACCCATGCGCTCCCCGCCAGGTGCAGGCCGCGCTCCATCGTGCCGTCGGCGATGTCAACCCCGGCGGGATTGCGCACCTTCCGGCCGAACTGATCGCGCCCGCCGTTGAAGCCATGCAGGTAAGCGGACTGCGATTCGGGCATCCCCGTCGGCAGGCCGGGCCACATCTGGCGGGTTGGCCACGGGTCCCAGTAGTCGTCCCGGATGTTCCACGGGCCGACATCCCAGACGGGCGAGTACTCGCAGCGTCCGGTCTGTGGCGCGCAGATACGGGCCGTGTAATCGCCGGATCCGGGCAGGTCAAGAGTGCGCCGGGAGGGAAGCGCGACGAAATGATCGTGCGCCGAGATCACGTGGCCGTTGGCGGTACCAGCGCCGACCAGTCCCTCACCCGTAGCGTAGACGCGGAGCGTGACCGGCGCGCGCGCGGCGGCCTGGGTGACGCGAGACAAGCCGCGCCAGGCGGTGAGCGCGACCGTGCGGACCACCGGGCTTGCGCCACGGTATCCACGCCGCAACAAGAGCTGGAACTGCACAGATGTGACCGGATCAGCGAATGCGACCTGGCCGCCCCACACCGGGCGCGGTCCGGACTCTATGGGTACTACGCGTTCCATGGGTTGCCACTGCGTCCATCCGCCGTCATCGCCGCGGTCACCGCGGACCATGACCTGCATCGCCGCGCCCGCGGGTATCAGCGCATCGACTCGGGCCGCCACTTCGCCCGCCCGGAACGCGAGCCGGCGCGGAGGCAGGACCGCGGTCGCGGTCCCTCGTTCTGCCACGGCCGGACTAGCCTGCCTGCTGGCGCCTGGCCAGCCAGGGCGGATCCGCAGGCCTGGTGGGCCGATGGCGACCCCGAGCAACTCACTGTCACCAGTCGCAGGCACGTCGGCCAGATCCTGCTCCCATCGCGCCGCGGCCGGCGCCAAGCCCGGTTCTGGCGGTGCCGCCGACGGGGTGCCACCGTAGGCGGTGGCAGCTGCGACCCACACGCTGCCCGCGACCAGGCCGGTGCACGCCGCGGCGCGCAGCGGTGCATTTCGTAGCGTATTTCGGCGCGAATACCGCGACGAACTCCGTGACCATCTCATGCGCGTTTCCCCCGCCGTCACATACAATTGCCGGTCAAATGCGCTGGCAAGAAGGACCGCTACCCGCAGGCGCGACCAGCACCACAACCTCGGCCGTTGCTTTTGCCGGGTATTTACCGCTGCCTGGCGGCAACGCGGGCTAATTGATGCGCTAACGGGCTGATCGGCTGACTACGGTATAAAGAAAGGCGAGCCTGCGGAAAAGGTCGCCGCGAAGCAAGGCCTCCGGCCCCCGCGTACTCGCAGGCCCCGCCATTCGCATGTGCGGTGCGGGCAGACCCGTAGTGGCTAGCCGCCGGACCAGTAACGGTCCCCGGCGAAAATCAGCGCGGCCGCCCCGATCAGCCCGGCATCCTGGCCGAGCGCGGCCGGTACGACCCGCACCGCACGCGCGAAATCGAGCCGCGCGTAGCTCCGCACCGCCTCATCGACCGGCCCGAACAGCAGCGAGCCTGCCTGGGAGAGGCCACCGCCGATCGCGACGACCTGCAGATCACACAGGTGCGTCGCGGAGGCGATCGCGATGCCGATCGCGCGCCCTGCCCGCCGCATTGCGGCGATCCCGACCGGATGCCCGCGCGCCCCGTCGTCGGCCAGGTCCTTCGCGGTCACCTCGCGCTGCCCTGGTCGCCAGCCCTGCTGCTGCGCCCACTTCGCAAGCGCGGGACCACGCGCGATTGCCTCCAGGCAACCTTTGCCGCCGCATTCGCACTGCGGGCCGGTGTCCGGATCCACTACCACGTGACCGATGTGCCCGCCGTTTCCCGTTGCACCGTTAATGAGGCGGCCGTCAAGTACCAGCCCGCCGCCGACCCCGGTTGAGACCACCATTCCCAGCATGTCGCGTTGTCCACGCCCAGCACCTCGCCAGTGCTCACCGGCGGCCATGCAGATCGCGTCATTGTGCAGGCGGACTGGCAGCCCAGGGAAACGATCCGCCAGCCTGTCCCGGAGCGGGAATGATCGCCACCCGGGAATATTGAGCGGGGACACCTTGCCGGCCGGCCATTCCATTGGTCCGCCGCAACCACAGCCCACGCCACTGAGCGCGCCAGGCCCATCCAATTTAGCGGCGGCGAGCACCTGACCGGTAAGCATGTCCAGCGTCCGCCATAGCTGCTCGGCATCCAGTTCGCGCGGCGTGCCCACCCGCGCCGCCGCGATGAGCCGCCCGCCCGGCTCGACCACACCCACAGCGATCTTGGTCCCGCCGATATCGATGACAATCGCAGGATTTGCTCCCGCCACGCTCACCCTCCTGTTCCGGCGCCGAACATCAAGATCAACGCTGTGAACCAGCGCGAGTGACTTCGCCCGCCGATCGGGCCGATCTCAGCTGCGGCGAACAACCCGCCGGCCGCCTCGGGTGCGGGCGCGCGGCGGACCGTTTCGTACATCATGATCGGCCATGCCGGAAAACGCAGCCCCCCGGCATCGGCGGGGAAAACTGCGCCAGGCAGGACGCCCGCGCCGCGCTGGCTGGCGGCGCTCGCCATGCTAGGGCCGGCCGCGAGGACGGCACCGAACAAGGCCATGGGACTCCTCTCAAAATCACCTACGGAACTCCAAAGTTGTCTGAGAGGTGATTCTCGCGGCTATGAACCAGCCCGGCCAAGCTAAGGCAGATGCGAAGTCGCCTGGACACGACATAGTGTCGAATAGTGCAGTCACCGATCCAGCCCCCGGCTTCCGCCGCGACGCAACCCCGGACGGAGCCGCCCGCAGCCGCGACACTCCGGGAACTGCGCGCCTCCGGACATCAGCTTCACACCATCAAAGAGGAAATCAGGCAGAACCTGCTCGCACTGATGCGGGCCGGTCGCGACCGCTTCCCGGGCATCGTGGGGTTCGACACCACCGTGCTCCCGCACGTTGAGCGTGCCCTGCTTGCCGGACATGACATCGTGCTGCTCGGCGAACGCGGCCAGGGAAAGACCCGGCTGATCCGGACCATCGCGGGCCTGCTCGACGAATGGACCCCAGCGGTCGCCGGCTGCGAGATCAACGACCACCCGTACGCGCCGGTTTGCGCGCGCTGCCGCCGGCTGGCCGCCGAGCGGGGTGGGGACCTGGACATCATCTGGCGGCACCGGGATGAAAGGTACGGCGAGAAGCTCGCCACGCCGGACACCAGCGTCGGCGACCTGATCGGCGACGTCGACCCCGTCAAGGTCGCATCGGGGCGCACGCTCGGCGATCCGGAAACCGTCCACTTCGGGTTGGTTCCGCGCACCAACCGCGGCGTCTTCTGCCTGAACGAGCTGCCCGACCTGGCCGAGCGCATCCAGGTGGCGCTGCTGAACGTGCTCGAGGAACGGGACATCCAGGTCCGCGGCTACGCGCTGCGGCTGCAGCTCGACCTTCTCCTGGTCGCGAGCGCCAACCCGGAGGACTACACGAACCGCGGGCGCATCATCACGCCGCTGAAGGACCGCTTCGGCGCGGAGATCCGCACCCACTACCCGCTCACCCTGGAGGACGAACTCGCGCTCGTCTGGCAGGAGGCCCGGCTGCCCGGCGCCGGCCAGGATCCCGGCGGGCCGCTGCCGGGCCACCTGGTGGAGGTCATCGCCCGGTTCACCCGCCTCGTCCGGACTTCGAGCGCGATCGACAGCCGTTCGGGCGTATCGGCACGCTTCGCCATCGCGGCGGCGGAGAGCGTGACCGCCTCAGCCGTCCGCCGGGCTGCCTTGACCGGCGAGGACCAGCCGGTGGCACGGGTCTGCGACCTCCCGGTGATCGTGGACACGCTTCGCGGCAAGGTCGAATTCGAGGTCAGTGAGGAGGGCAGGGAACAGGACGTGCTCGCCCACCTGCTGCGCCGCGCAGTCGCCGACACGTTCCGCGCCTCGCTCGGCAACGCCGACCTGTCCGGGCTGCTCGCCAAGTTCGATCGCGGTGGCACGATCGAGTCGGGTGAGCTCACGCCGGCCCGCGAATTGCTCCGCCGGGCCGGCGAGGTCCCCGGCCTGGGCCGGATCATGGAACGGCTCGGCATGGACGGCGGCGAGTCACCGGGCCACGCCGCCGCCGCGCTGGAGTTCACGCTGGAAGGCCTTTACCTGATGCGCCGGTTGTCGAAGGACAGCGGCAACGGCGCTGCCGTCTACCGGACCTGAGAGCCGATGGCACATCCAGGCAGTTACCGCTACGGCCCGTACCACGACGGGCCCGACCCGCTGGCGGCGCCGTTCGACGTGCGGACCGCCCTCGATGAGATGTCGGATGCCATCCTGGGCGGCAGCTCACCCGCTGACGCGCTGCGCGAGGCGCTGCGGCGCGGGCCCGGTGACCGGCAGGGACTCGACGACCTGATGCGCCGGGTGCGTGAGCGGCTGCGCGAGGTGCGCGAGCGTGGCCGCGCCGACGGGCTGCTCGAACAGGCGCGCGCGCTGCTCGACACGGCCATCGGGCAGGAGCGCGCCGAGCTCTTCCCCGACCCGAGCGATGAGGCGCGGATGGCCGAGGCGGAGCTGGATACGCTGCCCGGCGAGACCGCGCAGGCCATCCGCGCCCTCTCCGCCTACCGATGGCGGTCGGATGCCGCCGCGGAGACGTTCGAACGGCTCAGGGAGCTGCTCAGGCGGGAAGTGCTCGACAGCCAGTTCCGCGGCATGAAAGATCGCGCTCGCCGCCCCGGACCCGGCCGCCATGCGGCGGGTCAAGGACATGATGTCCGACCTGAGCACGATGCTCGAGGCCGACGCGCGTGGCGCGCACCGGCAGCGGGATTTCGATGACTTCATGCGCGAGTACGGGGACTTCTTTCCGGATGACCCCCGCAATCTCGACGAGCTCGTCGACTCGCTCGTCCGGCGGATGGCGGCAGCGCACCGGGTCCTCGACTCCCTGTCCGCGGAGCAGCGCGCCGAGCTCGCCGCGATGATGGAGCAGGCGATGGCGGACGCGGGGCTCGCCGCGGAGATGTCCCGGCTCGCCGGGGCGTTGCGGGCCCGGCGCCCTGACATGGACGCCGCGCCAGGCGGGCGCGAGGACATGCTGACCGGCGAGGAACCGCTGGGTCTCGGCGACGCCACCACCGCGATCGAGGAACTCGCCGATCTGGCCGAACTCGACGCCACGCTGCGTCAGGATTACCCCGGCGCACGCCTGGACGACGTCGACGAGGCAGCGGTGCGGCGGGCGCTCGGCCGCCGCGCGGTGGATGACATGGAGAGCCTGCGCCGGATCGAACGTGAGCTGGAGAGCCAGGGCTATCTGCGCCGGTCGGGGGGCCAGCTCGAACTGACACCGAAGGCGGTACGCAGGCTGGGGGACACCGCGCTCCGTCGCGTGTTCGCGGACCTGACCGAGGACCGGGTGGGCGATCACGATCAGCAGGACGCGGGCCAGGCGGGGGAGCCAACCGGGAGCACCAGGCAGTGGGAGTTCGGCGACGAGCAGCCGATCGACGTGTCGGCGACGGTCCGAAACGCCGTGCTGAGGTCGGCGTCCGCCGGGTCCGCGGCGCATGCCCGGGTGGCAGCCGGGGTGGCGGGAGACGCCTTCCCTGCGGGGGACGCCGCAGTGGCGTCCGTCCAGCTTTCGGTGGACGACTTCGAGGTAACCGAGACGGAGCGGCGCACCGCAGCCGCGGTGTGCCTGCTCGTGGACCTGTCATACTCGATGGCGCTGCGGGGCACCTGGGGCGTGGCCAAGCAGACGGCGCTCGCTCTGCATTCGCTGATCAGGACTAGGTTCCCGTTGGACGCGGTGCAGATCGTCGGCTTCTCCAACTACGCACGCGAACTGCGTGAGACGGAACTGGCCGGCCTGGGCTGGGACATGGTCCAGGGCACCAACCTCCACCACGCGCTGCTGATCGCGGGCCGCCACCTCGACAAGCACCCTGAGCACGAGCCGGTCGTGCTCATCGTGACGGACGGTGAGCCGACAGCGCATCTGCTGCGTAACGGGCGGCCCTATTTCGACTGGCCGCCCGCGCGCGAAACCCTTGAGCTCACTCTCGCCGAGGTGGACAAGATGACGCGGCGCCGCGCTGTGCTGAACATCTTCATGCTCGCCGAGGACGAGCGCCTCACCGCGTTCGTCGAGGAGGTGGCGCGGCGCAACGGCGGCAGGCTCTTCCGCCCGGAACCGCAGCGACTCGGCGAGTACGTGGTCGCCGACTTCCTGCGCACCCGCCGGCGCCGGGGCGCCCGCCGCTGACACCGGCCGCCCGGCACCCGCTGGTCGGGGTCGGGGCAGCGGTGGTGCCGCCCGCCCATTGTCAGCATTGATCTGGCTCGCTATGGACGAGCAAGTTCAACGTTGCTCGGGCTTGTCGCGTCAGCGGTGCGCGGTGCAAATGGCAAACGGCGCCATCGCCGTGTGACAAGCTCGTGCTATGTCGTTCACCGACCGGCTACTGCTGTGGCTGCATATCGGGTTCGCGATCTTCACGCTCGGCCCGGCCGCGGTCTCGATGCTGGCGACCCCGCGCTACGTCAGGAAGCGGGATCTCGCCGTGCTCCGGTATCTGTACCGCACGACTCGGATCTACGGTGTGCTGACGGTCGGCGTGTTCCTGTTCGGCCTGCTGCTCGGCCGGCACGACTTCAACAAGGGATGGTTCTCGGCCGCGATGACGCTGTTCATCGTCGGCGCCGTACTGCTTGTCCTGGTCCTCTTCGACCAGCGCAGGGCGATCACTGCGATCGAGAAGGCGGTACCGGTCGGCGAGGCCGGGGCCGGGGTCCCCGTGCTCGCGAAAGCGCCGTCGGCAGCTGAGGGGCGGGAAGGCAGGTCCGCCGCCGCCGGTTCAGGCGCCGCCGGTTCAGGCGCCGCCGGTTCAGGCGCCGCCGCCGGGACTGGCGGTGCGGCAACCGCAGGCGCCACGGCTGACCGGGAGGGCGTTTCGGCGCCAGCGCACGAGCTGGCAGCGGATAAGCCGCCCACGCTAACGGGCGGGCGCACTGGTGACACGGTGCCGCAGCCAGCGGTAGCGAGCGCTGGTGGCACCGCGGCCGCCGCGCACCTCGCGTCGGTCGAGCGGGGCCGCATCGCCACGATGAGCGGCGTGATCACCGCGATCTGGCTGGTGATCCTGGTCCTGATGGTGTGGCACCGCTAGTCGCCAGGCTAGTCGCCGGGTCAGGCGAGCGCCTGACTGAGATCGTCGAGCAGATCCTCGCAGTCCTCGATGCCGACCGACAGCCGCACCAGATCCGGTGGCACGGCAAGCGCCGAGCCCGCCGCCGATGCGTGCGTCATCCGGCCCGGGTGCTCGATCAGCGACTCCACGCCGCCGAGCGACTCGGCGAGCGTGAACAGCCGGGTACGACCGCACATCCTTAGCGCGGCCTGCTCGCCGCCGTGCAACCGCAGCGACACCATGCCGCCGAATCCGCGCATCTGCTTCGCTGCCACCTCGTGGCCTGGATGGGAGGACAGGCCAGGATAGAGCACCCGCGCGACCGACGGATGGGCGGCGAGCGCGGCCGCGATCCTGGCCGCGTTCGCGCAATGCCGGTCCATCCGCACCGCGAGCGTCCGGGTCCCCCGCAAGGTCAGCCAGGCGTCGAAGGGGCCGGCTACCGCGCCGATCGCGTTCTGGTGGAACGCGAGGCGCTCACCGAGCTCCGGATCGGCGGGCACCAGCGCTCCCCCGAGCACATCGGAGTGACCGCCGAGGTACTTGGTCGTGGAATGCACCACCACATCCGCGCCGAGCGCGAGTGGCCGCTGCAGATACGGTGACGCGAACGTGTTGTCCACGACGAGCAGCGCGCCCGCCTCATGCGCAAGGCTCGCGACCGCCGCGATGTCGGCGATGCCGAGCAGGGGGTTGGTGGGCGTTTCGACCCACACCACCCGTGCAGGCCCTTCCTCGAGAGCGTCCTTAACGGCTGCCGCATCTGCGAAGCGCACCGGACGGTGTCGCACTCCCCAGCGGTCGAGCACCTGGGCGAGGAGCCGGTATGTGCCGCCGTAGGCGTCGTCCGGGATCAGTACCCCGTCGCCGGGTGCGCAGACAGTCCGCAGCAGGCAGTCCTCGGCGGCCATGCCCGAGGCGAACGCGAGCCCGCGTGCGCCGCGCTCGAGCGCGGCAAGGCACGCTTCGAGCGCCGCCCTCGTTGGGTTCGCGGTCCTGCTGTACTCGTAGCCATCGCGCAGGCCGCCGACACCGTCCTGCTTGTACGTGGACACCTGGTAGATCGGCGGCACCACGGCGCCGGTGACTGGATCAGGTTCTTGCCCGGCGTGAATCGCGAGGGTCTCGAACGCGTCGGCGCCGGGCGGTTGTGACGGACCCCTCCCCCGGTGCCACGACCGATCCCCCGATGGCCCCTGGTCCGCCGCGGCGTTTGCGATGTTCATGAGGTGACACTAGCGAGGAAGGCGAGCACATCCTGCCGGGTGAGCATGCCAACGGGCTTACCGTCGACCAGGATGACGGCGGCGCCTGCCTTCTCCAGCGCCTCCACCGCACGGCTGACAGGCTCGCCCGAGCCGACCATTGGCAACGGCGCCGACATGTGCTTGGACACCGGGTCACCCGGCCGTGCACGGCCCGCAAGCAGGGCGTCGAGAAGATCCCGCTCAACGATGGACCCGATGACCTCGGCGGCCATCACCGGCGGCTCTGCTTTCATGATGGGAAGTTGTGAGACTTCGTATTCGCGCAGGATCTCGATGGCGGTGCCGACCGTCTCTTCGGGATGGGCATGCACGAATTCAGGGAGCCCGGGACCCTTCCTCGCGAGCACATCGGCGACGCGGGGCTCGGCCGTCACCACGTCGAGGAATCCGTAGTCGGTCATCCAGTCATCACTAAAGATCTTCGAGAGATAGCCGCGGCCGCCATCGGGCAACAAGGTCACAATCACCGCACCGCGGTGGGCGGCTGCCGCCACCCGCAGCGCTGCTACGACCGCGAGCCCGGATGATCCGCCGACGAGCAGCGCCTCCTCACGTGCGAGCCTACGCGTCATGCCGAACGACTCTTTGTCGCTCACCGCGATGATCTGATCGCATACCGACGGATCATAGGTGGCGGGCCAGATGTCCTCGCCCACTCCTTCGACCAGGTACGGCCGTCCGGTGCCACCCGAGTAGACAGACCCTTCCGGGTCGGCACCGATCACCTGGACCCGGCCGCCCGACACCTCTTTGAGGTACCGCCCGGTTCCGGTGATCGTGCCCCCGGTGCCGATTCCCGCGACGAAGTGCGTGATGGTGCCGTCGGTCTGTGCCCAGATCTCCGGGCCGGTGGTCCGGTAGTGCGACGCCGGGTTCTCGGAGTTGGTGTACTGGTCGGGTTTCCATCCACCTGGTATCTCGGCGGCTAGCCGGTCGGACACCGAGTAGTACGAGTCCGGGTGGTCCGGTGCCACGGTGGTCGGGCAGACCACGACCTCGGCGCCGTACGCGCGGAGGACAGAGATCTTGTCCTGCGCGACCTTGTCCGGGCAGACGAACAGGCAGCGATAGCCCTTCTCCGCCGCCACGATCGCCAGGCCGACGCCGGTGTTGCCCGACGTCGGCTCCACGATGGTCCCACCCGGGCTCAGGTCGCCCGATGCCTCAGCCGCCTGCACCATGTGCAGCGCGATCCGGTCCTTTACCGAACCACCCGGGTTCACGTACTCGATCTTGGCCAGGACGTCGGCAGCGACCCCCGTGGTCACCTTCCGCAGCCGGACGATCGGGGTGTTGCCCACAAGTTCGACCAGCGAATCACGGACCTGCATGTACCACCTTCCTTCTCAGACGCCCGGAAAATCGTATGGATGACGGGGTCGGGTTCTACGCAGCTGGATCGCTGGCACCGACGGTATCGGACCGGCTGCGGCGGCAGCCATGACGGCGCGGCCGCCCGGGGCGCACTCGCGCCATGATGGGTTACCTTTGAGTGATCCACCGCCTCGAGGGAGATACGCCCACCATGCCCGAAGCCGTCATCGTCGCCACCGCACGCTCTCCCATAGGCCGCGCGTTCAAGGGAACAATGAAGGAGATCCGCCCCGACGACCTGACCGCGCAGATCGTCCGCGCGGCCCTGGCCAAGGTGCCGCAACTGGATCCGGCCGCCATCGACGACATGATGCTCGGCTGCGGCCTGCCGGGCGGCGAGCAGGGCTTCAATATGGCCAGGGTGGTGAGCGTACTGCTTGGTTACGATCACCTACCAGGGACGACAGTCAACCGGTACTGCTCGTCATCCCTGCAGACCACCCGGATGGCGTTCCACGCCATAAAGAGCGGTGAAGGCGACGCGTTCATCTCGGCCGGGGTGGAGTGCGTGAGCCGGTTCACCACCGGGAGCAGCGACTCCTGGCCCAACACCCACAATCCGCTGTTCGCCGATGCCGAGTCCCGTAGCGCGAAGCAGGCGGAGGGCGGCGACAGCTGGCATGACCCGCGCGAGGATGGCGCGCTCCCCGACGTTTATCTCGCCATGGGCCAGACCGCCGAGAACGTCGCCCAACTGCGCGGGCTCAGCCGCAGGGAGCAGGATGAGTTCGGGGTCCGGTCGCAGAACCTGGCCGAGAAGGCGCTGGCTGACGGGTTCTGGCAGCGTGAGATCATTCCGGTGACAATGCCGGATGGCACCGTCAACAGCAAGGACGACGGCCCGCGGCCGGGAACCACGCTTGAGGCGGTGGCCGCGCTGAAGCCGTCATTCCGGCCGGATGGCACCGTGACCCCCGGCAACTGCTGCCCGCTCAACGACGGTGCCGCCGCCGTGATCGTGATGAGCGACACAAAGGCCGCCGAGCTTGGCATCACCCCGCTCGCCCGGATCGTCTCCTCCGGCGTATCCGCGCTGTCACCGGAGATCATGGGCCTCGGGCCGGTGGAGGCGTCAAGGCGAGCCCTCGCCAGGGCCGGCATGGCGATCGGCGACATTGACCTGGTGGAGATGAACGAGGCCTTCGCCGTCCAGGTGATCGCGAGCTACACCGAACTCGGCATCGATCTGGACAGGCTCAACGTCAACGGCGGGGCTATCGCGGTCGGGCACCCGTTCGGCATGACCGGCGCGCGCATCGCCACGACATTGATCAACAGTCTCCAGTTCCATGACAAGACGTTCGGCCTGGAGACCATGTGCGTGGGCGGTGGCCAGGGCATGGCGATGATCTTTGAGCGGTTGAGCTGAGGCACCGGCTACATCCGTGCCCGTCCCGCTCCACGGCGCGCCTGGCACCCCGCGCCGAGTCGCTCCAGCCCCATGTCGGCGCCGCCACGGTGACCTTCACTGCCAAGTGTGACCGGCGTATCTCGGAAAGTGTGACCGGCGTATCTCGGAAAGCTGGAGGCAAGGGCTTGTCATGTGCCCGGTGCTGGTGCACGCTCACACAAAGAGGAGTACACCCTGGAGGTGCCAATTGGCTCTGAACCACTCTCCGGAGATGCACAAGAACCTCATCGCCCGCATCCCCGGCGTCACAGGACGTGACCTACCGGAGTGGTTCAGGAGTATCGAATCAGGCCCCGCGTTCCTTCGCTGCGAGGAGCGTGCGCACTGGCTGGCTGACGAGCACGGTCTCTCCAACGGCTACGCGACTGCGATTGTACACGAGTACGAGCTGCGCCGCCGCATTCGCCTCTACAGTGGGTAAGTGGATCTCGACCGCGCCCGCGACTTCCTGCGGACCCATCACCGGGCAGTACTCGCGACCAGCCGCGCCGACGGAAGTCCACAACTGTCGCCGGTACTGGCCGGTATCGACGGGGAAGGCCGGGTGCTCATCAGCACTCGCGAGAACGCCGTCAAAACACGGAACGTGCGCCGCGAACCGCACGCCTCGCTGTGCGTTCTCAGCGACAGCTTCTTCGGCGACTGGATTCAGGTGGAGGGAAGGGCTGAGGTTGTCTCGCTGCCCGTGGCCATGGACCTGCTCGTCGACTACTACCGCGCCGTCGCCGGTGAGCACCCGGACTGGGCCGACTACCGCGCGGTGATGGAGCGCGACAAGCGAGTGATCATCCGCGTTGCGATCACCCGGGCCGGGCCGGACGTCAGCGGCTGAGGATTCCGCCGCACGCGGCGCTGCCGCGCGCCGCTCGCACCCCGGGACAAACCGCCACGCACACAGAGGGAAGACGGGCGCCGCACCGGGGCTCGGGGAGTCGCCCCCGGGCCCACGCCGGCAAGCAGCAGACGGCCAGTGCCCCCGGTCGGAGTCGAACCGACACTGGGGACCCTTTTAGGGGGCCAGCCTCTTCCCTTGGGCTACGGGGGCGGAGAAATGATACCTCGTGCCGATCCCGATGACTCTTGCACGATTGAATAGGGTTCGCACATTTTTCTGGATTAGGCCTTATTCAATCAGGTTGATGATCGCCAACTTGCGACAGCATCGGCCGCGACGAGGCCAGTGCCAGCTCGAACTCTTCTCGCGGTCGTTCCACGCTACCGAGCGATACGATCTCCCGAGGGAAAAGGAGCGCAAGCGTCCAGTCGGCGACGACCCGGACCTTCCTGTTCAGTGTGGGCACACGCGACAGGTGATATGTCCGGTGCAGGAACCAGGCCAGCCATCCGGAGAGCTTCAGGCCGTAGACGGAGGCGACGCCCCGGTGCAAGCCGAGGCTCGCGACCGAGCCCGCGTAGGCGTGACGGTACGGCTTGAGCGGTCGGCCGCGCAGGAACGCGCGGATGTTCAGCGCGAGCCTGCGCGCCTGGCGGAGCGCATGCTGGGCATTCGGCGCGCACATCGTGGAAACCCCACCATCAGGGGCGGTCAGGTCCGGGACGGCGGCAGCGTCGCCGGCGGTGAACACGCCCGGAGTCCCTGGCACCATCAGCTCCGCGGTCGCCCTGAGCTGGCCGCGCGAGTCCAATGGCAGATCACTGTTCGCCAGCACCGGATGCGCCTTCACACCCGCCGTCCAGACCAGGGTGTTCGCGTCAAACGCCGTTCCATCGTCGAGCACGATGTGGCCGCCAACAGCGGACGCGAGCCTGGTCTCGAGGCGGAGATCGATGCCGCGCGAACGAAGCTCCTCCTGGGCGCGCTGTCCCATCTCCGGGCCGACCTCAGGCAGGATGCGCCGCGTAGCCTCGATGAGCATCCACCGCATGTCACGTGGCTCGATACCTGGGTAATAGTGGCACGCGTCGCGCGCCATGTCCTCAAGCTCGGCCAGCGCCTCGACGCCGGCAAACCCCGCGCCGACGAACACGAAGGACAACGCGCGGCGCCGCACATCCGGATCTTGCGACGAGGCGGCGATATCCAGCTGCGCAAGTACGTGATTGCGCAGGTAAATCGCCTCACCAACGGTCTTGAAACCGATTCCCTGATCGGCTAGCCCGTCGATCGGAAGTGTTCGTGAGATGGAACCAAGCGCGACAACAAGGATGTCGTAACTGATCCGCTGTGATTCACCAGCGACCGACCGAAAGTCGACGTACCGACCGGCGTGCGAGATGCGGGTCACGCTGCCGTTAAACACCGTTATACCGCGCAGGATCTGCCGAAGCGGAGCAACCACGTGACGCTCGGCCAGGTTGCCCGCAGCCGCTTCCGGGAGGAAGGGCTGGTAGGTCATGTAGGACTTCGGGTCGATGATGCTGATTTTGGCTTCTCCGCCGCGCAGCTTGCTCAAGTCTCCTACCAGGAGACGTCCGACGAGGTTCCCGCGCTGTACCACGCCTATGGAAGATCCGGCCATGGGAAGGCAACCTGCTTTGCCCGCATGAAGACATCGTCGAGCATGGCGTGGGTGACGCGGCCGGTAAACGTGTTCTGCTGGCTCGGGTGGTAGCAGCCGATGAAAAGCACCGGCCGGCCGGACGCACCGACCACCAGCCCGACCTCGCGGCCGTGCCTGAACGGCGGGCGTGGCCGTGGCACCTCGAAGCCGGCGGTACGAAGCGCCGCCCAGGACGACTGCCACGCGAACCCGCCCAGCGCAACGATCACCCGCACGCAGTCCGCCACCTGCCCAAGCTCCGCGGCGAGCCACGGGGCGCAGGTGTCACGCTCCTGTGGTGACGGCCGGTTCGCTGGCGGCGCGCAGCGGACCGCCGCGGCCATCCGCACGCCGAGTAGCCGCTGGCCATCGCCCGCCGCCACGCTCTGCGCCCGGGCCGCGAGCCCGCAGCGGTAGAGCGAGCCGAACAGCCAGTCGCCGCTGCGGTCGCCAGTGAAGATCCGGCCCGTCCTGTTGCCTCCGTGGGCGGCGGGCGCCAGCCCGACGATAAGCACCCGCGGCCGCTCGTCGCCCCAGCCAGGCACTGGCCGCCCCCAGTACCGTTCGCCCTGAAACGAGCGCCGCTTGACCGCGGCGGTCTGCTCTCGCCAGGCAACCAGGCGCGGGCAGGCGCGGCAGACCGACTGTCGTGCGGCCAGTTCGGCCATGGTCGCCGCGCCCCGGGCAAGCTCGCTGACCGCCGCCGCGCTGCGGGCTACCGGCGTCGCCCGGGTAGCTGGGTCATCGGGCCAGCCGCTGCCTGGTGGAACGGCTGTCCCGGCAGAGCCAGCATGATCCGGTTCGGCGTCCATGTCAGCCATACGTGGCGACGCCCGGCATTGTCGCCAGCGACCAGGCGATGCCGTCCAGGATGTCGTGCTCGCTGACCAGGACGTCGTGGAAACCGAACCGAGCCATGAGACGGTCGAGGATCAGGACTCCGGCGCCTATCACGTCCACCCGACCCGGATGCATGACACCGATCGCCGCCCGTTGCGCACGGGTTTGCCCGAGCAATTGCCTGGCCACCGCGCGCACCTGGACAGCCGTGATCCGAGCGTGGTGAGTGGCCGACGAATCGTAAGCCTGCAGGCCAAGCGCGATGCCCGCCAGTGTGGTGACCGATCCGGCGAGCCCGATGAGCGTGGCCTCGCCGGCGTCAGGCACCTCGCGCGCCACCCGATCGAGAGCCGCGTCAATATCTGACGTGGCGGCCGCGATCTCGCTGGGGCCTGGTGGATCGCTGTGCAGGTGACGTTCGGTCATCCGCACACAGCCGATGTCCACGGACGCCGATGCGGCAATGCGGCCTCCAGCGCTCGCGCCGCGGCGGCCCTGGCCACCCGGCCAACCCTGGCCCTCCGGCGAACCCTGGCCGCCAGGCCAACCCTGGCCCAGCGAATCCTGGCCGCCGCCAAGCACAAACTCGGTCGAGCCACCGCCGATGTCGACCACGAGGTATGGGCCCGGCGGCCCGGTTGCCGCAAGCTCGGCCGTCGCGCCTACGAACGACAGAGCCGCCTCCTCCTCGCCGCTCACGACCTCTGGCTCGATGCCGAGGAGACTGCGCACGCCACTGGTGAACTCGGCGGCATTTGCCGCGTCGCGGGTCGCGCTCGTCGCCACCATGCGCACCACCGTCGCGTCATTGGCCGCGATGATCTCCGCATACCGACGAAGCGCCTCGAATGTCCTGCTGAGCGCCTCCGGCATGAGCCGCCCCGTGCGATCCACACCCTGGCCGAGCCGGACGATCTCCATCAGCCGGACCACGTCGGCCAGTTCGCCACGGCGCCCGGCATCGGCCACGAGCAGCCGCAGGGAGTTGGTGCCGCAGTCGAGCGCCGCCACCCGCGTCATGACACCGCTGCGGCGCCCGTACCGCCGTCTGCAGCCTCCTCCGCCGCCGCCACGCATCGCCCGGCCTGCCACCACTTTCCGATCGCAGCAAGCGCCTCACGGCCGAATGGGTTCATCCCGGGCACCGCGAGCTCGTGTGCGGCCAGGGCATGCAGCGCACTTGACCCGGCCGGGCATCCCGCCAGCGCTCGGCGTGCCAGCCGGCAACGGTTCCAAGCCGGCGGCGCGCGCGGCGGCGTCGCGCCGCGCGAGGTAGTCGCGGTGCGCCGCCTGATACGCCTGACCCAGCCCGGCGTCCGATGCCAGCCGATCAGCCATCTGCCTCATCTCACCGCTGGCTTCCAGCGTGCCGATCGCGGCAACCGCTTTTGGGCAGGTCAGGTAGTACAGCGTGGGGAACGGCGCACCATCGTCGAGGCGCGGCGCGGTCTCGATCACACACGGCAGGCCACATGGGCAGCGGCAGGCGATCGCACGTACGCATCGGGGCCTGCGGCCAAGCTGCGCGGCGATCACCTTGATGTCGGAGTCCGCGACGGTCACCGCGACACCTGATGGTCTGCCTGCTCGACCGACTTCCACAAGGTCACATACCAGGCGCCGCGACTGGCACGAGGCGGCTGCAGCAGTCCGCCGGGTGTTTGCCCATTAATGATCACGTAACAGGTCTCGTCCGGCATGCACATGTTCAGCCGGGCCCGTGCCTGATCCTCGATGTACTGCGGGTCGCTCAGCTGCTGCTGCTCGGCTTCGAGGCTGCGCACCTGGCCCTCTTCCATCATGTGCTGCGCCTCGAGCTGGTCGATCTGCCGCTGCTGCGCGACGTATTCCCGCACCGGATAGGCGAGGCTCAGCGCGATCGCACAGATCACGACCGCGAGAACCGCGGCGCGGCTCGTCAGCCGTGGCCTGCCACGCTCGCTGGAGCGGGCGGGCGAGGCGCCACCGGCGCCCTCACCCAGCAGGGGGCCGCCGTTCTCCTGTGCCATCAACGGGCCGCCAATACGATCCGTACTCAGCCCTCCTGCACCAGGAACCGCGGGAACGCACCGGCTCCCGCGTAGGCCGCCGCGTCGTCAAGCGTCTCCTCGATGCGCAGCAACTGATTGTACTTGGCGACGCGTTCGGACCTGGCAGGCGCGCCGGTTTTGATCTGGCCACATCCGGTCGCCACGACAAGGTCGGCGATCGTGGTGTCCTCGGTCTCACCAGAGCGGTGGCTGATCATGCAGCGGAAGCTGTTACGGTGCGCGAGCTCAACCGCATCGAATGTCTCGCTGAGCGTGCCGATCTGGTTGACCTTCACAAGGAGCGCGTTCGCCGACTGTTCCTCGATTCCGCGGCGGATCAGCTCCGGGTTGGTGACGAACAGGTCATCCCCGACCACCTGTACCCGTGAACCGATAGCCGCGGTCAGCTCCCGCCAGCCTGCCCAGTCCTCCTCGTCGAGTGGATCCTCGAGCGAAATGATCGGATAGTTGTCCAGCCACTCGGTGTAGATCTGCGTCATCTGCTGCGCACTGCGCGGGCCGCCATCGAAGACGTAGGAGCCATCCTGATAGAAACTGTTGGCCGCCGCGTCCAACCCCAGCGCGATGTCCTGACCGGGCGTGAAGCCGGCCTTGCCGATCGCCTCGGTGATCAGATCGAGCGCCGCCCTGTTGTGCTCCAGATCTGGGGCGAAGCCGCCCTCGTCGCCGACTCCCGTGTTCAGGCCGTGCTGCTTGAGCACGGACTTCAGGGCATGGTAGCTCTCGGCGCCCCAGCGGAGGGCCTCCGCGAACGTCGGCGCGCCGATCGGCCCGATCATGAACTCCTGTATGTCGACGTTGGTGTCGGCGTGCGCGCCGCCGTTGAGGATGTTGAACATGGGGACGGGAAGCATCCGGGCGTTGGGCCCGCCGAGGTAGCGGAAGAGCGGCAGGTCGGCGGAGTCCGCGGCGGCCCTCGCGACGGCCAGGCTCACGCCTATGATCGCGTTCGCGCCGAGCCGGGACTTGTTCGGCGTTCCGTCCATGTCGATCATGATCTGATCGATGATCCGCTGATCGTCGGCGTCGTGGCCGATCAGTTCGCGCTGGATCACGTCGACTACGGTCGCGACCGCGCCGTGAACGCTCTTGCCGCCGTATTCGCTCTCGCCGTCGCGCAGCTCCACCGCCTCGGACGCGCCGGTCGAGGCACCGCTCGGCACCCCTGCACGGCCCAGTGAGCCGTCGTCGAGCAAGACCTCCACCTCGACGGTGGGGTTGCCCCTCGAATCGAGGATCTGCCTGGCATGGATGGCATCGACAGCCGCCATGAGGTGCTCCTTTGATGGTCGGGAAGTCCCTTGGAAGGTCAACATGTCCGCATTGGAGCCTAGTCGACTACCGGCGAGTTCTGCCGCTCCCACGCTTGGACGCGGTCGGCAAACCTCCGCGCGGCGGCGCGTAGCTCGAGTTCGGGGTCGAACCCCGCGGCGCGGGCCTCCGCCACAAGCGCGAGCAGCCTCGCGCCAAGCTCGCCTGCGCCATCGGTGCCAGGGATCGCGGCACCCGGTACCGCTGCACCCGGTCCGGCGTCACCGGGTCCGGGACCCAATCGCGCGTCACCGGGTCCGGGACCCAATCGCGCGTAACCGGGTCCGGCCAGTCCCGCCGGGGCGCCGGCCTCGGCAGCCCGGTCGTGCAGTTGCGCGGCCAGCGACAGGGCCGGCTGGCCGAACGGTACGCCGTCCAGCGCCGAGCCTGGCCTGCCGCGCTTTTCCCCCCGTTCAGCGGCCTTGATCGCCGCCCAGTTGGCCCGCACCTCATCCGCGCCCGACACCCGTACGTTCCCGAACACATGCGGATGCCTGCGCACAAGCTTGCCCACGATGGCATCGGCCACGTCGTCGATCGTGAACCGGGTGCCATCCTCGCGCTCGGCGGCAATGCGGGCGTGAAATACCACCTGGAGCAGTACGTCGCCAAGTTCGTCCCGCAACGCCTGCGCGTCGCCGGCCTCCAGCGCCTCAAGCGCCTCGTACGACTCCTCGATCAGGTGCGGCGCGAGCGAGCGATGAGTCTGCTTGGCGTCCCACGGGCAGTCGGTGCGGAGCGCATCCATCGTCGTGACCAAGTCGAGCAGCCGGCCGCCGGGTAGATCGTACGACCCGTACAGCACCTGGGCGTCGAAGCCGGCCTCCGCGATCGCGGCCGGCACGTCATCCTCGCCCACGTGCGCGGCGAGCCACAGGACACGCGCACCGCCGGCACGGGTCAGCGCGATCAGCCGCCTGGCACGTGCCGCGGCGGGCTCCTCGGGGGCAAGTGCCCACGCTATGCCCGCCTGATCGAGCGCGGCGAGCTGCGGATGATCGGGCGATCCGGCAAGGATCTTGCCTGCGGCGCGAAGCGCCTGCCAGGCGGGCAGGGTCAGCAGCCCAGGCGCCACCCGGGTCGTAGTGCGCAGCACGATCAATCGGCTATCCGCCGGCCAGCTGTCCGCCGACGGGCCTGCGGCCCTTGATCGCGCCATGCTGCTCAGCCCGAAGACAGCTGAGCGGCTCCGAGGGCGGCCGACCGCGACAGCGGGATTTGCGGTGGGCTGATCGTGAGCTGTGCCGCGTTGAGCTGGCCAAACTGCGGATTGATCTTGATACCGAGACGCTTGGTGGTGGCAGCCACCTCGGCGCTGATCCGAGCAGCAAACTGCTGCTGCTGAGCGGCCGTCAACGAGGAAGCGTTCTTCGCGCCGGTGTAAACCACGGCAAGCTTCTCGATGGTCGCCTGATAGCGCCCATACGCGGCGGTCAGGCTGGGAGGCAGGGCGTTGAACACCGCGAACTGCGCCGGGGTGATGGCCGAGCCAGTCTGCTGTTCGATCTGCGCGGCGGCCCGGACCAGCGCTTGCTGCGCCTCGGCCGGGGTCACCTGCACGCCGCTGCGCGCCGCGATGGCGTCGACGACGCGGAACCGCACCAGCCACATGAGCACGAGCCGGGGCATGTCGGCCGGTTTGTACTGCACCTCGCTCTGCAGTGACGGGTGCGCCTGGTACACAGCTGTCCAGCGACGCGACCTCATTCGAGAGCGTGGATGTCGAGACACGCTCTGTGCCGAACAGGGCCGCCGCGCCCATCTGGACCGGGCCGCATGCGGTGAGCGAGACGAGCGCGGCCAGCGCGCCCACCGCTGCGGTACCCCTGATCGCAGTGCGGAACACGGCGATGTCCTTCCTCGCGTGCAAGGCGCGGCGGCTTACGCCGCACCATCGGGTCCATCCGGCACTTCAGTGTTGAATACCGTCGAATACAGCCCTGACAAGTTCGCCGCACCATGCGAGCAGCTCCGCGTCACGCAGTGGCCTGCCGCCCACGACCGCGGTCCTCGGCACCGGTACGAGCATGGTACGCACCTGTGGTTTGAGCACGGTCTTCGGGTACAGCCGCTGCGCACGGACCTGGCGTGACTCGGGCAGCTCCACCGGAGCGAACCGCAGGTAACTTCCCTGCAGCCGCAGGTCGGTGAGCCCGACGCGGCGGGCACGCGAGCGTAGCCGCGCGACTTCGAGCAGGTTCTCCACCGGCTCCGGAGGCCTGCCGTACCGGTCGGTCAGTTCCTCCCGCACCGCCACGATCCCGTCGTCGGAGTCGATCGCGGCGATCCGCGTGTAGGCCTCGAGCCGCAGCCGCTCGCCGCCGATGTAGTCGTGCGGTATGTGCGCGTTCACCGGCAGATCCACCCGCACTTCCGGCCGCTCCGCCGGGCCGTCGCCCTTCAGCTCACGGACCGCCTCGCCGATCATCCGCACGTAGAGATCGAAACCAACTCCGGCGATGTGACCGGACTGCTCGCCACCGAGCAGGTTTCCTGCCCCGCGGATCTCCAGGTCCTTCATCGCGACGTACATGCCCGCACCCATCTCGGTATGCTGCGCGATCGTCGCGAGCCGCTCATGTGCCGTCTCGGTGAGCGGTTTCTCCGGTGGGTAGAGGAAGTACGCGTAAGCGCGCTCGCGCCCGCGCCCGACCCGGCCCCTCAACTGGTGCAGCTGCGAGAGTCCGTACACGTCGGCACGGTCCACGATGAGCGTGTTGGCGTTCGGGATGTCCAGCCCGGACTCCACGATCGTGGTGGCCACGAGCACGTCGTAGTTCTTCTCCCAGAAGTCGACCATGATCTGCTCGAGGGCACGCTCGTGGAGCTGGCCGTGCGCGGACGCCACCCTCGCCTCTGGCACGAGTGCCGCGACCCTGGCCGCCACCTTGTCGATGCTCGCGACGCGGTTGTGCACGAAGAACACCTGGCCGTCGCGCAACAGCTCGCGGTGGATGGCCGCGGCGATCTGCTTCTCGTCGTAGCACCCGACGAAGGTGAGCACCGGGTGCCGCTCCTCGGGCGGGGTCAGGATGGTGGACATCTCGCGTATCCCCGCCACGCCCATCTCCAGCGTGCGCGGAATCGGCGTCGCGGACATGGAGAGCACATCCACCTCGGTCCGCAGCCGTTTCAGGTACTCCTTATGCTCGACGCCGAAACGCTGCTCCTCGTCGATCACCACCAGGCCCAGCCGCTTGAACCTGGTGTCGGGTGAGAGCAGCCGGTGGGTCCCGATCACCACATCCACGGACCCGTCAGCGAGCCCACGGAGAGTGCCTGCGGTCTCGGCGTCGCTCTGGAAGCGCGAGAGCGGCCGTACCTCGACGGGGAACGGCGCGTAGCGCTCGGTAAACGTGGACAGGTGCTGCTGGGCGAGCAGTGTCGTGGGCACCAGGACCGCCACCTGCATGCCGTCCTGCACCGCCTTGAATGCCGCGCGAACCGCGATCTCGGTCTTGCCGTAACCGACGTCGCCGCTGATCAGCCGGTCCATCGGGACCGGCCGCTCCATGTCGAGCTTGACCTCTTCGATGGCCGCGAGCTGGTCCGGCGTCTCCACGTATGGGAAGGCGTCTTCGAGCTCGCGCTGCCACGGGGTGTCCGGGCCGAACGGGTGCCCGGGGGACGCGGTTCGGGCAGAGTACAGCCGGATCAGCTCGCCGGCGATCTGGCGGACCGCCTTGCGCGCCCGCCCCTTGGTCTTCGCCCAGTCCGCGCCGCCGAGCCTGTGCAGGGTGGGTGCCTCACCGCCGACATACCTGGTGACCTCGTCAAGCTGGTCGGTGGGTACGTAGAGGCGGTCCGGCGGCTGGCCGCGTTTGCCCGGCGCGTACTCAATGACCAGGTACTCGCGGGTGGCGCCGTGTATCGTGCGGCTCGTCATCTCGACATAGCGGCCGACCCCGTGCTGTTCGTGCACGACGTAGTCGCCCGGGCGCAGCCGCAGCGGATCGATTCCGCCGCGGCGCCTGGCCGGAAGCCGCCGCATGTCCTTCGTGCTCGCCCGCTGGCCCGCGAGGTCGCTTTCGGTCAGTAGCGCGGTCCGCACGCCCGGCCACGACGAAACCGTGCTCGACAAGCCCGGTCGCGACATAGGGGACACCGGGCTCGGGCGGCTCCGCCGGATCGGGCAGGTCCGCGAGCCTGGCACCGAGACCACCGTCGCGGAGCAGTTCCGCGAGCCGCTGCGCAGGCCCATGACCCTCGGTGACCAGCACGACCCGCCAGCCGTCGGAGAGCCAGGCCCGTACGTCACGAAGCGCACGGTCGGTGTCGCCGCGGTAGGACTCGGCAGGTTTCACATTGATCCTGAACGGCTCACGCGCGCTGTCGCCGGCTGGTCCGGTGGCGCCGCCGGGCGGCTGCCCGCCCTGGGTGCCAGCATCGCCCCGCTGGTCGGTGCCGAACGGGGTCAGCGTCCACCAGGAAAGACCGAGCTGGTCGGCGGCCGCGCGGATCTCCTCGATCGGCCTGAAGGCGGCGCCGCCGAGGTCGATCGGCGCCCGCCCGCCAGCCGCCGCGTTCACCCAGGACGCGTCGAGGAACTCCTGGCTGGTCCGGACAAGCTCGGCGGCGCGGGCGCGGATGCGTTCCGGATCGCAGGCGAGCACGCGGCCGCCGGCCGGAACATGGTCGATCAGCAGATCCATCCGCTCGGCGAGCACGGGCGCGAAGGCCTCCATGCCCTCCACGCCGACGCCTTCCGCCAGCTTGCCGAGTACCTCGGCAAGACCGGGGTGTTCCGCTGCCAGCCGTTTGGCGGCAGCACGGACCGCGGGGGTGAGAAGCAGTTCGCGGCACGGCGGCGCCCACAGCCCGCCGGCGGCCGGCTCCATGCTGCGCTGGTCAGCGACCTTGAAGTACCTGATCTCTTCCACCGTGTCGCCGAAGAAGTCGATCCGCAGCGGATGCTCCTCGATGGGCGGGAAGATGTCGAGGATGCCGCCGCGGACCGCGAAGTCGCCGCGCTTCTCGACCAGGTCCGCGCGTGCGTACCCGGCCTCGACAAGCCTGGTGAGCACGTCCTCAAGGTCCGCCTCGTCGCCGGTCCGCAACCTGATCGGCTCGATTTCACCTAGCCCGGCCACGATGGGCTGCAAGAGGCTGCGTGCCGGGGCGACGACGACCTGGAGCGCGCCAGTGGCGGGTCCTGGTTCGGCGGGTCCTGGTTCGGCTGGCCCCGGTTCGGCTGGCCCCGGTTCGGCTGGCCCCGGTTCGGCTGGCCCCGGTTCGGCTGGCCCCGGTTCGGCTGGCCCCGGTTCGGCTGGCCCCGGTTCGGCTGGCCCCGGTTCGGCTGGCCGTGCTCCCTTGCCTGGTTCCGCGGGCCCTACTTCAACCGACGGTGCGGGGTCCGGGTGCGCCAGCCTGCGGAGCACGGCGAGCCGCTGACCCACGGTGTCGGACCGCGGCGAAAGCCGTTCGTGCGGGAGCGTCTCCCAGGCCGGGAAGCACGCCACCGCGTTCGATGGCAGCAAGGAGGTGAGGGCGGCGGTCAGATCCTCGGCCTCACGGCCGGTGGCGGTGACGGCGAGGATGAACGGCGGCGGCGCGGCGCTGCCGTCAGCAACACCCGGCCCACCTGAACCGTCCGGGGTACCCGGGCGAGCGAGTGCGGCCGCGATGAACGGCCGCAGCGCGGCGGGTGCGACAAAGTCGGTGCCAGCCTCAAAGGCATGGTCAAGCGCCCCGCCCGCACCGCGGGCATGGTCAAGGGCACGGCGAAGCTCAGGGTCTTCGGCGATGACGCCGAGAAGTCCGGCAAGGCTCATAATCTCGCTAGCGGCAGCCCAAAAATCCCCGGGCCAAGGCAGCACGGGGGGTTCTTCTCAAGCTTAGAGCGTGCCGGGTGGTGGCCTGGTACGTGTCGGCGGGTTGGCCTGGTACAGGAAGGGCCGACTCGCCGGTCTTGGGGGTCCTTGCAGACCTGGGCATCCGAGTCGCTACCCTACGAGTTCGTGACTCGCATCAGTGAGGATCCGGCCCCAATTGAGGGCCAGCAGGTGTTCGCAGAGAGCCCGGACACCGCCGAAATGTTCGCAGGCGCGGTGCATGACTACGCCCATCACCGTGAAGGTCGCCAAGTCTGCCTGCTCGAGGCCGGGTGCGGCCGCATCGTCGGCGACCTTGGCGTGGAGCGGCTGCGCGCGGCCGGTTTCGACATCCGGGTCACCGGGGTCGATCACGACCATCCGCTCACCAGGGGTGTCGCCGAAGCGCGCAGCGACCTGGAGTCGTTCACGCTCGATGATCTGCGCACCGTGGCGCTTCCGCCGCGCTCGTTCGACATCGTGCACTGCGCCGGACTGCTCGAACGGATCCGGCACGTCGAACTGGTCCTCGACCGGTTCGTGGCGGCGCTGAGACCCGGCGGCCTCCTGCTGTTGCGGACCGCCGACAGGGAGTGCGCGGCGGGCATCGTCGACCGGTTCGCCGCGGCACTCCCCGGGCGGGTACGCGAACTCGCCTGGCGCCGCTTGCGGCCCGGAGAGCCTGGGCCTTACCCCGCCGTGTACGAGGAGATCGTATCCGGCCCGGGGATCCGGGGGTATGCGACGATGCGTGGCCTCGTAATCGCCGAGCGCCAAGCCAACCACAGCGACCTGACTGGTCCTGGCGCGTGCTGGCGGGTCCTAGACGCCGCGCGACGGCTCGCCGCGGGCGCCTCGCGCGGGCGGTACACCGACGCGCATGATGAACTGCTTTTCGTCATACGCAAGCCGGAAGACCGGTTCCTACGCGTACTGTGACCGCCCGGCCGGGTTTTCTGTCACGGCAGGCTGTTTCGAATTTGAAAGAGCGTCTCAGCTCGCGAGATGCCGCCACGCTGGCGGAAGACCTGCCGGCATCGCCGCTTGGTCACGGGATTTCGAACGATCCATCCGGGGCAGCCAGAAAGATTGATCTCACCATGCGAGACGTCGATTCTGCAACCGCCTGCCGGGTCCGGTAAAGGGCCAGTCACCGAGATGGCCTCACTTCTATGGCTCCGGGGGGGTTATACGGCGAATCCGTAGAACCAGCCTTGGCCAGGCCGCGCGAACGCCTGAGATCCCGCGGGACACGCCCTGCCCGTCACGCCCCGCTGGCCTGTGGTGACAACCTCTCGTAACCTGAACGGGCACAATCGCGGCGGCACACTGGTTCGGTCTGAATCGCCAACAGGGAAACCATGGGCTCCCGCCGGTCACCCGACGAGCCCAAGGACATGCTGATGCCAAACTCAAGCGGACAATCGAGCGGAGAATACCGTGCCGGATCGACGTGGCCGCGCGCCCTGGAGACGCGGGTGACCGCGCTCGCGGCCGGGCTCCCCGCCGACGTGATGGGCTTGCCGTCCTTCGCACCGGACGAGTTCCAGCTCGCGGACCTGGAACTCCTGCTCTTCGGCGCGTTCAGGCCGCTGAGCGGGTTCATGTGCGATGCCGACGCGACTGCGGTGGCACGCTACGGCACCCTCACCGACGGCACGCCGTTCCCTTTCCCCGTCACCCTGGACGTGCCCGCCGATGTTCTGCCGGCGGAAGCGAGCATGCTCGTCCTCGAGGATCCGGAGGGCGCACCGCTCGCCGTGCTTGATATCACCGCCCGCGTCCAGGCGGACCCCGCCGGGCCAGTCCGGATAGCCGGGCCGGTCCGGGCGCTGCGCGAGCCCGAGCACGGGCCATTCCGCCGACTGCGGCGTAACCCCGCGGAAACGCGGGCCGAGCTGGTCGCGGGTATGTCCGGGCCGCACCAGGCGGCGGTGCCCCAAAACCCGGCGCCCCAAAACCCGGTGCTCGCCTTTGTGACCCGGGGGCCGCTCCACCGTCGCGAACTCGGCCAGCTACGTCATCTGGCCGACGGCATGCGGGCCCGGCTGCTGCTGCTGCCCCTGGTCGCGGGACCCGCCGAGCTGGTGACGCGGCCGGAAGCCCTGGTCCGGGCGGTGCTCGCCGCGCTTCCTCAGCTACCTGCGGACACCCTGGTGGTCCCGGTCCCGCTAGCCCCTCGCGGCCGGGAAGGCACGCGGGACGAACTGCTCGGGCGCTCGCTCGTGGCCGCCGCGTACGGGGCAACGCACCTGTTCGCCGCGGAGCCGGTGACGGACGGCCAGGCGGCACCGCCCACGAACGCGGTTACCAGGGACATCGGCAGCACGGGCGCGACCATCGCCAGACTGCCTGGCTCGCCGATACCGCTTGTGCTGCCAGGAGAGTGGGCGTTCGACCTGACGGCCGAGGTCTGGCGGCCCGCGGCACGGATCGAACCGACCGCGCGGCGGGCGGGACTTAGCCCTGAGGAGGTGACCGGCCTGCTCGACCGTGGTGACGAGATCCCTGACTGGTTCACCACAGCGCCGGTGGCGGGCGAACTCCGCGCGGCGCGGCCGCCGCGGCATGAGCGCGGGCTCGTGCTCTTCTTCACCGGGCTGTCGGGAGCGGGCAAGTCCACCGCCGCCCGCGACGTCGCCGACGCCCTCGCGGAACGCGGTGGCCGCACCGTGTCGCTGCTGGACGGCGATCGGGTCCGCCGGCTGCTCTCCGCCGGACTGGGCTTCTCGCGCGCGGACAGGGATCTCAACATCGCGCGGATCGGCTTCGTCGCGGCCGAGATCGCGCGCCACGGTGGCGTGGCGATCTGCGCGCCCATCGCGCCCTACGCGGGGGCCCGGGCGCAGGTGCGCGAAATGGTGAGCGGGACAGGAGAATTCCTGCTCGTGCACATGGCAACGCCACTCGAGACGTGCGAGGCCCGCGATCGCAAAGGCCTCTACGCCAAAGCCCGGGCCGGTGCCATCACGGGCTTTACCGGCATCTCGGATCCCTACGAGGAACCAGGCGACGCCGACCTGGTGATCGACACCTCGGTGCTGAACCGCCAGGAGGCGGTCACCGCCGTGCTGAGCCTGCTCACTGCGGGCGGCTGGGTGGCGACACGGCAGGAAGGGTATCGCTGACGCTGCCCGGCCCGGTCACGGTCGTGGCCGGGCCGGTGCGCCGCTCACGGTCACGGTCCTGGCCGGGCCGGTGCGCCGCTCACGGTCACGGTCGACGCTTCATGATCCCGGTATGTTTGTGCGAATGCTTCGAAATAGATACCGGGATCATGGATGGCGTGCCTCGGTGATCATGCCTGCGCCAATGGTCGAGTTGGTGGACTCGTCGATGAGAATGATGCCGCCGGTGAAACGGTTGCGCGCGTACGGATCGCAGAACAGCGGCTGGGTCGCGCGCAGGCTCACCCGGCCGATCTCGTTGAGCCGGAGCTGTGTCACGGCTTCGTCCCGGTGCAGCGTGTTCACGTCGAGCCGATAGTGCACGTCCCGCACGATCGCCTTCGCGGACCGTGTGGTGTGTTTTACTACCAAACGACTGCGCGGGCCGAGCGCCCGGTCCGCGGTCATCCAGCAGATCATCGCTTCGATGTCCTGCGCGGCCACCGGCTGGTTGTGCGGCCGGCAGATCATGTCACCGCGCGAGATGTCAATGTCTTCGTCGAGGACGAGTGTCACCGACATCGGCGGGTAAGCCTCGTCCACGGCGCCATCGGCGGTGTCGATCCGGCTGATCCTGGCGGTAAGCCCGGACGGCACGTGCATTACCTCGTCGCCCGGCTTGAGGATCCCACCCGCCACCTGCCCCGCATAACCGCGGTAGTCGTGCAACTCGGGATCGGTGGCCTGCTGCGGCCGGATCACATACTGCACGGGAAAGCGAACATCGATCAGATTCCTGTCGGAGGCGATGTGCACGTTCTCGAGATGGTGGAGCAGGGAAGGACCGTCGTGCCAAGGCATGTTGACTGAGCGCTGAACCACGTTGTCGCCGTGCAGCGCGGAGATCGGGATGAACGTGAGATCGCCGATCTCCAGCTTGGTAGCGAACGCCGTGAACTCGGCCTTGATCTCCTCGAACGCGGACGCCTCATAGCCAACAAGATCCATTTTGTTGACCGCGAGCACCAGGTGCGGTACCCGCAGCAGGGTGGCCAGGAAGGCGTGCCTGCGGCTCTGTTCGGTCAGTCCCTTCCGCGCGTCCACAAGCACCACCGCCAGGTCAGCGGTTGAAGCGCCCGTCACCATGTTGCGCGTGTACTGAATGTGCCCGGGAGTGTCAGCGATAATGAACTTACGGCGGGGGGTCGCGAAGTAGCGGTAGGCGACGTCGATGGTGATGCCCTGCTCACGCTCGGCCCGCAGCCCATCAGTGAGCAGCGCCAGGTTCGTGTAGTCCTCGCCCCGGTCGCGGCTGGTTCGTTCGACGGCCTCAAGCTGGTCCTCGAAGATCACCTTTGAGTCGTAAAGCAGCCGTCCGATGAGCGTGCTCTTCCCGTCATCCACCGAGCCCGCAGTGGCGAAACGCAGGATATCCATTAGAAATGGACCCCGATCATCGCTGCCGACCTCCTGCTATCCATCTAACTGGCCACGCTTCCAAGCTTCCGTTATGGACCGCTTTCCCGACGCGCCTGACGGCTTCGGACCGCAGGGTGCCGTCGCGGCGCACCCGTTTACTGTACGGTGCCCGCCTCCTACCTTGAGCCACCGTGATCCAGACCGTGTCCGAGTCCGGCGTCGCGGCACTGACGTGATGGGTCCGGCGAGGTTCTTGCGCAGGGCGGCCCAGATGCCCGAGCCCGGCCGCATGGTGGACATCACGTCTTGGCGGTGCGAGCCTGGAAGCTGCGGGTTTGTGCCCGCGCAGGCGATGCCGGCGCGCCGTGAAGGGACAGGCGATGGATAGCATTGCGCTGGATACCATGGCGCTGCGCGCCGCGCAGCAACCGCTTAAGGACGCATGCCGCGCGGATCCACAGGCAGCGGTGGTCACCTTGCGGGCGCACGGCTATCTGGGCGAACAGACCATCAGCTGCTCGGTGGCCACCGGTGAGGCGCTCCCTGCGGCGGGCCTGCACCCAGCCACTGGCGGGGATGGTTCGTTTGCCTGCTCGGGTGACATGCTCTTGCAGGCGCTGGTGGCGTGCGCGGGAGTGACGCTGCGGGCCGTGGCCACCTCATTGCAGATTCCGATCGGGGCAGGCAGCGTCTACGCGGAAGGCGAACTGGACTTCCGGGGGACACTCGCGGTGAGCAAGGACGCGCCTGTGGGCTTCACCTCCATCCGGCTCGGCTTCGATCTCGACACAGATGCGACCGCGGAGCAGATCGAGACGCTGCTCCGCCTTACCGAGCGCTACTGCGTCGTCTACCAGACGCTGGCTCACCCAGTCGAGATGATCGCGTCGGTGACGCCGCGAGCCGAGTGAAAACCGCCCGGCCACCCAGCTTAGGTTCGCGGTCGCTGGTCCCACCTCACGCCAACCAGGCCCTGGCGCTGGCCGTGGGCTTGTCGGGCGGACCGACCCTCAACGTCGGGCCGCCGGACTATGGAGCGCGGACGTAGGCGCGTCCCGGGGCGGCTGAGGCGTTCGATCCGTCCGTTCACCTGCATGCGGGGCGCAGACCGTTCCGGCACGACGGTCACCGGGCCAGCCCGGGCACGTGGGACGCCCCATGGGGGATGGCGGCCGTGCACGATTTGGCTCTGGGAAGGCTTTTCGGGTTTGCCCGTGCCGCTACCCGCAGTGAATTCGCGGAACGCAGCGCATCCGGCAGGCGAGCGGGACTTTGGACCCGGCGGTGGCAGCGGCGGCACCCTCATATCGGGACCTTGTGTAGGAGTCATTTCAGGACTTTAGGCGCTTTCACTGCATGCGCATGAGGCAGATGCTTCCCGCATGCGCATTCGATTTGTGAGGAGGCTCACATGACTTCCATCGATCAGCACCTAGAGCCCGGGGCATCCAGGCCAGCAGTAGCCAAAAGCCCTCCAGTAGTCGCCCAGCAGGCGTGGGGGAACTCCGCACCGCTTGCGCTTGCCGGCTTCGGGGTGACCACCTTCATGCTCAGCATGATCAACACGGGCTTGGTCCCCGCAGCGACTACACCGGTGGTATTCGCCGTCGCGCTCATGTTCGGGGGATTGGCACAGTTAATCGCCGGGGTGATCCTGCTGCGCGTGGGTAACACCCTCAGCGGTGTGCTCTTCACCGGTTTCGGCGCGTTCTGGCTGTCCCTGTTCGCCATCGCCGAGTTCTTCCTGAAGGCCGTTCCGGTGAGCCAGGTCGGCCACGCGCTCGGCCTGTTCCTGTACGCCTTCGGCATCTTCGCCTTCATGATGTTCGTCGCCTCGTTCCGTACCAACGTCGTGGTGGTCGTGGCGCTCGCCTTGCTGACCGCCACCTTGCTCGAGCTGGGTGCCGCCAACTACGCCTCGAACGTCGGCCTCATCAAGACCGGTGGGTGGATGGGCCTGGTGCTGGCGGCACTCGCCCTGTACCTGTCCGTGGCCGAGGTGTGCCAAGCGAGCTACGGCCGCGACGTTCTACCGGTCGGCCCGCTAGCGAAGAAGTAGCGCCAGGACACCAACGCAACCATGTGAGCGCAGCATAGTTACGGGCCGTTAGGGCGAACGCGTGGCCGAGGTATGGCAGACGGCCTAAGGCCTCGACGTTCTTCCGCGCGGCCCTAGCGGAAAAGTAGCGTCAGGATACCGACGCAACCATGCGAGCGCAGCATAGTTATGGGCCGTTACGGAGAACGCGTGGCCGAGGTGTGCCGAACGGCCTACGGCCGCGACGTTCTTCCGGCCGCCCCCCTAGCGTGGCTGGTGTTCAATGACCAAATTAGGCGAAAGAAGGAAGCGCAGACTGTGCTGCTCGTTGGTTTGCGACGCTGATCATTCATACGCCGCGTGAAATCTGACGAGAACACCGGCCACCTAGCGAAGAAGTAGCTTCAGGACGCCGACGCAGGCAGTGAGGGGAGCGTAGTCATGGGCCGTTACGAAGAAGCATTCCACCAGAGCCTGACCGACCCGGAGGCGTTCTGGGGGGCAGCAGTCACCGCCATCGACTGGTACCGCGAGCCGGCGGTTGTACTGGACAGATCAAATCCGCCGTTCTACCGCTGGTTCGCCGACGGGGTGCTGAACACCTGTTTCAACGCGGTCGACCGGCACGTCCGCGATGGCCGCGGCGGCCAGGACGCGCTGATCTACGACAGCCCGGTGACCGGCGTGTGCCGCACCTTGACCTACTCGCAGTTGCTTGACGAGGTCGCGCGGTTCGCGGGTGTGCTGCGCGGCCTCGGCACCGGTGCAGGCGACCGGGTGGTCATCTACATGCCGATGATCCCCGAGGCGGTCATCGCCATGCTCGCCTGCGCGCGCCTCGGCGCTGTGCACTCGGTGGTGTTCGGCGGTTTCGCCGCGCACGAACTGGCCGTCCGGATCGAGGATGCCGCCCCCAAGGTGCTGGTATCGGCCTCCTGCGGGATCGAGGTCAGCCGGGTCCTTGAGTATCAGCCGATCCTGGACCGGGCGATCGAGTTGTCCAGCCACAAGCCGCCGCGGTGCGTCATCCTGCAGCGCCCGCAGGCACCTGCCACCCTGGTCGCCGGCCGTGACCTGGACTGGGCGGAGGCGATGGCCGCTGCCGAGCCGACCGCATGCGTCCCCGTCGCGGCCACCGACCCGCTGTACATCCTGTATACCTCCGGCACCACAGGCAAGCCCAAGGGCGTCGTCCGCGACAACGGGGGGCACGCGGTCGCGCTGCGCTGGAGTATGGAATACATCTACGACACCGGGCCCGGCGAGGTGTACTGGGCCGCCTCCGACATCGGCTGGGTCGTCGGGCACTCCTACATCGTCTACGGCCCGCTGCTGGCAGGCTGCACCACGGTGCTCTATGAGGGCAAGCCGGTCGGCACGCCGGACGCAGGCGCGTTCTGGCGGGTGGCCGCCGAGCACAGGGTCAAGGCCCTGTTCACCGCACCCACCGCGTTCCGCGCGATCAAGAAGGAAGACCCGGCCGGTGAACTGGTCAGCAAGTACGACTTGTCAGCTTTCGAGTACTTGTTCCTGGCCGGCGAGCGGCTCGACCCGGAAACCTACCGGTGGGCGGGCGAACTGCTCGGCATACCGGTGATCGACCACTGGTGGCAGACCGAGACCGGCTGGGCAATCGGGGCCGACCTGATGGGCCTGGAACCCATGGCCACCAAGCCGGGCTCGCCGACCATGCCGGTACCCGGCTACGACCTGCATGTGCTTGACCCCCTCAGCGGCACGGACGTACCGCCGGGCACCACCGGGGAGATCGTGCTGCGGCTGCCGCTGCCACCCGGCTGCCTGACCACCCTGTGGCGCGACGACCAGCGGTTCATCGATTCCTACCTGTCGCGCTACCCCGACGCCTACATCACCGGAGACGGGGGGTACCGCGACCGCGACGGATACCTCTATGTCATGGGCCGCACCGACGACGTCATCAACGTCGCAGGACACCGGCTGTCCACCGGGCAGATGGAAGAGGTCCTCGCCAGCCACCCCGCCGTCGCCGAATGCGCCGTCATCGGCGTAAATGACTCGCTCAAGGGCCAGATTCCGCGCGGATTCGTCGTGCTCAAAGCGGGCATCGACACCGACCCCGAGACGCTGCGTGCCGAACTCGTCGAGCTGATCCGCGACCAGATCGGTGCCGTCGCCTCCTTGCGCAGGGTCGACATCATCTCCGGGCTCCCCAAGACCCGCTCGGGCAAGATCCTGCGCAAGACCATGCGCGGCATCGCCGATGGTAACGAAGAGCCCGTGCCCTCCACCATCGACGACCCATCCGCCCTAGACGCGCTCCGCCCCATCCTGCGGGACGGCGGCTGACCGAGGACAAGCCCGTGGCATCTTTGGTCTAGCTCGCCGGTGACCTGTCCCGTAACGCCGGGCGGGTCCGGTGACAGCCAGATTGCCCAGTGCCGGACGCAGAAGGAAGATCAAGGGGTGCTATGTCTACGGACCTGACCGTGATTCTTGAGCACCGGCCGGGTGAGCTGGCCCGGCTGGGGGAGGTTGCTGGCGAAGCCGGTGTCAGTATCCGTGGTCTGGCGGCCTTCACCGGTGAGGGCAGGGGTGTCGTCCATGTGCTCCTGGACGACGAGGCCGTTGCCGGATGCCGGGCAGCGCTGGAGCGGGCCGGAATCGGGATCGCCGACGAGCGCGAGGTCTTGGTGGTCGAGGTCGAGAACCGGCCGATGGCCATCGGCGAGCTATCCCGGCAGCTGGCCAACGCTAATGTCAATGTGGATCTTATCTATTCCACGTTCGGGGGCGTGAAAATCGTGATTGCCACCGATGACCTGGAAAGCGCCCGCTCCGCGCTCCGGTAGATGCAAGCCCCTCTGTAGATGCGAGCCCCTGGCGAGGGAGGGAACCGGCCGCTGCGGTGGGCGTGCCGCTTGCACATAACTGTCAGGGCCGTTGAGCTCGGCGCGCAGCTGGGAGGCCTCGGCCAACTGTTTTCGCACGTGGTGTTTGTGGCCAGAGCCACCGAGGCCTCGTGGGATGCAGATACACCAGCGGTCTGTGCTGCTCAGGTACCCTCCAGGAGAGGGGGGTGGTGCCGATGGCCAGGCTGCTGGCCTGCATCAGGTTGAGTGTGATGGACCCTGAGACGGAGAGTCCGGCTCGTCAGCTAGCCAAGATCACAGCGTTCGCGGACGCAAACGATCATGAGATCGTGGCTGTGGCTGAGGACTTGGATATCTCTGGAGCGGTCTCACCCTTCGACCGCCCGAGTCTCGGCCCGTGGCTGAGCGACCCTGACAAGATCACCCGGTGGACCGCGCTGGCCTGCGCTCGTCTCGATCGTGTGAGCCGGTCCGTGTCGGATTTCTCCGGTCTTGTTGACTGGCTACGCGAGCGCGGCAAGGTCTTCGTTTGTATCGACCCTCCGCTCGACCTGTCCACACCGTCCGGCGTTGCCTTCGCCCAGGTCATTTCAGTCTTCGCCGAGTTTGAGCGGGCTACTATCGGCGAGCGTATGCGGCAGGCGAACCACGCGCTGAGAAAAGCCGGTCAGTATCCGGGGGGCCTGGCCCCGTTCGGGTACACGACGGTCAAACTCGACAAAGGCTGGGGATACGAGCTTGACCCTGTGTACGCCCCGATCGTGGAGGAGATGGCTGCCCGTTACCTCGCTGGCTGGAGCTTGCGCATGCTCGTGGACGACCTGAACGCGAACCGTGTGCCGACCAGCCGGAACGTCACGCGACGCCGGAACGGCAAGCCTGAGGCCCCCTACCGGTGGACGGTGTCAACGGTCCACCGGGTGCTCGCCTCGCCTGCCGTAACGGGCGTGATGGTAGCGGACGGTGAACCACTGAGGGACGCCGATGGTATCGCTGTCCAGCGGGCCGAGCCGATCATCAGCCGCGACACCTGGCTCCAGATTAAGGAGCGACTGGAAGCGAACGCGGGCAAGAAAGGACCTCGGAGGAATGCGAGCCTGCTGCTCCAGGTCGCCGTCTGCGGTAAGTGCGAGTCGGCGATGTACGCGTGCAGCGCGGTCACCAGGGGTAAGACCTACCTCTATTACCAATGCAGCCGGGCGCGCGAAGGCAAGTGCCCAGAACGTAAGGTCCGGGCTGAACTTCTGGAGCAGCTCGTCGAGGATGTCCTACTCCAGGCCGCCGGAGATGTAGAGATGTGGACCAAGATCGTCCATCCGGCCGAAGACAACACGGCGGAAATCGCGCGGGTCGAGGAGGGGCTGTCCTCGCTGGAAGATCGGTACGTAACGTCAGGCATGAGCGCTGAGCGTTATACGAGTACGGTCACCAGGCTGGAGGCACGCCTCGAACGGCTGAGGGCAACGGAGAGCACCCCGGAGAGCGTCGAGTACACCAGCACGGGCGTCACGTTCTCGGCGCACTGGGAGGCGCTAGAGAACCGTAACGCCTGGCTACGGGAGGCCGGTATTTCGGTGCTCGTTGAAAGAACCGACGACCCTGACCTCGAACATCCGATGCGCATCGCCAGCGGTGAGTGGAGTGCGCCGGGGAGGGGGTACGGGACTGTGGTGGACGTTCGCAACGGCATACGGGTCGAAGTATCGCTGGGAGAGCTTGGCACCCTACGCACACTGGCTGAGCAACGCTGAAGGGCGGCACCCCTAGTCAAAGGGATCCCGCCCCTAGTGGCCACATGAGAAGCGCCTCACCACTTCTATGGTACAACATCCGAGTATTGCTTCTTGCCCTGCTTCTTCTCAGGCGTGCTCTTACCGAGGCCCGCAAGGAACCGGGCGAAAGCGATACGTCCGTTGTTGAGCACCTCACTAACGACGCGGCTAGCCTGCCGTCTGGTTTCGTCGTCCATCGTGTTCAGCTCCACGATGGCTTACCTGACTACTGTCTCTCCCGGCGGGATGGCTTAAACGCGGTGTCACACCCGGTACGCGCGAAAACCTGCCCCCTGAGAACGCGGAACTAACGTCGCAGGACCCGGTGTGAGACGTCAAAGGGGCGGAACGGCCGGGTTAACTCCCAGACCCCTGCTGAGCAGGGACAACACCAATCCTAAGCCGCCAGGCAGTGAATCTCACACCTGGTCCGACAGCCGGAGCCTTATTCAAAAGCCTTGATAATAATTGGTGAAGAAGAACAACCCGGTGATGGCTTTCAGGGCGCTCTCGAATTTGCCGGGCGGTGGCCGGAACCGGCCGCCTTCCTCGCTGAGCATCCGCCATGTCTTCAGGTGCGCGACAGCCCGCTCGACGGCGGCGCGGATGGCGCTGAGGTCCTTGTTGAATGCCGCCTGGCTGTCATGCAGCTGGCCGCCGGGCGGGGTGCGGACCGGGACGATCGCGATGCCGTCCACGCCGGTGTAGCCGAGGTCGGCGGCGGCGTGCGTCCCGGCGATCAGCTCCTTCAGCCCGGAGGCTTCGAGGGCGTGGGCGTCGTGGCGGGCGCCGGGCACGGGGACCGGGCCGACGGCGGCGAGATCCCCGGCGATGGTGGCAGCGATCTGGATGTTCATTCCCGGATACCCGGCCTTGCCGGAGAACAGGCCGGGCAGCGAGCTCCAGTCCCAGACCGGGCACACGGTGCCGTCCACCAGCAGCGTTCCCTGGCGGCCCGCGATCTCGGCGGGGTGCGGCACGCAGTCGTGGAGCACCTGCCCGATCAGCGGCCGGAGCAGGTCCCAGCGCCGGGAGACGGTGGCCTGGCTGACGCCGAAGACGGCCCCGGCGACCTCTTGCGTGATGTTCTTGCGCATCAGCGTGACCACCATCGCCACCGACCGGAACAGGCCGATGGCGGCCGGTCGGCCGCCGGGCCGCACCACGTCCCCGGCCCGCCCCAGTATCCGCAGCGACAGCTGGTGCAGTTGCTCATAGCGCAGTCCGGTGAGAACCTCGTACCGCAACGGCTCCTCCGTGAAATCCGTGTTTTGTCATTGCGGTATTCATGGCAGGAGCCGTTCTGTTATGCGACGACCGACACCTAAAGATTTGCTTATTACAAGAATTCTGACCGCCGGGCGAGCCGCTTACGCGTAGCCGCAGACAACGGTGATGGGAAGCTATTCAGCCAGGAGGCTTATGAATAAGCCTCCCGATATACTAGGAATAGTCTATAAGAGTCTAGGAAAAGGTCGCCGGTATGAAGTTAAGAAAACCGCGCCAGGAGATGGTTGAGTACGCGCCGCCGTTCACGTTCCCGGAGACGTACATAACGGCACGCCTCAGGGGTGGCGAGGTCGTCAACCTCTACCCGATCGCGGTACTCGCTAAGCCTCAATCCACCGCCCGAATTCAGATGATCGCGTTGCGGGGCAATGGCCCAGTGGACGTGATCTTGAGGATGGCAGGGGACGTGGTTTTCTCGCCGCTCACCTTTCTGCGGCTTGTCCACGGTTTCTGATCGGGGATCTTGGCTGGCAGTTCGCCGGGTGGCCGCTGGGGCCGTGGGAATGCGTGACTGTGTCTGGGCTGGTCAGGCCGCGTGGGCGGGCGGGCCGCAGGCGGCCTCGAAGAGGCTCATCCAGTGCTGCTCGCGGTGCCAGCCTTCGGGCAGGTGCAGGGTGATCTCGCCGCGGCCGTGGCGGGCGGTCCGGGCGGCGACGTTGATGAGGTCGCGGCGCAACGTGGCGCCGCGGGCCTTGGCGTAGGCGAGGCTGGCCAGGGATCCGGCGGCGCGCAGCACGTTGTGCGCGATGGCGGCGCAGGCGAGCCAGGTCGCGTTCGCGGGAAACGAGCCTGATGGCAGGTGCGCGAGGGGCCCGTCGGTCCAGTCGGCGAACAGCTGTTCGACCTGGGCGTGGTCGCGGTGGTGCTCTTCGGCCTGGATGGTCGCGAACGGGGAGTCGGTGAACACGGCGTGGTAGCGCCAGACGGGGAACATCTCGTCCTGGCCCTGGGCGGCCGTGCGGTTGAGGTCTTTGACCCGGCGGACGATCAGCCGGGCGGTGATGGCCTGCCCCTTCTTCGAGGTGAAGGCGGTGTAGTGCGCCTCGGCCACCTCGGCGTCCGACACCCAGCAGCGCAGCTGGTCGTCCCAGATCGCCCGCGGATATCTGATTGGGGTCCAGGCATCCTCGCCGATGGCGGCGATCGCCGCCTTGACGGCCGGGTCCATCTTCGCCGTGACCGAAAAGCACGCCCCGGCCCGGCGGACCGCGCCGGTGAACGCCGCGGAGTAGAACGCCGAGTCGGCCCGCACCACGAGCGTCCCGGCGCATCCGGTGGCGCGGGCGGTAGTGACCGATTCGGTGGCGAAGGACGCGGCGCCCCGGGCCGAGCCCGCGTTGCCGCCGCGGAGCCTGGTGGCGGCGATCACCGGCGCAGCCAGCGGCGTGCTGATCGTGGCGGTCAGCGCGTTCAGCCCCCGCACCAGCAGGCTCTTGCCCTGGATCTTGGTATGGCCGAACGCCGCGCCCTGCTTCTTGCGGCCGTAGACACGTTTTTGCATCGAGTCGATATCCACGAACGCCACCACGTCCTTGCCGGGCAGCAACGGCGTGCGGCGGGCCAGGTCCGCCAGCAGCAGCCGGCTCACCTTCTCCGCCTGCCGGGCGTTCCCCCAGGAGAACGAGCGCAGGAACGACCCCAGCGTGGACGGTGCCCGGATCCCGCCAAACAGCGCCGGCATCGCGCCATGCCGCAGCAGGTCCATGTCGTCGATGCTGTCCGCCCCGGCGACCATCCCGGCGACCAGGCACGGCACTTTCAGGTGCGCATTCACCCCGCACCGGCCGGCGATGGCCACATGCTCGCCGGCCAGCGCGGCAAGGCCGGCCCGCTGCGCCAGGGCCATCACCGGGACCAGGCCCGCCCGTGACACGAGATTCGGGTCATCAAACGATGCGTGAATCTTCGCCAGCCCGTGCAACAATCGCACTTGCGAGGTGTCCTCTCCATCTGGGGAATGGAAGTGTTAGCAACTCCCATCGTCCCAGTTCAGAGGGCACCTTTCGCGTCGGCGCGCCCGGCAGAACCCTATTTACGCGGTGGATCGAGGCTAAGGCGTTGAACCGCAGCACGTTAGTGATAGCCGACTGGCACAAGAAGCACAACTTTTTGCCGGAACCGCGCTGGACGTATAGCAAGGGTGAGGCCTCGAAGTTCAACCAGCGGCGTCTGTACAGCCACCGGCAGATCTTGTTGTGCCGCGACGTCGCCTACGCCTGCGGGATACTCACGAATATCCGCAAGTCGGTCGCCCTGAGTGGGTTCCCAGAAAAAGTCGCGGCGTCGTGGACGGCTGTTGATAACGACCCGATGGCCGTCGTCAGTCTGGATGACGATACCCCGCGCCCGCCATCTGCGGTTAGCGAGGTACCAGCGGTAAAGATCGGCGGGACAAGAGGGCTGACGAAGTCTCAGCTCGAAGAGGCACGGGCCGCCGACAGGAAAGCAGACCCGGATAAATATCGCGCGCCCAGCGAGCGTTTGGGCATCGCTGTGTTGAGAGACAGCCACTTCGACGATAACGGCAGGCTCAGTCAGGTCTGGCAGGGAGGAACCAGCCCGTTCTACCGCTAAAGATCCGCGCCGTAGACGGACGCTAGGGATCGATTTTCGGCGGCAGGGGTGGTGACCAGGCACCGATGATCCAGGCACGACTACTATGGTGCTACAGCAGTCAGCCTATCTTGCTGTGAACTCTACTAAACCTTGACCAACTGTCAGACACGATAACCCTAGTAAACCTAAGCTACCAACTGTGAAACCCAGAAACCCCAGCTAAGCTGGTGTGTCTCGTAGTCGCAGCTCCCAGCTACCAGGGACAGTGGTCTATTCCCCTAATTGCTGGCGATTAAAGGTGTCTCACCATACTGAGCGTTAATCGTCTAATAGGCTGGGATTAACTCCTTAGTGCTGAGTACCCTCGCTACCGTCGCCGGGTACCAGTGACCGCCTCGCTTCGTCGGCACACCCTCGTCCTCCAGGGCCATGACGATCTGGCGGAGGCTGAGGCCGTCGTCGTGCAGCGTACGTATACGGTCGATCGCTTCCAGCTCGACCTCATCGGCCGCGAATTCTCCGTTAACGAGCCGCGTCCCTAGAGGTACGTACCCGCCTGCGTAGCCGCCATTACTCCGCTTCGCAGCCCTGCCACCGGCCAGCCGCAGTGCGATCATCGACCGCTCGTACTCTGAGACCGCCCCGAGGACCTGCCGTATGAGCTTGCGACTGGGGTCTTTCGGGTCGTCGGTGAGGTAGTCGGATTCCGCGCCAGAGGTGGTGAACAGCTCTCCACCGGCACGGCGTATCTCAACCAGCAATTGCTCCTGGAGTATCAGATCACGAGCCCATCGGTCCAGGCGATACACCACGACCCCTGCTACCCGGCCCGATTTCACTGCTGCTAGCGCACGGCTGAGGGCTGCACGGTTATCGAGGTCTTTGGTGCCGCTGATCCCCTCGTCGGCCTCGACGCCGACGATAACGTGGTCGTTTAGCCCTGCCCATGCACGGCAGACAGCCTCCTGTACGTCGAGCCCGAGGCCTTCCTCAACCTGTTTCCCGGTGCTGACTCTCAGATAAGCGATGAGATCTGCCATGATTCCCCCGGTGTCACCGTGTGTAGTAATTCCAGTGTATCAGGGGCTCCAGCACTTGCTACGCCGCATAACGCCTGAGTATTAGAACACCGCTGGGACGGTGCCGGTTATGCGGCTATCTGTGCTGGTACGAGGTACCCGCCTCCGGGCCGGATACTCAGGACTGCTGCAGAATCCGCGCCGGACGATGCGCGCAGGACAGGACCAGGAAACCATACACGGTAATGGCTGGTGGCTGCGCTGCCGAACGTAGAGTTCACGCCAAGAGATGGATCCGGGTAGCAGGAGTTATTCGGGGGCGATAAGGGTCATACCCGACGTGCTGAGAGCCACCAGGAAGATCTGAGGTACGTACTGCAGTGCTTGACGTCCCCTGCCGGACCAGGGAACACTTGCTCCTCAGGGGCCTGTCCTGACTGTCACCCACCCGCCCTGTAGAGGCCGGGCCCCCTCCAACTCAGCGACGCTTTCGGCGGACAGAGAATGGTCGCTGCTGAAGGGCTTCCTGGTAATGGCTGGCAAGAACGGCCTTCGTTACCACACAGAAGGCACCCGACCATTAAGTCGCTGCTGGAGGAATGGGTCCCATCCAGATCAGTCTTTCAGCCAGAGATCACGTTGTCACAGACAGTAGCCTCAAGCCGAAGACGGGTTCCCGGCTGGAGATGATCTAGCAGCAGTCTCTCGTAGCTCACCATCCCTTGCCGCGATTCTCGTCCGACCGGGTCGGCATCCTGTTACGCTCATCGGCACCCGCTTCCGAGAATGACCAAGAGATCGCGTTAAACGTTGGGGACATCATGAGGAAGAGCATTACCACTGCGTCACTCGCCCTGGTTACCGTCTTCGGCGCAGGCGCGACGTTCGCGCCGACCGCAGGTGCGAGCACGCAGTCGGCTCAGGGCTTGAGCATGCAGTCGGCTCGGAGCTGTCACGTTCACCAGTCAGGTAAAAGCTGGGTGTGCGTGACACCGGGTGCGTTCTGCGCGGCGAAGGCGCACTATCACTTCGGGACTTCGCGCACCAGCGTGCGCTACGAGTGCCTATACAAGGGGTACCACTTCCGCTGGGTGCGTCACCGATGAGCCCACTACGGCCAGCTCCTACCGCGCGGCGCGGGATCTAGGTAACCTCTCTAGGCGCGCCAAAAGCCCCGTCCATCTGCCACTTCTCGATGAACGGGGCTCAGGCGCGCGGCACCGGGTTCACCTGCCGCCCGAACTACTGTTGCCGCAGCCGGGGCGCGTGCATCGAGCAGCGCACCGCGACCCTCTCCGGGCCGGAGCCGGTGCCCGCGCAAGAAGAACCCCCCACCGCAGTGAGGGGTCCCTGGGTAAGATTCGTAACGTCGTTTCTCCTCCGTACACGACCAGATCCGGGTTGCCTCCGGATAGCATTTGACTCAGTACGGCCGTCCGTGCCCTCCTATAGGCCGGTTCGCTGATCGTGTTGCGTTCACGCAGATCACGCAGGCGCTCCAATTTCACGCCGGGAAACTCCTCGGCCGCGACGGCGGTCGTCGTCAGCTCGCTCCCGGCTACCGCGCTCCCGTGAGGATCGGATCGGTCCCATAGCTCCAACAGGCTCTCGTTTTCTCTCCTCTGCGA
Organism: uncultured Actinomycetota bacterium; assembly: GCA_963820395.1. Lineage (GTDB taxonomy): Bacteria > Actinomycetota > Actinomycetes > Streptosporangiales > Streptosporangiaceae > DATFVJ01. Next base: position 131,090 of record CAWGAE010000013.1, on the reverse strand, counting down.
GTTCTCTTCCCACCACTTTTGGTCGAGCAGACCGACGTCCTCTGCGTCGGCATACAAATTGCCGTCAGCATGCGGGTCGAATGGATCGTTCATCGTTGCCTCCTTTAGTTGGTTCGTGCTGGGTAGGGGTCGGCCGGTCGGCCACCACGAGGCGTGGTCTCGCGCTCAGGGAGACGGGGAGGGCTCCCTCGGCGTACGTCGCGCCTTGCAGACGGGCTCGAAGCCTTACCCGTCAACGGCGACCGATCCGGCCGTGCTCTTGTGTTACGCCTTTTAGTACATGGGCAGCGGCTGGTTGTGCGCTACGGCGGCGCAGTAGGCGTCCGCGTTCCTGATCGTCTCCGGCTGCAGGCTGCCCGACTGCACCTGGTCGTTCACGTCGTTCAGCACGTACGCCAGCGAGCTGTTCGTCAGCGGGTAGAGCTGTGCGTGTACCATGCTTGCGGATATGTCCAGATCAACCTGGTTGGGGACGGCGCAGCTGCCGTAGTTGCCGGGGGCGGGAACCAGCCTGCTCTTGAGGCCGCCCCACGTGTCACACGCCATGTGGTCGCCCTGTGAGTAGAGGCTGGCTGGTGCGCTCGCGTGACCTCCCCCGCATGCCCCGAGGCCTGTTCCCAGCCCGGTGATACTGACGGCGGCCCCCGCGATGACCGCGAGCTTCCTGATCTTCATGATTTCCCCCGGTTGTTGACTACCTTCAGACTGTCACAACGTTGGTGCAGAGTCAACGTTTAACAACGTGACCTGGGTCACGTATGCGTTGGAGTAGGCTCAACGAAGGAGGTGACCGCCGTGAGCCGGGGGCTGGGTCGCGTGCAGCGTGCCATCCTTGGCGCGCTCACTCCGAGTTGGCAGGACATCGGTGATGTCGCCCTCGCGGTCTACGGCTGTCAAACCGTCACACGGGCGCAAATTGAGTCTGTTCGGCGTGCGTGCAAGCTGCTCGCTGCGGCTGGGATGGCCGAGGTCGAGGTACGGCGGCTGCACCGAGGTCAGCGCGTGCTGGCGGTACGAATCCGGCCCGATCAGAGGTAGCCCCGGGTAGGGATGTCGACGACACCGTGCATCGGCATAACGTCTCGGACCACCCTGGAGGTACGTACGCCGCCCCCGTCTGCCCAGGAGATCGTGACGTCGTCGTCTGTCTCATCGATCGCTAGGAACAAGTCGCCGAGGTCGTTATTGCTGGAGTCCCGGCACGTCGATGTTCAGCCTCAGTGCTGGTCACCCTCTCCAGCCGCGAGCATCTCTTCTAGCTCGTCGTCGATGCTTCGTGCCGGGGTGCCTACGTGCTCGCTCTTCCTGACACCAGACTTACCTGCTGCCTTGTTCTCGATGAAGCAGTACGTGTTGGACCGCATGTCGGCTAGCGTCTTCAGGCACCACTCCGGGTCCTCTACACCGGCCCGGTTAAACCGGTCCTCGACGTCCGTCAGCTTCCGCTGGATGCCGAGTACGACCTCCTGCTCGGTCGGCTCCGGCAGGCGCTGCTTAAGCATCCGTCTCAGCTTCCGGACCTCGGCGTCGGTACCTACGTCGCCGGTCTTCTCCAGGCTGTCTATCGTTTTCGCTGCCCAGGACGGGCCTGGCTTAGGCTCCTGTACGACGGTGTCCTCAGGGGTGGTTGCCTTGTTGCGCTGGACGACCTTGGGCTTACGATTCTTGCTTCCGAATGGGCGTCCTTCCTCCCGGCCGCGCTTCGACGTACGAGGCTTCTCGGTGTTTGACTCTTTGTGGTCATCTGACGGCTGCGTTTTAGTTGTTGCATCGTGCAACAACTCGTGACCTGCGGAAACGTCCTCGGTGTCGATCGTGCTCGGTTGCTCTGCGTAATCATCGACGGGGGGATCGCCTGCACCGAGGTCCCGGCTGACCGTGCTCTTGCTGATCCCGAGCATCCCGGCGATCGACTCCATCGTCAGTTGTTCGTTGTGGTAGAGATCGAAGACCATCTCACACCGTGAGTCTGTGTCGTTCGGACGGCGCTGCCAGTTCAGGCCGACCGCGAGTTCGAGCTTCTCGTCGTCGGTCAGGCCAGCACGCACCTGGATCGGTGGATCGATACCCAGTTCGCGACAGATCCGGTACCGGTGCACGCCGTCGAGTATCAGATTGTCCTCGTCAACGATGATCGGGTAGATGATCCCTTTATCTTTGATGTCCTCCTTCAGCGCCTCGTACTTCTCGGACGACAACGGCTTCAGCTTCATCGCGTACGGGTGGGGCTCGTAAGCCTTCTCCGTCGGTAACGGGTCCTGTTCCGCTAAGGCCTCGTCGAGTGTTTTCGGCCGGAGGGAGGTGCTCCGGGTAACACGTCTGTTCTTCATGCTGAGTTCCTTCCGTATGGTGTCCCGTAAACATTCACGTTGTCCCTTACCATTGTACTGGAGTGCCATGAGATAATGGATCCAAGTAGACCTGACAGAAAGAAGGCTTAGTGTGGCACCCACCCAGATTCACTCGGTAAACGTCCACGAGCTGCGGCCTGGGCTGAGTCCCTCGACGTACTACCGCGACTACCTGTGCCGGTGCGCGAGCTGCATTGCGGCCCACCGGATCGAGGCAGCGAAGTACACGAAGGCCCACCGCGAGCGTTTGAAGAACCAGTTGCTCAGTATGTCAGAAGAGCTTGACGCAACCGTCTAAACGAAGGAACGAGCCGCCCGGAGGCGACTCGATCTCAACGACAACAAGCTTCGGGTGCGGACCAGGCACACCGACGATCTAAGAGGTGACTTCCAAAAATGAAGACAGAACTCATAATATCACGGCCGAACGTCATGGTCCAATACGTGCTGCGATTACCATCATGGTGACCGGCACGCCGTTACCTCCCGGATGTACTACTGACGGCTGTGACCGGCCCGCTACCGTCCATGGCTGGTGCCAGCGTCACTGGCAGTTGTTCCGTTCTAACTGGTCACGCGTCAGGGTCGCGTCGTGACAGGGCCTCCGTTAGCTCAGCCGAAAATCTTATCCATAGATCTGGAGACGGCCCCTAACGTCTGTCATACCTGGGGTCTTTTCGGCCAGAATATAGGTCTACCGCAACTCATCAAGCCCGGTTACACCCTTGGCCTTGCGTATCAGTGGGTCGGCTCGAAGACGGTTAGGTACATCAGTGTCTTTCACGACGGACACCAGAAGATGGTCGAGACCGCCTGGCGGCTACTAGATGAGGCATCGGCGGTGGTCACGTACAACGGTGACCGGTTCGACCTCCCTGTGCTCCGGGCGAACATGGTTAGTACGATACCCGACTGGGGACCTCCTTCGCCCACCAAAAGCATTGACTTGTACAAAGTCGTGAAGAAGAACTTCAAGTTCGCTAGTGGCAAGCTCGCGTTCGTAACCGAAGCATTGGGGTTGTCCGGCAAGCTAACCAACTCGGGTCACAGTCTGTGGAGAGCCTGTATGGATGCCGTCGACGGGATCGGTGACCTTGCGGTAGGAAAACGGGCCCAAGCCGAGATGGCCCGGTACTGCAAACAAGACGTGAGGACTACGACCGAGCTATTTCTTTTGCTCCGGCCATACTTGGCAACCAGTTCTCGTACGGAGCGTTCGCGGGTGACGATCGTTGCCCGGCGTGCGGTGGGCTCGATCTCGCGCCGAAATGGTTCGCCCTGACGAGTTCAGGACGGTACCAGCGCTGGCGATGTAAATCGTGCCTGAAGTGGAGCAGATCGAGTAAACGTACAGACGGCACTAGCATCATCGGTGTCGCAGCCTGATCCCAGTAGAATTAGAGACGATGGACACAGAGGAGCCAGTTATGACATCAACGTACGACGGTATCGTATCCGAGCACATAGATAACCCCGAGCGCCAGGCACAGGTGGACAAGAACACGAGCCCAGTCAGGGAACGGTTCGACGGACCACCACTATCGCCGCAATTCAACGGCCATCCTATCGTCCGGGGCATGACTCAGGCCGCAGCCGTCCATTCGGCACCGGATTCACCAGGACCGGGGACAGCCTCGGAGCCCGGCGCGCCGGTTGGCCCTATCCGGCGTGGTGTCTTCACAAGCAAGGAGCAGTCCTGATGGATAAGACGGAGTATTACAAGCAGATCTACGACTGGCGGCTCGCACCGAAGGCGGAAGAGCCAGAACAGCCAGACGTATCCGGTTGGTCGATGTCGGAGTACGAGTCGAGGCGTGCTGAGTTGAACGTCAGAGACACCGGCGACGTCGGGGGAATTTCGGGCGAGATAGAGCGTCCATCTCTTCGCCGTTATTCGGTCGACTATCTCCGTGCGGCAGGTTATGGCAACCAGTATCACCATCCCCAGGCTGCCAGCGAGGCACCTGTGTCCAAAACGCACGACTTTTCGGGCGATGTTAGTGGGCCTGAAGTACGCAGTATTCCCAGCGAGAGCCGCTGGGGTGGTAGGGCCAAGAAGCAGGAATCAAACTAGAGGAGCTAACCATGAGTTCATACGAAACCGTGACCATAGGCGGGACAGGTGAGAAGTACGCTGCCGCAGCGACCGGCGCGAAAGCGCAGATGTCCAACGCCAGGCAGCAAACGATCAGTTCTATCTCGGGCAGCGAAGGAACCTACGTCGAGCTGCCGTCGGGGCGCAGTTTTGTGATCCCGGACGAGGTCGCGAAGTACGTCCAGATCTAACCAGACCCCTGCCTCCCGGCTTCCTCACTGGACGGGAGGCAGGTCACTCACTCACTAGAGGAGATTCACCAATGCCAGAGACATTTCAGAAAATCGGCACCGATGCGGCGACCGATATCACGTATGCCCAGCCAGATCCAGCGCACGGAGTTCTGCGGCAGCGATCGGGACAGGTCCTTAACGCCGTCCCGCGCAACCAGACCTGCGGATTATGCGGGCAATCCCGCGATCACGAGGTCGGTTACGAACATGAGTTCGTCCAGCAGCCGCGTGACGTATCGCCGGGAGTTCATTGGAGCCAGTCACCCTCGCTAGCGCGGGAATTCCAGAGGGAGTCACGATGAACACACCACCCCAGCAGCCAACTCAGAGTCCCGGCTTCCAGCAGCAGCCAGCTCAGGAGCAGTCGGCTAGTGCATACGGGACAGCGCTCAAGCTACCCGGGACGCCCCCAGGACTGCCTCCAGGACCGGCGGGGGTGGGCGGCCTACTGAGACCATCACCATCCGCGTCCAGGCCAGCAGCGACCCAGTCACAGCCTGCACCAGGAGTTTCCTCGGCCGCAGGGAAGTCCCCTCAGCCAGCGGCACAGACCCAGCGACAGCCAGCCCAGCTACCTCAGCCAACGGCAGGGTTCGTGGCCGGTGGGAGTGCCCCTACGACGCCACAGCAGCCTCGTACGGCAAGTACCTTCACCCCGTCGCCTAGTCGAGGCCAGTCGGCGAACTCGACCTTTGGTGGCGGGTTCATCATGGGTGACGGACGTAGTACCTACGAGCGTCAACGAGAGACTCCAGCCGGGCGAGTGAGACGAGACGGTCTATCGCTTCGCGCGTTAGGTGGTAGACGTTCTCGTCGCGGGTGGCTCCCTCAGCCGCGAGAAAACCCTCGACGTCCATCACGACGCCCTAGCGGCAAGCTCGTCGTCGATCAGGTTCCTCATTCCCGCCAGGTCTTCGGGCGCGAGAAAAGGCGCTAGATGGCGGAAGATAGCCCCGGCACCACGAGGTCCGTACCGCACCGTCGATGCGTGCCCGCCTCCCAGGTCGGTGCTGACTGAGACGCTGATACCGACCGGCTGACGGACCGGGTCCTCGGCCGGGATGCGCCTACGAGTTACGGCAGCCATAGCTCACCCTTCTCTAAGCGCTCCGTACCGTCGATCACCAGAAGACGGAGTAGCTCGCTGAGCTTGCAGTGTTCTTTTAACGCAAGGTTCTCCAGACGTTCCCTTAGTTCGGACTCAACGCGGATCGTCGGAAGGTAAGAAAGCTTAATCGCTGGGTGCTGCATACAAGTCTCCCTAGATAGTCGTACCACGATAATACCAGCTTCAGTGCACACAGTGTGTACGCAACGCAACGCTTGATAAGGACCCACACCCAGGTGGTAGTTCAGGCAGTGGTGCTTGATCGCAGTCGGTCGTGGCAATCGGGTGTAACGGGCGGTCTTCTCTAACGGGAAGTATGGGATCTCGGTGTAGAGGATCTCACCGGGAGTGAGAGGCTCTCTGGCGAACACGCGAGTAAATCGGGGGAAGCGTGCGCCGGAAAATTCTCACATTGGCTGATAGGGAGGAAATCTCCCGTTGCCTTGCCGCACATATGCAGCAAAAGGACATAGCCGCCGCGATCGGCCGGAACCCGTCGGTGGTGTCGCGCGAAATCGCCCGGCACGGTGGGCGGCGGGCATACCGGGCGCACCGTGCCGATACCCGCGCCGGGAAGTCCCGGAGGCGCCCGAAATGCCGGAAGATCGATGCGGATCCGCGGCTGAGGGAACGTGTGGCCTGCGATCTGCGCAGAGCCCGGTCGCCGCAGCAGATCTCGGGCAGGCTGTGCTACGAGCGCAACCGCGGGGAGACGGATATGGCGGTGTCGCACGAGGCGATTTACACCTGGCTGTACGCATTGCCGAAGGGCGAGCTCGCGGCGATGGAGATCGCGCTGCGGACCGGCCGGACGCGCCGCCAGCCGCGGGGCCGGGCCCGCTCCAAGGGTGCCCGGATTGTCGGGATGGTATCGATCTCGCAGCGCCCCGCGGAGGCCGAAGGCCGGAAAGTCCCTGGCCACTGGGAAGGCGACCTGGTGATCGGCCGGGCCGGGAAGACCGCGATGGGCACCCTGGTGGAGCGCAAGAGCCGCTACCTTGTCCCGGTCGCGCTGCCGGACGGCCGGGACGCCGGCGCGGTCCGTGACGGTGTCATCGAGTCCGTGCGGGACATGCCCGCGAACCTGCGCAAATCGATCACCTGGGATCAGGGCATCGAGATGGCCCAGCACGCTGCGCTGACCCTGGCATCAGACATCCCGGTGTATTTCGCGCACGCGCACTCTCCCTGGGAACGGGGAACCAACGAGAACACTAACGGACTGCTGCGGGAGTACTTCCCGAAAGGCACAGATATCACCGGTGACATTCACTATCTTCAGGCCGTGGCGGACGAGATAAATGACCGGCCCCGTGCTATACTCGGATTCAGGACACCAGCAGAAGTGTTCGCAGAGCTCCTCCTTGCTGATAATCCCGGGGATAATCTCAGCTCAATTGCTTCCACCGGTTGAGACCAGCGTGTCGTGATACCGACCCCCCTACGAATAGAAAGCAGTCTGGGCAGTGGCATCTATGGTGCCCTAGTGAGGTTGAAGGCAGTAGCCCTCGATACCATCTCCTGGCGCGGAGAATACGAACAGTGGTATTGCAGCCCCTTGCGAGAATCCAGCTCGAAGGCGGGTAGCCAGGCAAGTGGTTGGTTAAAATAAGAGCTAGCCGCCTTGGTTCACGTTGGTTATAGCCGGGTAGCACCGGGCGGTTAGCGTGTCGGTCGAGACAGCAGCTCGTCCTCCTCCTGCGCGCCGCTGGCTCCCGTCACCCCCCAGGTGGGCGCGGGGTTTTCCCCGAGGTCCTGCGCCCGCCAGAGGGTCCACACGCTCCGGTGGAGCAGGACAGTGGCGCACCCCAACGTTGGGACTGGTAAGTAACTGCCTACTTTCATTGCGTCCCCAGGCATCACGTTCTGGTATGAACATCCGGGCATCGAACCTCGTGGTACTAACGTCCCAGATATAAACGTTTTGGAATGGCCTGCTCTCCATTGCCTAACTTATTATGGGTAACAATAAGAATTTGCGGGGATGGGCGATATCGGCTAGGCTGGGGGCAATCTCAACGCAATCCCAACGTTGGGACCCGAATAACCCGAGGACTAGTTATGGAAAACAAGACAGAGCCCGTCCTTAGTGAGGAGCAGAAGCAGGCACTACTGGCGGCGGAGCACGGTCAGAAGCGAGGCTTCTCCGAGACCCTGGTGTCCCAGGACCTCAGCGACGAGCAGTACGACGAGGCGAGCAAGCTGTTCAAGCGTGAGACCGGCGAAAGCTACAGCGTCAAGACGATGAAGAACATGTGCGGCACCGCACGATACGTTCGTGACCCCAAGTCCGGGAGCAGCTTCCGCCAGGGAACCTACCGGTGGCTACCCGGCGTGTCGTTCACGGCTCACCAGGTCGCCTGGGAGAACCGCATGCCGTACGCCGACCTCGTCGAGGCCGACAAGAAGCACATGGCTGACCACGACGGGAAGCACATCACGGTGGCGGCGCTCCGTGTCCAGAAGCAGCGTAAGCCCGACCCAGACGGTCACGTCGCAGCGTGCATCGACGCACTCCTCGACGACTACCTGAGTGGCGGCCAGACGTCCAAGAGGCCGTCTCACGCCGACCAGGTCAAGCTTGGCGACGGCCTGAGGGTGGCCGCCGAGGTCTACGCCCTCGACGTCAACGGCAAGCGAGACGAAGCCAAGGCAGCGGCGCGCAAGCTGAAGGCCAGCCTGGTTCAGCAGGCCACTGAGAAGATGCATCCCGCACGCAGGATAGTCCAGAAGAAGGCTGCGGCGTGAAGACGTACCCGAGAGTCGACGACCACGCGGACGAGGTTTCGTGTTTCTGACCGGGCACACGATTATCATCTACACCCCGTACGGACTTCGTCCGGCCCGGAATGTCGATGCACCTGTCGGTCCCGAAGATTTGCTCGGGGTGTGGCGGCTGCTCGATCAGCACGGGATCACCGTAGGACTGCGATGTTCAGCGTGCGGGCGCGGTTTGTTATCCGCGCAGAAGTGAGAGCCCCTCGGTGTTAGGCACCGGGGGGTTTCTGTTTTTCCCCCTGCAGCCCCGTCCCTCCTCCGCCCGGAGAACAGTAGCCGTGGTGTTCAATCGGTACGGTTCCGCACCGATTCTTTCGCGTGACGCCGGTCCCAGAACTCCGGAAGTTTCGTGATGCGCAAGGCCAGTACCTGCGGGAACGCGATCGAGGCCTCTGCGGAAGCTTGTTAAATCTCCGAATCATCTACCGATGAGTAACATCAAGATTCTTCATCCATAGGTGCTCCATGATGAAGAATTTTCTGCTGTGTGCCATAGCGGGAAACTTCCTCCCGATGGAAGATCAACAACGCTATGCAACGCCCGCCCATTTCGCACAGGGACTTCCGGAGGTCTGGGTCCCTATACAGAGTTCAGGGTCGGCGTTGTGAGGACAGTAACCGCATTCTTTCACGGGCATATGCAGCGCGCCTCTCCGGCGGCCGGAACAGTAGCCCGGAGCAAGATCAACAAGCTATCGTAGTAACTGTCTAAATTAGTTCGAATTAGTTCGTGATCATGCTTGCATTACCTAGGGTGTTCGTATAGAGTTCACGTATCCACCCCAACACACCAAGGAGCGCGTATGTCCATCACAGCCGAGAAGATAGAGACCAAGGAGTATTACTTCGTCGCAACAGTCCGGGGAACAGTAGAGGTCGACGCCGAGCTGAACGAGAAGGAGGTCGAGGAACTCGTCGCCAACAGCATCGGCACTGACATCTACGTCCTTGACTGGGAAGCCACAGAGATCGACAGCCTGGACCTCATTGAAGACCTGACCTGACCGACCCTCGTGCCCCCCGCAGCGCGGCGGGGGGTGCTCTTATCTAGGAGCAGAACATGAACGAGTACGTAACCGTAGAAGCGTTAGCGGATCTGCTGCATTGCTCGATCGAGCGAGCGCGTCAGATGTCGCGGCGGCGAGAACTGCCTTCGTACCGGGTAGGCGGCAAACTCCTTTTCCGGCGCGAGGATGTAGGCCGCTATGTTCAGGACCGTCTCGTCGGTGCCAACGCGGTGCCGTTAGGCGGTGAGGTAGATGCCTAAGCACCGCACAGTCACCCGTCGCAGCCAGACCAAGGTGTGCTACGACGCCGTGCAGATACCACCGACGATCGATGACGCGGCCGAGCAATTGACCGGGATCGACCGTCTGATCACAGCCAGGCGCTGGCAGCGCGCGGCGATCGTGTGGGCGTTCACGGCCGAGGGCGAGGCGGGCAGGCCACCCGGTAATCGGGGACTTCTCCCCGATTCCCCGCGCGAGAGTTTCAGGGAGTTCGCGCGGCGAGGGATCGTCGGGTTGACCGACCACCACACCGTCGCCAAATATTATCGCGCGTGGGATTACGCGATCAACGAGGGCACAGCGGCACCGGCGGTACCCGGTGACGTGGTCGAGCTGCCGGAGCTGGACTGGGCAACAGCTACCCGGCCGCCTGCCGTTCAGCCGGCTGAGACCACCCGACGACCCCCCGAGCGACGAGGGATACACCTTCGAGTGCACTGAGTGCGGGCGCGTCGATGAGTATCCATGGTCGGGTGGCGCCAAGGAAGCCGGGTGGGGCTGGGACGACGAAGGTAATGATCTCGTCTGCCCCGGCTGCTTCAGCCCGGATTCACCGCAGCCTGCGCCGGACGACGACACACCGTGGCTTGACGAGGACGAGCTGACTCCTTTCCAGCTCAGCCAGCTCCGGCGCGCCGACCAGCTTGGCCTCAGCCGGGAGGCTGTGTGGAACGAGGCTGGTGGCACAGCAGGTGCGTCTGGGCCGAACCTCATGGGCGCGGTGGACCGGCTGTCGTCGGCAGAGATCGGGAAGCATACCGTCGAGCCGACGTCATCACCGCCAGCGCTGTCACCAGCAGTCACCCCAACGAAGACACTAGAGCCCAGCCGCAAGTCCACGACGCTCCGGCCGGGCGACGAGAGGAAGGCTGCTGAGGCGGCCCCGCAAAAGCTGAAGATCACCGAGTACGCCAAAGAGCGCAGGGTCCCCGACAGGCGACGCAAAGACGGCTACAAGCTTGAGCCCTTTCCTCTCCACCAGGTCGAGACCGAATCCGGCGAGATCGTCTTCAAGGAGTTCCTCGACGGCTACAACTCCGGGTACCTCGCGGGCCCTGGGCTGGCGGGCATGACGGAGATTCCTGCCGACGACGACGAGTACGCTATCCCGCCCGGTCTGACGTTCGTCGAAGAATCTACCCAGAGCGCCCTCGAAGCGTTCGTCGCTGGCTGGGAAGCCGCGCTCGCCTATTCCGGCGCGGATTCACCGTTCCCGGCCGGTGGTGCCCGATGAGCGACCTACGAGAGATGTCGAGCCCGCAGCAGTACGCAACGGCGCGTAAATGCCTCGTCCTGTTACTGAAAACGTACGACGACGAGGTAGAAGAGATCCTGCGTGGGTACTTCGCGCTTCTGGTAAAGCAAGGGGACGACGAGCGCGCGAAGATCGTCGAAGCGGTGATATCAATGCTGGGGATCCGGGGGGTCGAGGGCACCGAGGACCTCCTCCACGAGGGCATCGCGAAGTTCGAGGTTGTGTTCCTCGCCGGAGGGATACCCAGTCATCCGCAGATCCTCGATCTTGCTAACGCGAACGTCGACGGGTTCGAGGACGAGCTGAAGGACCTTCTGGGGCCCGAACTATGAGGGTCCCTATTCCGCAGGCTCTTCGCCTGTACGCGAAGACCGCACGCAAGGCTGGCTGGCGGATAACCGTGGGTCGCAATGGCCATCTGCTGTGGTGCAGCCCGGACGGCTTAACCGTACGTACGCCGACGACACCTTCAGACCGCACGCCGCACGCCCGCCAGAACGTCCGCTTAAAACTACGTCGAGCAGGGCTTGATGTGTGATGTCTAGGCCAGGTCGAGCCCAGTTAGCACCGGCACAGCATTAGCTGGCCAGAATTCTCGCGCCAAAGGCAGATCACGATGGTCGTTGATGTGTCTGAGAAGCTCGTCGGGCCAAAGACGGTCGTCGCACATACTGCAGTAAGTCATAGTCGTCACCTTCGTTCGGCGGCGTTATCCTCTTGGTTACATTATGCCACGGTTAGTGACGGCGCAGGATATCCCGGCCCGATGAAGGCGAGACGATCTTGGTCTCTAACAACCAATGCGGAACGTATGATTTACTTAGTACATAACGAAAGGAGTCATCGTGGCTACGAAAGTTGACACCTCGGTCAGTACCGACGAACAGTTATTCCCGAAGCGGTTCTACAGATTCCCATGGCACGCCTGGGTACGGCCAGACCCGGATGGCACGCCGTCGGTGTGGAGGCTGGAGCAGGCGATCGACTTCCCGGATATGTCGGTGCACGACATGCAGAACCGGATTCACCAGCACGCAAGGTCTCACGGGTTGCAGGCGAAGACGCGGAGCCAGGGTACGACGGTCACCTTCAGTTTCGCGCCGAAAGAAGAGGTACTGGCTCATACATGACGAAAACCCCGCCCCCAGCGGGGACGAGGTTCTCGAAGTAACCAGGCTCGTGACGCCATCACCAGCCAACAACCCAAGACGAACACACACGAGAGAGGTAATCTCATGACTTCTGCTCTTACTATCTTACCTGATGGGCCGCTGTTACAGCAACCGTTAGCACGTTCTCTTAGGATCGAGCAAGCTTTACACGACATAACTGGCGGCTGGTTCTACCCGGACGGGTGGTACCTGGAACCTAACCTTCGCTGGGCAGATCTGAAGAAACGGCTCACCGGGGTGTCGGACAAGCACCGGCAGGTTATCTGGGGGGCGTACCGCGCCGGTCCCGGAGCCAGGGTCGAGACCGTCGCGCGTAAGTCCGGGTACAAGAAGAAGCCGCCGCTGACCCCGTACGAGGTGCGGAAGTTCGGTGACCAGCTCGAACTGGCGGGATGGCTGGAGATCCGGGCCGGGAAGGTGCACCTGCAGGGAACCCCCGCGTTCGGCGCGGATCCCCCAGATTTCATTGACGCGGTGCTGGATCAGTGCGGTCCGATGATGCGTAAGTATTCGCGCCAGATGGAGGTGATCGACGGTCGCTCCGGGGCAGACCACTTCCACGATCTGCTTATCGAGTTCATGGAGAAGCCACCTGATGGACTGCTGCCGGAGTACGGGCAGCCGGTGTACGGGTACGTCAACACGGCACTGAAACGCAAGCTGGCGCGGGCCAGGAAGAGGGCGAAGCGACTCAGGAAGAAGCTGGTCAAGGAGCTGCCGCCGAAGACGACGACCTCCAACCCGCTGGAGGAACAGTACATCAGGCAGGAGACCGAGAGGGAGATACGGAAGTGGGCGATGGCTCTGCCGATGGGACAAGCAGAGGTCGTGCTGCTACTCCTCGACGGCTACAACGTCGAGAAAATTGCGGCAAAGCTGGGGGTGACCGAGAAGGCCGTCCACAGTCGTATCCAACGGGTCCGTGAACGAGGTGTCCCTGAACGGTTCAACGTCAGGAGCAACACCACCTACCAGCCCGGAAAGTCGGCGCAGGAGAAGGAGACCAGGGCTCAGATCTCCGGAAAGGGTGCTTCTGACCTGCGCTGACTGTCCGTAGTACTTTGCATAATATGTTAAATATTGGTAGGCTGCGGGTATGTCCGCAGCTGCCTCCGCCATCCTGGACGGGATGCCTTCGCCGCGTGATCTGCGCCGCCTGGACACTGGCGGGGAGACGGTGATCTTCGCCGGGTCGGTGCAGCTGTTCCGGTTCGCCGAGGACGATGCGGCGATGCGGCACATCACGGCGGCCGGGCTGCGGCAGCTGGGGTTCGCGGGGAAGGACGTCGCCGCGGTGCTCGGGCTGACCCCGAGTTACGTCGCGACGCTGCGCCAGCGGGCGCTGCGGGAGGGCACGGCGGCGCTGGTCCGCCCGGCCGGGCGGCCCCCGGAAACCGGGGAGGACGCGTGGGAGCAGGCGCGGGCATGGCGGGCGCGGGGAGTGCGGGACGCGGAGATCGCGCGGCGGCTGGGGGTGAACCAGTCCACGGTGCTGCGCCGCCTGGGCCGGGCGCACGTGCAGGACCCGCTGGCGCACGACGGGCCGGAACCGCGGCCGGAACCCGCGCCGGAACCGGATACGGAGGAAAAGCCGCAGCTCACGGCACCGGAACCGCGGAAGCAGCCGGAGCCCCCGCAGGCGGTGGCGGAGCCTGCCCGACCCGTGCCGTCCGGGTTCGTGCCGGGGGACGGCGGGCGGCCCGCGGGGACGGTGCGGTCGCGGTACGCGGGGGCGATGTTGCTGCATGCGTTCGCCGCCCGGGCCGGGGCCGGGGACGTATTCGCCGCCGCAGCCGGGCAGGATGCCGCGCCGGGGGACGTAGCGCTGCTGGTGGCGGTCAGCGCGTGCTTCGCGCTGGGTGCCGCGACGACGGAGGCGTTCAAGCACCTGGCCACGGCCGAGGCCGGGCCGCTGGCCGGGCTCGCCGCGCTGCCCGCCCTGCGGACTCTGCGGCCCCGCCTGTCCGCGATCGCGGACCGGGCCGACCCGCTGGAGCTGCAGCGGATGTTCGCGTCGGCGATGCTCGCTGCAGGCCCGGTGGTCTCGAACGTGTACTACGTCGATGACCATTTTGTCCCGTACACCGGCGCGAAACCCGTCGGCAAGGGGTGGAACAACAAGCGGGGCCGGGCAGAACGGGGCCGTGCGGACACGCACGTGACCGCGCACGACGGGCGGGCGGTGTGCTTCGTGACCGGCGACCCGTCCGGCCTGTCCGTAACGCTGCCGAAGGCACTGGCCGAGCTGAACAGAGCCGTTCCCGGGGGCACCAGGATCATGCTCGGCTTCGACCGCGGCGGTGCCTACCCCGCGGTCTTCACGCACTGCCGCGAGCAGCACGTGCACTGGGTCACCTACCGCCGGGCGCCGCTGGCCGTCCCCGCCATGCTCCCGGTCATCACTGCCGTCACGGTGGGCGGCAAGAGGCGGCAGATCACGTGGGCGGAGGAGAAAGTCCAGGTCAAGGACTACGGAGAAGCCCGGCAGCTCACCCTGTCCGAGCACGGCCGGGTCGTGCTGCAGGTCCTCACCTCCGACTTCGATGCGTGCCCGGCGGACATCCTGTCCTGGCTGAAGTCCCGGTGGCGGGAAGAGAACTTCCTCAAGTACGCGTCCGAGAACTACGGGATAGACAAGATCTGCGACTACACCGCCACCGTCCAAACGAACACCAAGATCACCGGTAACCCGGCCCGCAAGGCAGCCAACGCCGCGATCCGCGACGCCCGCAACGAGATCACCACCGCCCAGGGCGCCCTCGCCGCGCTGCTCACCGACCCGGACACCACCGCCGCCGCGAAGAACAAGGCGATCCCCGCCGCCAACCGCGCGATCACCGCCGCGAAGAAGAAACTCAAGGACGCCACCGCCGCCCGCGACCAGATCCCCGTCAAGCTGCGCGCCGACCAGATCGATCCCGACGCCCGGGTTGCGGTGCTGCGCGCCGGGCGCCGCGGCCTGCAGATGGTGCTGCGGCTGCTGGCGCACAACGCCGAGCACTGGCTCGCCACCCACCTCAACGCCTACCTGCGCGACGACGACGAATACCGCGCCGTCACCCGCCAGACCATCATCCGCGGCCTCGCCGGAACCATCACCTACACCCCCGCCGCGATCACCGTCACCCTCGAACCCCCCGGCGATCCCCGCGTCGCCCGCGCCCTCGCCCTGCTCACCGGCGAGATCAACACCCAGCCACCGTCCATCCCCGGCGACACCCGGCCCATCACCTACCGCATCACACCACAGCCCGCGATTTAACTCGCCCTCAGCAGGCCCTTCCGGAGATCTGGGGCTAAGGCGACTGTGCACGAGTGCTGCCACGACCTACTGACCACTACTAGCAAGAAGACTGGAGTAGAGATCAGTAGAGGTACCGGGAAGAAGAGAGTGTGCCAGCAGCACAAGGACTACAACGCTTCGATGAAGAAGCTGAAGACTTAGCTGCAGGAGGTCTCCTTACTACCAGTAAGCCGACGCTAACCTAAAATAGTTGCTGAAACTGCGAGGAAAAACAGGGGTCTCGTGTACTTCTACGAGTAGAAGCAGCTGAAGAGACGCTGCTTAGTCGTAGAAGCAGCCAGCTGGAGCAGCTGAAGAGATGCTGGCTGTCTCACTTCGTTCACCAGCTTAGGTAACCAGGTGGAGTATGTCGTCAACCGTAGGGGAACCTCAGCTTCGCTGAGAACCCCTTCCCCTCGCTACCTGTCGGTATCCAGCCTCCTACAGAGGCAGATACCTCGGGGTAGCTCGGTACCAAGGGGGTCTCCTCCAGGCGGAGGCGGGACGGCTGTGTCTTAATCCAAACCGATTAACGGTAATAGCATCCCAGTACCTAAATCAGCTTATTAGCCCGGACCCCAGCAATTAGGAGATTAGATGTCGAAGCAGTGCAGTACCAAGTACGACCGGTTCGACCGCGCGATGGCGGTGATGACCGTCCTCGGCCCGCCACGCCGGATCAGCACCAGGGAGATCAACCTGATGGACGCCGGTCACGTCGTTGCCGACAAGAGCTGGTTCGCCCCGGAGATCCGCCAGGAGATAGAGGCCCTGGAGCAGGACTCAGCCGCGCAGTGCGCGATGGTCCTGAGGTTTATGTACCTGGACTGGGATCACGTAGACGAACTGGTCACGATCGTTGATCACTACGACGGCCTTGAGGACGATATCCCGACACCGGGTGCCGCCAGGGTAGCGAAGGAGCTGATCTGTGGATAACAAACGCAAGCTCCGCAAGTCGAGGAAACAGGAGCGTGATGGCGCACGCCGGTACGGCGGAGTTTGCCAGCCCCAGTCTGGTGCTGGTATGCGCAAACTAGATGTGCGCACTCCTACCGAACTGATCGAGTTCAAGCGGACCGACGCGGACAGCTACCGGCTGAAGGCCGATGACCTGACGACCGCATCGCGGCACGCTTTGCTCGACGGTCTTCGCCGGATGCTGTTCATTATCGAGTTTGGTCGTGGGGATCGGTACGTGGTCCTGTCTGAAGACGATTACCTCGAACTGCGCGGCGAATAATGCAACACAAGATTCGAGCCCAGCACGGGCCCGCGAACGAACGGAGAACGACATGAAGGGGCGACGCTCACGCGGTGGTCCTTGGAAGTACTTCTCCACGCGCAGCCGGGCGAGCCGTGCAGGTCACCGCAGGCACACAAAGTCATGGCCAGCCATCAGTGCCGTCAGGACAAGATGAGCCGTGCGAGTTTCAGGCGGTATATCGCCGCCGAGCACGAGGCAGACCGTGTATGGAACGAACTCATACGTGGACGGTGCGCGGTCCCGACGGGATGCCGGTGCGCTATCCGCCAATCCTTGACGGGACGAAGTGGGACCGGCTACAGGCCGCCCTGGACGCCCTCAGCCTGCCCAGGGGAGCCGGACGCAGGAACTCCGCGCCACTCATCCACATCGCGTAGTGCATGTGTGAGCAGCCGCTGTCGGCGACGTCAGCACATGGTTACCGGTACTACCAGTGCGCCAGTCGGTCACGTGGCCACCGCTGCGGGCACCCTCATCCGTGCCGACCTGCTGGAACCGGCCGTGGACGAGGCGCTCCTCGAAGTCCTCGGCCCGGCGGAAATCACCGAGCGCACCGTGGAGGCGGGCGACGATCACATGCGGGCCAAGGCCGAGGTGGGCAAGTCACTGCGGGACTTGGTTGATGAGCGGTTCGTGCGCGGCGTCGTGCGTGCCGAAACTGCTCGCCGACGGGCGCGGCAATGTCATCCCGATCAAAGGGAAGGCGATCATCCACGTCATGTTCGCCGGGATGTCCACGTGGACAACGACCCCGCCGGTGGAGATTACCCCAAACTTGCCCGAGATCCGGCAGATCAAGGTGGCTGGGACTACGAAGGCTATGTGTCCTATGGGATCGGTGTCTCGGATAAGGAGCCAGTGTCGGTACACAGGTTGACCCACCCCGACCGCGTCTATATGGACATTAAGACTCCTTGACCGATCGCGGCAGGCTCATGTGAGTGAAGCTACATCGTCAGGCCGTTGGTCGCGGCCACGCAGCGAGTTTTATTTCCACTTCATCTAGGAATGAATCCACCTCCTCCTCGTCGTAACCCGGCCGATTGCGTGTAGTGGAAAATTGAATGTTTCTCACCTCATCGCTGGTTAGGGGCGGCATTCTCTTGCCGAGGAAGGTGTCCCGAATCGTGTCGAGAAAGACGTCAACCTCGCCCTCGTCGTAACCCGGCCTCCGAAGGGTGGTCGAGAATAGCTTCTGATCAACCCATTGGGCCATCGCAGCGGGGCTAACTTCCTGAGCCGGTGCAGGCTGCGCAGCCTGGTGCTTTTCGCCTGCGTGATCGCGCTCCTCGCCTGCGTGAGAGGGCGCGCTCGTTTTTCCAGATGTATCAATTGGTGGATACACCCTTACGTCCAACCATGCCGGGCTCACTCCGAGTGCCGTGGCGGCGGCAGCTGCCACCCGATCGCTTTCGTCACTTCTCAGCTGAGTTAACGCAGCCAACGCCCCTCTTTGTAGCGACTCATCTTCAGCGTTCAGTAACGGCTGAAGTTCTTCGATAACCCCCTTGCGTACTCCTGGCAATGGGCTACTCAGCGCTCTCCGGAGTTCGCTAGATAGCTTACCAAGCCCGAACGCACCTTTCACGCTGCGTGCTATTGGGATACTTCCCTGTGTATCGATCAGCTTGCAGGGTGTTTGTTTCGGTGTAATCTGCCGAATCTGCACCAGAACATGGTCGTAAAGGTCTTCGACTGATATGATTCCATCACCGTCGCCGTCAGCTTCCCCCGAACGAAGACCATGTACGATTGTCCGCGTGAATATTGATGGCTCGCCGACACCTTGGATTTCGGGTCCGCTGATTTCGAAAGCGTACTCCATCGCGCTGGAAGCGGTGAGGATTGCACGCCCACGTCCGGCGAGGTCGTCAAAGTGAATCTTCTCTCCCGCACGGTGAATCAGGGCACGCGTGAATGCCCCACTGTAACAGCAGTCGAGGAGCAGAACAATCTGGTGTGCTCTGCTTTGGTACATCTGCTCGGCCACGAACTCGGAGGAGATGGCGGTAGATGCTAACCGGTCGAGCTTAGTGTTAGGTGCCGCAAAATAGAGACGTCCTCTGTCATCTTTGACGCCATGGCAGGAAAAATAGAGCACCAGCAGATCTTTAGGATGACGATCTTTGAAGAACCCTTCAATCTCCTCATTGGCCGCATATCCTGGCTGGTTAATGTACTCCGTAAGGTGGTAGCCACCTCTGTGGATCTCGTAAGACCTGCCCTAGGGCGTATGCATCAGCCGCAGGTGCGCGCAGGCGACGCAGTTGTCCATCGTTGTATTCGGACGACGCTACGATTAGGGCAAAGCGGCCCGTAGGCAAAGCTTCCACTCAATCGCCAGACCCGTTGTGCCGGGCGATCCATTGGTCGATGAGCCGCTCTTGCGCGGAGGCAGACACGCCGCGCATATCAAGGACATCACCATCGATTTCCAGACGCGCAGTACGCTCGTTAGAGCGCCCTATCCACATTTTGATAGTCTCCACCACGGCGGAGAGCACGGCGGGGTCGGAAAAAGTTACCAAAAATGTCCCTATTGCAGCTACCTCGGCCCCACTCTTGGTACCGACTGGTGGCAAGCCAACACTAGGAGCGTCTACTGACTCTACATAAAGCTGAAGCAACTCCTCTCGGAGGTGTCGTGCAAGAGAGTCAACTTCCTCAGCGTCCGCGTGCTCCTCGACCTGCCCGAGAGGGACCTCGATTCGCACTGACATCTTCCATTCGTCCACTTCTTTCCCCTCGGGGTGCTCGTGGCGTCGGTGTGTTGTGGCTCGTGCCGCGCTGTCGCCCACGCGGCACCGGCCGCAGCAAGAACCAAGACCTGCGATCGCTAAGGCTACGCAGCTGCCGCGCGCCGAACTAGCGATGCACCAGCCTCATCGACGCCTGGCGGGTCCGGCCTATCCGCCAGACTACTGAACCCAACCGGATTTTTTCTGTTGTTTCCGGCTGATTTGCGGAACACACGTAGGTGAGTGAGGGAGGGGCTGAAGAGCTTTCACTCCTTGTCGGCAGGGGCGTAGGCAGTAGGCTGCCCGTCGCAGCCCGATCAGGATGCGGACGCACGCATTAGCATCGTTCGGGCTCAAGCGCTGGACGCACATCCTTGGCAGTGCGGGTCTTCGAGGGTCAGGGCCGCACGGGCACCTTCCCGGCCCCTGTCTGCGGGGTCGTCCATGCCGGTGGCGAATGTCCAGTTCCTCCACGGTGGGAGGCGGTGAAGTCGTTGGGGCCACTGTCAATGACCGCGAGCGCGATGCGGGGTATAGGCACTGTCATAGGGGCCACGTCGCGGTTCGGATAGCCCAGCCACGAGGGCCACTTGCTCGAAGGCTCAGGACCGCAAGTCGCTATCATCCGGGCGGGTCTGCGCAACCAACATCGGCCAAACGCACTGCCTCCTGTACCAGCGTGGACTAGTGTCACGCGCGCATGCACAACAGGAGGAACCTCATGAGGAACGCCATTACCGTGCCAGTCTTGGTCGCGGCAGGACTGCTCGCGTTAAGCGCCTGCGGGTCGTCCACTACCGCTCCCACGGCTGGCCCGCCCGCCGCGAGTTCGGCACCGGCTACTACGGCACCGGCGGTTCCACTGTCGTGCACAGCAGTCGCCACCCTGGTTGCCGACCAGCGCGCGCAGAACAACGCCCTGCAAGAAAACTGGGTAAACGTCGTTACCGGCGCACCTACGACGCAGGGGAGTGACTTGCAGAACGCTATCAACGCGACCAACAATGCCCCGGCGGGATCGGCCTACGCTCAATTAAATCAGGACGCCTCACAGTTCATGTCTGATCAAGGTGGTGGCCTTATGCCGGGCTGGCCTGCTGAGTACGGAGCCATTGAACATGACATCGCTGCACTCGCCAGTAAATGCGGGATCAGCTATCAGCCACCGGTCGGTCACACTCCCTAATGACCGCGCCCACCGACCCGACCGGAATCAGTTGGCAGAACGAGAAAGGCCAGGCCACACGTAGTTTTGATAGCGGTCGCTCACCACTGTTTGCGGCCACACGGTGGTGGCACATCTCGAACGTGCTGCAGGCGATCTGGATAATGCGATCACGTCGATGATCAACGGCGCGGGCAAGGCACCTTGATCGCAGCCGGTCAAGGCAATCGGGCGGAACGGGCAGTTGTGCCTTACGGGAAGTAAGGGATCTTCGTGTAGGTGATCTTCCGGTGCGAGAGTCCCGGCGGACCTGATGATTGGGGGGGTCCTTTGGGGGAACAGCGCCTGGCCGCTGACGCTTGAAGATCGTGAGGAGATATCGCGCTGTCTGGCGGTGCGCCTGGCGAACAAGGAGATCGCGGCCCATATCGAGCGTGCCGAGCCGGTGGCCTGCCGGGAGATCACCCGGAAGGGCGGCGGGAGAATTACCGGGCGTATCGGGCGCTGTCGCGGGCGGAAAAGGAACGATGCCGCCCAAAAGCCCGGAAGATGGACGCTGATCCGGTGCTGCGCTGCCGGGTGCTGTCCCCGGATCAGGTGGCGGGCCGGTTGAAGTACGATCGGGCCTGCGGGCAGGCGGGGGGACGTGGTGTCGCACGAGGCGATTACACCTGGATATACGCGTTGCCGACGGGCGAGCTTTCCCGCTTTGGCGCCGGGCTGCGGTCCGGCCGCGAGCAGCGCAAGTCGCGCGGGCGGGCCAAGGCCACAGGCGCCCGGATCTTGGGCATGCGCTCGATCGAGGACCGTCCCGGCGAGGTCGCAGATCGCCATGTGCCTGGGCGCTATGAGGGTGATCTTATTGTGGGGAAGAATGGGGCATCGGCGGCCGGGACCCTGGTCGAGCGCAAGAGCCGGTTCACCGCGCGTCCCGCCGCTCCCGTTCGGCCGCACCGCCGACCGGGTGCCGATCAGGTCACGGATCTGCCGACGCAGCTGGTGAAGTCGATCACCTGGGATCAGGGAGCGGGGATGGCCGATGACGCCGCCTTGTCCCTCGCCACCAAGATCGATGTCTATTTCGCCCATCCTCATTCACCGTGGGAGCGGGGAACGAACGAGAACACAAACGGGCTCATACGGGAATACATCCCGAAAGGGACACTGGTCCCTTCCGATCCTGGGTTCTTGAATTCCGTGTCCCACTCACTAAACATCCGCCCGAGGCGTATACTTGATTACAGAACGTAGGCCAAAGCGTTCGCCGAGATGCTCAGCGAAATTGCTTCCACCGGTTGACAGCGCCCCCCGTGCGGCCTTCGGACCCACGCGAAGACCGAGTGGCATCGAACAACGATTTGGGGGGCCGGTGCCCGAGTGGATGTGGATTGATCCCGTACCGGCTGTTCGCGTACCGCCATGGTCGAAGTGCGCGCACCGCTGCGAGGAAACCGGCGGGTGTTGCACCGGGAAACGGGCCGACGGGTTTGAGCACTGCCTAGCCCACCTCAAGCCTGACCAGCTCGGCCGGGTCCTGCAAGGCCTCCGCCCAGGCGCCGATCTGGATGCCCCCGGCACACCCATCAACGCCGAACTGCTCTCACAGATCCTCCGCGCAGTAAAGGACGACGATGGGCGTGCCAGGTTCGGCAACGTCTCGTTTTACCAAGCGCAGTTCACCGAGGCAAATTTTAACCAAGCGCAGTTCACCCAGGCAATTTTCGAAGGTGTCATGTTCACCGGGGGCGCCCAGTTCGGCGAGGCCCAGTTCACCAGGGACGCCTGGTTCGACGGCGCCCAGTTCACCGGGGTCGCCTTGTTCCAGGGCGCCCAGTTCACCGGGGCCGCCATGGCCGCCATGTTCTACAGGGCCCGGTTCACCGGGGCCGCCATGTTCGACGGCGCCAAGTTCACCGGGGACGCCTGGTTCTACAGGACCCAGTTCGCCGGGGCCGCCGGGTTCGACAGCGCCCAGTTCGGTGGGGCCGCCAGGTTCAACAGCGCCCAGTTCGCCGGGGCCGCCGGGTTCGACAGCGCCAAGTTCACCAGGGACGCCTGGTTCGACAGCGCCAAGTTCACCGGGGTCGCCTTGTTCGAGGGCGCCCAGTTCGGTGGGGTCGCCAGGTTCTACGACGTCAGGTTCCAGAATGCGACGTTGCTCGGACCGCTGGCGGCTGGCAGCGTCAGCCTTGATAGGGCGGTGTTCGTCCGCCCGGTGGTGATCGAGGCCGCCGCAGCGAAGGTTTCATGTCGCGACGCAACATGAAACGCGGGGGTAACGTTGCGGCTACGGTACGCGGCGGTCGATTTGGAGCGTGCGACGTTCAGCGCGTTCTCATTCGTGACTGGATCCGACCAGCCCTTCGTATCCTCCAGCGGGCCCCTACCCGAGGACCAGGTACTAAAGGATGTCCTGCACGAGCGCGGCGAATCCCCCGATCTGTGGATGCCGGTCCTGAAATGGCTGCGCGGTTCAGTCGCCAACCTGTCCATCACCGATGTCGATCTCTCGCAGTGCCGGTTCGCCGGTGCCCGGCTTCTCGACCAGCTTCGGCTGGAAGGCCGCTGCAAGTTCGATCACCCCCCACGAGGGGTGCGCAGAGGGTGGGCGTGGCCTCCTGTATGGCGGTGGAGTAGCCGCCTGGTCATCGCCGAGGAACGCGAATGGCGAGCCACCACCCCCAAGTGCGCAGGCTGGCGGGCCAGTCGATCCGACCAGGTTGCTGAGGTCGGCCCAGAGCAGCTGGCCGGACTGTACCGGCGGCTCCGCAAGGCGCAGGAAGACGCCAAGAACGAGCCCGGCGCTGCCGACTTTTACTACGGCGAAATGGAGATGCGCCGCAAAGCCGCCACAACCCCGACCGGTGAACGTGCCAGGTTGTGGCTGTCCTGGCTGGTATCCGGTTACGGGGTGCGGAATGCTCGCCGCCTATGGCCGACCGTCGTGATCGCTGCTGGCACGGTCTGGCTGGGATGGCTCGTCTGGCGATCGCCCCACCGGACCGACCTGGCCACGTTCGGGTCGTACACTGCAGCAATCGTCACAATTGCGCTAGGCTTGGTTGGGATCACCCGGGGCAAGTAGCGCGGGAACTAGGCGGGCGACCGAGCAACGGGCCCGGACCGCCCTGCAGATCACCCTCCGACTCGGTCGTATTCCGCACCACAGGCTAGCCGCTGACCACCGCCGGGACATGGACCACCGATGCCGCCCGCATTCTCGGGCCGGTCCTGCTCGCCTTGGCCCTGCTCGCCGTCCGCAACCGCGTCAAACGCTGACCCACGTCGGCGCTGGCGTGGCTCGAATCGATGCGGAAGGACGGTGGATCGCTGATCCTGGAAGCCTTGATAGTAAGACCAAGATTGTAGTTACTAAAGGAACGCCCCTGCAAGCATTACGTATACGACGGATGTCCCGCTTCGGTCTTTCGGCCTTAGCGGAGACGACTAATTCAGTATTCGTCAAACGGTGGCACCGTGAGGTGGAGCGTCGAACCCCGTTGTCCACATCGAGCAGACGACTGCGGTGCGGAATGGGCCCTGGGGGTCCTTGAACTTACCCTCCAGCGACTCCTCGACCATGCGCTTGAGGAACGGCCGGATGACTTGCCTCATCAACGGCAGCTTCTCTTGCGTGAGATCCTCGGCCTGCGCTGGGCGTAGCGGGGGCGGCTGCTTCGTCCCTCGCATCCGGTTCAAGCATGTCGCCAGGTCAGCTCAGTGAACAGCAGCGCCCAGCGGTCGACTTCGTCATCGCGCTGCCAGGCGGGAGCCATACAGGGCTTGACTATCTTGCATCATGTGTTGGCCGTAAACCCCGTCCGGCGACGCTGTCCGTGCGGCCCTTTATCGAGGGTGATCCCGCACCCAACATGAAGCTCACGAACAAGATCGCGTCCGGCGGCCACCACGCTGGTATCCGGTTCGCGTCCAGCCACTTCAGGGCAGTGTCCCGACCATCGCAATCGCAGATGATCGCGAGCATCGAGCGCGCGATTCTCAGAAATAGCCGAGCAGCCGGTCCAGGGCGGGCTCCTGGCTGTCGGCATCCGCGTGCTCGTAGGAGAGCCGCTGAGCGTACAGGCGCAGCAGGATGCGCTCGCGACGGCGCCGTGATATAACACAGCCATGCTAATTTCCGTCAGCGGGCTTGCTGCCAAGATTGATCACACCGTCCTGAAGCCTGAAGCAACCGAACAACAGGTTCGGAAGGTGTGCGAAGAGTCTATCGAATATAAAGTTGCATCAGCTTGCGTAAGCCCGTGTAGGGTTCCGCTTGCCTGCAGTGTACTTGAGTCGACCGGCATCCCCGTGTGCGTCGTTATCGGTTTTCCAAGTGGTGTCCAAATGACCAGAACAAAGCAAGCCGAGGTCGGAGAGGCACTTGCTGTCGGCGCCAAGGAATTCGACATGGTGATCAATCTCGGTTGGCTCAAAGATGCGGATTATCAGGCTGTAGAGCGTGACATAAGCGCAGTTCGTGCCGAAGTTCCTTCTGACCAAACACTGAAGGTTATTCTAGAAACCGCTGTCCTAACGGAGAATGAAATAGTCACGGCGTGCGACCTGGCGTTGTCAGCTGAGGCAGACTTCGTCAAGACTTCCACCGGCTTCCATCCTTCAGGTGGTGCCTCGATAGAGGCTATCAAGCTCATGCGAAAGACTGTTGGGAACTCTATGCGGATTAAGGCCTCAGGCGGTATCCGCGATCTGGAGACTGCACTTGCCATGCTGGAGGTCGGCGCAGATAGACTTGGTATGAGCGCCACCACTGCGGTCCTGAGGGAGCTTGGAGCGCGCGAGTCTCGGGCGTGATCAGCGGTCCGCCAGGGGTCGTCGTCCTTGGATTGAACCCCGCAGTAGAAATAACTTACGAGGTACCCGAGATTTCGCCGCGCGTTCTTACAGCAAGTATCTGTCTCCGTACATTTGCAGGCAAAGGCACGACCGTGGCATGTGTCCTTGCTAAGTTGGGCGTGCGACCTTCTCTTATCTCTATTGTGCCCTCTGAGGATCAGAGCGGTTTTGCCACTTACCTACAGGATTCCGGTGTGCATCTGGTGGAGGTTCCTGTTGAGGGCCGCATGCGTGTGTCAGTGGTCCTCCGCGAGAGTCGCGGAGACCGACAGCTAATTGTGAGGGCTCCAGGTGTCGCAATTTCCGACCCCGAAGGCGTTGCGGTTCGGCTTGAATCAAAGGTGTCTAATGCCTTTGTTGGAGCGACACACGTCGTGGTCGCCGGAAGTCTGCCTCCTGGCCTAAATCGGTCGACCGTGTCTACTATCCTAAGACAAGCGAAGGCACGACGCCTGGTGACTATGGTCGATGCTACAGGGAGTGTCCTGCGCGAGGCGTTGGCGAACGGCTGTTCCATGGTAAAGGTTAATCGTGATGAATTCGCGGAGTCCTTTAGCTGCGATTCAGAGGCTTCGATTCGGAAGACCGCAATGAATCTCGTGCTATCTTTCCATTGCGAAGTGCTGATAACCGACGGTTCCCGAGACGCTTATGGGGTTGACACGGCTGGTGAGTTCACCGTCCCAGTCGCCCGGGCAATTAGTCGATCGGTTCCTGCCGGTTGTGGTGACGCCACCATGGCAGCCCTCGCTGCATCGCTGATGAGAGGGCTTGACTTTCGTCAGAGCTGCCAACGTGCAATCGAGGTAGGCAGCCTCGCTGCGGCGAACGGAGGACCGAACTACCTCCTGCTGAAGCCAAATAGCTGTCTTCGTGGGTGCGAATGAATATAAAGTGTTCATCCGTCGGTCCGCATGTTTCCCTATCGGAGCGCAACTACATGAGTCGTCGGTGGAAAGAGATCCTGATCTCCTCTGGCACACTGGTGGCGATCATGGGTGTAGTAGTGGCGTTGCTAGCAAGCTCCCCGAGCGCCTGGAAAGCAAGCCTTGAAGGGTGGCGGAAAGCATTTTGGCAAGAATTTTGGCCAATCGGGGTCTACGTTGTGGCGGCTCTGGCAGCGGGATACTTGACAGGTGATTTCTTTAGGCGCCGACGGGTAAGGGACGGCGCGAAGTTGCTCGACGATGAGGAGTACCGGAAGCAGTTTCGTGAATGCCTCAAGGAGCGGAAAGTTATTCGTGTCAAAATATTCGGATATACCGGCGAAGTCGTTACAAATGATCTCATTGAATATGGCGATCGGTACAGGCCTGAGCTTGAAGTGAGGTTGCTTCAACGCAATTGGATAGTTGAGCAGACGGATGAAATAGCACATAATCAACGACCAGAGGTGCGGGGGCTTCGGAAATGGAACAAGTCGCAAGCAATTAAGAATATGGCCTTGGAAGCGTGGCCGTATTCCATGAAGCGCAACATCCGGTATTACGACCATCATCCGATACTAAAGGGCGCGATTCTGTCCTCTTCGGACGATGAAGAAATTGTCGCCTTCATTGGACTTCTGAAGTGGGATCCACTTCCCGCGAACGGCGGGTCTGTTTTCAAGAGCGTCCCTGGCCATGTTCTGATGATTCGGTCTAGTGATGGCCAGTCCGCCAGGGATATGATCAAGCGGATCCAAAGCCAGTTCGACTATGACTGGCTGCATGGCCTTACTGCAGATGAGCTGGTTAGTCAGGAAGGGTAGCTTCTCCTCGGTCCCCCGAGGAGAAGCCTGCGTGAAGTCGCGCCGGTCGGAGCGGTCCTGGTCAAGAAGTAAAGACCAGGAGCTTAGCACGGGGGTGGTCAGAGTTCGGACTCGTCCTCTGCATCGATCTATTTAGATCGATGCAGCCGTTACAGCATGAGTTGCTGTAACGGGTTCGCCTACCGCAGCTGAGTATAATTGGTTCGCTTTAACGTTCATGGCTGACAAGCGTGGACCTTCCATATGCCACGTCAATATTGCGACTCCGCACGGGTCAAGTCTGAGCCTGCGATATGAGCTCGGTTCCATACCCAGGACACCAGCTGCCACCAATATTCTGCCCAGACAGCCATGGGTCACTGCAAGGCGCACGCCTTTCCACTCAGCCCTAAATACTTTCTCAGCTCGCGCATATGCCTGCGTTGCAGTTTCGATCCCCGTCACAGCAATCGGAGACTGAAGGCGCCGCCATGCTTTAAACTCGATATCCTGACTGTCATCGCGCCATCCTTCAAACTTTCCAAAATTTACTTCGCTTAGGCAGTTACACGTATGAACGGTCGGCAAAAGAGGCTGAGCCTTAGCAATAAGGTCACTCGTAATAGCTGATCGGGCCAACGGCGACGTCAAAATTGACTCTATTGCCACGCCGCTCAGGTAATTAGCAAGGCTTTTGGCTTGCTGGACGCCTACTGCGTTGAGAGGGACATCGGTAAATGATGTCATGCGGCGGTCCCTTGTCCACTCCGTCTCTCCGTGCCGCACGATCAACAAGGTCTTTTCCGGAGCGGCGCGATAACCACTGGGAATCCAGTTACTTAACATGAGCCCTCCGCAATCCTTTTGAACACCGCGCTCTTGTGGTGCCATGGCACATAGAAGACTTCGTCCGATGCCAGCATAACCTGTCAGTCTCCGACAGGCGACACCCGCCACTCAGCGCAGGCAGCTGTATTGCTTTTCGGCTCGACGTCTTGTAGTCCGGTCCGCTCGACTTGAGTCCGGCTGAGTTCGCAGTGCAACAGGAGATGCAGTAGGTGAGGGTCCCGGCAGCTGACGGTTGTACGCAGGCCTCGACGAGCCGCGTTGGTGGACCGCATCTACAAGGCCATCCTCCCCGACAAGCGGGCCAACGAATTAAGCCGGGTGCGGGCGGTGTCCAAGTTCCTCGCGGACGGTGTCGCCGCCTACACCGAGCGGGCCGATGTCTCTGGCGTTCTGGGCAGGGTCGAGCAGCTCCTGGACGAATCCGTTGCTGCCCACGAATACCTGATCCCGGAAAGCGACGCGGAGGCTCTGTTCGATCTCGCTGCCGTGGACTGGAAGGGGCTCGAAGAAATCTTCAAGCAGGGACGGCCGCGCACGGCGGTTCAGCGCCTGCGCTCACTGCTTTCGGCGCGGATCACGGCTCTCGTTCGCCTCAATCCCGTGCGCGTCGACCTGGTGGAGCGGTTCGAGAAGCTGGTCGCGGACTACAACGCCGGGAGCATGAACACAGAGACGTTCTTCCAGGAGCTTCTGAAGTTCAGCGAGACGCTCACCGAGGAGGAGGCTCGTTCTGTGTCCGAGGGCCTGACCGAGGAGCAGCTTGCCATCTTCGACCTGCTGATGCGCCCTGCACCCGAGCTTTCAGAGGACGAGAAGGCCCAGGTGAAGAGAGTTGCGGAGGAGCTGTTGGCCATCCTGAAGCGCCACAAGATCGTCCTCGACTGGCGGAAGGAACAGAGCACGCGGGCAGCGGTGCGCGTTGCCGTGGAGGAGACCTTGGACCGACTGCCGGAGAAGTTCACCCGCCAGCTCTACGCCCAGAAATGTGAAGCGGTGTATCAGCACGTCTTCGACAGCTACTGGGACGACGGGCGCTCGGTGTACGACAAGGCCGCCTGAGCCGCGAAATGACGTGTGGTGCTCGGTCCTTCAGCCGAGCTGACCAGTCACGCTCCCTGAGCGGGAGGCAGCTTGGACAGTTGAACGCGGCGATCTGGAGAGTCAGTCTTAACGGCCTACGCCTGTCAGACTACTATCTGTGATACGGAGGGTTCGCAGCCTGTGGCCGATCGTCGCGATCGCTACTGGCACCATTTGGCTTGCGCTGTTCGTCTGGCGATCGCATCACCGGACCGACCTGGCCGGATACTGGTCGTTTGTTGCGGCGGTCGTCGCGGTCGCGCTAGTTCTCATTGGTGGCTTGATCAGTAGAGCAAGACAGACCGAGAGCAGCCGGACCAGAAGTAAGGACCGCGAGCGGGCACTTGAGGACGTCGCTGACCTGCTCGCGGGAGCGGTGAAGGACCAGTGGACTCGCGCGGCTGCGGATCGAAAGCTGCTGCACCCGGAGCCGATTCCAATGCAGTGGGAAAGATCGTCCAAGCCGATTGCCGGGCCAGTGTCGGCTGCGGAAGGCTCCCGGCAGTTCCCGCCTTTGCCTGGGCTGAAGGCGGTCCGGCGGGGTCAATTGCAGAAGGGCGGACTGCGGGACCTGCACGCGATCTACGGCGGGCTTGGGTCTGGGCGGATGGTGATCGTGGGTACCCCCGGCTCGGGCAAGAGCGGCGCGGCCGTGCTACTGGTCCTGGCCGCCCTAAAGCACAGGGAGCAGGTACCAGTGAAGGACCGGCCACTGGTGCCGGTACCCGTGATGTTCACCTTGCACGGATGGGACCCGAACACGCAGCCGGTCCAGAGCTGGCTAACAGGACAGCTCCAGCAGACCTACCCGCTGTTCGCAGGCAAGCGGGGCGCGGCGGACGCCAGCGAACTGGTGAGGGCGGGCAGGGTGGCGGTGATCCTGGACGGGCTCGATGAGATCGCGGACGAACTGCGGCCCGTAGCCCTGCAGGCGCTGAGCGAGCAGGCGGACTTCCGGGTCGTTGTTCTGGGCCGAAGCGACGAGACGGCGGCTGCTGCCAGGAAAGAGTTCCTGAAGGGGGCCGCCGCTCTGGAACTGCAGGACGTGGATCCTGATGTCGCAGCGGACTATCTGGAGCGTGTCCAGCTCGACCCCGCACCTGCCGGCTGGCGCGAGCTGACCGACCGCCTCCGCCGCACACCGGACAGTCCCATCGCCAACGCGCTGAGCAATCCGCTGACCCTGACCCTGGTCCGGGATACCTACCGCAGCGGCGACGACATCTACGAATTGCTCGACTTCAGCGATGCCGCCAGTTACGGCGTCTCTCGGGAGGACATCGAGGACCATCTGCTCGACCGGGTGCTGCCCGCCGCCTACGCACCGCGCCCTGGGGAAACACCGTCCCGGTATGAGCTTCAGACAGCTCGGCGTGCCCTGGGCTATATTGCAACGCGGATGAACCAGGACAGCACGCGGGACCTGGCATGGTGGCGGATTCCGGGATGGGCGTCAGCTGCCCCTCGCATAATCGTGACTGCGTTCGTGGGCGGGCTCGTGGGCGGGCTCGTGGGCGGGCTCGTGGGCGGGCTCGTGGTCGAGCTCTGGGCCGGGCTCAGGACCGGGCTCAGGGCCGGGCTCGTGGTCGGGCTCGTGATCGGGCTCGTGGTCGGGCTCGTGGTCGGGCTCGGGGGCGGGCTCGGGGGCGGGTTCCCCCAACGGATAGCGCCCCTGCAATGGCGGAAACTGCTCAGTCGCTCGTCGCTCGGGGCTGGGCTCGTGGTCGGGTTCCTGCTCACGCTCGTGCTCCGCTGGGGGGTCGGGCTCGTGGTCGGGCTCGTGGTCGTGCCCGTGGTCGGGCTCGTGCGTGCCCTCTCGCAGCCAGGAGCGGATAACACGAGTCCCCTCAGTCCGCCCGCGTCCTGGCGGCGTGATCAAGCATTCGGGCTCCTGGCCGGGCTCGTGGTCGGGCTCGGGCTCGGGCTCGGCCTCGTGGTGGGGCTCGGGGTCGGGGCCGGGCCCGGGTTCGCGCTAGCGGGTCGGCTCGGGGCCGGGCTCGGGGCCGGGCTTGGGGTCGGGCTCGTGCTCGGGTTCGCGGGCTCCGAGACATGGGCTGTTTCTCTCGCGTTTGCTCAGCTTGCCAGGCGCTGGCACACCCCTGTCCGCCTCATGCGATTTCTTGAAGATGCACGCGAACGTGATGTCCTGCGCACTGTCGGGCCGGTCTACCAGTTCCGCCATGCCCGCCTGCAGGATCGACTCGCCGAGCAGGCGAGTGCGCCGACGTCTCCGGAAGGGCAGGCCGTCGGGACCCAGCAGGCCGCAGGGACCGCTCTGTGAGAGCGACTGGCAGTCCTCGACTGCGTACTTGGGCGTAGGTGAGCTGAGGATCTGGCCGGAAGATCATTACCGATTGTGGCCACGGCGTAGCTACTGTTGCGGCACCGAATGCCGAGGTTGAATTGTCGCGGCACGGGGACGTCGAACAGATGAGCGAATCCCGGCCATCACCTAATCGTGACCGCCTGCTCGCCGCCGAGCTATGCGGCACCGCCCTACATCACGCCAAGTGGCGTGCCCTGACCGAGGAGGAGCACGCGGCGGCCGTGGCGGAGCTTCGCGGGCTGGCCTTTGGGCGCGCCGACCTGCTGGCAGAGCAGGCCGGGCTGTTGATCGGATCGTCGGAGGGCACGATCAATGCGCCGTTCAAGCGCTGCGCTGCCGAGTTGCTCCTCGCGGCCGGTGCCGACGAAAGCCTTGTCCCTCAATGGATCGAGGAAGGACGCAAGCGGCGGCCACACTAGCCCGTCCAGGGAACCAAGAGCCCGGTGATGCGGGCTTCTGTTATGCGCAGGGCGTGCCCGTTCGGTGCTGCAATGGCCCGCGCTCACGGGACGGCGCAAAAAGTCCACCACCCTACTACGGACCCGGTTCGCCAGTGACCGCCGAATCAACTGCCGCCATTGCCGCCCTACCCCGGTCCTCAGCAGTACAAATACCGGCCGCCGTGATTGTGGGACTCACCTACACCGTGCCCCATCGGGGCACTACTCGCACTAGCCTGTGTCCGCGAGTGCTCGCAGCGCTCGGGGCCACGCTGTCACGCGATACCCGTGATCCTCGGCAAGCTTGCCGGTTCTGTTGCTCTTCGCGCAGCATCCGCCGGAGGATTGCGGCATGGGAATCGATACGCCTCGCGAAAGGGGTGGGGAACGGGTGACTTCCCCGACGGCGTCACCGGTGGTGAAGTGATGGCGATCGAAGTGCGGCTGGGGCTTGTGCCGCTGCCGGGTGAGGCCCCGGAAGACTTGGCCACCATAACCGAGCGGCTGCGCAGCAACTTGCTGGCGTTGGATCTCGCCCCGGTCGAGTTACCTAGCGACGAGGAGGGAGCGCCTGCGGATTCAAAAGGGCTGTTCTCCGCGCTAGTGGTTCGGGTCGCGCCGCCGCCGGACCTGCTTCTTCGCCAGGTTGTTGCGGCTGTGCAGACCTGGGCGGCGCAGAACGGGCGCACGGTGGAGATCACTATCGCCGGGCAAACGTTGAAGGTGAGCGCTACTACCTCCGAAGAACTCATCGAAGCCTTCCTCGCCAGACACGCGCCTACACCCTCACCTGCACGGCGTACCAGAAGGGACTCACTGAGCGTCCCTCGCCAGGACGTTAGGTTACCTAAGGCACCTAAGGCGCCCAGTCACTCACGCCGTAGTATCCACCGGCTAGAAGTTCAGCGTGCTGCACCGGCTGACCAGCTTGACGACGCGGTGAGTCGCCTTGAGGACGCGGTGAGTCGCCTTGACGACGCGATGAGTCGCTTTGTCAGAGCGGTCGTGAAGCCAGGTCTTCTGACCTTCAACCCCCCGGCCGAGATGATCCAGGGTAAGACGGAACGAGTAGAGGTTGGGATTGCGCGCTCGCCCGAACTGCGCGAGGCGTTAGAAGCTGGCTTGCGGGGGCGAGGGGAACCGCAGTTCGAAGGAATCAACACCTCCTCTGTCATGGGCGTGGAGCTGCGGGGAGCCGCGTTTGAGGTGACTTCGCTCGGTCCGCTAGAACAACTGGTCGCACCAATTGCGCGCTGGGAGTTCGATGTTAGGCCCTACCGGGCCGGTTATCAAACACTTACCCTTTGCATCAGTTTGCATGTCGATTCTCCGATAACAACCGGCGGACGCATAGCGGTGCCGGTGTTGGAACGGCAGATTCGGATACGGGTAGATGTGGCCTATGGCACACGCCGTTTCTTCGCGAAGAATTGGCAGTGGCTAGTTGCCACAGCCCTGGCGCTCGGTGGCGGTCTCGCGGCGTGGATCAAGCTCCTTCACTGAGTCAGGTCATGCCAACTGCCGGGCTTCCTCCAAGCACTGCACCGGGGCTTCGAGCACCGCTGTCCGAAGACTCCACTTCATGAGGAGAAGATGGAGCAGTTAAACGTCGATCGAGTCAACTACCCGCCGAAGCGACGTGAGCGTACGGTC
The DNA here is from genome assembly GCA_963820395.1 of uncultured Actinomycetota bacterium. Taxonomy (GTDB): domain Bacteria; phylum Actinomycetota; class Actinomycetes; order Streptosporangiales; family Streptosporangiaceae; genus DATFVJ01. The sequence continues at coordinate 97,422 of CAWGAE010000013.1, read as the reverse complement.
CCGATGGCATCCGCCGAGCCGGGCACCGTCTCAGCATCCGAGAATGATCAGTGCCCTGCTCTCGACGCCCGGCAGCAGTGCCGCATCGAGTGTATTCGAAGAAAGACCGGCATGGATGCCCGGTTCCCGCACCTCCAGCAACACCAGATCGAATGACGAGCCTTTGTGTGCGGCCTGAAGGCTCGGGAAGTTCTAGATATGACCTTCTTGCGATACACTGCTCGAATGAAGCCGAGCGACTTCTTTGTCGAAGAAGAAGATCCAGGGTGGGACCCGGAGGGCGTTGACCTCTGGACCGGAGTACGACCCGTATTCAATGCTGAACTGGTGGGTAAGCTCAGGCTTCAACCGCAGGAAGGCATAAACGATGTCGATGCGGCATACAGCCTGACCCAACTAGCCCACGACGAACTAGTTGCATATGGGACTGGCGGCGGCGAGAAACTAAGTGACGAAGAGATTTCAGTTGTCGTGCGGGGCCTGCGCGCTATCCTCGGCCGCCTTGGTGTGAAGTTTGACCCGCCTTTCAGGCACTTCACAGGCTTTCACGGTTATTGGAACAGCCACGACATGAGTGGCGCAGGTGGGTGGGGCGCTCGCCGAGGTTACCTAAACGAGTTATTTAACCCCGTGTTTTCCCAGCTCGAACGGCTCGAAGATGATCAGGCAACCAAGGCTGTTCGCGGTGTAGATGGTCATCTTAAGAACATCATCTTTGCCTCGACTGGCCCAAAGCCCCACATTATACTTAGGGATGCGATCAACAACGTGATTGAAGTTGTGGAGAATGCGGAGTTTTGCCTCTTTTACGATCGACCGTTGTCTTCCTGCGGACTGTCCTGGACAGAGCTGGTTGATTGGTGGAAAGTAACCAACTCCTTCCATGTCAAGAGCGACGCCGAAATTTCCCGGGATCTCTACCGTCGCTTGGCCGCGTCGCTGGTGAGCCTGCCCGAAAAACTGCTCTTTCGCACTTACTGCGAACGGTACGGCGGTGATGACGGGAATAAACAACCAGCTCTACTCCCGCAGGTGTATCTCCACTATGACCCGCGCACACGAAAAGAGCGTGGTGGCCAGCCGAGCGTATTGATGCGCGAGCGGATGGACTTCCTCCTGCTTCTCCCTCATGGCGTTCGCATCGTAGTAGAAGTTGACGGGAAGCAGCACTACGCTGAAGGAGATACGGCCTCGCCCAGGCTCTACTCAGAGATGGTGTCGGAAGACCGTAAGCTTCGGCTGCGTGGCTACGATGTGTACCGGTTCGGTGGCTACGAACTCATGGCATCTGGCACCGCAAATGTGGTTCGTGAGTTCTTTGACGGGCTCCTTGCCAGATATGAAGCAACGTCAAGGTGAAATTATAAGCTTAAAGCAAATGCGAGCGCACACGTTCGGGCGGTCTCCAGTGGTGGAAGCAATCGGCAGGTCGAGGCGTGATCATCGGGCACGGCCGTCCCCAGACTGCGGATTCGATCGGCAGCGAGGAGAAGGTAGGCGACCGAAAAGGACGGCATGTCCGCTTTCCGCCCTCCGGATGTCCATGATCAATTGCTTCGACCACTTGTGATCAAGTTGGTGCAGGCAGTAGTGCTCGCGCAAAGCGGGTACCGGCGACGCCCGCGTTAGCAGCGATGACTTCGGTGTACTACGCCGGTCGGTACCACACACGCACCCCTACATACAAGAAGCTGTTGACCGCATGGCCGGACCGGTTCGGGCATCGAGATGCAGTGGGGTCGTACTCCGCACAGAAGGTCACCCGAAGCCGCTGACCCGGTGACTGGGTTACGAACTTTCATTGGTCCCAGTCGACTAGCAGTTCGAACCAACAAGACGAAGCTGATGGCCAAACAACGAGATCGAGTCACGTTCGCTGCGCTCGTCGAGCTTTTTTTGATCTTTCATCCCAAATATTGTCATGCAGGAGCTGTCCTGAGCGACGGAACAGGAGAGTGGCAACTATGACCCGGAGCGGGGGTCGTTCGGAGTGGGAACGGCGTCTGGCTGCGCAACGCCGGGAGGTCGAGCGTGAGGCACGGGAACAGGCCAGGCTGGCTAAGCCTCGATCCACCGCGTAAATAGGGTTCTGCCGGGCGCGCCGACGCGAAAGGTGCCCTCTGAACTGGGACGATGGGAGTTGCTAACACTTCCATTCCCCAGATGGAGAGGACACCTCGCAAGTGCGATTGTTGCACGGGCTGGCGAAGATTCACGCATCGTTTGATGACCCGAATCTCGTGTCACGGGCGGGCCTGGTCCCGGTGATGGCCCTGGCGCAGCGGGCCGGCCTTGCCGCGCTGGCCGGCGAGCATGTGGCCATCGCCGGCCGGTGCGGGGTGAATGCGCACCTGAAAGTGCCGTGCCTGGTCGCCGGGATGGTCGCCGGGGCGGACAGCATCGACGACATGGACCTGCTGCGGCATGGCGCGATGCCGGCGCTGTTTGGCGGGATCCGGGCACCGTCCACGCTGGGGTCGTTCCTGCGCTCGTTCTCCTGGGGGAACGCCCGGCAGGCGGAGAAGGTGAGCCTGCTGCTGCTGGCGGACCTGGCCCGCCGCACGCCGTTGCTGCCCGGCAAGGACGTGGTGGCGTTCGTGGATATCGACTCGATGCAAAAACGTGTCTACGGCCGCAAGAAGCAGGGCGCGGCGTTCGGCCATACCAAGATCCAGGGCAAGAGCCTGCTGGTGCGGGGGCTGAACGCGCTGACCGCCACGATCAGCACGCCGCTGGCTGCGCCGGTGATCGCCGCCACCAGGCTCCGCGGCGGCAACGCGGGCTCGGCCCGGGGCGCCGCGTCCTTCGCCACCGAATCGGTCACTACCGCCCGCGCCACCGGATGCGCCGGGACGCTCGTGGTGCGGGCCGACTCGGCGTTCTACTCCGCGGCGTTCACCGGCGCGGTCCGCCGGGCCGGGGCGTGCTTTTCGGTCACGGCGAAGATGGACCCGGCCGTCAAGGCGGCGATCGCCGCCATCGGCGAGGATGCCTGGACCCCAATCAGATATCCGCGGGCGATCTGGGACGACCAGCTGCGCTGCTGGGTGTCGGACGCCGAGGTGGCCGAGGCGCACTACACCGCCTTCACCTCGAAGAAGGGGCAGGCCATCACCGCCCGGCTGATCGTCCGCCGGGTCAAAGACCTCAACCGCACGGCCGCCCAGGGCCAGGACGAGATGTTCCCCGTCTGGCGCTACCACGCCGTGTTCACCGACTCCCCGTTCGCGACCATCCAGGCCGAAGAGCACCACCGCGACCACGCCCAGGTCGAACAGCTGTTCGCCGACTGGACCGACGGGCCCCTCGCGCACCTGCCATCAGGCTCGTTTCCCGCGAACGCGACCTGGCTCGCCTGCGCCGCCATCGCGCACAACGTGCTGCGCGCCGCCGGATCCCTGGCCAGCCTCGCCTACGCCAAGGCCCGCGGCGCCACGTTGCGCCGCGACCTCATCAACGTCGCCGCCCGGACCGCCCGCCACGGCCGCGGCGAGATCACCCTGCACCTGCCCGAAGGCTGGCACCGCGAGCAGCACTGGATGAGCCTCTTCGAGGCCGCCTGCGGCCCGCCCGCCCACGCGGCCTGACCAGCCCAGACACAGTCACGCATTCCCACGGCCCCAGCGGCCACCCGGCGAACTGCCAGCCAAGATCCCCGATCAGAAACCGTGGACAAGCCGCAGAAAGGTGAGCGGCGAGAAAACCACGTCCCCTGCCATCCTCAAGATCACGTCCACTGGGCCATTGCCCCGCAACGCGATCATCTGAATTCGGGCGGTGGATTGAGGCTAAGGAGCAGGAGAAGGCCCGCCAGCAGGAGCATCTCGAATCTCAGCAGCGGGCGGCAGAGGCAAAGACCTCCGCAGTTGACCGGCAGATCAAGGATCTGCATGAAATGCTGACAAGCATTCTGCCGGTCTCACCGTTGAGTTTCGAAAGGCTGAAGGTCTGCCCAAAAGAGCCTAGCTTCGATCCTGGGCCGCTGGGTATCGCTCATCCCGTCCCCGACTGGCATGAGTACGCGCCGATCGAACCGAGGGGCCTGAGCCGCTTGTTTGGCGGAGCTGCCCGGCATGACCGTCAAACAGTGGAGGCGAGGGCTCGGCACGAGGCCGCCATGTCCGAGTACCGGCAACAGGAAGATCAGCGGCAGCGTGCGCTTGCGGCAGCGAGGGCCGAGCACGAGCGCACGGTCGCTGACGGGCGAGCGAAAGCGGTGGCGCAGAACGCCGATATCGAGGCCCGCCGGGCGGCATTTGCTGCGGGCGACGCTGAGGCCGTGGAGTGGTTCGTCGGCCAAGTGCTGGATGCCTCCCGGTACCCGGACGGCTTTCCCCGCCAGTATCAGGTGGCCTACCGGCCCGAGAACCGCGACGTCGTGGTGGAGTTTGAGCTACCACCTCAGCAGGGGGTTCCCACGGTGCGCGGGTACCGGTACGTAAAGACGCGGGACGTGATCGAGCCGCTCCCACGTCCTGAGAACGAGATGAAGCAGCGCTATGCGCGACTGATCGCGTGCATCGCATTGCGCACCCTGCATGAGATCTTCACCGCTACCTCTGGCGATGTGGTGGAGGCGGTCGTCTTCAACGGGCGTGTCAACACCATCGACCGGGCGACGGGCAAGCCCGCCCGTCCTCACCTGTTGAGTGTGTCGGCCGAGCGATCGGCGTTCGCGGACCTGGTCTTGGCTGCGGTGGAACCGGCAGCCTGCCTGAAGCGCCTCAATGCGCTGGTATCACCCAATCCATTCGACATGGAGGCGGTCGAGCCGTTCATCACCTTCGACCTCAGAAGGTTCCGGTTCACCGACAATCTGGATGTGGTGGCTGGCCTGGACTCCCGTCCGAATCTGCTCAAGCTGTCACCAACCGAGTTCGAGCACCTAGTGCGGCAATTGTTCGTGGCGATGGGTGCGGAGGCGTGGACCACCATCCCATCGAAGGACGGAGGTGTGGACGCGGTCGCCACCAGCAAGAACGTGTTCTTCGGTGGGGTCTGCCTCGTACAGGCCAAACGCTGGACTGGCCTGGTCGGCCTGGAGTCTGTGCATGCGCTGACCGGGGTGATGGCTGACCACAATGCCACCAGAGGCGTCCTGGTGGCTACGTCGTGGTTCGGGCGGGCGAGCGAGCAGTTCGCCATGCGAAACCGGATCACTCTGATTAACGGTGCGGAGCTTAAGCAACTGATCAAGGAGCACTTGAAGACAGACGTCATCCCCGGCACCAGCCCTCCCCGCCGCGTGCGTGCCTCTGACAACACGCAGACCGGTCGGCCAGGACCAGCCGATCCCAGCTCGGCGGACCCGCGTTAGTTAAGCACGTGAAAACAGTCCTCGACCGAGGGCGGACCGAGCAACGCTCCCGGACCGGCAGATCACCCTCGACTTGATCTATCACGGTTGGATGGCGTCATCGACCGGACCGCCGAGCGGTTCATGGCGGCGGGCACGCACGAGAGCACGGGCTTTGATCAGCTCCTCGCGGCGGATGCGCTCCTACTTGGCCGGGAGACGTGGAGGGCTTGGCAGCCCGCCTCCCGCGTACCCCTTGGTACCGGCTGCCGCCGCGAAGAAGACCTCAACTGACCGGGCGGGCAGGCCAGCCCTGCCCTCGAGGCGTATGTGCCGGACTGGCCGATTTGGAGGGCCAGGCAGGAGTTCTCGACCGGGGAGCACTGGTGAGATGTATAAGCCGCAACATCGCAACATAAGGAGGCAACCGTGCCCGGTGCGTACGACGAACAAGCTGACAAGGCTATACGCGCCCGGATCGCCGCAGCCGATGAGAACGCGCTCGGGGGATGGGACGATCGGGAGAGATGCCCGCACAGCGTGGACGGCAGCCAGGAACCCTGCGGGCGGACGATAGCCCACCCCGGCGCATGCCAGCCCGAGCACGACCTCACGCGACCGGGATAAGCTCGCCGGATGGCGACATCTTGCCGGTGAACGGCAGGCGTCCGCCGAGATCCGGAGAGTTGGTGGTTGCGCCACCGGGCATATCGAACAGGTGAGCGAATCATCCCGGCCGTGGTGGTGCCCCCATGGCCACTGGCTCGGCCCCGGACGAGTCCTGGTCGGCTGGATGCCCTGCGACTGCCGCCGGGCGCTGGAAGCAGGTACGGCGGGCCGGGGGATAGGCCACACCTGGCACCGTTGCCTGGCCTGTCAGGATCAGGGCCGGGACACCGTCCACTACGACCCGCCCCATATCGCCGTGACCTGAGTTAGCTCTGCCCTTCTACCCATCACCGGGCAGCGAGACGGTCGTCGCGCAGGGCCGAACTATGACGCTCCAGCCTCTGTTACCGCTACTCCGCCATCATGAGGTCTGATTAGGCACATGCCACCCCGACAAGCCAGGCGACCAGGGCAACCGTCGCCATCGTTTTGGCGCGACCGGCACCGGCGACGGCCCGCCGCATGGGCACGCCGACGCGGCCCAGTGAGCACACGGCCGCCCCGCGACTGGATACAAATCTCGGTAACGGCCTTACCCGGTCTCGCCGCTGTCATCGCGCTGATCTTCACATATACAGCCGTACGGGCCACAGGTGCGCAGGTCCAGCTCAGCGAACAGGGCAGATCACCGACCGGTACAACGCCGCCATCACCAACCTCGGCTCCTCCTCTGTGGACGTCCGGCTCGGAGGCATCTATGCGTTGCAGCGCATCATGCAGGACTCCCCCCGTGACCAGCCCACCGTAGTGGCGGTACTGTGCGCCTTCGTCCGCGATCACGCCAACACAGTTACCGCGATCATTACGCGACTTCGTGAGGCTGGGTGCTGCTGACGCCGCGACATGCCGCCTGACCAGGCGTTTCTCGCTCCACAGCCGGGTTTTCGGATGGGGCAGGATGTCGCTTATGTCGCCCTCGGCCGGGGTTCGTAGTACCCCCGTGAATACCCCCAACGATCATGACCGGGATGAGTCGTATGCGTCGTCAAGTCGTGTCGGCCTGCCCTCCGGTCGGGCCGTCCCTGAGCCGCCCGCGTCGGCGCGGAACTTCTGCGGGTGACGTGGCCAACGATCATGCTCCTGCGCTGGCGCACGGTCGGGGTGTTCCGATTAGCGCGATAGCGGCCCGCATGCCGTCGGTGACCGCGTGGTCGTGGACGGCCCGTGCCGTTCGTTAAGTCGTATCGCGTCGTTTGCGTCGTACGTGCTGGACGGCCCCCCGACCCAGGTTGACCACTTAGGGAGGAACGCTGCTAAGTCGTTGAACGAGCAGGCCGGGCGGGCCGCGTGACCAATTCTACGCGGGCGGGCGTCCGGTACCTAGTCGTTGAGTCGTACAGGTCGTAGGTGGTGGCCCTGAGATGCCCGCCCCCGCCTGGCCGGGGTCCCATGCCCATCTCACACCAGGTGACCCTCAGTGACCGCCCAGCGTCCACACTGTGGCCTCGTGGGGGGCTTGTGACGGAAAGTGGCGATGATGGACGACCTGCACGTGATCAGGCTCTCCCGAGCCCGCGTCCCGGCCACCAAGTGGCCTTAACCGGGTGACCGGAAACGCTATGCTCACAGTCTGGGTAATACCTGCTGGTCATCAAGATCAGCGCGACTGCTCCGGCTAGCACCGTGAGCAGTGCGATCAGGCGGGCGGTCGCTGCCAGAGCTTGGTAGACAGAACTCTGGACTCTTGAGGGGAGCGGGCCGGGCAGTACGCGGGGAACCCGGTCGGCGTAGACGACGATGTGCTGGGGCGGGAACGGGTGCGGGACCAGCACTTCCCGCTGACCAACATCCGTTCCTGGTACAAGGATGGTGACTGATGGGAGGGACCGCTGACACGGTCAACGCGATCGTGGTCGATCCCTGGTCGCTGACCTGCGTGACGTGCGGGAAGAACCTGATCGCTAGCCGCAACGAGCAGCACCAGTGGTCACTGCCGCACCTGCAGGCGATCGCCGATCTTCATACTGAGCGCATGCATGGGGAGGGGACTGATGCCGCACCCATGGCTGGAGGATCTCACTGACGACCGCCCGGACGAGACACCGGACGAGTGGCTGCTGCGCTGGTTCGAGCACGAGTACCAGCGGCTGAACGGCCTGCCATGATCGCGTGCCCTGCCTGCAGCCCGCACATTCCGGTCAGGGCGAGCTGGCACTCGGTGAGCTGCGCCTGCCCGGAGTGCATCGAGGAGGACAGGTTCTGCTTTGACTCCTACGCGTCCCTGCCGCTTGATCCCACGTTCGGGAACAGGGAGGAGTGGAGTGATGGCGGTCGTCACCTTTGACGCGGCGTGCCCGCAGTACTACAACTTCTCCAGGCCGGAGCTGGACTGTGCGAAGCGGATCGTCTGGCACTCGATGACGTACGTGTGCGCGGACTGCCTGGTGGCGGACTACCGGGCGGCCACCACGCTCCGGGTGCGGCAGGTGTTCAGGAAGTCGCGGGGGAAGTGTGCATGATCTGCTGCCCGCTATACGCGAGCAAGGCACAGTGGACGTACCGGACCATTGTCCGGTACCACTCGATCACCTGCCTGTGCCTGGCCTGCCTCACCTCCGACCGCAAGGCGGTGCGGCACGGCTGGCTGGACCTTGTGTGGGATGAGCACTGGATACCGGGCAGAGGCGAGATGGGCGGGTGCTGATGAGTGCCCCGGAGCCCGTACCGGAAGAGGACGAACCGGAGCAGGATGAGCAGGAGACAGCGTGGGAAAGATGTACGCATTGAACGATCTAGACGACGCAGGGCCCCGCGCACCCTCTTGACCTGGGCAAACAACCAACCAGCCTGACGCGCCGCCCGTACGACCCGTTACGACGCAAGCGGCTCCTCGCGGGCTTGAGGGCCACGCTGCGGGCCTCCCGCCCGGCACCCGGTGTAGTTACCGGTGTAGTTAGATCGGCCCCATCAACGACTTTGACGACTTGACGACCCAACCGGTCGTATGAGCCCGTGACCTGGGCGGACGTGCCGACCGCCTTGCCCTCGCAGCAGACGACTCATCACGACTTACGCCTCAGGTAGCGGGCCGCCCGATAGCCAGCCAAGTATCATCCGGACGAGACGCACGTAGTCCACGCGCCAGGCGTGATCATGGCCGACTTTCTTCTCGCAGGTGGCCCCGTGTGGCTGCCTGCGGCAGTGTGAGGTAATACCCCACTTAATACCCCGACCGCACAAACTCCCTGATCAGCAAGGGGTGTAGCGTCAGATGTAATTAACCGCGAACTACCCCAAACGCCGGGGAACGAGTCCGTCAACTGACATCCAAGCCGCTCTGACCGTCGTCACTACCCGTGACACCGCCCACGACGGCTCCATAACCGTCGTCGACTTCAGCCAAACACAACTCGCGCACGCGGGCCTCGCCCACGCGAACCTCGCCCGCGCGTCCCTCGGCGACGCCAACCTCACCGGCGCGGACCTTATCGGCGCCAACCTCACCGGCGCGTGGCTCCCCATAGCCAACCTCACCGGCGCGTGGCTCCCCGGATCCAAGCTCTTCAGCGCATTCCTCTACCACGCGAACCTCACCGGCGCATTCCTCTACGACGCGAACCTCACCGGCACCATAGGACTCCCAGCCGGAACTCCCCGGTCCACCGTGGCCAACACAGCAGCACCATCACCAACGAAGAACTCCCGCCGGTAGGCCATTTAGTGCCCTCGCTCACCGGCCTGTAGCTCGCAGCGCCCGGCGGAAGAACAGGACGCCCACGCCAGCGCGCGCCCTCACAGGTACCAGTCTTCAGCTGCGTGTCCGGCCGGTTCGCCGGGTAGGCGCGAGGAACTACGCGTGACTGACGCCAGGTCGTCGGCGCGGGGACGATCGAGGTACTGAGCGTCAAGGACGTCGATTCGAAGTTCCCGGTGCCGTCGCGCACACGATACCGAGACAATACCGTCCTTATAGCCATGAAAGTTGCTCGGCAAGTCGGCTAGCGATCAGGAATTCGCTAGCTTGAATATGGTTTATACCAAGTTGTTCTGAAGATACCGTTAGCGGTAATTTGCGTGGGACCTTTTGCCCCTGATCTGCGCCGAATTGCTGGGACTTCTTCCTCTTATGCACGACGCCAGCCCGGATGAGATTCGAGTTAGGGGGACATAGCTGCCGAAGCCGGATGTTCCACGCTGAGTGCGGCATACGGGGGAATCATGAAGATCAACAGGAAGCTTGCAACAATCGCAGTATCAGTCACGGCAGCCGCCAGCCTGGGACTCGGGCTTAGCGCATGCGGCGGCAGCGGGCCCAGCAAGCCCGCCCCGCGCGTCACAGTGACACTGCCAGCAGCGCCGAAGCCTTCGCCAACGGTCACAGTCACGTCAGTGCCCCAGCCCGCACAACCACCGACACCATCACAATCACCGGCTCCTGCGCCACCACCGGTTCCGGCACCAGTGCCCCCGGCAGTGGCGAACGCTCAGTCCGTGGTCACGCAGTACTACCAGGACATCACCAACGGCGACTTCACCGATGCGTGGGCTCTTGGCGGGGACAACATCGGCGGCAACGACTACACCGGTTGGGTCGCTGGCTACAACACGACGGCCAGCATCACGCTCAACACGATCAGCGACTGGAACTCCACCACCATTCACGCGGACCTGGTCGCCACCCAGACCGACGGCGCCGTCAAGACATACGACGGTACGTACACGGTCATCGACGGCGTGATCACTTCGGCCGACATCGTCCAGACAGGTTGAGGGGGAACCGTGAAGAAGATCATCGCAACACTCGTGCTCGCGCTGTCAGTGCTCGGTGGCTCGGCCGCACTGTCCATGCCAGCCAGCGCTAGCACGCTGCCGCACAGCGTTCTCGGGGTCGGCGGCATTGTGTGGACAACACGCACTGCCCACTACGCCATCGGGCACGGGAGGGAGACCACGGGCCAGGCTGTCGGGAAGTACACCACGGTCGCAGTGACCCACCTGGGTGCCGACGCGAGGGTCACCCTAACGATCTACCTGAACAAGCCCTACCGCAGCGTGGAGTACTGGCACTGGGATCAAGTCGAGTCGATCTGGAGGTACGCGGGCGGCAAGTGCCTGCCGAAGCCTGAACTCGACTGCTGACCGCTGGCTCTGGTCCTCTTCGGAGGGCTGCGGGGAAAGGTCAACACATTAATTCGGGGGAATCATGAACAAGATCGTACTCGCAATAGTCGCCACGATCGCAGGCCTTGGCCTGGTGGTGGGCCTGATCGTCGGAACGGTGTATCTCGCAGGTAGCTCCAGCCACCACGACGCTGCCCCTTCGCCCCAACAGCAGAACAACCCGGCACAACCGCCACCCACGCATTATGTGCCGGTACCCGGCCCGACACAGTACGTGCCACAGCCCGTCCCGCCTGACCCGTGGAGTGTGGCGTCGGCCTACACCAGCGATGTCTCGAATGGCGTCTACTCTGACGCGTGGGCCTGCTGGTCTCAACCGGTGGAAGCAATTGAGCTGAGATTATCCCCGGGATTATCAGCAAGGAGGAGCTCTGCGAACACTTCTGCTGGTGTCCTGAATCCGAGTATAGCACGGGGCCGGTCATTTATCTCGTCCGCCACGGCCTGAAGATAGTGAATGTCACCGGTGATATCTGTGCCTTTCGGGAAGTACTCCCGCAGCAGTCCGTTAGTGTTCTCGTTGGTTCCCCGTTCCCAGGGAGAGTGCGCGTGCGCGAAATACACCGGGATGTCTGATGCCAGGGTCAGCGCAGCGTGCTGGGCCATCTCGATGCCCTGATCCCAGGTGATCGATTTGCGCAGGTTCGCGGGCATGTCCCGCACGGACTCGATGACACCGTCACGGACCGCGCCGGCGTCCCGGCCGTCCGGCAGCGCGACCGGGACAAGGTAGCGGCTCTTGCGCTCCACCAGGGTGCCCATCGCGGTCTTCCCGGCCCGGCCGATCACCAGGTCGCCTTCCCAGTGGCCAGGGACTTTCCGGCCTTCGGCCTCCGCGGGGCGCTGCGAGATCGATACCATCCCGACAATCCGGGCACCCTTGGAGCGGGCCCGGCCCCGCGGCTGGCGGCGCGTCCGGCCGGTCCGCAGCGCGATCTCCATCGCCGCGAGCTCGCCCTTCGGCAATGCGTACAGCCAGGTGTAAATCGCCTCGTGCGACACCGCCATATCCGTCTCCCCGCGGTTGCGCTCATAGCACAGCCTGCCCGAGATCTGCTGCGGCGACCGGGCTCTGCGCAGATCGCAGGCCACACGTTCCCTCAGCCGCGGATCCGCATCGATCTTCCGGCATTTCGGGCGCCTCCGGGACTTCCCGGCGCGGGTATCGGCACGGTGCGCCCGGTATGCCCGCCGCCCACCGTGCCGGGCGATTTCGCGCGACACCACCGACGGGTTCCGGCCGATCGCGGCGGCTATGTCCTTTTGCTGCATATGTGCGGCAAGGCAACGGGAGATTTCCTCCCTATCAGCCAATGTGAGAATTTTCCGGCGCACGCTTCCCCCGATTTACTCGCGTGTTCGCCAGAGAGCCTCTCACTCCCGGTGAGATCCTCTACACCGAGATCCCATACTTCCCGTTAGAGAAGACCGCCCGTTACACCCGATTGCCACGACCGGCTGCGATCAAGCCTTGCTGAGCCCGTCGGTGCAGGCGGGATGGAACAGCAACTACAACACCTACGTCACCTGGGCGACCCCGACCGGGTTTGACAACGTCAACGAGACTACTGAGTCCGGGGACGGCGTGACGTTCACGTTCGACCTGCACAACACTAATGCCGGTACCGAAACGCCATATACCGCCACCTTTACCGTGGACAACGGGATTATCACCTCGTCCACATCGGCGCCTCAGTAACTCAACATCGAACCAAGTAGGGGGAAGCCATGACTACTGAATACACATCCGCTGACCAGCGGACCCTGCAGGAGCAGCTCAGCAACCACGGGGGCAAGGCAGTATCGCTGCTGGATGCGCTCGTGCCAGTACGGGCCTGGATGCAGGACAAGCAGCTACATAGCTGGGCGATGGGACTGCTCGTGGTCCTGACGGTCGTGCCATGCAGCGCTCTCATACTCGCCGGTCATAACTGGCGGGTGGGTGCCTGGATCTTCGCAACATACTTCGCCGTGGCGTGGCTGCTGCTGCTCTGGGTAATTGTCCGTCCTAAGAACATCTCGTGGGGTCCGGTAGCGCTGGTCGTGGGTGTCGGCTACCTGGCGAGCCTGCCAATCCGCAGCATTGAAGACCTGCTCAACTCAAAAGGCGACACGGGTAACCCATTCATCACCACCTTTACGATCGGCATTCCCGAGGAGCTGTCCAAACTGGTCCCGGTCATCGCGGTCGCCGTGGTCGCACTGCTCCTGCTACACGCAAAAGCGGAGACCTGGCTGAAGAGGGAGACGTGGCTGAAGCTCCAGCCACGCGACTACCTGTTCCTTGGCGCGATCAGTGGGAGTATCTTCGGGGCTGCCGAGGCTTACCTCTACCTCACTGCGGGCCTCATACCCCAGCTTGGCGCCGCGATCCTACAAGGATCACTACCTGGTGTGATGAATGTAGTCCTCAGCGATGGCACCTGGCGGTTTCTGACCGATCCGATCAGCCACGCGCTGTGGGCAGGCATTGCTGGCTACTTCATCGGACTTGCGATCCAGCAGTACCGTCGTGGGATGGTCAAGCAGGCAGCGATCGCGCTGGGCTGCACCGGCTTCGTCATGGCCGCTATCCTGCATGGGATCAACGACTGGGACACTGTCACCGGTCACTTCGGCTGGATCCTGCTCACCCTGGCCAGCGTGCTGCTGTTCCTCGGGTACGCCAGGGCTGGCACATCAGCAGAGGCCGTCAGCGCGGCGACTGAAGCCATCACTAGTAAAGATTTCGATGGGCCCCATCTTCGCGGGGACGCTGTCGGGTGGCCCTAGCGTCAAGATCGTTTAGTCAATCTGCTTCCTGCCAGGCCACCGTTGCGACGGCCACACGCGCCGACGATGTCTGTGTAGCCGTAAGAGCTGAGTCGAGCTAAGCCTGCCGTGCTAAATGCCCGCGGCGAGCGCGAGCGCCGAACACCACCAGATGGGAGTGAATCAGAAATACCCCTCCCGCTTGCGGTCTTCCATTGAGGTTTCGCTCGTCTTGTCGTCCGCACGGGTCTGCCCGCGCTCGGTGATCCGTGTCACGGCGATCTCCTCGATCACCTCAGCCACCGTGGAAGCGGTCGACTTCACCGCACCCGTGCACGTCATGTCGCCGACAGTACGGTAACGCACCATCGCCTTGAACGGCATCTCATCGTCGGCGCGGTTGATGAACGGGGTGTCGGCGAGCAGCACGCCGTCCCGTTCAAAGACCCTGCGGACATGCGCGAAGTAGATCGACGGGATCTCCAGGCTCTCCCGTCCGATGTATTCCCACACGTCGAGCTCAGTCCAGTTGGACAGCGGGAACACCCGGATGTGCTCCGCGTTCCTGATCCGGGTGTTGTAGACGTTCCACAGTTCCGGCCGCTGATTCTTCGGATCCCACTGGCCGAACTCGTCACGGAACGAGAACACCCGCTCCTTTGCCCGCGCCTTCTCCTCATCGCGGCGTGCCCCGCCGAACACCGCCCCGAACCGGTACTCCTCGATCGCATCGAGCAGCGCGGTCGTCTGCAACCGGTTCCTGCTCGCGGAGCGGCCGGTTTCCTCGGTCACCCGCCCGTCGTCGATGGCATCCTGTACCGAGGCCACGACCAGCCGGACCCCAAGTTCAGCGACGCGGCGATCACGGAAAGCGATCACCTCGTCGAAGTTATGCCCGGTGTCCACGTGCATGACAGGGAAGGGGATCCGGGCGGGCCAGAACGCCTTCTCGGCCAGCCGCAGCATGACGATGGAATCCTTGCCGCCGGAAAAAAGCAGCACCGGCCGTTCGAACTCGGCCGCTACCTCGCGCATCACGTGGATCGACTCGGCCTCCAGTACGTCAAGCTGTGAGAGCTGGTAGTCGCGTGTAGTTGCACTCATCATCCAGTCACCAGGCAGATTCGTCGCAGGTCGGTTACTTGTTTCGCTGGTCAGTGTCTTTGGGTCAGCCCTGTCGGCCAGGGGCGGTGTCAACGGCGGCCGGTTCACCTTGTGCCGCGCCATCCACGGTCCCGTCCGCGGTGCGTGCCGACCGGATCGCTGCCAGCAACATTTCTGCTATGGCCGACCGACAGACTACGATATCCGGCAGGCTCGGGTCAGGCTGGTTGTACGCGAGGGGTCGGCCGTCGATGCGCGACGCGTGCAGGCCGGCCGCATGCGCGACTGCCACCGGCGCGGCCGAGTCCCATTCGTACATGCCACCCGTGTGGACGTAAGCGTCGGCGGCACCGGCGACCACCGCGATGATCTTGGCGCCGGCCGAGCCGAGCGGGATCAAGTCCGCGCCTATCTCGGTCGCAAGCCGCGCCACGAACTCAGGGGGCCGGGTGCGGCTTACCACGAGCCCCATCCTGGCGGCACCGCTCGCGGTGCCGCCAGGGCCCTCGCCCTGCGGTGCTCGCTGAAGCAACTGCGCCAGCTGAAGTAGCTGGGCCGGTACGCACCGTGCTGAACGTCTGCCCCTGGGCCGGAAGTGCCACGGCACCAGCCACGAGCCGCCCGGGGTCCGCGCGGCCGACTGGGGCCACGTCTGCGCGTGCCCAGAGCGCGACATGGACTGCCCAGTCGGTACGGCCGGCCTCGCCGAACTCCCGGGTACCGTCGAGCGGATCGACAATCCAGACCCGGCGGGCCGCGAGGCGCACCGGGTCGTCCTCGCCCTCCTCGGATAGCACAGCATCGCCGGGGCGATGCGCCGCGAGCGCAGCCGTCAGGTATTCATGGGAAAGCCGGTCACCTGCGGCGCGCAACGCCCGTTGATCGCCGAAATCCGCGCGGTCCCGCAGGTCGAGCAGTCGCCGTCCGGCCTCGGTCGCGAGATCATGCGCCAGGCGATCGTCATCAATGACCAACTGCGGCCTTCCTCGCGGGCCGGTCCCCAGTGAGGTTCCCGGGTCAGGTCCTGTTCCCGCAGCGCTAGTAGGCACCCGATCCGCGAACCACCGCCGACAAGGTCTTCCAGAGAATCTGCAGGTCGAGTGCGAACGACCAGTTCTCCACATAGCGCACGTCAAGCCGCACTGATTCCTCCCAGGACAGATCGGATCTGCCCTTCACCTGCCACAGTCCGGTGAGGCCTGGCTTGACGACGAGCCGGCGCCGCACGTAGTCACCATATTTCGCCGCCTCCTCCGGCAGCGGCGGGCGGGGCCCGACCAGCGACATGTCACCAAGCAGCACGTTGAGAAGCTGCGGCAGCTCATCCAGCGAATAGCGGCGCAGCCAGGCACCCGTCCTGGTGATCCGCGGATCTCTGCGGATCTTGAAAAGCACCCCGTTAACCTCGCTGTGCCCAGTGAGCTGCGCCTTCCGCTCCTCGGCGTCGATCACCATGGTGCGGAACTTGTAGACGGTGAAAGGCCGGCCGTTCTTGCCCACCCTGGTCTGCCTGAACAGGACCGGGCCACCTTCGCGGAACCGGATGGCGATGGCGATCAGCGCGAAGAACGGCGCGAGCACAAGCAGGCCTGCCGCGGCCGCGACCCGGTCGAACAGCGCCTTCATCACCTGCTTGGCGCCGGACAGCTCCGGGTGCTCCACGTGCAGCAGCGGCAGCCCCGCCACCGGCCTGATCGTGGTGCGCGGGCCCGCGACGTCAAGTAGCGCGGGCGCGACACACAGATCCGTTCCTGTCTTTTCCAGTTCCCAGGCGAGCCTGCGCAGGCGGAGGCCGTCCATCTCCGGGCAGCCGAGTACGGCCACCGTGTCGGCAGCCGACCGGCCGACGGCGAGCGCCACCTCGTTGAGGTTGCCATGGACGGCCATGCCCTCGACCTCCTGCGAGGTGAGCCGCCCGTCAGGCAGGCACACGGCGACGATCCTCAGGCCGTGGTAGTGATCACGGCGAAGCTCGGTGATGAGGATGTCCACGGCATCGCGGTGACCGACGGCCACGGTCCTGCGCATGCACAGCCCCGCACCGCGCCGCCGGTGCAGCCGCTTGCGCAGCCAGTAGCGTGCCGTCAGGTCCAGCACGGCCGCGGTCGGCAGGGCGATGACCACGTAACCGCGGGCAACCTGGGTCTTCGTCGCATAGGCGATGATCGCCACCGCGGCGGTGAGGCTCACCGCAGCGTTCAGGACCCGGCGGAATTCGTCCGACCCCACTCCGATGAACCGCGCGTCGTAGGCGCCGGAAAGTGCCGCTGCGAGCACCCACAAGATGGGCAGGCCAAGGCTGAACGCCAGGTAGTGGGTGGGCAGCTGCGGTCCGGCGTCGAACCGCACAATAAGCGCGAGAACGGCAGCCGCGAGCGCGCAGAGAAAATCCGCGGCTGCTACGCCGCGCAGATACCGGCCGGTCCAGGCGGACGGAGGCATCCGCCACATCGACGTGCGCGATATCGGAGCGCAGGTGTGCCAGCTCAAACTGGCCGCCCCCCGCGTCAGCTGTTCGACCTTCCACGCCCGACCGCCCCTTCTGCCCTGAGCAGACCTACCAGCGCCACGATGCGCCGGGTACGGCATCGGCGCCGCTGGCGCCGGTTGTGCCGCTCAGGCATGCTCCCCGCCATGAAGACGCGTACCGGAATCATCCGGTTGACGTCATTTGAGCGCTATCGGGAAGCGGATGCGATAGTAGACTAGGCCCAGGAACGACCGGTACCTAACGGGCGTTAAAGACGTTCTGTGCGACAACGATCCCCGCCGTTAGCAAGGTCTCTACCGCGTCCGCGGCCCGGTCGATCAGCAGCGGCAGCTCGCGGCGCTGCGCCGCGGGGAAGTCGCGCAGCACGAAGGCTGCCGGATCCATCCGCCCCGGCGGCCGGCCGATGCCGAACCGCACCCTGTGGTATTCACGGGTGCCGAGTGCCTGGGTGATCGAGCGAAGGCCATTGTGCCCGTTGTCCCCGCCACCCAGCTTGACCCGGATCGTCCCGAACGGCAGATCGAGTTCGTCGTGCACCACGACGATCCGCTCCGGTGGGACCTTGTAGAAGTCACGGAGCGCGGCAACCGGGCCGCCGGACAGGTTCATGAACGACCGGGGTTTGGCGACCGTCACCGGCGACCCCGCCAGCCTGCCCTCGGCCACTTCGGCGCGTGCCCGGTGGCCCTTGAAGCGTGCGCCCATCCGGTCGGCGATCAGGTCCGCGACCATAAAGCCCGCATTGTGCCTGTTAGCGGCGTACTCCGGCGGCTGGTTACCAAGCCCGACGACTAGCCAGCGCTCGTCGGGCATGTCAGCGTCTCATTGCAGCGTCTCATTCGCATTGCGGGTCTCATCGTGTCAGGGCGTCTCATCGCGGCGCCATTCGGCGTCAGCCGGACTCCTCCGCCTGCGCGGGAGCCGCGCCTTCCACTGGCGCCGGGGCCTGCGCCTCCGCGGCCTCCGCCGGAGCGCCGATATCGGCCTCCATCTGCTCCGCGGTTGGCGCGGCGATCACGTGCAACACGAGAATCTGCGGATCGGTGGCGAGCGTCACGCCGGGCGGCAGCGTCAGGTCCCCCGCGTGCACCGACGCGCCGACGTCCATGCCCGCAATGTCCACCTCGATGGACTGCGGGATCCTGGTGGCCTCCGCTTCGACCGGGATCTGCACAAGCTGCTGGTCGAGAAGGCCACCGGGGATAATCTCGCCAGTCAACTGGAGCGGTATCTCGACGGTGACCTTCTCACCGTGCTCGACCAGGAGTAGGTCCACGTGCTCGAGGTATCCCCTCAGCGGGTCGCGCTGCACCGCCTTGGGCAGGGCGAGTTCTGAGCCGCCGGGCAGGCCCTCAAGCCGGATCAGCACGTTCGGCGTCTTGAGCGCCAGCATCAGGGCATGGCCGGGTAGTGCGACGTGCCGCGGATCGGTGCCATGGCCGTACAGGACGGCAGGCACCTTGCCCGCGCGCCGGGTGCGGCGGGCAGGGCCTTTGCCGAACTCACTGCGCGGCTCGGCGGCTATGCGTACCTCGGGCACGGCGGTAACTCCTCAGGCGGGAACGGCTGATTTGCTCAGGCTGGTCACTCAGGCTGGGTCACTCACGCGGGCTGCGGAATCCCCGCGAGCCGCAGCCTAGGCAGTCTAGCCGACACCCCGCAGCTTGCGCGCAACCAGGCAGGTACAGCAGGGCTGCGACTGGGTCCGGCGCCAACTTGCCGGGGATGTCTTCCAGACCCAGTTAACTCTGACCGCCGAACAGGCTGGTCACGGAACCGTCGCTGAATACCTCGTGGATCGCCCGGGCGATCATCGGTGCGATGGACAGGACGGTGAGCTTGTCGATCCGCTTGTCCTGCGTGATCGGCAGCGTGTCGGTGAGAATGATCTCGCTGATCCTCGAGTTCTTCAGCGAGTCCACGGCGGGCCCGGAGAGCACGCCATGCGTGGCCGTCGCGATCACCCGCGCGGCGCCCTGCTCGAAAAGTGCCTCGGCCGCCTTCACGATCGTGCCGCCGGTGTCGATCATGTCATCGACCAGGATGCAGGTGCGGCCCTTGACCTGGCCGACCACCTCATAGACCTTGACGTCGTTGGGCACATCTGGATCACGGCGCTTGTGGATGATCGCGAGCGGGCATCCGAGGCGGTCCGTCCAGCGCTCACACACCCGGACCCGGCCCGCGTCCGGCGCGACGACGGTCGCCTGGGCCAGGTCGATCCTGCTCTCGATGTATTCCGCGAGAATCGGGAGCGCGAAAAGGTGGTCGACGGGACCGTCGAAGAAGCCCTGGATCTGGGCGGTGTGCAGGTCGACGGCCATCAGCCGGTCAGCGCCCGCGGTCACGAAGAGGTCGGCCATGAGCCGGGCCGAAATCGGTTCCCTGCCCCGGTGTTTCTTGTCCTGGCGCGCATAGCCGAAGAACGGCGCGACGACGGTGATCCGTTTGGCCGAGGCGCGCTTGAGCGCGTCGACCATGATCAGCTGCTCCATGATCCACTGATTTATCGGCGCGGTGTGGCTCTGCAGCACAAAGGCGTCGCATCCGCGCACCGACTCGAGGAACCGGACGAATATCTCACCGTTCGAGAAGTCGCGCAGCGTAGTTGGCGTTGGTTCGATGCCAAGGCACGTCGCCACGTCCTGCGCGAACTCGGGGAACGCGCGGCCGGAGAAGAGCAGCAGCCGCTTGGCTCCTGTCGCGGTTATCCCTGTCAATCTCCCGCTCCCTCGCTGGCCTGCTGTGCCTGTCGTTCGTGTTGCTGCCGCTCGGCCGCCTCGGCCGCCCGTGCCGCGGGAGTGCCGGGGCGCCCGTACGCCACCCAGCCGTCGATGTTGCGCTGGCGCGCGCGGGCAACCGCAAGCGCCCCGGGCGGGACGTCCTGCGTGATGACCGAACCCGCCGCGGTGTAGGCGCCGTCGCCGACGTGCACTGGCGCGACGATCATGGTGTCGCTGCCCACCCGCACATGATCGCCGATGGTCGAGCGATGCTTCGCGAGCCCGTCATAGTTGACGAACACCGTGCCCGCGCCGATGTTCGAGTGCTCACCGATCTCCGCGTCGCCCACGTAGGACAGGTGCGGCACCTTCGAGCCTGGCCCAACGACCGCGTTCTTGAGTTCCACGTGGGTGCCCGCCTTCGCACCAGGGCCGAGCAACGTCCCTGGCCGCAGGTAGGCAAACGGCCCGACGGAAGCGCCAGGGCCGATCTGCGCCGACACGCAGACCGAGTGCGTCACCGTGGCGCCCTCGGCCACGGTCGTATCCCTGAGCACGCAGCCCGGCCCGATCCGGGCGCCCGCCCCGACCACCGTGCGCCCCTCCAGCTGGGTGCCCGGCCAGATCTCACTGTCGGCCTCGAGGGTCACGTCGACGTCGATCCAGGTCGTGGCCGGATCGATGATCGTCACGCCGGCGAGCATCCAGTAGTTGAGCAGCCGATCGTTGCACAGCCGCCGGGCCCGTGCGAGCTGGGCACGGTCGTTGACCCCCTCAACCTCGGCGGCGTCGGCGACGGGGACGGTCCCTGCTCGATGCCCGTCACCGCGCAGGATGGCCACGACGTCGGTCAGGTACTCCTCACCCTTGGCGTTGGCGGTAGACACGCGCTTGGCAGCCTCGGCGAGCAGCGCACCGTCGAAGGCGTAGACGCCTGAGTTGATCTCGGTGATCGCGCTCTGATCGGGCGTCGCGTCCCTGTCCTCCACGATCTCGGTCATGGTCCCGTCCTGATCCCGGACGATCCGGCCGTACCCGGCCGGGTCAGCGACCCGTGCGGTGAGCACCGTCACGGCATTGCCAGCGGAGGCGTGCTCGGCCGCGAGCCTGGCGAGCGTCTCCGCCCGCAGCAGCGGGATGTCACCGTATGTCACGACCACGGTGCCGTCGATCACGCCGATCGCGTCGATCACCATGCGCACCGCGTGACCGGTCCCGCCGGTCCGCTCCTGCACGATCACGCGCGCCTCTGGCGCGTGCTCGGCGAGATGCGCGGCGACCAGATCACGGCCGTGGCCTGCCACCACGATCAGCCGCTCAGGATCGATCTGGCGGGCGGTCATCACCACGTGGCCGAGCATGCTGCGACCGCACAGCTCATGCAGGACCTTGGGTAGACGTGATTTCATTCGCGTGCCCTCGCCGGCGGCGAGGACGATGACGGCTGCCGGGCGGCTCACGCTCACTCCCCAGGGCTCCTCGATTTCGCGGCCGACGATCACACGGGCGCGGCGGGAGAGGTGCCAGTTCATGCGCCCGACCCCCGCAGGATACCGCCAGGACCGCTGGCAAGGTGGCGGTCCGCTGGTGAGAGCGGCGCCGTACCCTGCCCGCTAACTTGCCAGGCTCCCGGACGAGGATTCGAACCTCGGTTCTCAGGACCAAAACCTGATGTCCTGCCAGTTAGACGATCCGGGAATAGGTTCGTCGCCTAACCCTACCGGCCGGCATCGCGTCCACCCCCTGGCCAGTGCTGGCCCCGACGTCTCGAACGTACCCGTCCTGTCAGGCAGCTGGACCACTGGGCGGCGTACATAGCCCTCCAGCTAGGAGCAGCGATCGCCTCGAACGTTGGACCGATGACGTCTCAGCGTCTGCGCTCGATCGCCGCCTCGGATCAGGTCGAGCACCTCAAGGCCGAGGTCGAGGCTCCGGCTAGTTCGGCCGCGGCGTCATGTGCACGGCCGCGTCGCTACGCCCTGCCACGTACCGGGCAGGACGCGGTTAGGGCCACCACGGCGGCGCATAGGGCCACCACGCCGGGTAGGGATCGCTACGACGGGCCGACAGCAGGCGAGCAACGCACCGAGAGCACTCGCACCATCTCGGATAGTGAGATGACCTGCGGCAGCCGTTCGGCATAACTCTGGCGGCACCTTGGCGAGATCCCCGCAGTAGCCTTGCACAACCTACGGCTGCGTAGCTTACGGTAGCGTAAGCTAGGTATCAGTGCGTCGCAGAGATTTCCGGGCCAGGCAACAAGGCAGCAATGCTACGAAGGAGCGCTATGACAGCTACGTCCCCCCAGCGCCCAGGCAGCAGTGCCCTGCTCGAACCAGCGCACGCCACCGGTGACCCAGCCAGTGAGCCAGCCACGTCCCGGACAGCAACGGCGGCCGGGCCGCCCCGCACCTCGCCGCCGCCGGAAATCGAGCCCGAGCCCTCGAGCACCGGTGAGCGCGTTCTTGTCGCGCTCTTCGTCGCCGTGCCTTTCCTCGCCGTGCTCGCCGCCATACCGCTCGCCTGGGGCTGGGGCCTTGGCTGGCATGACGTGGTGATCGGGCTGGTCTTCTACGTGATCTCAGGGCTCGGCATCGCGGTCGGCTTTCACCGCTACTTCACGCACGGTTCGTTCAAGGCGACCCGGTCGCTGCGGATCGCGCTCGCCATCGCCGGCAGCCTGGCCATCGAGGGTCCGGTTCTCACCTGGGTGGCCGATCACCGCCGCCACCACAAGTACTCCGACCGCGAGGGCGATCCGCACTCACCCTGGCGTTTCGGCGACGACTGGAAGGCGCTGACGAAGGGCCTGCTCTACGCCCACATGGGCTGGCTGTTCGACGCCAACAGGACGTCGCAGCAGCGCTTCGTGCCCGACCTGCTCGCGGACCGCGACATACGCCGCGTCTCCCGGTCGTTCCCGTGGATCGTCACCGCCTCGCTGCTGCTGCCCGCCGTCATCGGCGGCCTCTGGTCGATGTCCTGGGTGGGTGCGCTTACCGCGTTCTTCTGGGCCAGCCTGGTCCGGATAGCGCTGCTGCACCACGTGACCTGGTCGATCAACTCGGTCTGCCACACATTCGGGCAGGAATCTTTCGAAGTGCGGGACAAGTCACGCAACGTGGCCTGGCTGGCGATCGCCTCGTTCGGCGAGTCCTGGCACAACCTGCACCACGCCGATCCGACCTGCGCACGGCACGGCGCGCTCAAGGGACAGATCGACCCGGGGGCCCGCGTCATCTGGGCGTTCGAGAAGCTGGGTCTCGCCTATGACGTCCGGTGGCCCGACGCCGATCGCCTCACCGCGAAGCAGACCGGCTCGGCGGGCCGGACGCTCGGGTCGATGACCCGCAGGCGCGGCGATGCGGGCCGGACGGCATAGCCGCCATGATTCACCGGTGAGCGAGTCATCACCGAGATCCCGCAGAAAGCGGATGACGGGCGCCGAACGCAGAGAACAACTGCTCGGTGTCGGACGCCGCCTGTTCGCCGAACGAGGCTTCGACGGCACCTCGATCGAGGAGATCGCGGCCCAGGCCGGAGTCTCCAAGCCCGTCGTCTACGAGCACTTCGGCGGCAAGGAGGGCCTTTACGCCGTGGTGGTCGATCGCGAGATGCAGCGACTGCTCAGCATGGTCACCGCCTCGCTCTCCGACGGCCACTACCGGCAGAAGCTCGAGGGAGCGGCGTTGGCGCTGCTCGAGTACATCGAGGAAAGCGGCGACGGCTTCCGCATCCTGGTCCGCGATTCGCATGCGGCGTCGGGCACCGGCACCTTCGGCAGCCTGCTCAGCGACATCGCCAGTGAGGTCGAGCACATCCTCGGCGCCGAGTTCAAGGCCAGGGGCTACGATGCCAAGCTCGCGCCGATGTATGCGCAGATGCTGGTCGGCATGGTGGCCCTGACCGGGCAATGGTGGCTGGACGCGCGCAAGCCGAAGCTGGACGAGGTCGCCGCGCACCTGGTGAACCTGGCCTGGAACGGGTTGTCAGGCCTGGACGCCCGGCCGCGCCTGTCCGCCCAGGGCGACCAGCGGCGCCAGCGCAAGGAGAAGGAGCCACGGGGACGAGCCGCCGCTCGCCGCGTCCCGGTCGTTCCCGGCATGCCTGCCAGGCCCGCCTTGGCCGACGAACCGGCCGGTGCGTGACCTTACCGTTTGCTTCCCACCGTCTTCGCCGTCTCGGCCCGCTGGACCATCCTGAGTCGCCCTGCCTCGCGCACCGACAGCGCCGAGGCGCCACCGCGGCGGCGGGGATCTGCGGCGGGGACCGCGTCGGGGAACGCAGCCCTCACTCGCTCCTGCGCGCGACCACGAAGACGCGGCGGAACGGCAGGACGGTGCCGAAACTGCGCGCCGGATAGGCGGCACGCAGGCGGCCCGCGTACTCGCCGAGGAATTCGGCGGCTTGATCTGGTCCGAGGGCGGCGATCACCGGCCGCAGGCCTGAGCCCTTGTACCAGTCGAGTACGGGATCGTCCCCGTGCAGGACATGCAGGTAGGTGGTTTCCCACGCGTCCACCTCGCATCCGGCGCCCGCGAGCAGTTCGAGGTAGTCGCGGGGCTGATCCGCCTGGCGGGTGACGGCCGCGCCCGCCAGCTGGTCGCGCCAGCGGGCAGAGCCGGCGAGCTCACGAAGTATCTGATGACTCGGCTGGTCGAAATTGGCCGGTACCTGGAACGCGAGCCAGCCGCCCGCCGGCAGCATCGCGGCCCACCGGGACACTAGCTCATGATGACCGGCAACCCACTGCAGCACCGCGTTGCAGACGATCACGTCTGGGGCGCGCGAGGGCACGAACTCCCTGACGTCGCCATGCCGGAAGGTGAGTGACCCGGTGGGCGCCCGGCGCTGGTTGCGGCCATGAAACCGGGCCAGCGTCGCCTCCGCCGCTTCGAGCATCCGCGCCGAGTTGTCCACGCCTACCACCTCCGCGTCGGGCCAGCGCTCCGCCAGCGCCGCGGTGAGGTCGCCAGTTCCACAGCCAAGATCGAGCACGTAACGCGGTGACGTGGCGGCGATCCGGGCGATCAGTTCGAAGAACGGCCGCGAGCGCTCATCCGAATAACGCTGGTACTGCGCCGGATCCCACTGCCCCGGTACCATCCCCTGTGCCGGATCCCGCTGTGCCGGATCCCGCTGTGCCGGATCCCGCTGTGCCGGATCCCATCGGGCCGGATCCCGCATGTCATCCTCCGGTATCTTGATGTCGAGATGATTCTCGCCAGCTATCTCTCGATGTCAAGAGATATACTGTCCGGCATGAACCGCACGGCGGGTGGCACGGCGGCAGACCGGGCCGGGCACGTGACGGACGAGGTGGATCAGCTCGTCGAGGAGTGGCACGCGCAGCGGCCTGATCTCGACGTGGCGCCGCTTCAGGTGCTAAGCCGTATCTGGCGGCTCGCCAGGCACCTCGACCGCGCCCGCGCCGCCGCGTTCGCCGGGCACGGGCTCGAGCCCTGGGAGTTCGACGTGCTGTCCTCGTTGCGCCGCCAGGGTCCGCCATACCAGCTCAGCCCGGGAAACCTGCTCCGGGCGACCATGGTCACCTCCGGCACCATGACGAACCGGATCAACCGGCTGGAAGAGTCGGGGCTGGTCCGCCGCGACCACGATCCGCAGGATAAGCGCGGTGTGCTCGTGTCGCTTACCGAGGACGGGCTCTCGCGGGTAGACCTTGCCCTGGCCGCGCTGCTCAGCACTGAGCGCGCCCTGCTCGCGGACCTCACGGCGCATCAGCGCACCCAGCTAGCCGCCCTGTTGCGCGCCCTGCTCGCACCCTTCGACGCCGGGTCACCGTAACGCGGGCGGCTTGCCCTTAACCCTGGGCCTCCTCGGCGAGCGCCATCCAGCGCTCCTCAAGCTCGGACTTCTCCTGCTGGATTCCACGCAGCCGGTCGCCAAGCTCGAGGAGCCTGCGGTAGTCGCTCGTCTGGGCGGCGAGCGACGAGGCAAGCTCGGACTCCTCCGCGTTGAGCCGGTCGAGGCGGCGCTCAACCCGCTGCAACTCCTTACGCGCCGCACGGGCACGGCCTGCCGAACCCGCGCGCACTTCCGGGGCCGCCGCCGGCCGCCCGGGCAGCGTCGCCCGGCGGGTGTCACGTGCCTGCAGCATTGCGAGATACTCGTCCACGCCGCCGCCGAGAAAGGCGAGCTTGCCATCACCGGGCAGTGCGAGCACATGATCGGTGACTCGCTCGAGGAAGTACCTGTCGTGGCTGACCACGACGAGCGAGCCCGGCCAGCCGTCGAGCAGATCCTCGACCTCAGTCAGCGTCTCGACATCGAGATCGTTTGTCGGCTCGTCGAGTAGCAGCACGTTGGGCTCGTCCATCAGCAGCCGCAGCAACTCTAGCCGCCGCCGCTCGCCGCCGGAGAGCGTCGATACGACGGCCTGCTGGCGCCCGCCGGAGAACCCGAGCCGCTGCAGAAGCTGGCTGGCAGACAGCTCGCGGTTGCCGATCCGGGCCTGACGGCGGACTTCCTCGGCAGCCTCGATCACCCGCAGCGATGGGTTGAGCTCGGTCAGCTCCTGCGACATGTGCCCGATCCGTACGGTCTTGCCCCGTGCGACCCCGCCCTCCACCCCGATCCCATCGCTCGCGGGCAATGTCCCGTCGAGCAGCCGGAGCAAGGTCGTCTTGCCGCTGCCGTTGGCGCCGAGCATGCCCACCCGGTCGCCCGGTCCGAGCTGCCAGCTGACGTGATCAAGCAGGGTCCGGTCACCAGCACGCACCGTCACGTCCTGCAGGCCTACCACGGTCCGGCCGAGCCGCGCGGTGGCCAGCCGGGTCAGCTCGACGGCATCGCGAGGTGCGGGCTCACCTGCGATGAGATCGTTGGCCGCGTCGATCCGGAACTTCGGCTTGGATGTGCGGGCCGGTGGGCCGCGGCGCAGCCAGGCGAGTTCCTTGCGGAGCAGGCCCTGCCGCCGCCGCTCCGCCGCCGCGGCGATCCGGTCCCGCTCCGCCTTGGCGAGCACGTAGGCCGAGTAACCCCCTTCGTACTTGTGCACGTGGCCGCTGGTGACCTCCCACATCTGCTCGCAGACGGCGTCGAGGAACCAGCGGTCGTGGGTCACGGCGACGACCGCGATGCCGCGGTCGCGCAAGTGGCCCGCGAGCCAGTTGATGGCCTCGATGTCGAGATGGTTGGTGGGCTCGTCGAGGACGAGAATGTCGGGGCCCGCGACGAGCAGCCGGGCCAGCGCCACCCGGCGGCGCTCGCCGCCGGAAAGCTGGCCGGTCGGCGCGTTCAGCTCGACGCCTGGCAGCAATGCACTGATCACGTCCCGTGCGCGCGGATCGCCCGCCCAGTCGTGGTCAGGCCGAGCGCCGAGCACCAGCTCACGCACCGTCCCCCGGGCACCGTCATGCTGCGGCAGGTAGCCCACCCGCAGATCACGGCCGTGCGTCACGCGGCCGGTGTCCGGCTCAGCGACCCTGGCGAGGATCGAGACGAGCGTGGTCTTCCCGTCGCCGTTGCGCCCGACCACCCCGATCCGCTCGCCGGACGCCACACCGAGCGAGACGCCGTCGAGCAGGAGGAGCGGGCCGTAGGCCTTCCTGACGTTCTCGAGGTTGACGAGGTTCACGGTGCTCGCGGCCCGGTTCATGGGGCGCCACTTCGGCCTGCCGCCTGCGCGGTGACCATCGCGCCGGGTGCGGGGCCGCTGACGCGGGCCACCTGACGGCACACGCCCGCCCCGGCGAGCGCGGCGGCGAGCTCGAGCGCGTGTTCCTCGCTCCTGGCCAGAAAGCCGCAGGTCGGACCGGAGCCGGAAACGATCGACCCGAGCGCGCCGTGCTCACGGCCCGCCTCCAGGGTCCGGCGAAGCTGCGGCCTGAGTGATACCGCAGCGGCCTGCAGGTCATTGCTGAGCAGCGCGCCGACAGCGGCGGCATCGCCCGAGCGCAGCGCGGCGAGCAGATCACGGCTGACATCGCGCCTGCCGGAGCGCGTGGACCGGCCGGGCTCGACCCGGCCCGCGGGCCGGTCAGCCGGGGCAGGGAGGGCGCGGAGCCTATCGCACTCGGCGTATACGGTCGCGGTGGACAATCCTGCGTCCGCAACCGCCAGGACCCAGTGGTACCTCCCGCTGACCAGTGCTTGTGTCAGCCGCTCACCCCGGCCGAGGCCAACGGCGGTACCCCCGGCGAGGCTGAAAGGGACATCGCTGCCGATCCCGGCGGCGAGCTCAGACAGCTCGGCTGGGCCAAGGCCAGCTCTCCATAGCCTGTTGCACGCGACCAGGGTCGCAGCGGCATCCGCGCTGCCGCCGGCCAGACCCGCCGCCACCGGGATCCGCTTGCGGATCAAGATCTCAGCACCGTCCCTGATGCCCGTGGCTTTGCGCAGTGCGTTCGCCGCCTGGACGGCAAGGTTGCCGCGGCCAGCGGGGACGTGCCCGGCACCCTCGCCCTCGACGCCGACCGTCACCCTGCCCGCGGGCCTTACGGTCACCTCATCGAACAGCGACACCGCATGAAAGACGGTGGCCAGATCGTGAAAACCGTCACGCCGAAGGGGCCCGACGGACAGTTGGAGGTTCAGCTTGGCGGGAGCGCGGGCGATCAAACCGGTCACGATCAACTGATCGTATCTGGCCCGCGCGCTTGGTTCGTCATCTCGGACCGGATGTGGCGCTCGGTTCGCCGCCTTGGACCGAACCGGACTTGGCCGCCGCGATCCTGGCGAAATCGACCACTCCGAGCGTCTCCCCCCGGGCGCCCGGGTCCACTCCCACGCTCCGCAGCAACCGCTCGGCCTCACCGCGAGACCCGGCCCAGCCGGCCAGCGCCGCCCGCAGCGTTTTGCGGCGCTGCGCGAACGCGGCGTCGATAACGGCGAATACCTCACCTCGGCTGGCCGAGGTCTCCGGCGGATCCCGCCGGGTGAAGGCGACAAGGCCGGAGTCGACCCCTGGCACGGGCCAGAAGACGGTCCTCGGTACCGGGCCGGCCCGGCGCGCCGCCGCGAACCAGGCCAGCTTCACCGACGGCACACCGTACGCGGGGCTTGCCGGCCGCGCGCACATCCGGTCGGCCACCTCAGCCTGCACCATGACGAGGCCGCGGGCCAGCGACGTGGTGGCGGCGAGCAGGTGCAGCAGCACGGGAACCGCGACGTTGTAGGGCAGGTTCGCGACAAGGACGGTGGGGCGCGCACCCGGGATGGCCCGCACCCGTGCCGCGTCCGCGTTGACCACCTCGAGGCGCCCGGCGAACTGCGGTTGCATTGCCGCGACCGTCTCGGGCAGCGCGCTGGCCAGCGCGGCATCCACCTCGATCGCGACGACCTTGCGGACCTCGGGCAGCAGCGCCAGGGTGAGCGAGCCGAACCCGGGGCCCACCTCGAGGACCACATCACCAGGCGACAGGTCCGCCAGCCGCACGATCCGGCGCACGGTACCCGGATCGACCACGAAGTTCTGGCCAAGCCGCTTGGCCGGCCGGACACCGAGGCGACGGGCGAGTTCGCGGATGTCGGCCGGCCCGAGCAGGCGCGGCTGCTCTGCTTGCCCGGCCGGGCCAGCGGGATCACTCACCCGGCCACGCCAGCCGGGTCCCGCGGTGCTTGCCCACCGCCGCCCATGGCTGCCGACCACCGCCCACCTGCGCATACAACCCACCCGGAGTGGGGGGGCCGCCGCCGCCGTAGGGCATAATGAGCCTAAATCGCCGGGCAAAGCATGTCGTGAGCGAGCGGGTCCAGGGCATCCGCCCGAACGTGGTGCCGTCGAGCCAGACGAACCGTGCGCGGGTGAAGAACGCCGCGTAGTGCACGTAGAACTCCGATGGCCACATGAACATCGCCAACACCGCGGTGGCGCCGAGCAATGCGTACCAGTCGAGCGTGGCCGCGGCCGGCGCCGCACCAGGGCTGCGCCGCGTAACACCCGTCGTCGTAATCGGTAAGCCCGAACAGGTAGCCAGGGCGGCTCAGCTGGTAAAGCCTCAGCCCGAGCGCGAGCACCGTCCCGGCGGCAATGACCGCACCGCCGGGCCCGATTTCCCGCCAGGCACGCGGACCCATGGTTTCACCAGGGCCCGAAAACGCGCTCACCGGTGACCATTATCTCAGCGCCAAGCTCAGCTGGATCGGTACCACGGATCTCGGCGAGGCAGCTTACCGTGTACGGGATCATCGCTGGCGAGTTCGGCTTGCCACGCCGGGGCACCGGTGTCAGATACGGCGCATCGGTCTCCACCAGGAGCAGCCCGGCCGGCACGGCGCGAGCGGCAGCCCGCAGCGGCCCGGCACTTGCAAAGGTCACGTTCCCGGCGAAACTCATGAAGTAGCCTGCGTCGGCGCACGCCTCGACCATTTCCTCATCACCGGAGAAGCAGTGGAAGACAACCTGCCGGCGGCGCGCCCTCCTCGGCAAGGATGCGCAGCACATCCCCGTGCGCCTCGCGATCGTGGATGACCAGCGCCTTGCCCGTTTGCTTGGCGAGGTCGATGTGCGCGCGGAACCACTGCCGCTGCACCTCCCGATCCGACCAGTCGCGGTAGTAGTCGAGGCCCGTCTCGCCGATCGCGCGCACCTGGGGAAGACCGGCAAGCGCCGCGATTTCGTCGAGCGCGTCATCGCCCGCCGCGCCGGTCTCGTTCGGGTGGATCGCGACGGCGGCGTATACCTGGCGATGTTCCGCCGCGCACCGCGCTGCCCAGCGTGACGACTCCAGGTTGTAACCCACCGTCACGACCGGGCTGATGCCGGCCGAGCGGGCGTCCGCGAGCACGCTGCGGCACGGGCACGTCAAGCAGGTCAAGGTGGCAGTGGCTGTCGAACGCCTCGGCGGTTATCAGGGCGCGACCGCCGTCATCCGGCCGACCGGCAGCGGGTTTGCGATGACCGGCCAACCCGCGTATCCGCCGCCCCGGGGTCGGGCGGTCATTCCCCCGCCAGCAGTGCGACCTCTTGCTCGGCTATGGCCGGGTCGAGCTTGGCGAACAACGGCGACGGCGGACGCAACGGCGTGCCCGCACGTACCGGGATTGATTCCCACCGCGCAGCCGTTCGGTAATCTCCCATGAGTACCGGATAGGAGAAGGTGTCACCGGTACCGTCCGGTTCGTTGACCTCCCGTAGTTCCGGCATTCCGGACCAGGAGCCTGCACCGCCGAGCATCGCGTACACCTGGTCAGAGGAATGGGGCAGGAACGGGGTGAGCAGTGTCTTGGCATCGTCGACAAGCTGCAGCGCGACGTACATAATGGTCCGCATACGGTCCGGGTCGGACTCGCGCAGTTTCCACGGAGCCTGATCGGACAGGTACTTGTTCGCCTCCGCCACCGTCCGCATCGCCTCCGTGATCGCGGCCTTGAACCGGCTACGGGAAAGCTGCGAGCCAACGTTGCCAAACGATTCCAGGGAGCGCTCCAGTATTGCCCGGTCCACGTCCAGCAGGTCGCCAGGCGCCGGAATCTCGCCGATGTTGCGCGCGGCAAAGGAGACGGTGCGATTGACCAGATTCCCCCAGTTGGCCACGAGCTCGTCGTTATTACGCCGGATAAATTCGGCCCAGGTGAAATCGGTGTCCTGGTTCTCCGGCCCGGCGACCGCGATGTAATAACGCAACGCATCTACATTGTAACGTGCCGAGGAAGTCGCGCACGTAGATCACGACGCTGCGCGACGACGAGAACTTACGGCCCTCCATGGTGAGGTACTCGCTGGAGACGACCTCGGTCGGCAGCTTGAGGGCGCCGAGCCCGCCCGGCTGGCCGTTACGGCTACCCTGGCCGTTGTAGCCGAGCAGGATGGCAGGCCAGATCTCGGAGTGGAAGACGATGTTGTCCTTGCCCATGAAGTAGTACAACTCCGCGTCAGGCGACTGCCACCACGCCCGCCAGGCATCAGGGTCACCGGACCTGCGCGCCCATTCGATAGAGGCGGACAGGTAGCCGATGACGGCGTCGAACCAGACGTAGATGCGCTTGTCCGGGCGATCTCTCCAGCCGGGAAGCGGTACCGGCACCCCCCAGTCAAGGTCGCGGGTGATCGCGCGGGGCTGCAAATCGCTGAGCAGGTTGAGCGAGAACTTGAGTACGTTCGGCCGCCACTGGCCGCTCTTGCTCTGCAGCCAGCTTCCGAGTGCCTCGGTAAACGCAGGGAGGTCGAGGAAAAAGTGCTCGGTCTCCACGAAAACCGGCGTCTCGCCATTGATCCGCGAACGCGGGTTGAGGAGGTCGACTGGGTCCAGTTGGTTGCCGCAGTTGTCACACTGGTCGCCACGGGCCCCCTCGTAACCACAGATCGGGCAGGTGCCCTCGATGTATCGGTCCGGCAGCGTGCGCCCCGTGGACGGGGATATCGCGCCGAGCGTGGTCTTGGGGAACACATAGCCGTTCTTGTACAGCCCGGTGAACATCTCCTGCACGACCGTGTAGTGGTTGCGCGTAGTGGTGCGGGTGAACAGATCGTAGGACAGGCCGAGGCCGCGCAGATCCTCGGCGATCACACGGTTGTAGCGGTCGGCAAGCTCACGTGCGCTCATGCCCTCCGAGTCGGCCTGTACCTGAATCGGCGTGCCGTGCTCGTCGGTACCACTCACCATCAGCACCTGCCTGCCTGCCATCCGCTGATAGCGGCTGAACATGTCGGAGGGGACACCGAATCCCGACACGTGCCCGATGTGGCGCGGGCCGTTGGCGTACGGCCAGGCTGCGGCCGTTAGGATGTGGCTGCTCGGCGAGGGCATGCGGAAAGCCTATTGGCATCGGGGCGCAGGCTCGAACTGATAAGCCGGGCTGGGAGCTTCTCTGGCCTCCCCCTCTTCTGCGCAATGCGTGCGCAGCTGAGGCGGGGCCTGCCCGCCACGTGCTACCGGGGGTCTTCCTGATCAAGCCGCGCGCACCGGACCCGCGCCGGTGACCGCTTCCACCCAGCGCTCCGACCGTTCGCCACGCGCCGGGGAGGCGGGCGTAGTCGTCACCGGCCCGGATTTGGGGCGCACGAGGCGACCCCATCTGATGCGCTTGCCGGAGTGGATGCCTGTCCTGCCGGCCCTGGTGACCCTGGCGGTGACGCTGTGGGGCATCGGCTCCGCGTCGTTCTGGCGCGATGAGGCAGCCACGGTGACGGCGGTCAGGCGATCCCTGCCCGAGATGATACGGATGCTCGGCCACGTGGATGCCGTACATGGCGCCTACTACCTGCTGATGTGGCCGCTCGCGCAGCTGTTCGGGACAACCGAGTTCGTCATGCGGCTTCCCTCGGCGATCGCGATGGCGGCGGCGGCCTCCGGAATCGCGGTGACCGGCCGGCGGCTCGGGTCACCGCAGACTGGCCTGCTCGCCGGACTCGTCTTCGCGACGCTTCCGATGACCAGCAGGTTCGGCCAGGAGGCGCGCTCATACGCGGTGGTGACCGCCGTCGCGGTCCTGGCGAGCTATCTGCTGATCCGGGCCATCGACGAACCTGGCCGACGCTGGGCGGTCGGATACGGCCTGGCGCTTGTCGCGCTCGGCCTCCTGAACATGTTCGGCTTGCTGATCGTTCCCGCACACGCCATATGGCTCGCGACGGCACGCAAGCATGGGTCCCGCGGCGGCGAGCCGGACCGCGACCCGGCTGCGGTCACGGCAGCCGGCTCGTGTTCCGGCGCGGCACGTGGCCGGGCAACCCCAACCGCACGCGGCTGGGCAACCGGGACCGCACGCGGCTGGGCGATCGCGGCCACCTTGGCCCTGGCCGCGATCGTGCCTGTCGCATTGCTCGCCTGGCACGAGCGGCATCAGCTCGCATGGCTAAGGAGACCCACGGTCGCGGATGTGCTGGCTCTCCTTTCCACCCTGACAGGCTCGGAGGCGTCGTTCGTACTCATCTCGGCGCTTGGCCTGGCGGGCGCGGCCTGCAACGCTGGCGGCCGGCTGCGTGGGGCCGTTCACCCGGAACGCTCGCGCAGCCACCGGCGATCCGCCCGGCAGGGCCTGCTCTGGCTCAGTGCGACCTGGCTGTTCCTCCCGCCCGCCGCGCTGATCCTGGTATCCGAGATCAAGCCCATCTACATAGATCGCTATGTCGTGTTCTGCCTGCCCGCCCTCGCGCTGCTGGCGGGCGCCGGGCTCACCGTACTCGGCCGTTTCTGGCGGATTGCCGCCGTGACCATGCTCGCGCTGCTTACGCTGCCCATGCAGCAGGCAATCCGCCGGCCGTCGGGTCATGGAGACAACATCAGGGCGGCGGCACAGTTGTTGCGGGCACAGGCGAGGTCCGGCGACGCGGTGGTCTACCTCAGACCCGGGTTCCGTGACCTCGGCGCCGTCTACCCGTACGGGTTCACGTGGCTGCGCGATATCGGGCTGAAGGAATCCGCGGTGGCGGCAGGGAACCTGAGCGGTACGGAGGTTCCGCGACAAGTACTCGAGCGGCGGCTACGGCGGTTCCAACGAGTCTGGCTTGTGGAGGTCAGCCGCAACCAGCCGGACCCGGGCGTCATCAGCGCGCCCCGGTTCCGGCTGGTCCGGGTGTGGCCAATCAATGACATGACGCTCCGGCTCTATGAGCAGGGCGGCAAGCAGGCGAGGCGCCGTCGCGCAAGCCAGGTGCGCAAGGCGCCCTGACCACTCGCCGCATCCGGCTGTCAGCCGGGCTTCCGCATCCGGCTGTCAGCCGGGCTTGCCGTGGCGATGCGGCCTTCAGCCCGGCTGCGACCCGGCCTCGACCGACTCTCCTGGCCCCTGCCGAGGCCACAGGTCCGCCGGATGCTTCCCAGGCTGCTGTGCCGCCCGGCGCGGCGCCTGCGGCGGCCGCGGCCCCGCCTGGGGCTCGCGACCGGCCTGCTGCGTGGCCTCCGCCACGGGGCTCTTTGCGGACCGCGCCCCGCCCTTGAGCGGCGATGCGCCCTTCGCGGGCGTCGCTCCCGCCGCCCGGTTCTCGTCATCGGCAAGGGCCTCGGCCGCCGGATGCCTGGTGCGCCGGATACCCAGAATGCTCATGAAGAACGTGCCGAAGATGACCTGGCAGCTGACGACGAGCGCGGTCGCGGACGGCACCATGAGACGAAGCGAGTGGGTGGGGTTCAGCGGGCCGAAGCTCGCGACCTTCCACTCCGAGATCGAGACCACCGCGCCGACCAGGCCCGCCACCCCGAGCAGCACGCCCGCCACCAAGCCTCGCTCGAGGCTCCAGACCCGTAGCACCCGCGTAGCCCACCGGTCCTGCGGCAGGAAGCCTTCGGCGCTCGCATAGATCTTCGTGAACAGCGCGAACTGCACGGCCTGGAAACCGATGATCACCATCGCGGACGCCCCGACCAGGGTGTCCACGTCAAAGGAAACGGTCCCGACCGTGAGCGGCCCGGGCACGACCGCGATACCGATCAGCAGGCCAAGAGCGAGCAGCGCGATCCCGGGGATCAGGAACAACCAGCGCGGGCTGAACAGCAGCAGGAAACGAAGGTGCCGCCACCCATCGCGCCAGCTGCGCAGGTGCGGGGGGCGACTGCGGCCGTCGGGTGCCAGCGTGGTCGGCACCTCGACGACGCTCAGCCTGGCCAGTGTGGCCTTGACGACCATCTCGCTCGCGAACTCCATGCCCGTCGCCTGCAAGCCGAGCGCGAGCATGCTGTCCCTGCGGAAGCCGCGCAGGCCGCAGTGGAAGTCACCGATCTTGACCCGGAAAAACAACCGCCCGATGAAGCTCAGTAGCGGATTGCCCAGATACCGGTGCAGCGGTCGCATGGCACCAGGGGCGATCCCGCCCTCGAACCGGTTACCCATGACGAGGTCGGCGCCACCGCGAAGCGCGACGACGAACGGCATGAGGGCGGTGAAGTCGTAGCTGTCGTCCGCATCGCCCATGATGACGTACCGGCCTTGCGCTGCGACGATGCCGCCCATCAGCGCATTGCCGTAGCCCTTCTCGCAGACTGGGACAACCCGGGCACCCGCCTGCTCCGCGAGTTGCTGGCTGCCGTCCGTACTGCCGTTGTCCGCCACGACGATCTCACCGTCGATGCCGTGCTCGCGAAGGAAGCCGGCGGCCTTGCGCACGCAGGTGGCAACCGTCTCCGCCTCATTGAGGCATGGCATCAGCACGGTCAGTTCCACGTCGTCTCCTCCAGCGCTCCGGTGGCACCCCCGGCACCACCGGGAGGTCGCTACCGTTATGCATGTTGCCGCAACTGCCCGGCCTGTCCCCCATCGGCTGCCGTCGGCTGGGTGTCCCACGGGTAGCCAACGCGACCGGACGCTCGCGCGAACTTAAGGACCAGGCTATGTGGCGCCCGAGGTCGCTTCGGCTCGGCGAGGGCGCCGACGAGCGCACAGTATCAATCGCGACGACCGCACAGTATCAACCGCAGGGGTGCGGCGGGATGGAAGGGAGGCCACGAGCGTTGCTACGTAGGCGCCCGAGAGACTGCGCCACCGAGGATCAGCCGGTGCCCGCTGCGCGTCCGATCGCGCGTGTCGGCGCGGCCGCGCGCGGCGTTGTCTTCCGGCATCGCGTCTTCGCCATCGCGCTCGCCGCGGGCGCCGCGCTGCGGCTCGCGACCGAGCTTGGTTACCGCTGGGCTTTCTGGTTCAACGACTCATTCGACTACGTCGCGATCGCGCTGCGGCTGCGGCCGGACCCGATGCGGCCGATCGGGTACCCCGTCCTGCTCTGGCTGGTCAAGCCGCTGCACAGCCTCGTGCTTGTCACGTCGCTACAGCATTTGCTCGGCCTGGCCACCGCTGCGGTTGGCTACGCGCTGCTGCGCAGGTTCGGGCTCCCCGGGTGGGGCGCGACTGTCGCAATGGTCCCGGTTCTGTTCGACGCGTTCCAGATACAGCTGGAACAGATGCTCCTTGCCGACACGCTGTTCACCTTCCTGGCCATCGCCGGCGTGACCGTGCTGTGCTGGCCTCCGGCGTCCCGCAGGCGGCGAATGAGCGCCTGGCGGGCGGCCGGGGCGGCGGCCCTGCTCGTGCTGGCCGCGCTCACCCGGCCAGTCGGTATCCCGCTGATCGCGATCGCAGTCGGCTATCTCATCATCTGCCGGGTGGGCTGGCGCGCCATCACGGCGGCATGCGCCGCCGCAGGCGCACCGCTCGCGGGTTGCGTCCTGTGGTACCACGCCATATACGGCCAGTTCGCGCTGGACTCCACCGGGGGGATCTATCTTTGGGGCAGGGCCGCGGCCTTCGCCGAGTGCGACGTCATCAGGCCGCCACCGGCGCAGGCGTGGCTATGCCCACGGCTGCCGCCGCCGCAGCGGGCCGCCTCGTCGGCCCAGGTCTGGCAGCTCACGTCGCCGTTCCACTGGCGGCACGGTCAGGTGTTCAGCGCCAAGGAAAACGATCTCGCCATGCGCTTCGCGCTCCGGGCAATCGCCGCACAGCCGGGTGGCTACGCGGGTACCGTGGCGGCCAGCATCGGGCACGCCTTCACCTGGGATCGCACCTCCTATCCGACCGGGTATACCGCCAGCCTGTATACGTTTGCGGGAACCAAGACATGGCTCCCGACCTGGCCCGAGCCGGACGGGCGCAGCGCGGCGACCGTCGCGCGCGCCTATGCGGGCGGCCACGCGGCGACGGTCGTCGTGGCACCATACGCAACTTTCATGCGCTCGTACCAGCGCTACATCTACCTGCGCGGCCCTCTGGTGGCACTCATCCTGGTCATCCCGCCAGCGGCCGCGATCGCCCAGTTCGTCGTCCGGCGCCGGTCCGGGCGCCCCGCAGCCGGCGCCGCCAGGCATGGGCAAGCGCCCGGCGGGAGCGAAGAGCGCTGGACAGGCCGCCCGGTGGCATGGCTGTGCTGGTCGGCGGCTGTCGCATTGCTGGTCATTCCTCCTTTGACGGTGGATTTCGACTACCGTTATATCCTTCCTGTGGTGCCGTACGGGTGCTTGGCGGCCGCACTCGCTGTCAGGCGTTTCGTTGTGGCTGCTGGCTGCCACGTCGGCCGGACGCCGGGATGCTACGGAATCTCTGCGGCGGTTAACATTCGTACTGATCGCGAACTGACGAGATCCGACGGCTAGGCAGACGGGCACTGGTAGGTAGGAGGACACGGGTGTGAAGGTCTTGCCGGGGGGAGAAGTCGCGCTGTCCCCGGCATCAAGGCGGCCCATCGCAGCCCTCCTCGCCCGGCACTGGTTGTTCGTGGCGGTCCTTGTGCCGGCGATCATTCTGCGGGCCATTACGATGCTCGGCTTCCGCTGGGTGCTGTGGTTCAACGACTCCTACCAGTACCTGGTGTTTGCGGTCGGCGCGCTCAGGCCCGACCCGACGCGACCATCGGGCTACTCGATCTACCTGCGCGTGCTGGCGTCACTGCACAGCTTCGCGGTCGTGACGGTCTCACAGCACCTGATGGGCCTCGCGATTGGCGTCATGATCTATGCGTTGCTCGTGCACCGCTTCAAGAGTCCGGCCGTGGATAGCGACGCTGGCGGCGGTGCCGGCACTCTACGACGCCTACCAGATCCAGCTTGAGCACCTGCTGATGGCGGACACACCTTTCGCTTTCCTGCTCACGGCGGCCATCACGATAGTGATGTGGCAGCCAAAGCCTGGCACCGCGCGGACGGCGACGGCTGGCCTGCTCCTCGGGCTGGCCGGGATCACCCGGTCAGTCGGGCTGCCGCTACTCGCCATCCTCGTCGTCTACCTGCTGATCCGGCGCGTCGGCTTGCGCGCCGTCACGGCCTGCGTCATCGCCTGCGCGGTACCTGTCGGCGGTTATGTGCTGTGGTTCCACGCGTGGTACCACCAGTACGCGATGACCCAGAGCACCGGGATCTTCCTGTATTCCCGGGTGATGGCCTTCGCGGACTGCGGCAAGCTCGACCTGCCACCCGATGAGACAGCCCTGTGCACGTCGACGCCGCCGAGCCAGCGCATGCTGTCCCAGGAATACATCTGGAGCGCGGACGCACCGCTCCGCCGCTTCTCGCCACCTGAGTTCTCGCCCCTGACCAACCTGCTGGCCAAGGGATTCGCGACGCGGGCGATCGAGGCGCAGCCGCTTGATTATGCCCGGGTCGTCTGGGACGACAGCTGGCGCTCGTTCGCCTGGAAGCGCAAGGTGTTCCCTGATCCGATCACCTACGGCGAGTACGTGTTCGCGAGCGCGAGCAACGGCCCCGCCCGCAAGCCCGCGACTGGCCATGGCTTCGGCGCGCACTTCGCTCTTACCCGCTACGCGGGCGGCAGCGAGTTCACCCATGTGGTCGCGCCATACGCGGGTGTCATGCGCGTGTACCAGAAGTATGTGTTCCTGCCTGGGACGATCCTCGGCCTGCTGCTCGCGATCGGCCTGGGCGGGATGGTGATCTCCTGGCGGCAGCTCGGCGGCGAGATCCTGCTGCCCTGGACCGTCGCTGTCGCCATGATCGTGATGCCGGCCGCCACCGCCGAATTCGACTACAGGTACCTGCTGCCCGCGGTCCCGTTCGCCTGCCTGGCCACCGCGATGGTGTTCGGCGACGGCAACCCCATCGGGAACCGGCTGCTGGCGCGGCGCGAACGCCGCGCCGCGGCAGCGGCGCGGCAGCCTGAAGCCCCCGCCCCGGCGCCGGCGCCCGCCGGTACGCCAGCCCAGCCAGCCACGGCGGGCCCCGGTGGCGCGGCAGCCGGTGAGGGCCCGGGCGATGTCGCACCCGACGCCGCCCAGCCACGACCGCCCTGAGCTTGTCGCGCGGCGAGCAGCTCACCTTCCCGGTCATCTGCGCGGCCCGGCCAGAACCCGCGAGCCTAGGTGGGGCGGCCACGGAGCCTGTTCGCGATTACCGCGTCATAGACCGTCCGTTTCGGCAGCCCCAAATCAGCGGCGACCGCGGCGATCGCTTCCTTCGTCGTCAGGCCGGCCGCCTGGAGCCGGGCCACCTCGGCGGCGGCGCGGCCGGCGTCCTCGCCGCGCCGATGCTCGCCCGCGTTGCCGGCGACGACCAGCGTTACCTCGCCCCGCACACCGTCCGCCGCCCAGTCCGCGAGCTCGCTGAGGGTGCCGCGGCGGATCTCCTCGTGGGTCTTGGTGAGCTCACGGCACACCACCGCGGGCCGTCCCGGGCGGAATGCCTCTGCCAGCTCGCCCAGGGTTACGCTCAGCCGCCGCGGCGACTCGAAGAACACCAGTGTGCGCGGCTCAGTCGCGAGTTCGGCGAAGCGGCGCGCCCGGTCACCCGTTCGCCGGGGTGGAAAGCCCTCGAAGCAGAAGCGATCACTCGGCAGGCCAGCCACCGCGAGCGCCGCGGTCACGGCGGAAGGCCCGGGCAGGGCGGTGACCCGGATTCCCGCCGCGGTAGCCGCCTTGACCAGGCGGTAGCCGGGATCGCTGATACCAGGCACGCCGGCGTCGGTTACCAGGAGAACATCGCTGCCCGCCTTCAGGTCGGCAAGAAGGCTCTCCGCACGCCGCTGCTCGACCGCCTCATAGCACGATACGACCTGGGCTGTCAGCCGTACATCAAGATCAGCGGCGAGCCTGCGGATCCTGCGGGTGTCCTCGGCCGCTATCACCGCAGCACCGGCGAGCGCCGCCGCCAGCCGCGCAGAGGCGTCGCCGGCGCATCCGATCGGCGCGGCGGCGACGATCAAGGTTCCAGGGATCGTTTCCTTCATGCCCCTTTGCATCCCGATTACCCTTCGTGCTGACCCCGCTACCCGCCACGCCAATCGGCGTCTACGGGGACGGCCACCCGTACGGCCCGCAACCCCGTACGATGGCCTCCGATGACTGACACCGAGGTCGAGCCCCCAGCCGAACAACGACGCGCTGGCAGGCCGCCGCTTGGCCGGCCGACCCCGCCGATGCCGTCCAGGCGGCTGTGGGGCTGGGCGGCCCCGCTACTGGTAACCGCGTTCGGCGCCTACCTCAGGTTCGACCGGCTGTCGATACCGCGATCGATCGTCTTCGATGAGACCTACTACGTCAAGGACGCGTTCGCGATCCTGCGTTACGGTGTCGAGCACAACCTGGTAGGCGGCAACACCGACGCGATGGTGGCGCGCGGCCAGACGAACATCTTCGCCCCGGGTGGCGAGTTCATCGTGCACCCCCCGATGGGCAAGGTCGTCATCGCGGCCGGTGAGGGGCTGTTCGGCCTCAACCCATTCGGATGGCGGTTCGCAGTAGCGGTCATCGGGTCGCTGTCGATTCTGCTGCTCGCCCGGATTGCCCGGCGGATGACCAGGTCGACCCTGCTCGGCTGCGTGGCGGGTCTCCTGCTGTCACTCGATGGGCTCGAATTCGTCATGAGCCGCACGGCACTGCTCGACATTTTCCTCATGTTCTGGGTGCTCGCGGCTTTCGGCTGCCTGGTGATCGACCGCGATAGAGCGCGGGCCCGTCTCGCGAAGGGCAGGGCGAGCGGGGACAACTCCGACGGTCCCGGACCCCGGCTCGGGGTTCGCTGGTGGCGGGTGCTGGCCGGAGTCTGCCTCGGCCTGGCATGCGCCTCCAAGTGGGACAGTATCTGGTACGTGCTCGCCTTCATAGGGCTCTGCCTGGCCTGGGACATCGGCGCGCGACGTGCCGCAGGATTCCGGTCGTCCCGCCGTGGGACACTCGCGCGCGACGGTTCATGGATGCTCTTGTCGATGGTGGCCGTGCCTGCGGCCGTCTATGTGGCGTCATGGAGTGGCTGGTTCGCCTCCAGCATCGGCTGGGACAGGAACTACGCGGTTCAGCACGGTGTCACGACACCGGTGATCTCCGCGCTTTACTCCCTGTTCGAGTACCACAAGGAGATACTCAGCTTCCACATCCACCTGCATGCACATCATCCGTATCAGTCCCAGCCGTGGACATGGCTGGTGATGAGCCGGCCGGTGGCGTTCTTCTACGCGAGCCCGACCGCCGGGCATAACGGCTGCCAGGTGGCGCACTGCTCCCAGGCGATCCTGGCCATCGGCACGCCGGCGATCTGGTGGGCCTCCATCGCCGCGATAACAGCGCTTGCGGTGTGGTGGCTCGTGCACAGGGACTGGCGGGCAGGCGCGGTGCTACTGGGGGTGGCAGCGGGCTGGCTGCCGTGGTTCGCCTTTCCGGCCCGGACGAAGTTCTTCTTCTATGCGGTCTCGTTCGATCCGTTCCTGATACTCGCCATCACTCTGTGCCTCGGCCTGATCATGGGTTCGGCAAGCTCGTCGCCGCTGCGGCGCGGTCTCGGTGCGGCCATCGCCGGGGGCTATCTGCTCGTTGTGGCGATCAACTTCTTCTACCTGTACCCGATCCTCGCCGCCAAGGTGATCCCGTACAGCGCCTGGTACGCCCGGATGTGGTTCTCAAGCTGGATCTGATCGGCCCCGCGCGGGCCATGGCCCGCCCGATGCCGGACACAAATAGGATCTACCCAACCCGCCAGCCTTGCACAATCAAGGAAACCGGAACTATCGCTCCGGCGTCTCTGAAGCAGGAGCCCAGCTCGCGAGTCCCATGCCGAGCACCAACTGACGGTTCTGCGGGCGCCGTCGGGGAGTGTTGAGGACGTGAGCATGACGGATCAGGGCGAGATGACCATCCTCACGGGGACGCCGCACATTCCGCGCGCCCATCCATGGTAGGGCAAGGAGATGACGAGCGTGCGGCCGACGGTCCATCAGCCGGCGCGAGCTCCGGCCAAATCCCGGGCGGCAATGGGGAGGGCCCGCCCGGCCCCGGCCAGCAGGGTGCCCGCCGTGCCGGCCAGGAGAGTGCCGCCGGACAAGGCCGTGGCCGCTCTCGTGGTGGCGCGCGTCGCGCCCGGCGGCCCTGTCGCCGCCGCAAGATTCTACTGTGGACTGCCGTGGGCGCCATCCTCCTGCTGATCGCCGCCGGAACGATGTTGTACCTGCGACTCAACGCCAACCTACAGATTGCGCCATTGGACCTGGGAGCTTCGCAAGGTGGCGAGAAGATGGATCCATTCGGCCGGACGCCGCTGAACATCCTGTTGATCGGTTCTGACACCCGCTCAAACTCAGCGGACTGCAGTATCGGCGGAGATTGCGGGCCCGGGCAGAATGCCGACGTGGAGATGGTCGTTCACCTGTCGGCCGACCGGACGAACGCCACCGTGATGAGCATCCCGCGCGACACCATCGTCAACGTTCCGCAGTGCACCGGCCCGTCAGGTCATGTCTACCCCGCGCAGCAGGCCGTGCAGATCACGTCCAGTCTGCAAGACGGCGGTCCGGGCTGCACCGTCGCGGCAGTACACGCGCTGACGGGCATCACCATCGACCACTTCGTCATGATCGACTTCGTGGGTGTGGTGAACATGGCCGACGACGTCGGCGGTGTACCGGTCTGCGTCAGCGCCAACGTGTTCGATCCCGACTCCCATCTCCGCCTGACCAAGGGCACCCATGTGATAGTCGGCCTGCAGGCGCTGGAGTTCCTGCGCACCCGGCACGGTTTCCTCTACGGCGGGGATCTGTACCGTACGCAGGCCCAGCACATGTACCTGAGCGCACTGATCAGGAAGATGAAAAGCACAACCACGCTGACCAACCCGGTCACGCTCTACCGCGTCGCCAATGACGCCACCAAGGCCATAACCGTGGACCCTGGGCTGGACGGCGTACCCAATCTGGTCGGTCTCACGAGGGATCTCAACAAGGTGCCGACGAAGCGGATCACGTTCGTCACCATGCCGACGGTGCCGTATCCCGGCAATCCGGCCGCCTGGCTCTCCCCGGCCATGCCGACCGCACGGCAGCTTTTCAACGACATGATCACCGATACGCCGCTCACCGATGGCGACTCGGCTGGCCGCCCGACCCTGACCCCGTCACCGGCCACCGCAAGCCCGACGCCCGCCGTGGACAAGGCGGCGGTGCCTGTGTCCGTCGAGAACGGCACTGGCAAGGCCGGTCGTGCTCACGACATCGCCGCCACCCTCGCCAGCGATGGTTTCACCCAGTCAGCGGGCAGCGCCGACGCCCCCTACACGATCACCACGAGCCTGACCTACGGACCGGGAGAGCGCGCGCAGGCGCAGGCTGTCGCAAACGCCCTGGGTCTGCCCGCCCGCACGATGCACCGCTCCGGCACGTCGGTGACATTGGTGATCGGCGCCGACTGGCCGAGCGGTACCACCTACCCGGGAAGCAACCCGAGCGCGTCACCGAACGCGCCGCCGGCCCCGTCAGCCGCCGGCGCGTCCTCGGCTACGGGCTCCGCCACGCCGCCGCCTGGCTCGACTCCGGAAAACGCCTCAGGCGGCAGCGAATGCGCACAGGTCAACCCCGCGTACTCGTTCTGAGCTTGCGCGCGGGCGGGTGCCGCCGCGGTGCCGCGCCGTCTGCGGGTGACGTCGCGGCGCGACGTGTTCGGCGCAACTCGTCCGAGCGTCTAGAGTGCGTGGCATGAAATGGCGTCGCCGTCAAAGTAACCGGCGGGCGGAACCCGCAACGAAGCTCGACCGTGAGGCGACCCCGGCCGACATCGCTGCGCTGATCGCCTTCACGCGCAGCAGGCCTGGCGTGGAGTTCTACGTGGAACCGGAGACGTTCGCCACGGATACCACCGCGGTCGCTGTCGCGGCTGATGGAGAGTGGACCCGCCGGCGCGTTGGTTCGCCCGCAGTGATCCGCAAGATCGCGCGCGATCTCGGCCTGCCCGCGTATGACGCACAGATCGTCGGTTACCCCGCACGAAT
This sequence comes from uncultured Actinomycetota bacterium, assembly GCA_963820395.1. Lineage (GTDB taxonomy): Bacteria > Actinomycetota > Actinomycetes > Streptosporangiales > Streptosporangiaceae > DATFVJ01. Next base: position 52,680 of record CAWGAE010000013.1, on the reverse strand, counting down.
GCGAGCCTGGACGGAGCGACAGAAGGAGCGCCCGCCCGGCATCCCGTGAAACGCCTGCCGCCCCCCCGCTGGGCGGGGGGTAGGTTAGGCGGGTAGCCTACGGCCCTCGGCTCACCGCCGCCATTTGAACGCGGCGTGCCAAGCTGGCTAGGCAGAGGCCCTCAGCGTGGATGGTCTCCGGGCCGTCCGCCTCATGATCGTTAAGTGGAATTCGCGTCGATGCGGCGGAGAATCAGCCGCGACCCGTCAAGTCGTGTCGGCATCCGCCCGGCCGGGGTACCGTTACTGACAGAGCAGTTCTGCATACAATAAGTGACAGGTCGGCCGGGATTCAGCTTCTTTCCAGTTTTCCTTGATACCCGACTGATACGCCACCCGGAGAATCGAAGCGGGTGACACCTTTGGCAGGCCGCCCCCGGGCACCATCGCCGGCTCGCAGGGAGGCACGATGCGCACGCGGCGCAGGCAGGCGCGGACATACGAGCTTGCTCCGAGCCGGCTCGGAGCAGACCGCTCAGCGGCCCGCCGTCCGAAGATGGCGCTCGCACGGGCCAGGAAGCTTGTCGTCAGGTCAGCGTCCCTGATCAGCATCATGATGTTGATCGTGTATGCGATTGTCATGGCGTCTCCCGCCGGAACCGCCGCCGACGCCGCCCCGCCCTTGCTGACGCCGTCGGTGCCGCTGAGCGCCACGTCGTTCACGGGCGTACCCGCGGTCGGCGCGCTGTTCGTGACAAGCGCGAGTGGCGCAACGACCCACTTCTGCACGGCAAGCGTCGTGCATAGCCCACAGCGGGACATGATCATCACGGCTGCTCACTGCCTGGCTCCTTACATGGCCAGCCCGCGGCAGGTCACCTTCGTGCCCGGCTACCACGATGGTAAGGCGCCCTACGGCGTGTGGACCACGGCCCGCGTCATCGTCGACCAGGCGTGGGCCTCGGCCGGCGATCCGGACGACGACGTGGCCTTCCTCATCGTCAAAGGCTCGGCAGGCAGCAGAATCGAGGATGTGACCGGCAGCGAGCAACTGAGCGTCGACCAGCAGCCGACCGGCGTCGTACGAGTGCTCGGATATCCCAACACGCGGCAACGGCCGATCAGCTGCCAGAACTATACTGCCAACTTCAGCGCCCAGCAGTTGCAGTTCGACTGTGACGGCTTCACCGGCGGCACAAGCGGCGGAGCGGCGGGCCGTTCCTCTCCGACGTCAGCCCCGCGACCGGAGACGGCGTTGTAGTCGGCGTCATCGGCGGACACGAACAGGGGGGACTCACGCCGGCGATCTCGTACTCGCCCACCTTCGGCTCAAACGTCGCCGCACTGTACAGATCCGCGGTGGCGGCGAACTGACCGCGGCCGCCGGACGGCCGCGGCGGACCGCGGCGCAGGCCCCCTCCTCGTTCTGTGATTTCTGTCACCTTATGCCGATTTCACATACGTAGCTTCACAATCGAGCAGGTTGAGACGTCTTAATGGTGAGAGACGCTACTAGCGCCGGAGTAACGATGAGGTTGACCAACAAGATGACCGAGCAGCGTGTCAGATTCGAGCGGGATGTCGTTCCTGAGCTGTGCCAGCTCTATCCCGCTGCGCTCCGGATGACCCATAACCCGGCCGACGCCGAAGATCTGGTACAGGAGACATCAGCAAAGGCGTTCGCGGCCTTCCATCAGTTCCGGTCGGGCACGAACCTCAGGGCGTGGCTGTACCGGATTCTCACCAACACGTTTATCAACGGCTACCGCAGGCGGCGCCGCGAGCCGCAGGAGGCGGCCTGTGGCGAGTTGCAAGAGTGGCAGTTCCCTGTCGACCCCCTGGCACCGGGGCCGCGCTCGGCGGAGATCGAAGCGCTGGACCGGATGCCCGACTCCGACATCTTCCGAGCGCTGCGCGACCTGCCAGCGGAGTTCCGTGTCGCGGTGTACCTTGCCGACATCGAAGGGTACGCGTACAAAGAGATCGCGACGATCATGGGAACGCCCATCGGCACAGTGATGTCGCGCCTGCACAGGGGACGGAGCAGGCTGCGGGAGCAGCTAATCGGACGCCTGACAGGCGGCGGGCTGGCGGCGGCCGCCACATAAGCCGACCGCCGCCACCTGGTGACGGCCGACGGCCTCCCGCAGCCGCCGCCGGGCCTCCTGCCGCAGTGCGCCGGTCCCTCTGGTAGCGCCCCCTACTCGACGGCCCGGGACTCCCGGCTCACCGCTGTGCAAAAAGCAGCAGGAGATCGTTCCTCGTGTGCCAGCTCCCAATCAGCCGCATCTTCCCGACTAGCGCTAGCTTCTCGATGTCCAGCGCATCTTGTACCGCGGGTAGCCGACGGCCGTTGTCGCTGATGACCCACACGCGGGTGACGCTGGCGAAGCGACTGCGAAGTACGGCCGCGTTGACCTCGGTCCCGTTCAGCGTCTCGGAGGCGGCCGGTGATTCGGCTAGGGCTACGTCGCGCAGCTTACGGAACGGGCCGGGGTAACCCTGGCTGACGATTCGCGAGTTGGCCAAGATGTAGAGCACGGCGTCACCGGCACGGGCATACCTGCCAACGATCTTGGATACCCGGCGCAGGTAGTCGGGCCTGGACCAGGGCGCACGCACGGCTTCCTGCGGCGCCACGGACGCGGCGGCGATAAACACGACTACGACCAGTGAGGGCAGCCAAGCCGCGGCGGCCATAACGGGCCCCCACGCCAGCCTCGCGGTATAACGGGCGGTGAACCTGGCAAGCCAGCCGAGCCCGTCCGAAGCGAGCAGCGCCACGGCGGGCAGGCAGAACACCACATACCTGAGGTCATAGAGCGGGTGGATTTGTGACACGGCCAGCAGGATGACCGGTGGCAGCACCAGCCATGGCAGGGCGACGTCAGCGCTTGTCAGTGAGCAGCCGAAGCCAACGGCCGCAGCGGCCACCGCGATGACGCCAAGCGCTGCGATCGGCACGATCAGTACGGCGGAACCGGCGAGCGATGTCACCAGGGTACCCGCCTGCGGCCAGCCGGGCTGCCCCAGCCAGGCAGTCGCGCCGCGCTCCGCGTACGCGCCGATGACGATGGGAATCAGCACCGCCGCTGTCGCGATTACCGCCAAGGCCCACCATCCGGCACCCGATCCGGCGCGCGCATCACGCGCCGCGGACTCGGGCGGACCGACGGCGGGACCTGCTGCGGCTGAGAGCACCGGGGATTCTCGGCCCGCAGCCGTGGTTGCCGGGGCCGTGGTTGCCGGGGCCGTGGTTGCCGGGGCCGTGGTTGCCGGGGCCGTGGTTGCCGGGGCCGTGGTTGCCGGAGCTGAGCCTTTCCCCCGCGCGCGCCGGGATCGCCTCGCGGCCGCGATTAGCACTGTCACTCCGTGCGCGGGCACGATCAGCAGCGCAAGCAGGTTGAACAGACCGGCCAGTGCGATGGCCGCGCCGTAGCCTAGCCGCCAGCGGCGCTGTCCATCCTCGAGGGCGCGCGCGAACAGGTACGTGGCGATCACCACGAACGCGGTCACCGTCGCATATGACCTGGCCTCCTGGGCGTACCTGGTCGCCGAAGGCGCCGCCGCGTAGAGGAGGCCTGCCAGCAGCCCGCGGACACGCGGCCACGGTGCGCCGTTGGTTGCCCCGAGCCACATGCCGAGGACGGCGAGGAAGCCGGCCCCAACCGCGGTAGCCACCACTGACGGCAGCCGGACCGCCGCCGCTGACCGGCCGAACAGCGTGATGACGACATGAATGCACAGGTAGTAGGCGCCATGCACCACGTCGGTGTGCCTGAGCAGCGCCAGGATCTGCCCCGGTGATCGGCTAGCGATCTCGATCGTGTACGCCTCGTCCCGCCATAGCGACGGCCGGGAGATGCCCGACAGGCAGAAAGCGAACGCCGTGACCGCCGGTATCACCGGCACGAACCAGGACCGCCAACTGGCGCCGCCTGCGCCAGTTGGCGGTGCGCCGGCGGACGATTCGGGCGCGGTCGGCTGCCCGGCTCTGCCCACTGCCGCACGCGAGTAATGCAGCTGAGCTTTCGAACCCGCCAAGATGGACTCCTTGTGGCGCGAAACCCTACGGCGCAGTTTCCCCCCGCGCACCCACACCGGCTTGCCCGGCTCGCCTACAGCGCGGCATCCCGGGGCGCCTACGGCGCGGGGCCAGCGCCGCCGGCTTTGCCGATGCAACCTCTTAGGGCGATGACAGCCTGTCGCAGATGCGTGCGCCCGCCTTGCCGTCGTCCAGCGGGCAGAACTTCGCGACAAAAGCCTGATACGCCGCGGCGTGCCTGGTCGCGACGGTCTCGATATCCCCGATCGCCGCGATCACCTCGTCGGATGTGGCGAGCAATGGCCCCGGCGCTTCAGGCTCGAAGTCGAAGTAAAAGCCCCGAACGTTATCGCGGTAGTCGGCCAGATCATAGGTGAAGAACAGCATCGGCCGACCGGTGCTCGCATAGTCGAACATAACTGACGAATAATCAGTTACCAGGACATCGCTCACCAGGAAAAGCTCCGAAATATCTGGATAACGGGTGACGTTCATCGCAAACTGTGGCGACGTCGAGTCGGGCACGTCGTCAGCCATGTGGTGATGTCCGCGAATCAGGACCACATAATCATCGCCGAGCACTCGAAATGCTCGCTCCAGGTCAAGCCGGAGATCGAACCGGTACCGGCCGGCCGCGTAGAACTGGTTGTCCCGCCAGGTGGGTGCGTAAAGCACGACGCGCTTGCCCGCCGGGAGCCCGAGCCGCCTCCGGACCGCCGCTGCAAGCTGCGGTGCGTCCGGACGGCTCAGCACATCATTGCGCGGATAGCCGTATTGACAGATTTCCCCGCCGAACCGGAAGGCCTGGCGCAGGATCGGTGTGCTGAACGGATTCTGTGACAGCAGCAGATCCCAGTGCGCCACGTCCTGGGCAAGATGATCCAGGTAGGCGGCGCCACTGACGAACTGCGGCCGCTCGACGTCAAAGCCGATCCGTTTCAGTGGCGTGCCATGCCAGGTCTGCAGATAGATCTGACCGTCGCGCTTGCGGTAGTGCGCGGGCATGTCGTCATTCGCGATCAGGTACCGCGAGCGTGCGAGCGCCTCGTAGTACTCTTGCGAACCCTGGAGCACGACAGTAGCCCCTTGCGGCGCGCCCACCGCGGGATCGGCCACCACCCAGAAATGCTCCCGGTCATCGCCGCGCCCCCGCAGTTCAGCCGCGATGCCCAGCGGATTGTCCGTGCACTGCTTGCCCTTCCAGCTGACGAAGATGACGGCATCACGCAGCGGCGCGCGAAGCTTCAGCGGGTAGTAGGTTCTGCGCAGGACGCGCTGGTTGAACTGGCCCCGTTCGATCCGTGACCGGTTCGCCGTCACGGCAAGGACCATTGTGTTGTCGCCGACTACCATCAGGCGGTACTGCTTAGCGCCGACGCCGACTGGCTCCTCCGTAACGTCGGCGAGCCGCGCGGGATCGTAACCCGCGGTCACGAAACCAGTGCTGGCCCTGGCCGCAGAGGCTCTCCGTCGGTCTGCTTGCGCGCCTGCTCCCCCGCCTGCTTCTGCGCCTAGATCAAAGAGAATGCGCCAGCGGCCGTCCCTCAACGGTAGCTCGTCACCGAAAGACGGCATCCGGCTGACGTCGATCAGGGCCGTGAAACGCTCGCCGTCGCGCTCGCAGGCGAGCCGGTGCCGTTCGCCCGATCCGTCCCGCTGCATGACGACACCGAGGCCGGCGGCCGGTCCGAGATAGCGGCCGCGCAGTTGCAGCTCCCCGCCTTGGGTCCAGGCATGTTCCTCGACGATGGGGCGGGGAGCGCTGTCGGAGATCACGAGGTCACCGTAGCGGCTCCGGCCCATCGCTATCTCCCGTCCGGCGCGCAGGTAACGCTGCCCAGCTGAACCCGATGCACCCGGCGTGCCCTCGGCCGTGCCGGGCCGACCGGCACCGGTGGGATGACCCGCGGCTCCGGCGGCGGCTGGGGAAGCTCCGGCGGCGGCTGGGGAAGCTCCGGCGGCGGGGGGCTCAGCGGCCACCACGGCCCCCACGGCTCCGTAGCCCACGGGTACCGCCACGCGAAGCTGGTCGCGGCCGGTAAGAGAGACATAGACATCCCATGAAGTGCCGTGAGCCGAGACATCGTTCTCAGCCCCCAGGCCCGCCGCCGCCTCCTCTCGGTCGGCGCCCGCGGTCAGCGTGTCGAGGTCAATGATGGCTGAGAGGCGCACGGCGCCAGCATGGTAACCCGCTGCGGCGGATCGTCCACCGGTGGCGGGAATGGCCGTCACCGACGCGGGAAAGCTGAGGGGGGCGGCGCCACCTTGCCTGACCAGGATGAGCATGGCATTTTCGGCACCGGCTAGCCTCGGGCCGCCCCGCTGCAAGCCCGCTCGCTGCGGGCCGCCCGGCGGCGGGCCGGGAAGGTCCACATCGAGCTCGATGTCCTGGGCCGTGCCGTCGCGTCCGGGCACGGCCGTGTACCCAGCGAGCACGGCAGGCACCCTGACCAGCCCGACGACCAGGTTACGGCCTTCCCACCTCGGACGAAGCCTCATGCCAGGCGCCACCTCGCGGAATACCGGACGCTCCGCCTGACCGGGCAGCGGGGTGTGGATACGGGCCGGCCGCCAAACCCCACGGCTGCGGACGAGGATGTAACACTCCCACTCACCCGTTATCCAGCGCCCGAACAAGCGGAACAAGCGGGGGCTGAGCTGGCAGCGGAATCCGGCCCAGTCGTAGCAGTAACGTTGCTGACCGGACTGCTCGGTCGCGTCAGGTTGCAGGAACGACCGCGCGGGCAGGATGATCGGCGGCCGGCGCCGATTCCGCGGCCGCAGCAAAACGATCTTTGATGAGTGCCTGCGCTCGCCGATGTCGATCGACGGGATGTAGGCGCGGCCCTCGATGACCATTTTGCCGCCCAGCCAGCTGATCCCGTGGACCCGCACAAAGGGATCGAGTTCGCGCCAGTACGGCCGGAAGATCTTCGCTGGGATACGCAGCCGGGAGTCAGTCCGCAGCGGCAGGTCCGCGAGCAGCCTGCCACGCCGGCGGACCAGCGGGACAGTGCGCACCGGCTGCCGCAGCTGCCAGGTCAGGAGCTCAAGAAGCTGCGGCATCAGCCGCCGCTTGATCAGGTAGTAGGCGAGCTTCTGCGTCGCGGGGAGCTTGCTCAGCACGCCCGGCCTGACCTGGTCCAGGTATCGGCCCGCGAGGTCGCAGGAATTCAGCGCGATAGTCGTCACTGACCTTGTACAGATCCCCTACGTACAGCCAGAGGTCGTTGGTGAGCGCCTTGCGCTGGTGCCGCCGGAGCAGGGCGGCCGGAGCGTGCAGGGCGAGGAAACCGTCGATGGCAAGCAGCGCGTCGATCCTGTCCCTGAGATTGCTGATATCGGTGCGGCTCTGGGTGATGGATAGCTCGCCAAGACCGCGCTCACGCCAGAAATAAATGTGGTCGGGGATCACGTCCACCGCTCGGGCCAGGACGTGTGCCCGCGTCATCAGCTGAAGGTCCTCCCAGAGCATCCCCTCGGGAAAGGAAAGGCGGTGGGCATCCCAGAACCGCTTGCGGAACAGCTTGTTGAACACCGAGATGTCATAAAGGAGCTGCGGCATCTTGGTGATGTGGGTGGCGGTCCGCCTGCCCTTGATGGCGCGGGCGTGCAGGCCCGACTGCCGGATCCCCCAGGGCCCGATGCGGTTGACGTTCCCGCAGACGAAATCCGAGCCCGACCGCTCCAGGGTGTGGACGAGCACCTCGTACGCGCCGGGCGGAACCATGTCGTCACCGTCGACGAAGCCCAGGAACTCACCACGCGCCCGCTCGACGCCACGGTTCCTGGCGTACCCTGGGCCGCCGTTCGGCACCTGGAGCAGGACGAACCTGGGGTCGGCAGCGGCCTGCGCCCTAGCGATCTCGGTGCTCCCGTCGGTCGACCCGTCATCGACCATGATCACTTCAAAGTCGCCGAACGTCTGCGCCGCGATCGACCGGAGGCAGTCGCCGAGCAGATCGGCCACGTTGAAGAAGGGGACCACCACACTGATCCGCGGGCCAGCCACCTGCCGGACCTCCCATTCATCGTCAGCGCAGCCGCACATATCCGGTCGGGCCGGAATTGCGCCGCCCGAACGCGATGCGAAGGACCGGGTCACAACGACGCCGCGCCGCTGTAGCTGTGCCGAGCTGCGCGCCGCCGTAGCCCGTGCCGCCGTAGCCTGTGCCGCCGCGGCACGCATCATCGCGAACTGCGCGGCAGCTTGCGCTTTTCTCGGCGGCCAGCCCGGGCACGCCGCGAGCGCGCGCCTGCCGCCCCGCCATCCGGCTCCGATGCTACTACCTGTGGCAGCGAGCCACGTTCGCATCAATTTGCGGAGCGTAGATCACAGATGCACCCGGAAGCCAAATTTCGACCCATAACGGCTGCCGCGCGGCGCGGTCAGCAAGCAACGGATTCGAACCCGTATCGGACCATTCTGTCTCGAACGCCCAGGTCTGGACGGGCCGATCGACAGGTGCCGCTACTACCGGATGTGGGCACCCGGCCTGATCCGTGGCACAGCCAGTGACCTGCGCTGCGGCCCACGCCCGTTTTCATGATCCCGGTCACTTCATTGCGCACGAGCGGGCCAGCGGTGGATCAGCGGGCGCAGCCGTTAAGGAGCCCGCTTGACCGCCGCCTTTAAGCTCCGCGGCCTGTTGACTGACGGCCCGGCCTACGCCGACGGCCAGGACGAGCCCGCTCAGGCGGCCGCCCAGCCGAGCGCAACCGGGTCGTAGACGCGCTCGATATAGATCTGGTGCCAGAGCGAGAAGACGATCAGCACCCACAGCTGCCGCCAGTTGACGTCGGACTCACCTGACCGGTAGCGCCTCAGCATGTCCAGCGCGGCGGCGCGATTCACCCATTCGTCGGTGCGCGCCTCCCGCAGCAGCAGCTGCGCAAATTCGTGCATCTGGTCCTTCAGCCAGTGGCCCATCGGCACGGGAAATCCCAGCTTCGCCCGTTCCACCGCCGACCGCGGAAGCAGTTCGCTCATCGCCTCACGCAGCGCGTACTTGGTTGTGGCGCCGCCGGTCTTCTCCTCCTTGGCGAGCTTCGCCGCGACGGCCATCACGTCGGGGTCGAGGAAAGGTACCCGCAGCTCGAGGCCGTGCGCCATCGTCATCCGATCGGCTTTGACCAGGATGTCGCCGGCGAGCCAGGTGTTGATGTCCACGAGTTGCATCGTCGCCACGTCATCGAGACCCGAGCGCAGAGCCTGTGCGTAAATAGGGTCTGTCACGTCGTACGGGCTCGCGATGCCGCGAGCGCCGCTACCCGCGACGCGGTCGAGCTGATCATCCATGAAGACATGCGCATTGCCGATGAACCGGCGCCGCAGCGGCGTCGACGTGCGTTCGAGCAGGCCCTTTCCCTTGACCCCGGCCGGGATCAGCGAAGCGGCGCGCTTTAGTGACGACCGCCCCCAGCCGGGTAGCTTCTCACCCGCGCGCACGACGCGCGGCTGGTGGTAGATGAGATAGCCGCCGAACAGCTCATCCGAGCCCTCGCCGGACAGCACTACCTTGACGTGCCTGCGTGCCTCCCTGGCCACAAACCACAGCGGAACGGCGGCCGCGTCGGCCATCGGGTCATCCAGGTGCCAGACGATCTGCGGCAGATGGCGCATGAACTCCTCGACGCCGATGACATAAGGCATCGACTTCACCCCGAGCGCGGCCGCGGTCTCTTGCGCGCGGTCGATCTCGCTGTAGCCCTCGCGCTCGAAGCCGACCGTGAAGGTCAGCAGGTCAGGACGGCGCTCGGCGACCAGCGCGCAGATAGCCGCAGAATCGACGCCACCGGAAAGAAAAGCGCCGAGCGGTGCGTCGCTGCGCAGGTGAACCGCCACTGAATCGCGCATGACCTGCAGGATCCGCCGCGCGGTGCCTCGTTTGGGAGCAGCAGCGGGCCGCAGCTCCGCGCCCCAGAACCTGGCGACCTCGACGCCGTCCTCCGGCGCACCGCGGGCTGGTGGATCGTCCGGGCTGGCACCCGGCCGCGCCGTCAGCACGTGGCCAGGTGGCAGCATCCTGATTGGCGGGGTAAGCGTCGCAGGCGCGGGCACGTACTGGAAGGCCAGGTAACGTCGCATCGCGTCCCCGTCGAGCCTGGTCAGTTCGCCCGGTTCGGCGAGCGCCTTCTTCTCCGAGGCGAACCGGAGCATCCCGGCGTCCAGGCGATAGAAGAACGGCTTGATGCCGAACGGGTCCCGCGCACAGAAAAGTTCCCGCCGGTGGGTGTCCCAGATGGCGAACGCATACATGCCGCGAAGCTTGCGCAGCACCTCCCGGCCGGTGCGCGCATAGGTCTCGAGCAGGACTTCCGAGTCGGAGCTTGTGCGCAGCGTGACGCCCTCGGCGCGAAGTTCCCGCGCGAGCTCGATGTAGTTGTAGATCTCGCCATTGAAGACCATCCAGTAGCGCCGGTCGGCCGAATACATGGGCTGGTGGCCGCCGGGTGACAGATCGATGATCGCGAGGCGCTTGAAGCCGAGCGCGACGTCGGAGTCGCTGTAGATGCCATCGTCGTCAGGCCCGCGGTGGGCGATGCGCTGTGCCGCCTCATCGACCCAGCGCGTGTCCGGGCCGGCAGACCCCGCCAGCGCCAGGCAGCCTGCGATTCCACACATCCACGCCTCCATGTGTCGGTCGGTGCCGCGGGACCGATCCTACGGCGGCCGCGGTGATGCGACCGCCGGGATGGCGTAGGGATGTCCATGGATCTTTAGCTTGCTCGCGACGATCAAGTTCCACGGGAAACACGCTGGCGATCACTCACCGCGCCATGCCGGCTTCTCCGTGAAATCGCGCCCGCGATACCCGGCGCGACCGCGCCGTTGATGGCGTTCCTCGCCGCTGGGCGGCTGATGGTGAGCACGGCCATCCCCGCCGCCACCTCGACGAGCACGGCGTCCGGCAGGTCAGCGCCTTACTTCGGCTGGAAAGACCCTGGCATGGTCCTGGCCTCCGCGATCCGCCTGGGCGGCCATTCTGACCTGCACCTACGGCGTTAGCTGACGTTCGCCGCCGTTCACCGTGGTGGCGATGGGACAGGCCGCTGACGGCCCGGCCGCTCCACCAGGCTCATCGCTTCTCTTCGACTTCCTGGTTAGTGGTTAATGTCCGGCGGGGAACCACACCTGTGAGCCTGCAGGCAGGTAGCCGCCTCCGCCCTCCCACGAGCAGCTGTTGATGTACGCGGCCATGTTGGCAGCGTACATAGCGTCTGGGCTGTGAATGGCCGTAAGGCGCAGGAGCGTCGCCACGTCCGTCTTGTTAGTATCAGCGATGGTCTTCAGCTCGTAGTGGTGGTTGTTCGAGATCCAGCTCTTAACACCATCGCCGGATGGGTAGTAGATGGTGATGCCCTCGGGGAGCGGGCCCCAGAACTGCTGGTTGATGAACCACTCGAAGTGCGCGTCATACAGGTTGCCCGTGTTGTAGTGGGCAGTCAGGCGCAGCACGGTGCTGGACTCGACGTTGTGCCATTTCAGCAGGTCAGCAAATTTGTATTCCCCGTTGGATGTCCATTCCCAGTCGTGATCCGGCGGCGTAGATGTGTGTGGGTTGCTCTTTTGATCTGCCATCACCGTTCTCCGTTCCTTGACGTCTTTCGAGCTGGTCCCAGATCTCCGGAAAGGGTGCTTCTGACCTGCGCTGACTGTCCGTAGTACTTTGCATAATATGTTAAATATTGGTAGGCTGCGGGTATGTCCGCAGCTGCCTCCGCCATCCTGGACGGGATGCCTTCGCCGCGTGATCTGCGCCGCCTGGACACTGGCGGGGAGACGGTGATCTTCGCCGGGTCGGTGCAGCTGTTCCGGTTCGCCGAGGACGATGCGGCGATGCGGCACATCACGGCGGCCGGGCTGCGGCAGCTGGGGTTCGCGGGGAAGGACGTCGCCGCGGTGCTCGGGCTGACCCCGAGTTACGTCGCGACGCTGCGCCAGCGGGCGCTGCGGGAGGGCACGGCGGCGCTGGTCCGCCCGGCCGGGCGGCCCCCGGAAACCGGGGAGGACGCGTGGGAGCAGGCGCGGGCATGGCGGGCGCGGGGAGTGCGGGACGCGGAGATCGCGCGGCGGCTGGGGGTGAACCAGTCCACGGTGCTGCGCCGCCTGGGCCGGGCGCACGTGCAGGACCCGCTGGCGCACGACGGGCCGGAACCGCGGCCGGAACCCGCGCCGGAACCGGATACGGAGGAAAAGCCGCAGCTCACGGCACCGGAACCGCGGAAGCAGCCGGAGCCCCCGCAGGCGGTGGCGGAGCCTGCCCGACCCGTGCCGTCCGGGTTCGTGCCGGGGGACGGCGGGCGGCCCGCGGGGACGGTGCGGTCGCGGTACGCGGGGGCGATGTTGCTGCATGCGTTCGCCGCCCGGGCCGGGGCCGGGGACGTATTCGCCGCCGCAGCCGGGCAGGATGCCGCGCCGGGGGACGTAGCGCTGCTGGTGGCGGTCAGCGCGTGCTTCGCGCTGGGTGCCGCGACGACGGAGGCGTTCAAGCACCTGGCCACGGCCGAGGCCGGGCCGCTGGCCGGGCTCGCCGCGCTGCCCGCCCTGCGGACTCTGCGGCCCCGCCTGTCCGCGATCGCGGACCGGGCCGACCCGCTGGAGCTGCAGCGGATGTTCGCGTCGGCGATGCTCGCTGCAGGCCCGGTGGTCTCGAACGTGTACTACGTCGATGACCATTTTGTCCCGTACACCGGCGCGAAACCCGTCGGCAAGGGGTGGAACAACAAGCGGGGCCGGGCAGAACGGGGCCGTGCGGACACGCACGTGACCGCGCACGACGGGCGGGCGGTGTGCTTCGTGACCGGCGACCCGTCCGGCCTGTCCGTAACGCTGCCGAAGGCACTGGCCGAGCTGAACAGAGCCGTTCCCGGGGGCACCAGGATCATGCTCGGCTTCGACCGCGGCGGTGCCTACCCCGCGGTCTTCACGCACTGCCGCGAGCAGCACGTGCACTGGGTCACCTACCGCCGGGCGCCGCTGGCCGTCCCCGCCATGCTCCCGGTCATCACTGCCGTCACGGTGGGCGGCAAGAGGCGGCAGATCACGTGGGCGGAGGAGAAAGTCCAGGTCAAGGACTACGGAGAAGCCCGGCAGCTCACCCTGTCCGAGCACGGCCGGGTCGTGCTGCAGGTCCTCACCTCCGACTTCGATGCGTGCCCGGCGGACATCCTGTCCTGGCTGAAGTCCCGGTGGCGGGAAGAGAACTTCCTCAAGTACGCGTCCGAGAACTACGGGATAGACAAGATCTGCGACTACACCGCCACCGTCCAAACGAACACCAAGATCACCGGTAACCCGGCCCGCAAGGCAGCCAACGCCGCGATCCGCGACGCCCGCAACGAGATCACCACCGCCCAGGGCGCCCTCGCCGCGCTGCTCACCGACCCGGACACCACCGCCGCCGCGAAGAACAAGGCGATCCCCGCCGCCAACCGCGCGATCACCGCCGCGAAGAAGAAACTCAAGGACGCCACCGCCGCCCGCGACCAGATCCCCGTCAAGCTGCGCGCCGACCAGATCGATCCCGACGCCCGGGTCGCGGTGCTGCGCGCCGGGCGCCGCGGCCTGCAGATGGTGCTGCGGCTGCTGGCGCACAACGCCGAGCACTGGCTCGCCACCCACCTCAACGCCTACCTGCGCGACGACGACGAATACCGCGCCGTCACCCGCCAGACCATCATCCGCGGCCTCGCCGGAACCATCACCTACACCCCCGCCGCGATCACCGTCACCCTCGAACCCCCCGGCGATCCCCGCGTCGCCCGCGCCCTCGCCCTGCTCACCGGCGAGATCAACACCCAGCCACCGTCCATCCCCGGCGACACCCGGCCCATCACCTACCGCATCACACCACAGCCCGCGATTTAACTCGCCCTCAGCAGGCCCTTCCGGAGATCTGGGTCCACTCCAGGCTCTTGGCATGGATATATGGGCTTGGTCAGCAGCAGAACCGTACCACCTGAACTGCCGCCGTTGTCAGGATTGTCAGGATTACCAGGACCGGTGACTGTCTTGGTTGTCGTCGATGCGTTCAGCCCGGGTAATTCCACCATCTGGTCCGGAAAGAAGAGCCGCCGCAGTAACGTCTGCATCCGGCTGAGAGCCGGGCCGCATTCCGACACCCGTGATGGCCATCCCCGGGTGGTGACCATGCGGCCGGGCTGAGCTGCCGTCAGCCCGCCGGTTCCCAGGTAGCGTTCTAGGCCATCCAGCCGGGCATCACTTCGGCTGGAAGTAACATCGCTGGACCGGAGCGCCGTCCGCAAACCGCCCGGCAGTCCCATCAAGCAAGTGAACAACTTGGCTGCGTAACTTGTCAGCGCCGTCGTGGATGCTTGATCCGGCGGCGGTCATCCGGTGCTGACTCAGCGGGGCTCGCATGATCCGGGCGGCGTTCACCTCGGTGGCCCTCTCGCCGTGGTCGGAACGGTCAGAGAGCTTCAGCCCGTCGCCGTGGTCGGTGCGCGCGACGGGGCCCCGGCGTGGCTGAATGACGTGGGTGAGTTCGTGGGCGAGGTGCGAACTGGTCCTGTCGTGGAGGGCGTGAACTGATGACGGACAGCGCCAACTTCAAAGCCGGGCGAGCGCACCATGAGCGGGAGGGTCTGCGGCCGAGGGCGCTTGGACGGGCTCGGCGGCCGTCCCGACCCGGCCGTCGACGGTACCCGCGCGGCCCATCCCGGACGTGCTGCGCGGCTCCGGCCAGCCCCTTGACAATCTCGCAATCCCAAACGTTGGCCACCTACCTCCGGAGCCGTAAGTCTGTCGATTGGCACTTCGGGGTCAAGACGCCTCGTGTGCAGCACGACAGTGCAGCAACCGCGCCGATGCTGAACGACTGCGAGCCCACTGATGCAACCGCCGCACCTGCGCAAGCGGCTGCTAGCGACCCCACTACCGGTAGTTCGCGATCGAGGGGCGCACGCGGGTGTGAACCACCATTGGGTCGGCTCCTAACCTGCGTATGTATGTCACCATGGCCTCACCGCACTTAGCTTGCAAGCGACTTGGTCTGGTTGGTCAGTGTCGCTGTCAGCGCCCCCTTCGGGGCATCAGCGCGCCGATGAGCCAGAAGATCGGAATAAACAAGCCCACAAGGAACATCACCCAGTGGCCCTTCCGTATCGACATGATCCCGAGAGTGACGAGCAGCACCAAATAGATGATGCCGCCACTAGTGATCCACACCGTCATTGCAACCGTCCACTTGAGATGCCCCGGGTCTGATGGAGACTCATTCGTTTGGGACTTAAGTGTGCTATTGAGTCCCGTTTTACCTGTGATGATACGTCAGCTCTTCCTGTTCCTGTTGCTGGCCGGCGGTGGGAGGGGTGAGGGCGGCGGCCGCCCCCCGGGCAGAGCCATGCCTGCCCGTTGTCTTCCTGCCCGGGCCGGCAGGGTCCCGCGGGTGAACAGCCGGCCGCAGGCCGGTCCCCGCAGGGCACGCGAAGGGCTGTTGACGTGCCGGGGGCCGGGCCGGACAATTCAGGCCGCCGCCCTCACCCCGGCCGGGCCGCTGGCGGCTGGCCCGCCTGCTGCCGCGCCGGGCAGGTCACTCCCCACCCGCGCTAGATGCACGCGCATCGCCTCGACCGCAGCGACGGCGACGGCGACGGCGACGGCGACGGCGACGGCGACGGCGACGGCGACATGGTCGTCCCAGGTGGTCAGCCCTGGACCCCGTTTGCTGTGGGACCTATGCTCAACCAGTCCGATGCCAGTAACCGACCTGGCGCGTGACGTTGCTGTCACGCCGGCGGCGTGCCCCTGCGCCTGGCCGGCGAGGCCCAACAGGCGGCGCGACATGGGCTTCGCAGCGCGCAGCTTGCAGCGCGGGCCGCGGCGCGGCGATTAGCTGACAATCATCGCGAAAACAGGGAGATCTGCCACGTGAGGCTCGCCACCATTGCCACCGGGGATGGACTACGACTACACGTACGTGGCCGCTCCGGGTATGTCGACCTCGGCGAAGCCAGCGGGGATCACCGGCTCACCTCGCTCGGGTCGCTGCTGGCGGTCGGGCCGGTCGCTATGGAGGCGGCACGCGCACTCGAAGCCCGTGACGGCCGCGAATACGACACCTCCGACCTCGGCCCCGCGGTCCCGGCGCCCGGGCGGATTCTCTGCGTGGGCCTGAACTACCGCGAACATGCGCTCGAAGGGGGGCGGGAGGTCCCAGTCTGGCCGGACGTGTTCGTGCGCGGCCGCGAAACTGTTCTGGCACCCTACGCCGACCTGGTTAAGCCAGCGCTCACCGACCGCTTCGACTACGAGGGGGAACTCGGCTTGGTCGTCGGCCAGGGCGGGCGGTACATCCCGGCGGCGAAGGCCATCGAGGCTCTCGCGGGATACGTCGTGCTCAATGACGCCTCCGCACGCGACTGGCAACGTGCCGGGACGCAGTGGACGCCAGGCAAGAACTTCGATGGCAGCATGCCGATCGGACCCGAGGTCGTCACCACCGAAGAGGCGGATGTCTCCGATGTCGCCATTACCACGGTATTGAACGGCGAGGTCATGCAGTTGGCCCGGACCTCGCAAATGATCGTCGACGTGCCGGGCTGCGTCGAGTTCTTCTCGTCCTTCACCACTTTGCACCCGGGGGATGTGATCGCGACTGGCACTCCGGGAGGCGTCGGCTTCGCCCGCAAGCCACCCGTCTGGATGACGCCGGGGGATGTCATCGAAATCACGATCCAGGGTGTCGGCACCATTCGCAACCGCATCGTGGCCGAGGAGGGCGATCACAGCGGTTGGCGCTGGCGGCCGGGCACCACGGCGACAAACGCCAGCACGCTTTGAGCTGACCGGCTCGCACACTCCGATAGGCCTGCGCTTGCGGGCCGCAGTATGAACTTCGTCACCTTCGCTGTCGCCATCGGCATGCTCGGCGGCCGGAATGGGATGGTACGCAGCGCGCTGGTCACATTCCCCCCGGCCGCACGTGCCGGGTTCGTCGCCGGTTTTCGCGCCGCCGCCAAGAACGGCTTTCAGGTCGGCGCTGGCCAGAGCGGCAGCAGCGATCAGACTTCGCATGGGCTGCCCCAGCAGGTGATGTTCCTCATTGAACGCGTCGCGCACGAGGTGTTCACGAATGCCTTTGTCACAGCGATGCGCGTGACCATTGTTTTGCCCATTGCGGTGATCTGCGTCGCGGCGCCGAACTGTTTCGCCATTAAGGGCGGGACAGCGCCGCGCAGTCCGTCGCGGGCCGAGTCCACGGAGATCAGCACCGCGGCGTAACCGAGCGCGAGCGGGGGCGCACGGCCGTGCCCGGTGAAGTCCGCGCTGAGGATGACCGGCGAACCGCACCCGGCGCCTGCGCCGCATCTGCGGCGCCACACCCCAGTCACGGCGCCACACCAGCAAATCCCGGCGCCCACACTCTCGCCAATCCCGGCGCCACACCCCCAATCCCGGCGCCACATTACTTCCCGCCGCACGGTCATAGTCCTGGACGGCTGCGTAGCGGGAAATTCTGTGGCAGCTCAGCGGTTAGCGGGCCGCGGCTCAGGTGCGGGATCGAAGGGAAAACGGTCGGCGAAGGCTGGCTCGAGTTCGCTCAGCCAGGTCGCGTCGGGATCGTAACGGGCAAAAAACGGCTTGCCTACGAGCGAAGAGTCGCGCGCCTGAATCAAGCGCAGGACGAAGACACGTTGCCCCGGCAATTCGGCGATCCCGTCGACGCACACCTTGCCTGGTGTGGCCGACATGGACGGGCCCCGGACGGTCCGGCACAGGCCGGATACGCCACGATAGGCCTCGCGGAAGACCTCATAGCCCCGTGCTAGCGTTACGGCGAAATAGTTCTGCGGCCCCGTGTCGCGCTCGACGAACATGTAGTAGGGCACCATGCCCATCCGAAGCTGGCGGCGCCACATGTCCGCCCAAGTCATCGGGCAATCGTTGATGAACTTGATGAGTGGCGCCTGGGTCCTGATGACGGCGCCGGTGCCGACGATCCGGCGCACCGCCTCGGCCACCACCGGTGGCTCGAGTTCCCGTGGATGAGAGAAATGCGCCATGAAGGCCAGGTTCCGACCGGATCGTACGACCTCCTCGAACAACCGCAACGTATCGTCGGCGTCGGCATCGCCGACGAATCGCTGAGGCCAATAGGCCAGAGATTTGGAGCCGATCCTGATCGACTCCAAATGATCAAGGCGCGGGTCGAGCAGCGGCCGGATGTAGCGGCGCAGCACCGTCGATCCCATGATCATGGGGTCTCCGCCGGTGAGCAGAACGCTTGTCACCTCCGGGTGACCGCCAAGGTACGCGGCTATCCGGTCGATGTCGTCGGTCGCCATCTTCAGGTCGGGCTCACCGACAAACTGGGCCCAGCGGAAACAATAGGCGCAATAAGCGTGGCACGTCTGCCCCTGCCTGGGGAACAGCAGCACCGTTTCCGCGTACTTGTGCTGCACGCCTGGCAGCGGTTCGTCCTGGTACTGCGGCACGTTGAGAATCAACTGCCCGGCCGGATGCGGGTTGAGCTTCATCCGCACGCTCCTGGCGGCACGCCGCACCTCCGCCGCCGAGGCCCCGCGGGCGAGAAGACGCGACATCTGCCGCACATCCTCCGCTGGCAGCATGTCGGGCTGGGGGAACACCAGCCGGTAGATCGGGTCGTCCGGCGCGGCATCCCAGTCGATCAACTCGTCCACCACATAGGCGTTGGCCCGAAACGGCAGCACGGTGGCTACCGCCCGTACTGCGAGCCGTGCCGCGGCATCCAGACCTGCTCGCCCAACGAGCTCGTCAAGGTGTTTCTCGGAGTACGCGCGGAAACCGCGGCCCGCCGACGGCGCCGAGGACGTCATGTCCTGGACTGCAGTCACGCATCTCCCTTCGGTCGATCGCGCCCCGGGGGTGTCGCCTGAGCACGAGTAGGCCAGCCGGGACGGCCGGACCTCACGACACACTCAGCGGGCGCGCCAAGACCTGAGCAACGAAAGGTTACAATGGCGAAACGCTTCGGAAACCTTGGGCGTTCCGTTGGACCCTCTGGGCTGCTCGGCGGGAGTAAGTCCCTTGGCACCGTTCTCGTCCGTGCGTTGCTTGCCACGCTCGCCGCCAGCCGAAGTAGCGTGCGACATGCTCCTCGGAGTATTCTCCCCCGGCGCCCGTGATCACAATCGTGGTGTCGTGGACCAGCGCGTGCGGTTGGCGGTGAGCGCGGTTGACCGGCCGCCTGACCATGCGGCAGCCGTGCGGTGTTCGCGCTCGTCACGATCACCGCTCCGCCAGTGCTCTGACCACTAGGTCGCACGCCGGCCGATAATTGAGGGATCATCCGGACCACTGAGAGGCTTGGCCGCAATGAGGGACTGCTCCTTCGCCACGCTGCCCCCGGCCGCGAGTGCTGGACATCGGCCGATGTCCAGCCCGCAAGCCACCACTGGCGCAGGATCGAGCGCAGGTGGCGGGCCGCGATGGGGCCGGTGACACCCTGACGAGACCACCCGTCGCGCTTGACGCCATGGGCGGCGACCACGGTCCAGAAGAGGTCGTCGCCGGCGCGGTCATTGCCGTCCGCGAGTTCCAGGTGCGCGTCGTGCTCACCGGGGAGTCGGCCAGGCTCCGGCCCATACTGGCCAAGCAAGGCGCCGACCGGGACATCCCGATCGTGCCTGCGGAGGAGGCTCTCGGCATGGACGAGGGGGCGCTCGCGACCTGGCGGCGACCTCGCTCCAGCGTGGCCGTGGCATGCCAGCTGATCAGGCGCGGCCAGGCCGCCGCGCTGGTTTCAGCTGGCTCTACCGGTGCGGTCGTGGCGACCGCGCGGCTAAGGCTGCGATCCGTACCCGGTGTGCTGCGGCCCGCGCTTGCCGTCGTGCTGCCCACCCAGCCAACACCGACGCTGCTCGTCGATGCCGGAGCGACCGCCGATCCCAAGCCGGAGATGCTCGTCCAGTTCGCTCATCTGGGCGTCGCCTACGCGCAGGCCGCCTACGGGATCGAACGGCCAAGCGTTGGCCTGCTCACCATCGGATCCGAGCCGGGGAAGGGGAACAAGCTGGCCCGCCGCACACACGAGCTGCTGACCGCGGCCGCCACGCAGCCGCCGAACGACGACCTGGCGCTCAGCTTCGCGGGGAACATGGAGGGCGGCGACCTGCTGGCGGGACGCGTCGATGTCATCGTGGCCGACGGCTTCACTGGAAACGTAGCCTTGAAGACTCTCGAGGGCACTGCCAGGTATACCGCGCTGCAGATCCGCTGTGCCCTGACCAGTTCCCCGGCAGCCCGGCTCGGCGCGCTGCTGCAGCGCAGCCGCCTGCGCTCCCTCGCCGCGCGCCTGGATCCGGACAGCCAGGGCGGCGCCGCGCTGCTTGGCCTGCACGGCACCGTCGTGATCGCGCACGGCGCGGCGACGGCCAACGGGATCGCGTCGGCCTGCCTGCTCGCCGCGCGCCTTGCCGACACTCAGGTGGCCGAGCGGATCAAAGAGCGGCTAGGCCCCGCGCGGACGGGCTTCCTGCGCCGTTCGTGACGCGGCGGCAGCCGCGCGATGATGGCACGACCACATGGCGGGGGCGAAACCCGCTGACCCGCTGCCTGGCGCGGGCGGGAACTGCTGCGTGCCCCCCTGGCCCGACACCGTCTCATCACCCGGCCTCTCGGCCGCGCGGCAGGTGCCGCGCCGCCGATAAGATCCTCGCATGGATCCGCAGGACCTCCTCGCGCAGCGGGTAGCGCGCGCGATCGTAGCCGCTTTCGGCCCCGACGAAGCCGACACCGATCCGGTGATCCGGCCATCCCAGTTCGCGGATTACCAGGCCAACGTCTCGCTGCCACTGGGCAAACGGCTCGGCCGGCCGCCGCGCGCCGTGGCCGCGGAACTGGCCGGGCAGTTCGACGTGGCGGACATATGCGCCGCGACCGAGGTGAGCGGCCCTGGCTTCATCAACTTCACCCTGCGCGACGACTGGATCGCGAACCAAGCTGATCTGCTACTGGCTGACGCCCGGCTGGGCGTTCCAGCAGCGGCCCGCCCGCAGATTGTGGTCGTCGAGTACTCCTCGCCCAATGTCGCCAAGGAGATGCACGTCGGGCATCTGCGCACCACGATTGTCGGCGACTCGATCGCACGCATCATGGATTTCCTCGGCCACCAGGTCATCCGCGACAACCACCTCGGGGACTGGGGAACGCCCTTCGGCATGCTCATCGAGCACCTGCTCGACGCCGGCGAGAATTCCGCGCAGGCCGACCTGCTGAGGACCGACCCGAACACGTTCTACCACGCAGCGCGGCAGAGGTTCGATTCTGATCCTGCGTTCGTAGAGCGCGCAAGGAAGCGCGTCGTCTTGCTGCAGGCCGGCGACGCCGAAACGATCCGGCTGTGGCAGGAGCTCGTCGATCTGTCGAGAGAATACCTGCGCCTGACCTATGCGCGGCTCGGCGTCACCCTGACTGACGATGACATCCGCGGCGAGAGCTTCTACGACGACATGCTCGCCGACACCGTGACACAGCTGCAGGCCAAGGGAATCGCCGTCGAAAGCGACGGTGCGCTCTGCGCCTTCCCGCCCGGATTCACCGGCAGGGACGGCGAGCCGTTGCCGATGATCATCCGCAAGAGCGACGGCGGCTACAACTACTCCACGACCGACCTTGCCACGATCCGCTACCGTGTGGATCAACTGCACGCCGACCGCGCGATCTACGTCGTGGGTGCGGCTCAGGCTCTGCATTTCCAGATGGTGTTCGCGGTGGCGCGGCAGGCGGGATGGATACCGGAGGGCGTGCTGTTCGAGCACGCCCAGATCGGCAGCGTGCTCGGCCCAGACGGGAAGATCCTGCGTACCCGGGCAGGAAAGACAATCAAGCTGACAGAGCTACTCGACGAGGCTGTGGAGCGCGCGGAACGGGTCATCGCCGACCGGTACGAGGACGCCCGGGTGCGGCACCAGATCGGTGAGGCAGTCGGCATCGGCGGACTCAAGTACGCGGACCTGTCTGTGGCCAGGGACAGCGGGTATGTCTTCGACTTCGACCGGATGCTCGCGCTCAACGGGAACACCGCCCCGTATCTGCAGTACGCGGCGGCGCGGGTCCGGTCGATCTTCCGCAAGGCTGGCTTGGACCCGGGCCGGCCCGCGGGACCCAGTATGTTCAGCGAGCAGGCCGAACGGGCACTGGCGCTGCGACTGCTTGGCTTCGGCGCCGCGGTTCAGCAGGTAGGGGACACTGCGGAACCGCACCGGCTGTCCGCGTACCTATTCGACGTGGCCAGCGCGTTTACCACCTTCTATGAGCATTGCCCGGTGCTTGGCGCACCAAGCGAAGCCGTCAAGGAATCCCGGCTCGCGCTTTCCGCGCTCACGCTCCGGGTGCTGCTGACCGGTCTTTGCCTGCTCGGCGTTCAGGTGCCCGACCGGATGTAGCCGTGTGCGGTCATGGCAGGCTCGCTGCCGTCCCGTTTGCCGCGGGGCGGCTCTCATAATGCTCCGGCACCCGGGCGACGCAGAACACCGTCTGCCCGAAAGGCGGCCGGACCAGGCGCTCGATGAATCGCGTGGCGGGCACGACGATCCGGTCGTACACGCGTACGACGTTAGGCCTCGGGTAGCTGACGCGCGCCCGCCGCACCGCGAACCACCAGGCGATCCCGCCGAGCATGTTGATCGGCCGCAGCACCTCTACTGACAACCCGGCCGCGGCCACTGCGGCTGCCATGGTCTTCGGGGTGTACCGGCGGACGTGCCCCACCTTCCGGTCGAATTCTCCATAGAGCTGCGGGTATCCTGGAACCCAGAGCACGATCTTGCCGCCCGGTTTTGTCACGCGCGCCAGGCAGCGCAACGCGGCGACGTCATCGACGATGTGCTCAAGGACGTTCATCGCGACGACAGTGTCAACCGGCTCGCTCAGCGGTATGTCGGCCGGGAGGGCGAGCTCGAGCACCTGAACGCTCGGGTCATCCTTGTAACGCTCGGACAGTTGCTCAACGCAATACGGATCACTGTCGCTCGCCACCAGGCGGGCGAGGCGCGGCAGGAACTGTGCGGAGAAGGCGCCGAGCCCGGAACCGATCTCAAGCATCGAACGGCCGACGTGGGGCGCGACCACGTCGCGCTCGTACCGCCGGTAGTTGCGGGCCTCCTCGCCCCCCAGGTGATTCTCCAGGGCATCCGCCGCGGCATTCGGCTGAACGAGGATGCGCCCTGCTGGAATTTCTGGCCTCCCCGTACGGCCGGTCGTTTTCTCAGACACAAATGTCCTCTGCAGTCGCTTCTTCTTCCGGCCCCGGGGAATGTGGTGCGCATTCCCAGCGATCTCCCAGACTACGCCGCCCGTCGTCCCAGGTCAGGCTGGCAATCTACCGGCATGGACGATATGCACTGGGGAAATCAGCCGCAACACACTAGCTACCGATCATACGGGCCCCCGGACGCCACCCAGCCGGTACCCGTCATGACCAACGCCACAGCCCCTGCTCCCAAGCGCCGCCACCGGGCCCCGCGGTGGACAGCGGGCCTCGCCGCGGCCGCGGTGCTCGCCGCTGGCGGGACAGTCGCCGGGCTGGACCTGGCGAGCAGTGGCTCGGCGGCAGGCGGCCAGGCCGCGGCGCTGAGCGCGGCGACTTCGCCGACCCGAGGAGGCACCGCCTCCTCGGGTAAGGTGGCCGGCGCCGGCGCCAGGCGCGTCGCCTGGATCCTGCGGCGCCCACGGGGCGTGCACGGTGAGTTGACAGTACGCGCCGCCGATGGCGGGTTCCGAGAGCTGGCCTTCGAGCGAGGCATCATCGTGGCGGTCAGCGCAACGGACGTGACCGTCCGCGCCGCTGACGGCACCGCCTGGGGCTGGACACTGATGAGCAACACCGTGGTCCGCAAGGATGGCGCCCGCGCCAGCGGATCAAGCCTCGCGACCGGTGACCCGGTGCTCGTGGGCGGTCCGGAGCACGGCGCGGTCCGCGGTGCGCGGCTGATCATCGTCCGCAAGAAGGACGCCGCCGGCCAGCCCGGGTGGCAGCAGGGCGGTTTCCCGGGTCCCTCGCCATCGTAAAGCTGAGCGCTCCGGTAAGCGCCGGCGGCCGGTCCCGCCTTCAGCAGGCGGCTCACCCGGCCACCGGCGCAGTGGCGCCGCCCTCCGGTATCGAAGTGCCCGGACCTTCGGCCAAGATTGACACTGCGATGACAGCAGGTGACCGGCTTCCCAAGGTGCTCGTGGTGGACGACGAGCTGAATATCCGCGAACTCGTCCAGATCGCGCGCGGTTCCATGGTTTCACGGTGACCACGGCCGCGACCGGGAGCGATGCACTCCGCCAGGCCGCCGCGGGGCGGCCTGACCTGGTCGTGCTCGACGTGGTGCTGCCGGACCTGGACGGCTTCGAGGTCTGCCGGCGGCTGCGGGCCGAGGGTAACGACGTGCCGGTGATCTTCCTGACCGCCCGCGACACCTCATCGGACACGGTCACCGGCCTAGCGCTCGGCGGAGACGACTACGTCACGAAGCCTTTCTCCGTCGAGGCCCTGGTGGCGCGGATACGCGCCGTGCTGCGCCGGGTCCGTGCCGCTACCGGGCGGGGCGAGGAGGCGGACGACGACGGGCTCGGCGGTGCCGAGGTGCTCCGGGTCGCCGACCTCGAACTCGACGAGGCGCGCGCGGACGGCGCGCCGGGGCGGCACCGAGCTTGACCTGTCCCCGACAGAGTTCCGGCTGCTCGCGTTCCTGATGCGGCATCCAGGACGGGTCCTCACCCGGGCACAGCTACTCGAGCACGTCTGGGGCTGGGACCACGGCGGGCAGTCGCAGATCGTGGAGACATACGTCAGCTACCTGCGGCGCAAACTAGACCCCCTTGGACCGCCGCTGATCCACACGCAGCGCGGGGTCGGTTACGCTCTGCGTCCTGCGGTCCCGGGTGTCCCATCCACCGCGAACCCGTCCGCACCCGGTGCGGCAGCCCCCCGGCCGGACGGGGGATGACCCCGGCCGGTCCCGGGTACCCGCCGGCCCGTACGGCGGGCACCGCCGGACGGCTCTCGCTGCGTGCCCGTCCGCTCATCGGCCTGATCGCCATCACCACCGTGTTCCTGGTGATCATGGGCGCGGTCAGCTCGGCTGTGCTGGGGAAACGACTCGGCGCACAGTTCAACAGGCAGTTGCGGATCACCGCGTCGCGTACTCCGGCCGAACTAGCGGCCGCGCCTGGCAGTTATCTCGCCGCGGTCTATGCGCTGCGGACCGGCAGCGTCTCGCCCCTCACCAGCGGCCGCCTGTCGGACGAGCTGCAGACGACCCTCGGGCAGATGGACCGTGCCACGTTCGTCGGACTCGCCCGCCACCCGCCCTTCGCGATCACTTTGCCGGACGGCACGAAGCTGCGGGCTCGGGCGAGGCTGGTCGCCCGGGTGCAGGTGAGCAACGCAGGCGTGCCGCTTCCCGGCAACGGGGTCCTCGTCCTCGTGGTCGCACGGCCGCTGCGTGACGTGAGCGACCCGGTGAGCGGCGTCATCCTCGCCGAGCTGATCACGGGCGGGGTGCTGATCGTGCTGCTCGGCCTCGGCGGCAGGTGGCTGATCGGTCGCGGGCTCGCGCCACTCGGACGGATGGCGAACGCGGCCGACCGCATCACCGAGAGCGGGGATCTCACTGCCCGGATGCCCGACGCTGAGGCCGGCACGGAGACAGGCCGGCTGGCCGGTGCCATCAACACCATGCTGGACCGGATACAGCACGCGTTCGCAGCGCGCTGGCATTCGGAGCAGAAGGTACGCACGTTCGCCGCCGATGCTTCACACGAACTCCGGACCCCGCTGACGACTATCCGCGGCTACGCCGAGCTGTACCGGCAGGGCGCCCTCGGCCCTGATCAACTGCCGAACGCGATGCGCCGGATAGAGGAGGAAGCGGGCCGGATGAGCCTTCTTGTCGCCGAACTGCTCGAGCTCGCCAGGCTCGAACGGACATCCTCGCTCGACCTGACCGAATGCGACCTCGCCGCGATCGTCAGGGACGCCGCCGCGGAACCCGCCGCGGTCGAGCCGGGCAGGCCGATCGAGGTCGAAACCCCGGACCGGATCATCGCGGGCGCTGACGAACCCCGCGTTCGCCAGGTGCTCGCCAACCTGCTCGCCAACGCGCGGGAGCACACGCCCGCGGCGACGCCGGTGAAGGTGGGGCTGGCTCGAGCCGGATCCGGCGTGTTCATCGAGGTCGCCGATGCCGGGCCGGGCATGTCCGCGGATGACGCGGCACAGGCCTTCGACCGCTTTCACCGCGGCGTGCGTGGCGGGCAGGGCAGCGGCCGATCGGGCGGCGGAGGGCGGGGAGGCGGCCCGCATCCAGCCGACGGATCAGCTGGCGCTGGTCTTGGCCTGTCGATCGTGCAGGCGATCGCCGGCGCGCATGGCGGTCAGGCGACGCTCGAATCGGCGCCTGGCCGCGGCACCATCGTCAGGGTCTGGCTGCCGAACGCCTCGTGACCCGGTGCGGTAGGGCCAGTTGGCCAGGGGCCGTGCGGCGCGCCACCCCGCGGCAGCCGTCAGGGGATCCGTTGCGTCCCGCTGTTTTGCGACCTTGTCCCTCTACCGGCTAGGTTGACTGAGTAGTAACTTAGGTCTAGTAGGTCGATACTTTAGAATTGGGGTTTCTTATGGCAGCCGTGCCGAAGATCGATGAACGGCAGGCCCGCAAGGTCGCCGAGGACGCGCGCGAAACCGACTGGACCAGGCCGAGCTTCGGCAAGCAGCTGTTCCTCGGCGATCTTCAGTTCGGGCTAATCCACCCGCATCCGACACCCACCGCGGAGGCGCGCCGCGAGGGTGAGGAGTTCTGCGCGCGGATGCTCGAGTTCTGCGAGACCAAGGTGGACTCCGCGCAGATCGAACGGGACGCGGAGATTCCCGCCGATGTGGTCAAGGGCCTGGCCGAGCTTGGCGCGTTCGGGATGAAGATCTCGCGCAAGTACGGCGGCCTGGGGCTTTCCCAGCTCTACTACAACCGGGCGCTCATGATCGTCGGATCCGCGTCACCCGCACTCGCCGCTCTGCTTTCCGCGCACCAGTCGATCGGTGTGCCGCAGCCCCTCGCGATGTTCGGTACCGAAGATCAGAAGCAGCGGTTCCTGCCGCGATGCGCGCACGGTGAGGTGAGCGCGTTCCTGCTCACCGAGCCCGACGTGGGTTCCGACCCGGCGCGGCTGAACACCGTAGCTGTCCCGTCGGCAGACGGCACCGAGTACGTGCTCGACGGAGTCAAGCTCTGGACGACAAACGGAGTGGTAGGCGACCTCCTCGTCGTCATGGCGCAGGTGCCCCGCAGTGAGGGGCACCGGGGCGGCATTACCGCGTTCGTGGTTGAAGGCAACGCCGAAGGCGTCACCGTGGAGAACAGGAACGCCTTCATGGGGCTCCGCGGCCTCGAGAACGGCCTGACCCGGTTGCACCGGGTCAGGGTGCCGGCCGCGAACCTCATCGGCAAGGAGGGACTGGGGCTCAAGATTGCCCTCAGCACGCTGAACACGGGACGGCTGTCGCTCCCCGCGATGTGCGCGGGGGCAGGGAAATGGTCTCTCAAGATCGCCAGGGAGTGGTCGAAGGAACGCGTTCAGTGGGGTCGGCCAGTCGGCGAGCACGAGGCCATCGCGAAGAAGATCTCGTTCATCGCGGCGACGAGCTACGCGCTCGAGGCCATGGTCGATCTGGCCAGCCAGCTTGCGGACGACAAGCGTAACGACATCCGCATCGAGGCCGCGCTCGCCAAGCTGTGGGCGTCCGAGATGGCGTGGCTCATCGCGGATGAGCTTGTCCAGATCCGTGGTGGCCGCGGATACGAGACCGCGGCGTCGCTCGCCGCCCGCGGCGAGCGCGGCGTACCTGCCGAGCAGATGCTCCGCGACCTTCGGATCAACCGGATCTTCGAGGGCTCGACCGAGATCATGCACCTGTTCATCGCCCGCGAGGCGGTGGACACCCACCTGTCGGTGGCCGGTGACCTCATCGAGCCAGGTGCCAGCCCGGGCAAGAAGGCACGTGCCGCGCGGAAGGCGGGCGGCTTCTACGCGCGCTGGCTGCCCACGCTCGTCGCCGGTGAGGGCCAGCGGCCTGGTGCCTACCAGGAGTTCGGACCGCTGGCGACCCACGTGCGGTACGTCGAGCGCACGTCACGCAAGCTCGCGCGTGCGACCTTCTACGGCATGTCGCGCTGGCAGGGCAAGCTCGAGCGGAAGCAGGGCTTCCTCGGTCGGATCGTGGACATCGGGGCCGAGCTTTTCGCGATGAGCGCGGTCTGCGTACGCGCCCAGATGGAAGCCGCCGATGGCGGGCCGGGCGGCCGCGGAGCGGCCTCGCAGGAGCTTGCGGACGCGTTCTGCAAGCAGTCGCGGGTGCGGATCGGCGGGCTTTTCTCCGGGCTGTGGGACAACACGGACGCCCTCGATGTGCGCATCGCGAAGAATGTGCTCAGCGGCCGCTACACGTGGCTCGAAGAAGGCATCATCGACCCATCGACCGATGGCCCATGGATCGGCACCGCCGAGCCCGGGCCAGCGGTACGGGACAACGTGCACCGCACCTTCGGCTAGGCGAGGTTCCAGGCGGCGCTGTCCGGAGGCCCCGACAGGGGCACTTCGGGCAGCGCCGTCATCTTGACGCCACGGGCTGGAAGCACATTGGTAACAAACCTCCCGCAGCCTTGTCATGGGACAACGTCGACAGCCGGGAGGTTCGGGTATGCCACTGTACGAGCTCCGGGTCGATCTGCCCGACAATCCGGGCGGGCTTGCCGCGCTCGCCAGCACGCTCGCCGAGCACAACGTGAACATCCTGAGCCTCGCCGTGCACGGCAAGGACGCGAACACGGTGACCGACGACCTGGTAGTAGACATGCGGGACATCACTTCGCTCGGGTCACTGATCTGCGCTCTGCACGAGATCAGCCCCGAGATATCGATAACCAGGACCAACCCGTACGCGCTCGCCGACGCTCCCGCGCGCGCGCTCGACATCGCTGCCTCGCTGGCCGGGCGGCCCGATCAGGTCGGCCATGCGCTCGCCCGGCTGCTCGGCGGCGAGGAGGTGGGCCAAGCCGTCGCCGCGGCACCTGGAGAGCCACCACCACACCGGCTGACCGTCGGGGTGCCCGGACACGGGCGGGTCAGTGTCTGGCGGCGCTGGGCACCTTTCACGGTCACCGAGCACGCGCGAGCCGAGGCGCTCGCCCGGCTGGCCGGCGAACTGCTTGCTGCCGCCACCGGGCAGAAGTCTCGGCCGCAGTCTCGGCCGCGTGCTGACACGCAGGACCGCAGGTTAGGCCGCCGCCCCCGGGAGCGCTAAGCCGCGCCGCGCGAACAACGCTGCATGATCGCACAGCTGGGTCCCAGCCCGGCCCGCCCGGGTACTGGTGTGGCGGGCTGGACTGGCAGGTCAGACCGTGATTCCAGCTTAGCGTGATGCGGGCAACCTGGCCGGACACCTCGTAGCGGACTGCGGGACCGTCGGCGTCTGCCCGGTCGGCGTCTGCCCGGTCGGCGTCTGCCCGGTCGGCGTCAGCCCGGTCGGCGTCAGCCCGGTCTGCCCGGTCGGCGTCAGCCATGCGCGGCTTGCGATCAGGCGACGCGCTCGATGATGGTGGCGTTGGCCTGGCCGCCACCCTCGCACATCGTCTGCAGCCCGTACCTTCCGCCAGTGCGCTCGAGTTCATGCACCAGCTTGGTCATCAGGATGGCGCCGGTCGCGCCGAGCGGATGGCCGAGTGCGATCGCACCGCCGTTCGGGTTGGTCTTGGCGAGCGAAGCGCCCGTGTCGGCCGACCAGGCGATCAGCACCGGGGCGAACGCCTCGTTAACCTCGAAGACGTCGATGTCCGAGACATCGAGCCTTGCCTTGCTGAGTGCCTGCTCCGTCGCGGGGATCGGGCCGGTCAGCATGAACACGGGATCGGAGCCGGTCACGGCGAGCGAGTGGATCCTGGCCCGCGGAGTGAGCCCGTACCGTGCCGCGGCCTCCCAGGACGCGATGAGCACCGCCGCCGCGCCGTCCGAGATTTGTGACGAGGTCGCTGCGGTGATCTCCCAACCCTCCCGCAGCGGCTTGAGGCCTGCCATCTGCTCGAGCGAGGTGTCGCGGCGCGGACCCTCGTCCGCGCTGACGCCGCCGACCGAGGTGATTTCTCGCTCGAACCGCCCCTCGTCGATCGCCTGGATCGCACGCCGGTGACTCTCGAGCGCGAACTCCTCGAGCTCGGCACGCTTGATGCCCCACTTCTCGCAGATCAGCTGGGCGCCGCGGAACTGCGAGATCTCCTGGTCGCCGTAACGCTCATGCCAGCCTTTGCCCCACGGCGGCGGCATGCCCTGTCCGGGGGCCGCGCTCGACCCCATTTTGACCGTGTTCATGTTCTCCACGCCGGCCGCCACGACCAGATCCTGGGTGCCGGACAGCACGGCCTGGGCGGCGAAATGGACAGCTTGCTGTGACGAGCCACACTGCCGGTCGATCGTGACACCAGGGACATTCTCGGGCAGTCCGGCGGAAAGCCATGCGGTGCGGGCGATATCGAAGGTCTGCGGGCCTATCTGCGAGACGCAGCCCATGATCACGTCGTCTACCGCGGCGGGGTCGACCCCGGTGCGCCGGACGAGCTCCGCAAGCACGTTCGCGGCGAGGTCTGCGGAGTGCACGTCGCTCAGGCCGCCCTTCCGCTTGCCGATGGGAGTACGCACCGCTCCGACAATGTAGGCCTCTGCCACGACGCCCTCCATGAGTCCTGCAGGTTCAGCCAGAAACCGAATGGCATTCGGTCAGTGTGAGCTTACCTCACGACTGGGGAAGATCCGGCAGCAGCTATCTGGCCACTCTACGAGAGCCTCGCCACACCCCCACGGTAGCGTCATCACCGTGCCCGCCGGTGAAATCAGCCATGACCCGAAGGACGGGCACGGCGGCCTGCCGGAGGTGCCGGTTCTGCTCGCGGCCGCGGTCGCTGGCATCGGAGGTGCCGAGCGGACGGGACAGGTCGCGATGGCCGAGGCGGTCCGCGACGCGATCGAAACGGCTGAGCATCTCGCCGTCCAGGCCGGGACCGGCACTGGGAAATCGCTCGCCTACCTCGTTCCGGCGCTGCGGCATGCGATAGCGCAGAACGCTGCGGTCGTCGTGTCGACCGCCACGATCGCCCTGCAACGCCAGCTCATCGAGCGCGACCTGCCACGCCTCGGGCAGGCGCTCAAACCCTTGCTCACCCGTGAACCGGTGTTCGCGATCCTCAAGGGCCGCCGCAACTACCTGTGCCTGCATCGGCTCCAGGCCGGCGCACCGGATGATCCGGATGAAGTGCTCTTCGATTCGCGCACCGTTTCCGCAGTGGGCCGGCAGGTGCAGCGCCTGCACGAATGGGCCGAGACCACCAGCACAGGCGACCGCGACGAACTGGTGCCGGGCGTAGACGAGCGGGCCTGGCGGCAGGTCGCGGTGTCCGCGAGGGAGTGCCTTGGCACGCGCTGCCCGCTGCGCACCACTTGCTTCGCCGAGAGGGCACGTGACGCGGCAGGCGCGGCCGACATCGTCGTGACCAACCACGCTTTGCTCGCCATCGACGCGATCGGGGACTTTCACGTCCTTCCGGAACACGACGTGGTGATCATCGACGAAGCCCACGACCTGGTCGACCGGGTCACCTCGGTCGCGTCCGCGGAACTGAGCGCATCAATGGTGGACGCGGCGGCGCGGCGCGGCGGCCGGCTGATCGAGGGACGGCAAGCCAAGCAGGGCAGGCAGGGCAGGCAGGGAGTGCAGAGCAGGCAGGCCAGGCAGGGCGACCTCGCGAGCGAGACCGACGCGGCCGACCGCCTCGGGACGGCGGGCGAGGCGCTCGCGCCCGTGCTGGCGGAGGCGCCCGGCGGCCGCATCGACGTGCTTCCCGAGGCGCTGGCCGCTTCGCTCGCGGTAGTCCGCGACGCCGCGCATGACTGTGCCACCGAACTGCGGGTGGTGCTGGGGCGCAGCGAGGACGACCCCGTGCGGCTCGCCATCGGGCGCGCGGCACTGACAGCCACCGAGGAGGTGCGTGACACGTCCGCGCGGCTGCTCGAATCCTTCGGCACAGACATCGCGGCCCGCCGCGAGGTGGTCTGGCTGGACCCGCCGTACGCGGAGGACTCGCGGCGCCCGCCGACGCTGCGGGTGGCGCCGCTGGACGTTGGCGGGATGCTCGCCGACCGCCTGTTCGGCCGCCATACGGTGGTGCTCACCTCCGCGACGCTCGCGCTGGGCGGATCTTTCGAGCCCCTGGCACGGCAGTGGGGCTTGCCATCGGCAGCGGAACGCGGTGGTGTGCGGGCGCGCAGGCAAACCGGCGGGCAGATTATGCCTAACGGCTCCGCGGCGGAAACCGCGGACGGACCCGATATTTCGCCCGGCAGGGCGGCAAGGGCCGGCCGAGCGGATGCGCCATCCGGTGAAACCGCCGCCAGCGGAGCGGACGGGCCCGCTATCGATGGGTTGCCGGCCCCGGCTGGCACCGCCACGAGAACCGAGGCGCTCGCGTGGTCCGGGATCGACGTCGGCTCACCGTTTGACCACCCGCGCAGCGGCATCCTCTACCTGGCGCGCCACCTGCCGCCGCCCGGCCGCGACGGCATGCCCGAGGCCTACCTCACCGAACTCTGCCAACTGATCATCGCGGCCGGCGGGCGAACGCTCGGGTTGTTCTCCTCGATGCGCGCCGCCAAGCAGGCCGCTGATGAACTCCGCGACCGCATTGGCCACCCACTGCTATGCCAGGGCGACGACGCCACCTCGCAGCTGATCACGCAGTTCGCTGCGGACGAGGCCACCTGCCTGTTCGGCACCCTGTCGCTGTGGCAGGGCGTTGACGTGCCAGGCCGGGCGTTGCAGCTTGTGGTGATCGACCGGATCCCGTTCCCCAGGCCCGACGACCCGCTGGCCTCGGCCAGGCAGCGGGCCGTCAATGCGCGCGGCGGCAACGGGTTCATGGAAGTGGCGGCGACGGGCGCGGCGCTCCTGCTCGCCCAGGGCACGGGACGCCTGCTCCGCACGATGACCGACCGTGGCGTGGTCGCGATTCTCGACCCGCGGCTCGTGCACCGCGCGGTACGGCAGCTTCCTGCGCGCATCGCTGCCGCCGTTCTGGACCACGACCGACCCGGAACTCGTCCGCGGCGCGCTCCACCGCCTCGCCGCCCTGCCGTGACACACCGCCCCAGCGTTCAAGCTCGCGCACGGTGGCAGGCCAGGGTGGCTGCGCCGGTACAACCGCGTTCAGGTCCCCGGGCCCGGGCCGGTGGAAGGGTAGGCTCGGTGGCAGATTCCTTGACCTGCTGGAGGTTGCGGTGACCTCAGGCCTGATCGTGCTGGCCCTGCTCGCCGTCCTGGTGGGATTCCTTTGGACCAGGCTGCGGAAGCGCATCGGGCTCAGCGTGACCGGCAAGCACTGGACGGCGGCTGCCGTCATATTCGCCCTCGTGGTGCTCGCGCTCTGGGTCAACGCGCATTAGCCGCCGCACCGTCACCTAACCCGGCCGACGAACCCGCAACGAACCCGTCCGGCGGGCTGCGCGCTAGGCCTTCGCACCCCGGCGGACCGGCACCTCGAACCAGACCGCCTTGCCGTCCTTGGTCGGCCGGGAGCCCCAGCGGCTCGCAAGCTGGTCCACGAGGTATAGCCCGCGACCTCCTTCGTCGTTCTCGTCCGCGTTGCGAATCCGCGGCAGCCGGAGATCCGAATCGAATATTTCCGCCCAGATCGCCGACGCACCGCGCCGCAGCCGGACAGTGAACTCTGACCCTGTGGATATCGGCGCGTCGTCGAACGGACCAAGCTCCCAGCTGTCGTCCAGGCCGACGGCCGCGGCGGCGCCGCCGACAACGGCCGACTCGAAGACAAGCGCGCGGCGCGGGCTTGGGGACACCGCAGCGTGCAACACGACATTGGTGACGACCTCTGAGACCAGCAGGCAAGCGAGTTCCGCCTGCTCATGATCCAGCCCCCAGCGGGCGAATGTCTCCGCGGCCATGCGCCGCGCCTCTGACACCATGATCGGCTCCGCCGGGAACACCCGCTCCTGCGAGGGCAGCTTGGCGGCGGCCGACCGCACGACCACGATCGCCATGTCGTCGTCGATGTCCCCGGGCACGGCATCCTCGGCCGCCTTCGCCAGCGCCTCCACGTCCTTGTGTGCCACGGATTTGACGGACTGGCGCAGCATCTGCGCCGCTTCGTCCTCGGTGTAGTGCCGCTGCCGTCCTCGCGGCTACGCCGGTCGGTCAAGCCGTCGGTGTAAAGCAGCAACGTGGCGCCGGGCGGAAGTTCGCGCTGCTCCTCGCGGAACGGCGGCACCCCGCCGACGCCGTGCGAGCGAACACCGAGCAGGACACCCTTGTGCTCGATCTCGAGTTGCCCGACCTCGCCGTCCACGATGAGCAGCGGGGCGTCGTGGCCCGCGTTGGCGAAGGTAAGCTTGCGTGTCCACGCGTCGTAGACGAGGTAAGTGCAGCTCACAATCGGCGTCACCGGCGAGGTGACCCCATGCGCGTCAGTCTCGACGTGCCCGAGCGTCCGGCACCACTCGTCCAGTTTCCGCAGCATCTCGGCGGGCGGCTTGTCGTCCTGCGCGAAGGCGCGCAGCGCGGCGCGGAGCTGTCCCATGATCGCGGCCGCCCGTGCGCCGCGGCCCTCCACGTCGCCGATGACGATGGCGACCCGGCCGGCCGACAGCGGGATGATGTCGTACCAGTCGCCGCCAACCTGTGTCTGAATCCCCTGTCCGCGGTTCTCGAGCGGCTTCGCGGGCACGTACCTGCAGGCGATCTCCAGCCCGTCGAGTTTCGGGATGTCATGCGGCAGCAGGCTCGTCTGGAAAGCGAGCGCGGTGCGCCTTTCCTCCTCGAAGAGCATCGCATTGTCGATCGCGACCGCAACCCGGCCGGCGATCGCCCCGACGAATTCGCGGTCGAAGGAGTCGTAGTGGATGTCGTCGCGATGGGTGAGGTGTGAGAGCGCCAGGCTCATCACGCCGAGCAGTTCACCGCGCGCGAGCAGCGGCGAGGCGATGACCGAGGTCACGGCCACGTCATCACAGGCCGCAGCGCTCGCCGCGCTGGGCGCTGGAAACCTGTGGCTCTCGAAGTCCTCCACCACGATGGTGTCGAGCCGTTCCATGGCCTGCTGGCAGAAGTGGCCCTGCGGGTAGTTGATCGGCTCGCCCAGGGCCGCCCAGGTTCCCGGCACCGGCTGCCAGCCTTTCGCGTGCATCGCCACCCGCCGGATCAGCTTGTCGTTCTGGCGGAGGTCGATGAAGCAGTGATCGGCGAACTGGGGCACCAGGGTCTCGGCCACATGCCGCAGGGTCCGGTTGAGCTCGAGCGACCCGGCGAGCCTGTCCCCGATCCGCTCCAGCAGCCCGATCCTGTCGAACTCACGCTCGTTGCCGCGCCGCATGGCCTCGCGGGCAAAGATGACGATGCCGTCGATCGCGCCGGACGGGTGGCGCAGCGGCGCGGCCTGAGCCCGCACGAACACCCGCGTTCCATCCTGCCGCACGTTAACGAAGGTACCCTCCCATACGAGGCCGCGAAGTACCTGTTTGGCCAGTTCTGTGGCTTTGACAAGATCGGCTTTATCGAAGCCCATCTGAAGGATGGAATGCCCTATTAGGTGATGGAAATCCTGGGGGAAACCGAACAGCTTCGCGGCATAGGCGTTCGCGTAGAGCAGATTACTCGCGCGATCGGTCGCGAGGACCGCGGTGTCAACTTGGCGCAGGACCGTCTCCGCAGGCAGGCATGCGTCGAAAGCGGCATCACCCCACCGTTTCATCGGCGCGTCACCTCGCATTGTGCCGGCGGGCCGCCCCGCCCGTCACACCCGCCTCCCCAAATTCACTGGTAACGAGCAACCTATCGTCGCGCCACGCCCGCTCACGGCTTCGCCACGAATACGTGTGCGGCGATCCCGCGTGGCAGGTCAGCCGTCTGCAACCCGGCTGCGCCATAGCAGGTCACACGTACACCGCTGGTCGCTCACCGCGAGCGTTACCTCGCTTCCGGGTTGTATCCCACCTTGCTTGAGTTTAAGCATGAGACCGGCATCACTTTGGACTTGTTCGCTGATCCGTCGCACAATTACCGGCTCCGCACGCATGGATGCGACGTCGATCATGGCCTGCACCGGTTCCTGTTCCGCGGCGAGCACGCGAACCTTGGCTTCCGGCGGGAGACCGAGTTCCTCAAGCCCCGGGATGGCATTTCCGTGCGGGCACCTGGCAGGGTAATCGAGCAGCTCGGCCATGCGCCGTTCGACGGCGTCCGACATGACGTGTTCCCACCGGCACGCCTCGATATGCACTTCCTCCCATGGCAGGCCGATGACATCGAGCAGCAGGCATTCAGCGAGCCGGTGCTTTCGCATGACCTGCGTGGCGAGTGATCGCCCGGACCCGGTGAGCGAAAGCTGCCGGTCGCCCGCGATGCGCAGCAGCCCGTCCCGTTCCATGCGCGCGACGGTCTGGCTCACAGTAGGGCCGCTCTGCGACAGACGTTCCGCGATGCGAGCGCGGAGCGGCACGATGCCCTCCTCTTCAAGTTCGAAGATAGTGCGGAGGTACATCTCGGTCGTGTCTATGAGCCCGTGGGCGGTCAACTTTTCTCCTCCCCCATTGATGCTAACGCCACCCGAGGTCCCTAACGGCTACCGCGGGATGGCGCTTTCCCGCCGGGCGGTCCCTGCCACGGATGAGCCTTCCGCCTCAAGATCCCGGTCGCGGTCGGGGGCCAGCCGGGCGGGGCCCCGGTCAGGCGGAACGGCCCGGTCAGGCAGTCGGGCGGAGCCCTCACTCGGGGGACAGCCGCTCGATGACCCAGCCGTCATCGCCGCGGCGGTAGCGCAGCCTGTCATGCAACCGGTTGACGCGGCCCTGCCAGAACTCGACTTGATCGGGGATCACCAGGTAACCGCCCCAGAATGGCGGCATCGGCACGGCGGTGCCCTCCGGCCATCGGGTGCCGAGCCTGGCGTACCGATCGTCGAGTTCAGCGCGCGAGCTGAGCACCACGGATTGCCTGCTCGCCCAGGCGCCGAGCTGTGAACCGTGCGGCCTGGAATGGAAGTAACGTTCGCTCTGTCCCGTTTGGACCTCGGCGACAGGGCCCTCGATAATGACCTGGCGGTGCATCGCGTGCCAGGGGAAGAGCAGGCAAGCCCGTGGATTCGCGCTGAGCTCGCGGCCCTTGCGTGAGGTCTTGTTCGTGTAGAAGGTGAAACCGTCCGAGTCGTAGCTCTTGAGCAGCACGGTGCGCGCGCGAGGCACCCCGTCCGGCGTGGCCGTGGCGAGCACCATCGCGTTCGGCTCAGGCAGGCCAGCCGCGGCCGCCTCATCGAGCCACCGCGAGAACTGGCTGATCGGCTCGGCCGCGACGGACTGCTCGGTCAGGTCGGTGTGCCCCGACCGGACCTGGTCCGGTGCGTGCTGCGATGCATCCACGGGTACCGATCATCACACGGCACATGACGCGGTGAACTCAGCGGCCCTCAACTAACCGCACGGGTATTATCTGACCTCGCGTCGGCACGCTTGAATGAAACGGCCGGGCGTCCGACCGCACGCGCGCACCGCAGCGGGCACCGCAGCGGGCACAGGGGTGAGCCCGGGCGAGAGGACGCCCGCACCGCGCGCCGACCGGAGGGCGGCGCAGCCCATCATGGCCCACTACGAACCAGAACGGCCCTAACAGACCACCTGAGTGCATACGGTTGTTCGGCACGCCATACCCAGAGAAGACGAGGAAGCGCAAATGTCCGACTTCAAGCCGGGACTCGAAGGTGTCGTGGCGTTCGAGACCGAGATCGCCGAACCGGACAGGGAGGGCGGATCTCTCCGGTACCGTGGCGTCGACATCGAGGACCTGGTCGGGCACGTCTCTTTCGGGAGCGTATGGGGCCTGCTCGTGGACGACAGTTTCGAGCCGGGCCTGCCACCGGCGGAGCCCTATCCGATCCCGGTGCATTCCGGCGACATTCGCGTCGACGTACAGAGCGCGCTCGCCATGCTCGCACCAGCCTGGGGGATGCGGCCGCTGCTGGACATCAGCTACGAGGAGGCTCGCGATGACCTCGCCAGGGCATCGGTGATGGCGCTGTCATTCGTCGCGCAGGCCGCCCGCGGCCTCGGTGTGCCGATGATCCCACAGCGCCGGGTGGACGAGGCCACGACCATCGTTGAGCGATTCATGATCCGGTGGCGCGGCGAGCCGGATCCGCGCCATGTCAAGGCGATCGACGCGTACTGGACATCAGCCGCCGAACACGGGATGAACGCCTCAACTTTTGCCGCACGGGTCATCGCCTCGACCGGCGCGGACGTGGCGGCCGCGCTCTCCGGCGCCGTCGGCGCCATGTCCGGGCCGCTGCATGGCGGCGCACCCGCCCGGGTACTGGACATGATCGAGCAGGTGGAGCGGATCGGTGACGCGCGCACGTACGTGAAGCAGGCGCTCGACCAGGGCGACCGGCTGATGGGCTTCGGTCACCGCGTGTACCGCGCGGAAGACCCGCGGGCCCGGGTCTTGCGCCGGATCGCCGAGCAGCTTGGTGCGCCCAGGTACGAGGCCGCGGTGGCGCTGGAGACGGCGGCGCTTGAAGAACTGCACGCCCGCAGGCCGGACCGGGTTCTCGCGACGAATGTGGAATTCTGGGCCGCGATCGTCCTTGATTTCGCCGAGGTTCCTCCGCACATGTTCACGTCGATCTTCACCTGTGCCAGGACGGCTGGCTGGGCCGCGCACATCCTCGAGCAGCAGCGCACCGGCAGGCTGATCCGGCCGAGCGCACGTTACGTTGGCCCGAAGTCGCGTTCGGTGCGAGATGTGCGCGGCGCGGGCAATATCGACCACGGCGCGTAACGCCGCCGCCGCAGGTGGCGGCGTTACGCGCCCTCCGTGGCGGCGGTTCATCTAAAATCGGACCCGTGACTAACATCGCGATCCCCACTGAGATCATGCCGGTGGACGGGCGCTTCGGCTGCGGGCCTTCGAAGATCCGCCCTGAACAGCTGGCCGCGCTCGCCTCGTCGGGCAGCCACTACCTCGGCACCTCACATCGGCAGGCCCCGGTCAAATCGCTCGTACGCCGGGTCACCGGCGGCCTGCGCCAGCTTTTCGCCCTGCCAGACGGCTACCAGGTGGTACTCGGCAACGGCGGCACCACGGCCTTCTGGGACATCGCCGCCTTCGGGCTGATCCGCCGCAAGTCACAGCATCTGTCGTTCGGCGAGTTCTCTGGCAAGTTCGCGAGGGTTGCGGCTCGCGCGCCGTGGCTCGCGGAGCCGGGCGTCATCTCGAGCCCGCCCGGCAGCCACCCGCTGCCGTACCCGGAGGACGGCGTCGACGTCTACGCGCTCACCCACAACGAGACCTCGACCGGCGTCGCGATGCCAATCGAGCGGGTTGACGGCGACGACGCGCTGGTGCTGGTCGACGCGACCAGCGGCGCGGGTGGCCTGCCGGTGCGGGCCGGTGAGTTCGACGTGTACTACTTCGCGCCGCAGAAATGTTTCGCCTCTGACGGCGGACTGTGGATCGCGCTGATGTCTCCTGCGGCGCTCGCCCGGGTCGAGGAGATCGCCTTGAGCGGCCGCTACGTGCCGGAGTTCTTCTCACTGCCGATCGCGATCGAGGGCTCGGCGAAGGACCAGACCTACAACACGCCGGCGGTCGCGACCCTGCTGCTGCTCGCGGAGCAGATCGAGTGGATGCTCGCCGGGGGCGGCCTCGGCTGGACGACTGCCCGCACCGCCGACTCCGCCGGGAGGCTGTACGACTGGGCAGAGAAGACGCCCTACACGACACCTTTCGTCGCCGACCCAGCGCAGCGCTCGCATGTGGTCGGCACGATCGACTTCGCGGACGGGGTGGATGCGGCCTCGGTCGCGGCAACGCTTCGCGCGAACGGGATCGTGGACACCGAACCGTACCGCAAGCTCGGCCGGAACCAGTTGCGCATCGGGATGTTCCCCGCCATCGACCCCGCTGATGTGGAGGCGCTCACCACCTGCATCGACTACGTCGTAGAGCGGTTGTAGGAGCCCGAGCGCCCCGTCTTTGCGCCCGCCATCTCCGAGCCCGCCGGCTCCTGTTCAGCCGCGCCAGGTCGCGCCTGAACGCGCGCGGCAGCCACCCGAGCAGCAGCGGCACCGGCAGAGTCAGCGCAAGACCGCGCCAGCAACGACGGCGATCACGAGAATCGCGAGCACCGCGGGGAGGAGCCATGGCCGCGGCCTGTTCACGAACTCAGCCTACGCAGACCCCGCCACCGGCGGGGCCGCGCGGTGCGCCCGGTCCGGACCAGGCCCGCTTGTCCGGCTGCGTTAACCGGATCAGGGCGGGGACGCCTGCTAGGAATGACGTCATGAGGCTGTTTGTCGCTGTGCTGCCCCCGGCAGCCGCGCGCGACGAACTCGAGGCCGCCGCGGCCCCGCTCCGCTCGGGCCGGCCAGACCTGCGGTGGACCAGCCACGACGTCTGGCACATCACGCTCGCCTTCCTTGGCGAAGTCGAGGACGTCGCGGCCGGGCGCCTGATGCCGCGGCTGGAGCGCGCCGCCCGCCGTCACGCGAGCATCCGCCTGTCCTTCGCGGGGGGGGCCGCCTTCCCCGGCGCCGCTCGCGCACGCGTGCTATGGACAGGACTGCGGGGCGACCACCGGGCCCTGGCGGGCCTTGCCGCGTCCGTCGCCGCTGCCGCGCGCCGGGCCGGCGCGCCACCACCGGACGAGGGCCGGCGTTTCCAGCCCCACCTGACGCTTGCCCGGTGCCGGGCACCGGCAGACGTCCGTCCGCTTGTGGCGGCGCTAACGGCCTTCGCAGGCACGCCCTGGACCGTCAGCCTTATTCACCTGATCCGTAGCCACCCAGGCCCGCGGCCGACCTACGAGGCGCTCGCAAGCTGGCCGCTTGGCCTGCCGGAAGCTGCCAGTGACGACACGAAGTCACCGACATGTGACACACCGGCATCAGGGTGCCAGCGTTCCGCGGACGGGCCTGATCAGCGTTGACGTGGGCGCGCCAGTCAGCGCAGCCGTTACGCCACTGGCGCGTCGCCTCCATCGTGCCGCACGTCACAGCGGGGTTGCGATAGGCCGAGCCGGGAACGGGTCGGGGGGCACCGCCCGACGGGCCGGTCGTATCAGCGGGCCGTTACGCTATCAGCCTCGCCAATAGCCGCGGCCGCAGGTAATCGCGGACCCGCACGTGGCGGCTATGCACGAGCATCGCCCCGACCACGACCGCGACGACCGCCGAGATCGCGCCGCCCGCGAACAGGCTCATTCGCGGGCCAAACTGCTCTGCCACCCACCCAACCAGCGGTGCCCCGAGCGGCGTCCCGCCGAGGAAGACAAGCAGGTACAACCCCATCACCCGGCCGCGCATCTCGGGCGTCGTGCCCAGCTGGATGCCGGAGTTCGCGGCAGTGCTGAACGTCAGCAGCGCCAGGCCGGTCGGCACAAGCAGCACGAGGAACGACCAGAATTCCGGCATCAGCGCGGTGGTCATCTCAAGCACGCCGAAGACGACGGCCGTAACCACAAGCAGCCCCGCACCGGGCCGGCGCCTGCGGGCGGCGAGTAGGGCACCTGCGAGCGCCCCCAGGGCGAACACCGCCGATGCCATGCCGAACGCACCAGGCCCGGTGTGAAATACCTCGCGCGACATCAGGGCGGTCGTCACCTGGAAGTTCATCCCGAACGTCGCCACGAAGAAGATCAGCAGCATCGGCATCCACAGGCTGGGACGTGCTTTCACGTACGCGAGGGCCTCGCGCACCTGGCCCTTCGCCCTCGGCATGGGATCCACTGGGCGTAGCTCGGACGGGCGCATGAGCTTGAGCCCGATAAGCACTGCGCCATAGGAGGCCGCGTTCACGATAAACGCAAGTGGTGTGCCGACTGCGCTGATGACCAGCCCGGCGACGGCTGGACCCACGATACGCGCCAGGTTGAAGGTCGCGCTGTTGAGGGCGATCGCGTTCGGCATGTCCGCGCGCCCGACCATCTCGACCGCGAACGTCTGCCGTGTCGGGTTGTCCACGACGCTGACCAGCCCGAGCGCGAAGGCGAGTGCGTACACCTGCCAGATCTCAACAAGGCCGGTCAGCGCCAGCACGCCCAGGATGAGGGCGAGGCCGCCCATCGCCGCCTGCGTCGCCATGAGAATGCGACGCTTGGAGTACCTGTCCGCGATCGCCCCGCCCCAAAGGCTGAAGAGCAGCAACGGCAGGAACTGCAGGCCGGTCGCGATACCGAGCGCAGTGCCGCTGCCGTGGCTCAATTCCAGGACCAGCCAGTCCTGCGCGACACGCTGCATCCAGGTGCCCGTGTTCGATACCACCTGACCGGCCGCGTACAGCCGGTAGTTCCTGGTTTGCAGCGAGCTGAAGGTCCGCCAGAATGCCGTCGGCCGAGCGCCCAAGCGCTCGGTCAGGACTGGCTGAGCTTCTCCAGGATCGGCGCGGCGGCCCGCAGGCTCGCCCGCTCCCGCGGCGTCAGCTCCCGCAACCGCATCGCCAGCCACGCGTCCTTGCGCTGCCGGACCTCGTTCACCAGCCTCGTGCCGTCGTCGGTCACAGTCAGCACGATCTGCCGTCCGTCGGTGGGATGCGGGGCACGCAGCACGAACCCACGTTCCTCGAGAGCGGTGATCACACGGGTCATCGAGGGCGGCTGTACCTTCTCGTGCTCGGCCAGTTCGCCCGGAGTCATTTCGGTGTGACGTTCCAGCGCGGCCAGTGCGGCTATTTGGGTGTCGGACAGCCCGCTCTGGGCCAGCCCTCCTGCTCGCTCCACCCGCAACCGACGGGCCAGCCGACTCACCGAGATACGCAGGCCGCTGGCCAGTCCGGCATCGGTTCTGGTCGGCGTCGATGTCATGTTGGTTAGCCTGAGTCATTACCTTTGCTAACGAAGTGCAGACGCTGCACATTCCGCAAACCGTTAGCGATGCGGACAAAATCCGACGCGCAACCCCCTCGTGGACCTGCGGAGGGCCTCCGCAGGTCCACGTCGGGCACGCGCCTTAAGTACACCACGACTTTGCCGCACCGGCGGCGGACGTGAGACGCCAGCCATCGGGCTGTGGCCGGGCACAGGCATCAACGATCTACCCGAATCAACCACCGGGTTTGTGGCAGGGCCCAGTGGCAGATGGCGGGCAGCCGACGGCGGGCTGCGGTAATGATCAAGCTAAGCTTGCGGGTATGAGGCGCGAGTACCGGCCGGCGCCGCCACCACTGGAGACCAACGAGCAGTTGGTGACAGGACTGATCACGGTCGGCTGGGCGGTCGCGCTGATCACGCTCCTGTTCCTGCATGACCACTTGCCGACGAGTGAACGCTGGTGGACCTGGACGTGCGCCACCGGGTTCGCGATGGGACTGTTCGGTCTGTGGTACGTCCCCCGGCTCAAGCGCCTGCGTGCCCGCGCGGCGCGGCGGAGGGCGGAGGCCGAGTCAGATGAGGCCCTGCCGCAGGCCGGCATCCGCGCGGCGGACCAGCCAGCGGACCAGCCGTGGGCTCCTCAGGCTCGCACACACGCGTCCGCCAGGGCACCGAGCCAGCCACGGCCCGCGGCACCCGGCGGCACCGACGTGCCCCCCGTGACCAGCGGACCCTGCGGGAACCACGCGCCCGGCGGGACCGGCGGAACCAATGCCCCCGGCGGAACCGGCGCGCCAGGCGAGACCGGCGGGCCGGATGCGCCCGGCGGGACCGATGCGCCCGGCGGAACCGACGTGCCCGGCGCACCCGACGAAGGGAAGTAACCGGTCACAGCTTAGCTGGCGGCCAGTCATCGGCCTAATCCGCCGTTAGCGGATCACCCGTGGTCGAACGGCTCGAACGCGGTCTCTTCCATCGATACACCAGGCAGATCCACTAGATCGTATCCAAGCTCATCGATGATCGGTGGCGCGGACCGGTCGGGACCTGAGGGAGGGACCACCTCGGAATGCGCACCGCAGCCGTGGTCGACCGAGACCACCCGGCCGTCGTCTGGCGCGTACGCGTTCGCGCACGCACCGAAAAGCTGGCCGAGCGGCGCGCTGAGCGGCACGAAGAACCCGCAGGTGGCACACGTCGCTGGCGCGGCGTGCGCCAAGGGCGTGCGGGGACCGTGATCCGTCGAATACCAGCGCTCGGCCGTCTCGTCGCGTCCGATCGCAGACAGCACGCGT
This sequence comes from uncultured Actinomycetota bacterium, assembly GCA_963820395.1. Taxonomy (GTDB): domain Bacteria; phylum Actinomycetota; class Actinomycetes; order Streptosporangiales; family Streptosporangiaceae; genus DATFVJ01. The sequence goes on along the minus strand of CAWGAE010000013.1, from coordinate 8,460 downwards.
TTGCGTCCGTCTATGGGAACTCCAACGGCGAGGCCCACATCGCCTTCGCCGCCGCTCCAGGCGGGTACATCGTCGCCGCCACTCCATGCGGGCACATCATCGCCCCCGAGTGCGGCCACAGGAACCAGTCGTTCGTCGTCGTGGTACGCCGGGAGCAGATCTCCGACGCCGAGATCGCCCGGCTGCAGACGGTCGCGCCAGGGTACCCATGTTGGAGCGAGCAGTGCGTCAGGCCCGGGCAAAAGCGCACTCTCGCTTACCGTCACGGCCTTGGCCCGTGCCGCGCGGGCTACCGTCACGGCCCAGCGCCAGCCACGGTAGGCGGGGTCGAGGCACTCGAACAGATGCGTGACTACGCGATCGCCGTCGGCCTCCGTCCCAACAACTGCGCCCACCTGAGCGGGCCCGGCAACATCCTCAGCGGCGGCGCGCGCAACACCGACCGCCTCCGCGCAGATCTCGTCAAGGACCGGGGCCGGCTTCGCATCCGTACGGTGCTCACATCTACCAATTCTCCATCATCATCGCGTTGCCTGGAGCATCTTGCGGGCGCGCTGTGTCGTTCCGCTGCCCGATGAGCAGAATACTGGGGCCATGGGAGCAGGCGCCTCCTGGCGGAAGGTCCGGGACGCCACCCAGCGGGCCGCCCGAACTGCCGGAGCCGACGCCCGCTCGGCGGCGAGGACCGGTGGCTCGGCGGCACGCTGGGCTCGAAGGGTGATCCACCGGAGCACCCACGCGTCGGGCGCGGGGCGTACCGGGCTCGCGGAGCTCATCGAGCTGACTTCGGCAAGCAGCGCGGGCGATGCCTTCATCGCGGTCGCTCTCGCCGGCACGCTCTTCTTCCACGCATCGCTTGACGCGGCACGCGGGCAGGTGACGCTCTACCTGCTCGTGACGATGGCCCCGTTCGCGCTGCTCGCACCTTTCATCGGCCCGATGCTTGATCGGGTAAGGCAGGGCCGCAGATTCATCCTTGCCGGGACCATGCTCGGCCGGGGCCTGCTGTGCTGGGGCATGGCCGGCGCGGTCCTGCACAAGGACCCGCTCACCCTGTTGCCGTCCGCGTTCGCCGTTCTGGTGCTGTCCAAGGCATACGGGATCACCCGCAGCGCTGTCACCCCGCGATTGCTCCCGGCCGAGATCACTCTTGTCACCGCAAATGCACGATGCGGGCTCGCATCATTGATCGCCGCCGCGGTCGCCGCGCCCGTCGCCGCCGCGGTCGGCAGCGTGTTTCACGCGGACTGGATATTGCGGTCCGGAACGCTGATCTTCCTGGTCGGCGCGGCGCTGAGCATCAGGCTGCCCGATCATGTCGACACCGCGAGCCCTGCCGCCACGGTGCCCGCGGACACGCCGCCGCCTGCGGCAAAGCGCACATCTGCGGGCCCACGGACGCGGACTCTGGCACACGTCGGGCCGGTGGTGGGCGAGGCCATGCGGGCCAACGCCGCCGTCCGCGCCTTCTCCGGATTCATGGTGCTCTTCCTCGCGTTCCTGTTGCGCTCTGATCACTTCCACGGGGTCAGCAAGAACGTGGCGCTCGGCGCGCTGGTGATAGCCGCGGCCGTCGGCGGCCTGGCCGGGACCGCTGCTGGGTCAAGGCTGCGGTCGCGCACGCCATACCGCATCATGTTTGCCACGATTACCGCGTCCACGTTGATCACTGCGGTATGCGCCTGGTTTTTCGGCTTGTTCACCGCGCTGATCGTCGTGCTCGCCGCGGCTTTCGGCCAGGCAATGGCCAAGCTCGCGCTCGACTCGATCGTGCAGCGGGAGATCGGCGAGGAGATCCGCTCATCCACCTTCGCGGTGTCCGAGACCCTCCACCAACTGTCTTGGGTCGCTGGCGGCCTGCTCGGCGTGGCGCTTTCGGTCACCGCGAACGGCACCGTCGGCCTGTCCGTCGCCGCGGCGACTCTCGGCGCTGCGCTGTTCGCGCTGATGGCGAGCCGACGCCACAGGAAGCGGGTTCGCGAACCAGTGAGCACCCGGCTCGCGGAAGCCGCTGCCGACCCACAAGCCCCGGTCTAGCGCCTGCTGCAGCCCCGACCGGCTGATTCAGCGGCCAAGCGGGCCGTCGCAGAATCGAGTCGACCTCTCGCATCGTGAGATTGATCTTTCAGGCTAGCTTCGGATGGCTCGTTCCAAATCCCAGTGACCTGCGGCGATGCCGACAGGCCGCCGTCAGTGGTGGCATCCCGCAATCTGCGACCAGCCGCTCATCAACGGGTTAGGGACGCCTCGTACGCCGCTATCACCACCTGCAGCGGCTCATCGCGCGCCCGTCCCACGCCGATGCAGACCGCTCGGTGACGGCAGCGGCCGACACGGCGGTGCGCGAGGAGGCTGGTGGTTCCGGTACCAGATCGGCATGATCCCGGCCAGATCGGGATCGTCCCACCCGGGTAGGCGTGGAGACTGAAGACGGACTTGTAGCCGCTCCAGCGCAGGGTCATCCGCGACGATTTTCAAAGAAGTGATAGGACATATCGAAGAGAGCACTGCCGGAGGTTCTCGGGGCTCTCTGGCGAGTAATACAGGGCTAGATCACCTAGTGGTCGGGGTAAGCGCCGCCAGGTGGCGCTGAAGCTCCTGCGGGTGAAATGAGACACCGAGACCTTCGTCAGGCCCGAGCGCGTGACCATGGTGAGCGGGAACGCGTTACGCGGCGTGGACCCGTTGACCTTGATGGCGTGGAACGTCACGCGACCGAAGTTGGGCAGCGGGAACAGGCGTCCGGTACTTACCGACGCAGGAGCCTCGGCTATGACCTCCGCCGATGAGCGAGCGTAGCGACCGTACTCCGTCACCGATCGGGTCCAGCCCCGTGTTGTGTCGGTGATCTTTAGAACGTAGCGCCCATGCCGGTAAGTGACGGTGCCCTTGAGGTGATCACCGGGACGTACCGGGTTGCTGAAGAACTGCATGGCGTTGGACGGGCACATCTGCCACCATGCCGCGTAGTACGTATGGCCGTTGACGGCCTCAGCGGCCGTGCCGACCTGTTCGACCGTCTTGCTGTAGTAGCCGTCCAGCCCAACCCAGAAGGCCGCAAGATGGTCGGCAAAGGCACGCTTGACGGACGGCTGCGTCCACCAGGCCGATATGCTGCGGTACTTTCCGCCCTGTGCGACGGACCCCGACCAGTTCAGTGGTTTGGGGTGGTCCCTGTACAGGTTTTCCGAGCCTGGGATATTGATCCCGGCAGACGGTGGGTGGTGTACTGCGGCAGCGGCGCCGACGCCAAGCAGCGGCATAAGTGCCGTGGTGAGCGCTACGGTCGTGCCGATCATGATCTTATTTATGATCATGATTTCCTTCTTCCCCGTTTTCAGTTGCTATCGGTAACACGTGGACTGAAAACATCGCCTTGCGGCTGACTAGGGGGCGAACCTCCGTAATATATTAGTACGTATGTCTCCGTACTAAGCGGAAATTTCTGAAGTCGTTACCAGATAACTGATCTATCCGCGCCTACATTAATGCGTACAAACTGGCATATGTACGTCCAGGCGAACGCCGCATCAATTGGAGCGGCAGGGAAACAGGATGCGGCGGACCGCCTCGCGCATCAACGAGCGGGCGGTGTGTCCCGTGCCGCGTGACCCGCTAGCCGACCCGGGCCAGCGGCTGGCAACCGTCGGTGCGTACCCAGGAAACTGCAAGTCAGGCACGGTGCGCGGTGGCGTACTGCGGCAGATTGTTTACCCCGGGCGGCAAGCTCGCCACGCGTATTGGAGATGCCGCATGACGCGATGACCCGGGGGTTTTGACTAGTCCGCACCAGTGGCGCACCGCCGGTTCACCGGTGTGCACAGAACCGCACATCTGAGGGAGATTACGATCTGCGGCTACTCTCAGTACCACCACGGGTCATGGGCGTCGCGAGAACAGTGGCTAGAGCCGGGGTATCTGGGTACCCGGCTAGGCGAAGATCAATACAGTTGTCATGATCGTTTTGTGGCTGCTGTTGCTCACGCTTTTTCCGACGCGCTCATGCTCGCGGCGTCATCAGCGACCCGAGCGATAGTCTTTTTCGACCTCTTAGCAGGTCATGGCGTCTTCGGCGTTCATGGTGCAGACCGTACAGGACACGCGTATTGTTCGAAGCTGCGTCCAGGGCGGCCCCTGAGTGCGAGCGATGCTTTACTACTCGTGATGAGCAAGCGCCGGTCGTGAGGCGCGAGGGGTAGCCGTCACCGCCCGGCGGTCATCGCCGGGCACCCGGCTGGCGATGACGTTGTGGCAGCCCTGACGGGGGCTCCGGCGGCTCCAGGTCGTCGGCCACCGCGCGCAGCACGGCCGCGATCTTCGCCGCGTCACGATTGTCCGGATGCTTGCCACGACGGAACGTATTCGAGACGTCATCGAGGAGCTTGATCAGATCCTCGACGATCTCGATCATCTGGTCGGGCTTCTTCCGGCTCGTCTTGGTCACAGAAGGCGGCGGGTCCAGCAGGCGCAGCTGAAGCGCCTGCGCTCCCTTGCGGCCCTCCACGATGCCGAACTCGACGCGCTGACCCGCCCGCAACCCGGCCGCATCGGCTGGGAGCGCGGAGGAGTGCACGAATACCTCACCTCCGTCGTCGCGGGTGAGGAAGCCGAACCCCTTGTCGGCGTCGTACCACTTGACCTTGCCAGTGGGCACGGGCATGACCTCGCGTGACTCGGAACCAACACAGCCGCGCTGGGAGCGCGAGTTCAGGCTATCGGTCCGGCGGCCGCGCCGGTATGCGCGGCTTCGCGCCTACTAGGGATCAACCGTCCAGCACGATGACGGGCCGCTGCCCAGGCACCGGGCAGCGACGCGGCCCCGGCCTGAGCCGGGGCCGCGCCTCTCCACGGCCTCACGTTCGGATGGTGTTAGGACGGGATCGCGCGCAAGGCCGGGAATCCGGTAGCTTCCAGCCGCAACCGCACTCGGTGCGGCGCGTTGTCATCACATTAGGTGCGTACCCGTGACGGAACCATCGCAATCGTCCCCATCGCGGGCCCGCCCCACTCTCGCTGCTGGAAGATAACGGTTAGCGACTCTCCAAGAGCGAATCGGCGCTGGCGGTGGTCGACCGCAGACTCCAGCCGCCGACCCCGCTCACCACATCGGCCCAGCAGCCGCCGGCCCCGCTCACCACATCGGCCCAGGGCCACCGACCCGGCTCGCCATATCGGCTTAGCACTCGAGGACATCGGCCCCGCATTCGGGCCGGGCCGACCCATTACATCGGCCCAGCAGTCCACCACATCGGCCCAGCAGCCCACCACATCGGCCCAGGGACCACGCTGGCCAGGGCGTCATGCCTTTTCGCCGAAATCCTATTGGAGGCATCGGTCACGATCATCCCACCAAACACGCTGATGTGCCGGCTGGCCACTACGGCGATCCCGCAAACGCGGCCCGGCTGCAGTTACGCACCGCCACATGACGCGTGAGTAAGCGGATACTGTCATGGGGGGAGGCAAGCGCATGACGAGCTCAACACGGGAACGGATAATCGAGGAAGCACTCCGGTTGTTCGCCGAGAAGGGATACTCCGCGACCGCGGTGTCGGAAATCGAGGCTGCCGCCGGACTGTCGCCTGGGGCGGGCGGCCTCTACCGTCACTTCAGGTCCAAGGAAGAGGTGCTGGCAGCAGCTGTCCGCGCACACGCGGCGCGCACCACGGACCAGATCGAGGTGACCCTCCATTCGGCCGCCGCGGCACAGCTGACCCCGTTGCCCGACCGTCTTCGCTACGTGTGCGAGCTAGGCCTGGCCATGATGTCAGAGGAGGCAAATCTGATCCGGGTGATCTTCCGTGACCTGGATCAGTTCCCGCGACTCGTAGACGAGTTCCGTGAAAATCTCGTGCAGCCGGTGTACGAGATCATGACCACCTGGGGGTGCCGGCAGCCCGAGTTCGCCGGCTCCGGCATCGACTGGCCGGCCATAGCCACGGTGCTCGGCGGTGCGGTCGTCAGCTACTGGCTAACCAACACACAACTCGGCGCCCCACCCGGACGGGTCACCGAGCCGCGCTTCGTCGCGGCATGGACGAGCCTCGCGCTTGGCCTGCTGCCGGGTGACGAAGCATCAGCGCCCGCGGAGCAGGTCGCGTCTCCGATCGGCTGACCGGCTGACCGGCCTCGGCCAGTCGAGTCGGCCGACCGGCGGGCAGGCCGCGGCCAGTCGAGCAGCCAACGTGGATCGCCGAAGTTCGCCGCAAACCGCTGCACCGCGGCCGGTTCGGCCGGGCGTACGGCCCAGCCCTGCTGATCGATGGAGTCTCGCAGCCTGGCGGCGAACCGCAGCCGCCGGCTAGCGCAGGATGCCGTGCGCGGCGTCCGCGGTCCAGCTCAGGTAGCCGGGCACAAGCTGCTCGCCACAAAGGCTCATACGCCGGCTGTGCCCGAACCAACACGGGTTATGGCTGCCGAACGCGGCAGTACTGTGAACCGGATGAGCGGTAACGGGCGGGACGCCGAGGACGGATTCGGGACATGGCTGCGCGAGCGCAGCGACGCGGAGCTCGCGGCGCTGTTCGCCGCGCGTCCCGACCTGGTCACGCCGGCGCCTTCCGGCGTCGACGCGCTCGCGTCGCGTGCCGCGAGACGGCTGTCGCTCGAGCGCGCTCTCGACGACCTCGACCAGTTCTCGCTGCACGTCATCGAGGCGCTCCTCACGCTGCAGCCCCCGGTGCCCGCGGGCCAGCTCGAGGGGGCTCTCGGCGCACCGCGTGGGCCGCTTAGCCGGTGTCTTGCGGCACTATGCGCCCGCGCGCTCGCCTGGTACACCGAGGGTGGCTTCAGGCCCGCGCCGGGTTTGCGCGCCATCATCAGCAAGCCATGCCTTCCGGCCGGGCCCGGCCGGGTTTCGCCCGAGCCACCGGCGCTCGATGGGATCCCCAACGGCCCGCGCGAGGTGGACCAGGCCGCGGCAGCTGCGGCGCTGAGCGCGCTCCGGTGCGTCGAAGACCTGCTGAGCCGCTGGGCCGCGGCGCCGCCGCCGGTGCTGCGGTCGGGCGGGCTCGGGATCCGCGAGCTGCGCAAGGCGGCCGCTTCGGTGGAGGTGGACCTGGCGGCGGCGGCCCTGTTCACGGAAGTCGCGCGCGCGGCAGGGCTGCTCGCGGCGTCCAGTTGGACCGACGGTGATTGGCTTCCTTCGCGCGCGTTCGACACCTGGCTGGATAGCCCTCACGCGGACCGGTGGTTGACCCTTGTGAGGGCGTGGCTGGCCACGTCGAGGGTGCCGGGACTGGTGGGCACCCGGGACGAGGGGGGCAGGCTGCGCAACGCACTCGGCAGCGGTCTTGACCGGATGGACGCGCCGCGGGTCCGGGCCCGGGTGCTTCGCGAGCTCGCCACCGCCGCGCCTGGCACATCGGTGAGCACTGGCGCGATATTGCGGAGGCTGACATGGCTCTGGCCGCGACGGCCAGCTGCGCCGCAGGCGATGCTGGCCCAGACGGCGCTGCGGGAGGCGGCCCTGCTTGGCCTGACCGGGCTCGGCGGGTTGGCCACATACGGCCGCGCGGCGGCGTCAGGCCGGCTGGCCGAAGCGGCGGCCACGCTTGCCCCGACCCTGCCCCAGCCCGTCCGCCACGTGGTGCTGCAAGCGGACCTGACCGCGGTCGCGCCTGGCCCGCTGACCGCCGACCTGGCCCGTGAGCTTTCGCTTGCGGCCGATGTGGAGTCGACAGGCGGTGCCACCGTGTACCGGTTCTCGGCGGGCTCGGTGCGGCGCGCGCTGGACGCGGGCCGCACCGGCGACGGCTTGCTTGGCCTGCTCCGAGAGCGCTCACTCACCCCGGTCCCGCAGCCACTGCGCTACCTCATCGGGGACGTCGCGCGCCGGCACGGCCGGATCCGCGCTGGCACCGCGTCAGCCTACGTACGGTGCGACGACCCCGCCGTCGCCGCCGAGATCGCCGCTGATCGGCGAGTGGCCGGGTTGCGGCTGAGTGCCCTCGCGCCCACCGTGCTTGTCTCACCGGCCCGGTGCGACGAGGTGCTGGCGGTGCTGCGGCGACTCGGGTACGCACCGGCTGCCGAGTCAGCGGATGGCACCCTGGAGATCACGGCCACGGCCTCCAGGCGCGCGGAGGACCGGGCGAGCAGGTACGGTGCGGTGGCAACACGCGGTCCGCTGCAGCCTTGGGCGCCATGGCCGGCCGACGAGCGGGCTCTCGCCGCCGTCCGCGTGCTGCGGTCCGGCGACGCGTGAGGGGCTTGGCCATGGTGTCTGCGCCGACCCCATGAGACTTTGGCACGCGACCAGGTGCCCCTGGGCAGGTCCTGCGATGAACGGCGTACCGAAGCGCCGCCCGCTGCGCATGGCATTCGATGTGAGCAAGATCGCCTGCGCGCTCGCCTCGCGGGCGATGCCCCCCGGGGGCGCCGGGGGCGTCGCCGGCGCGGCGGGATGGCCCGTGCCTTCGTGGGTGAACAACCTTGCTCATCAAGCGTCACCCGGGCGCG
>CAWGAE010000012.1:0-354800 GCA_963820395.1 uncultured Actinomycetota bacterium | reverse complement strand
TAGGCGAGTACGGGGCACTCATGGCCGCAGGCGCCCTAACGTTCGGGGCCACCATGGAGGCTGTTAGTGCCCGCGGCCGCGAGATGGCCAGCCTGGATATCCCCGACCCCGGTGCGATGGCGGCCGTCATGGCCCCGCTTAGCGAGATCGAGCAGACCCTGGCGGCGGCGGACGGCTACGTCGTCATGGCGAACATCAACAGCAATCATCAGGCCGTCATCGGCGGCGCTACGGCGGCCGTCGAGGAGGCGGTGGCGAAATTCGTTGAGGCCGGGCGTACGGCCATGCGGATCCCGGTCAGCATGGCCTTCCACACGTCGATCGTCGCCCCGATCACCGAGCCGCTGAAGGTCCAGCTCGCCAGGCTCGGGCTGAGGCCGCCCGTCCTGCCGATCATCGCCAATGTCAACGGCGAGTTCTATCCGGTCACGGGCTCCGACCAAGACGTGACCGAGCGGATGCTCGACATGCTCGGCCGCCAGGTCGCGTCGCCGGTGCAGTTCGTCAAGGGGCTGCACACGCTCTACGACGCGGGGGCGCGCGTATTCGTCGAGGTCGGGCCCAAGAAGGCACTACAGGGTTTCGCCGACGACGTCCTCGGCCAGGACCCGGATGTCTTCTCGCTGTTCACCAACCACCCGAAGTTCGGGGAGATCCCGTCGTTCAACGCCGCGCTTTGCGGCCTGTACGCGGCCGGCCTTGGATACGGCGCTGCCGCAGCGCCTGCTTCGGTCGCCCCGCCCGCACCCACCGTTGTGCAAGCTGCCGCGCCGGCCCAAGCATCCACGCTGGCGGCAGAACCCGCGGCAGCGCCCGCGGAGGCGGAACCCGAGCCTGTGCCAGCGCAACCTGTGGCATCCGCAGCGCCCGCGGCAGCGGCGGCGCCCGCGGCAGCGGAACCAGCGGCAGCGGCAGCACCCACGCCAGCCGCAGCGACCGCGCCAGCACGCCCAGCCACTCAGGCCATGGCCCGGGCGGCGCCCTCAACGGCCACTATTACGGGGATAACTATGCCCAGCGAGCGATACACCGAACTCGGCCATTTGGTCGCGGACATCCTCGACCGCAACCCTCACCTCCTGCCTGGCTCCGCGGCCACCCAATGGCCGGGCGTCATGGAGCCGGTTGTCATTACCGGCGCTGCGCTTGGCCTGCCTGGCGTACCGCGCGTCTTCGACGACGAGAACGTTGCCAAGATCCTCGCTGGTCAGCAGTTCATCGGTAGCGTGCCGCATGAACAACGCCGCGATATCGCCAACAAGCACATCACCCGGCTGGTCAAGAGCGAAAAAGGCGACCCGGTATTCAAGACCATCGATGATGAGGCCGACGTCATCAAGCTGGCGGGACGCTACGGGTCCTACTCGGTCGTCGAGGACTTTGGCGTCGACCCGGAGCGCGACCTCGCGCTCGACCCCGTCACGAGGCTGGCGATCGGCGCGGGGATTGACGCACTGCGCGACGCGGGAATCCCGCTGGTCCACAGCTATCACACCACCACGCTCGGGACGCAGCTGCCGGGCCCCTGGCGACTGCCTGACGAGATGCGCGACGAAACCGGCGTGATCTTCGGATCGGCGTTCCCCGGCATTGATTCCGTCATAGAAGACGTCAACAAGTACCAGGAGGACCGAGCCAGGCGCCATGAACTCGCCACGCTCGAAGACGTGCGTGCGATGATCACCTCGGCGGACGGCGCCGTCGCGGAGATTGACAGGCGCATCGCCGAGCTGCGGCAGGCGATCGAGTCGGATCCGTTCGTGTTCGACCGCCGCTACCTGTTCAGGGCACTTCCGATGGGCCACTCACAGTTCGCTGAGGTGATCGGTGCGCGCGGACCCAACACCCAGCTGAACGCTGCCTGCGCGAGCACCGCACAGGCACTGAGCGTCGCGGAGGACTGGATCAGGGCCGGCCGCTGTCGGCGTGTGGTCATAATCTCGGCTGATGACGTCGCGTCCGACACGACGATACCTTGGACCGGCTCTGGGTTCCTCGCCAGCGGCGCGGCCGCGACCGACGAGCTCGTCGAGGACGCGGCGCTGCCGTTCGACCGCCGCAGGCACGGGATGATCCTCGGCTCCGGTACGGCGGGACTTGTCGTCGAGTCCGCCGAGGCGGCACGTGAACGCGGCATCCGCCCGATTTGCGAGATGCTCGCCGGGGTCACCGCCAATAGCGCCTTCCACGGCACCAGGCTCGATGTCGACCACATCAGCCAGGTCATGGACCAGCTCATGCACCGGGCGGCGCAGCACGGGATCGACCCCCACGCGATCGCGGCCAACACCGTCTTCATCTCCCACGAGACCTACACACCCGCGCGCGGCGGCAGTGCGTCCGCCGAGATCAACGGGCTCCGTCACATCTTCGGTCCGGATGCGGACTCGGTCGTCATCGCGAACACGAAAGGCTTCACCGGTCATGCGATGGGCGCGGGGATCGAGGAAGTCGTAGCGGTCAAGGCGCTCGAGACGGGGATCGTCCCGCCAGTGGCGAACTTCCGCGAGATCGACCCCGAGCTCGGTGCGATCAATCTGTCCCGTGGTGGCACCTATCCCGTGACCTACGCGCTCAGGTTCGCCGCCGGTTTCGGTTCGCAGATGGCAATGGCGCTGCTGCGCTGGGTTGAGCCGCCCGACGGCATCCACCGCGCGCCGGACGAACTGGGCTACGCCTACCGTGTGGCTGACAAGGCCGTGTGGGAATCGTGGCTTTCGCGGGTGAGCCACCGCGAAAACCCGCAGCTCGAAGTTGTGCAGCGCCGCCTGCGCGTCGTCGATGACGGCCCGCCTGCAACCAAGCCAGCCGCGCGCCCCGCGGCGAAGGCCGCGCCCGCCCAGCAGGCCACAACCGCTTCTGCTGCGACGCCAGCGCCCGCAGCCGTGCCGACGCCGGCACCCGTGCCACCACCGGCAGCCGTGCCGACGCCGGCTCCCGTGCCGACGCCGGCTCCCGTGCCACCGCCGGCTCCCGTGCCACCACCGGCTCCCGTGCCACCACCGGCTCCCGCGCCACCACCGGCAGCCGCGCCACCACCGGCTCCCGCGCCAGCGCCCGCTTACGCTGCCATGCCAGCGTCCTCGCCCGCGGCCGAACCGGCCGCGGCGGATGGGCGGCCCGCTGGCGGCGCGGCGCCCGCCGCCGCGCACACACCTGCTGCCGAACCGGCAGCAAGCGACGGCCAGCCCGCCGTTAGCAACCCGCCCACGCCTTCCGCAATGCAAGCCGCTATGCAGGCCGACAATCCTGCCGCGATCACGGAAGCCGTTGTGGATATTGTCGAGCGCCTCACCGGTTACCCGCGTGACCTGCTCGACGTAGACCTCGACCTGGAGGCCGACCTCGGCGTCGACACGGTCAAACAGGCCGAAGTGTTCGCAGCCGTGCGCGAACAGTTCGGCATCCCCCGCGACGACAACATGAAGCTGCGCGAGTTCCCGACCCTCGCGCACGTCATCGGATTCGTCCGCGACAAGACACTGGAGATCGCAGAGTCACTCGCGGCAGTGGAGGCCGCCGCGGCACCCGCGCCTTCCGCAGCGCAGGAGCAGGATCCTGTAGCGGAAGCTGTTGTGGATATTGTCGAGCGCCTCACCGGTTACCCGCGTGACCTGCTCGACGTAGACCTCGACCTGGAGGCCGACCTCGGCGTCGACACGGTCAAGCAGGCCGAAGTGTTCGCGGCCGTGCGCGAACAGTTCGGCATCCCCCGCGACGACAACATGAAGCTGCGCGAGTTCCCGACCCTCGCGCACGTAATCGGTTTCGTCCGCGACAAGACATCCGGCGCCGAGCCGCGCCCGCCAGCGCCCGACCCTGCCACGGCGCCTGCCGGGCCCGATGAGCTCGGCTTGGACTTCGTCTCGGCCGAGATCGTGCAGATCGTCGCGGACATGACCGGCTACCCGCCCGAGCTGCTGGACACCGACCTCGACCTGGAGGCCGACCTCGGCGTCGACACGGTCAAGCAGGCCGAGGTCTTCGCCGCCGTCCGCGACCGCTTCGGCATCCCCCGCGACGACAACCTCAAGCTGCGCGAATTCCCGACCCTCGCGCACGTCATCGCGTTCGCCCGCGACCGGGGACGGCCCACGGCGCCAGCAGCGGAAACACCCGCGGCACCCGCCCAGCCGGCTGCCGCGCCGGCCCCGGCGGAGCCTGCGGCGGCCGCGGCACCCGCGGCCGGGCCTGCCGACCTCGAAGAGATCACCGCCCAGATCGTGCAGATCGTCGCGGACATGACCGGCTACCCGCCCGAGCTGCTGGACACCGACCTCGACCTGGAGGCCGACCTCGGCGTCGACACGGTCAAGCAGGCCGAAGTGTTCGCGGCTGTCCGCGCGCAGTTCGGCATCCCCCGCGACGACAACATGAAGCTGCGCGAATTCCCGACCCTCGCGCACGTCATCGCGTTCGCCCGCGACCGGGGACAGGGGGCAGCGCCAGCCGCCGCGCAGCCCCAGGCTGCCGCGCCAGCCGCACCGGCGCCAGCCGCACCGGCCCAGCCGGCCGCACAGCCTGCTCCCGCGGCGGCTGCCCCGCCGGCCCCGGCGGAGCCTGCGGCGGCTGCGGCACCCGCGGCCGGGCCTGCCGACCTGGAAGAGATCACCGCCCAGATCGTGCAGATCGTCGCGGACATGACCGGCTACCCGCCCGAGCTGCTGGACACCGACCTCGACCTGGAGGCCGACCTCGGCGTCGACACGGTCAAGCAGGCCGAAGTGTTCGCGGCCGTCCGCGAGCAGTTCGGCATCCCCCGCGACGACAACATGAAGCTGCGCGAATTCCCGACCCTCGCGCACGTCATCGCGTTCGCCCGCGACCGGGGACAGGGGGCAGCGCCAGCCGCCGCGCAGCCCCAGGCTGCCGCGCCAGCCGCGGCAGCAGTTCCGGCGGCCGCAGCAGCCCCGGCCACCCCGGCCCCGGCCGCACCGGCGCCAGCCGCACCGGCCCAGCCGGCCGCACAGCCTGCTCCCGCGGCTGCCCCGGCGGAGCCTGCGGCGGCTGCGGCACCCGCGGCCGGGCCTGCCGACCTGGAAGAGATCACCGCCCAGATCGTGCAGATCGTCGCGGACATGACCGGCTACCCGCCCGAGCTGCTGGACACCGACCTCGACCTGGAGGCCGACCTCGGCGTCGACACGGTCAAGCAGGCCGAAGTGTTCGCGGCTGTCCGCGCGCAGTTCGGCATCCCCCGCGACGACAACATGAAGCTGCGCGAATTCCCGACCCTCGCGCACGTCATCGCGTTCGCCCGCGACCGGGGACAGGGGGCAGCGCCAGCCGCCGCGCAGCCCCAGGCTGCCGCGCCAGCCGCACCGGCGCCAGCCGCACCGGTGCCAGCCGCACCGGCCCAGCCGGCCGTGCAGCCGGCTCCCGCGGCGGCTGCCCCGCCGGCCCCGGCGGAGCCTGCGGCGGCCGCGGCACCCGCGGCCGGGCCTGCCGACCTGGAAGAGATCACCGCCCAGATCGTGCAGATCGTCGCGGACATGACCGGCTACCCGCCCGAGCTGCTGGACACCGACCTCGACCTGGAGGCCGACCTCGGCGTCGACACGGTCAAGCAGGCCGAAGTGTTCGCGGCTGTCCGCGCGCAGTTCGGCATCCCCCGCGACGACAACATGAAGCTGCGCGAATTCCCGACCCTCGCGCACGTCATCGCGTTCGCCCGCGACCGGGGACAGGGGGCAGCGCCAGCCGCCGCGCAGCCCCAGGCTGCCGCGCCAGCCGCGGCAGCAGTTCCGGCGGCCGCAGCAGCCCCGGCCACCCCGGCCCCGGCCGCAGCTCCCCCGGTCACTGCGCCGGTCAGGCCCCGTGTCGTGCCGCGTGCGGAGCCAGCGTTCAAGGGTGACGTGTCGGCAGCTGAGCGGCTGCCGCGCCGGGTTCCCGGTCCGGTGCTGCGACCACCTTCCGCATGGTGCAAGCCGACGGGCGTGACGCTCGACGGGAGCAGCCGCGTGATTGTCATGGCCGACGAAGGTGGCGTCGGGGACGCGCTGGTCGGCCGGCTCGGCGCGCTCGGTGTGACGACGCTCGTCCTGCAGCCCGGCTGCACAAAGGATGACCTGGAGCTGAAGCTGACCGGATGGCTCGCTGACGGGCCGGTGCACGGGGTGTACTGGCTCGCGGCGCTCGACGTGGAACCGCCGATCCCCGATCTTGACCTGGCGAGCTGGCGGGAGGCACTGCGGCGACGGGTGAAGAACCTGTACGCCACCGTGCGCCAGCTCGACGCCGCCGACCAGCTCGGGCCGCGCGGTACGTTCCTGGTTTCCGCGACCCGCCTCGGCGGCTACCACGGCTACGACGAGGCGGGCGCGCAGGCGCCCCTTGGCGGCGCCGTGACCGGCTTCACCAAGGCCTACGGGCGCGAACGGACCGACATGCTGGTGAAGGCCGTTGACTTCCCTGTCAGCGGGGAAACCGGTGCGGTCGCTGACGCCCTGATCGAGGAGACCCGCCGCGACCAGGGCGCGGTGGAGATCGGCCTGGCCGGCAGCCGCCGCTGGGCAGTGGGCGTGCGCGAGGTGCCGTTCGGTGCGGACAGCGACGGTCGAGGGCATGGCCCTCGGCAAGGACACGGTGTTCGCCATCACTGGGGCCGCCGGCGCTATCGTGTCGGCGATCGTCGCGGATCTGGCCGCGGCCAGCGGTGGTGGCATCTTCCACCTGCTCGACCTGACGCCGGAGCCCGACCCGGGCGACGAGGATCTGGCCCGGTACAACACCGACCGCGACGGCCTGAAAGTGACCATCCGGGAACGCCTTGCCGCGAGCGGCAAGAGGCCCACGCCGGTGCTCATCGAGCGCGAGCTTGCGCAATACGAGCGGCTCTACTCGGCGCTGATCGCGATCGACTCGGTCCGCGAGGCCGGGGGCGAGGTGTACTACCACGAGGTCGATCTCACCAAGCCCGCCGCTGTCGCGGACGTGTTCGCGGACATCCGCGGGCGGCACGGGCACGTCGATGTCCTGCTGCACGCGGCCGGGCTGGAAATCAGCCGCGCCATCGCGGACAAGGAACCGCGGGAGTACGACCTTGTCTTCGACGTGAAGAGTGACGGATGGTTCAACCTGCTGCACGCGGCGGGGGATATGCCGATCGGGGCGACGGTCGCGTTCAGTTCGGTGGCCGGCCGGTTCGGCAATTCCGGCCAGACCGACTACAGCGCCGCCAACGACCTGCTGTGCAAGATCACGTCGAGTTTCCGCCACACCAGGCCTGGCACGCGCGGGATCGCGCTTGACTGGACGGCGTGGGGCGGGATCGGCATGGCCACCCGCGGCTCCATCCCCAAGATCATGGAGATGGCGGGTATCGACATGCTGCCCGCCGAGGCAGGAATCGCCTGGATCGGGCGTGAGCTGACGGCCAGCCCGTTCCGCGGTGAGGTCGTCGTGGGCGGGAGGCTCGGCATCATGATGGCCGAGAACGACCCGACAGGTGGGCTTGACATCGCTGCGGTCGACACCAGCGCCAGCGGCCCGATGATCGGGAAGGTCACCGGTATGGGGCTCTACTCAGGGCTGACGGCCGAGACGACGCTGGACCCGAAGGTGCAGCCGTTCCTTTATGACCACCGGATAGACGGCACGCCGTATCTGCCGGGCGTGATGGGCATCGAGTCCTTCGCCGCGATCGCCCGGCTCGCCGCACCGGATCTGCACGTCGCCGGGGTCGAGCAGATGGAGTTCCTCGCACCGGTGAAGTTCTATCGCGACGAGCCGCGGACGCTGAATCTGCGGGCCGTGATCCGGCCCGCCGGGGACGGCCTGGTCGCCGAGTGCACGCTCGGCGCCACGAGGACGCTCAAGGGCGACCCCACGCCGAGGTGGACGACCCACTTCACCGGCAGGGTGCACCTGACGCCCGAGGCCCCGGCCCGCGAGCGTGACGACACTCCGACGAAACAGCCGGAGGTGACCGCCGCGCACGACGACATCTACCGCGTGTTCTTCCATGGCCCGGCGTACCAGGTCATGGACGAGGGGTGGCAGTACGACGGCGGTGCGGTCGGCAGGTTCGCGGCGCACCTGCCGCCCGGGCACATCCCGGAGACCGATCCCACCGCGACCGAGCCGCGGCTGAACGAGCTTTGCTTCCAGACAGCCGGGCTGTCGGAGATCGGCCAGACCGGGCAGATGTCGCTACCCCTCCATGCCGACCTGGTCGTCACGGTCGGCAGGCCGCAACCTGACGCGCCCCTGTTCGCCGTCGTTCATCCGAGCAGCACGGGCGGCTGGGATTGCCGCGTCGTGGACCCGAGCGGCGACGTCCTTGTCAGGCTCGATGGTTACCGTACGGTGCCCATCCCAGGCGAGCTGCCTGAAGTCCAGCCCATCCGCACCGCCATGCGCCCATGATGCGCGAGATCCCCTACCCGGAGGAGCCAAGAAGATGACGACCATTCACCGGCTGGCCGTCGTCAACCGGGGCGAAGCCGCAATGCGCTGCCTGTCCGCGGTCGCCGAGCTTAACGGCGAGTCCGACGAGCAAATCACGACGATCGCGCTGTACACCGAGCCCGATGCGACGTCATGGTTCGTCCGCGAAGCAAGCGAAGCGGTATCGCTCGGGGCGGCCACGTTCGTGGACGCTGACGGCAGCAGAAACAGCAGCTACCTGGATCTGGACCGGGTGATGGCGGCTCTCGCGCAGGCCCGCGCGGACGCGGTCTGGGTCGGCTGGGGCTTCGTCGCCGAGTCGGCCGACTTCGCCGAGCGCTGCGAACGCGCGGGTATCACCTTCATCGGGCCGCCGAGCGAGGTCATCAGGCGGCTCGGTGACAAGATCACGGCCAAGCGGCTCGCCGAGAAGGTCGGGGTCCCCGTCGTGCCGTGGAGCGGCGGCCCTGTCCACGATCCGGCGAGCGCGACGATCGCCGCCGACCTGCTCGGTTACCCGGTAATGATCAAGGCATCAGCGGGCGGCGGCGGCCGTGGCATCAGGCCGGTGGCGTCCGCTGACGAAATAGCCGCCGCCTTTACCTCCGCACAATCGGAGGCGCAGCACGCCTTCGGTGACCCCACCCTGTTCATCGAACGCAGGCTCGCGGCGGCACGCCACGTCGAAGTCCAGGTGATCGCCGACAGCTTCGGCGCGGTCTGGGCCGTCGGCATCCGCGATTGCAGCATCCAGCGGCGAAACCAGAAGGTCATCGAGGAGTCCGGCTGCACGCTGCTCGACGCGGCCGCCGAGCAGGCACTGCGCGACTCTGCGGTGCGGCTGTGCGCCGGAGCAGGCTACCGCGGCGCCGGTACGGTCGAGTTCCTGCTCGACCCCGTGACCAGGCAATTCATGTTCATCGAGGTCAACACCCGGCTGCAGGTCGAACACCCGGTCACGGAACTGACCACCGGGCTCGATCTGGTCAAGATGCAGTTGCACGTCGCATCCGGCAAGCCGCTCGAAGGAACCCCCCCGGACACCCGCGGGTACGCGATCGAGGCACGGCTCAACGCCGAGGACCCAGAGCGTGGATTCGCTCCCGCACCGGGACGGATATCCGCGCTGCGGCTGCCGACAGGCACCGGGATCCGGGTCGACACCGGCGTGACGGAAGGCGACAAGATCGCCCCCGAGTTCGACTCAATGATCGCCAAGATAATCGCCTGGGGCAATGACAGGCGCGAGGCGCTCGGCAGGCTGCACCGCGGGCTCGCCCAGTCGATCGTGGTCGTCGACGGCGGGACCACCAACAAGGCGTTCCTGCTCGCCCTTACCGAACGGCCGGAGGTGGCCGAGGGCAGCTATGACAACCAGTGGCTCGACCGGCTGATGGCAGCAGGGGATCACCTGCCGGCGCATCATCCGCTGGCGCTGGTGCAGGCCGCCATCGAAGCCGCGGACGCCGACCAGGCCGCCGTCCAATCGAACTTCTACGCGGCGGCGGCCCGCGGCCGCCCGGAACTGCCTGACACCGTCGGTAACCGGCTGGAGCTGCGCCTTGGCGGCAACTCCTACCGGCTGCACGTCTACTCCCTCGGCCACGACAACTACCGCGTCGACACCGGCGAGGGCATCCTTGACATGAATGTGCGTCATCTCGGGCGCTACGAGCGGGCGGTCACCTGCGGCGGGCGGCGTTATCGTGTCGTCGCGGACTCGCAAGGTCCGCGGCTGATGGTCGAGGTGGACGGCATTCCGCACACGATTTCCCGCGACGACGGCGGCCAGGTCCGCACGACCGGGCCCGCTTTCGTCGTCGCCGTGCGGGTCGCGCCAGGCGACACGGTGCAGACCGGCGATCCGCTGGTCGTCGTCGAGAGCATGAAAATGGAGACGACCATCGCGGCACCATACGCTGGGACAGTCCGGGCGGTGACCGCCAGCGTCAACACCCAGGTGGAGGCCGGAGCACCACTGGTCCAGCTGCAGCCGACCGAAGAGCTGGACAGTGTGTCGAGCAGCCCCCGCGTCGACCTCGCAAGCCTGGCAGGGACCAGCGCGGACAGTGCGCGCGCGGACGACACGTCCGGCGCCACGCTGCGTGCCTACCTGCTGGGCTACGACCTGGACGAGGCCACCGCCCGCGCCCTGAGCAAGCGCCAGGAAGCGATGTTGGACACTGCGGAGCCTGCCGACGCGGACCTGCTGCGGGACGAGCAGGACATGCTGGAGATCTTCGCCGACATCATCGAGCTTTCCCGGCGCGAACCGGAAGACCCCGAGGATGAGCATGCCCGCAGCGACCAGGAGTACTTCTATACCTACCTGGCCTTCCTCGATCCGGAGCGCAGCGGCCTACCCGAAGAAGCCCTCAACCGGCTGCGGGCAGCACTCGCTCGCTACGGCGTCACGTCGCTGGACCGCACGCCCGAACTCGAGCAGGCGATGCTGCACATGTACCGGTCGCTCGGACGGCTGCAGAACGCTGCTCCGGCGATCATGGCGATCCTTGAGCGGTGGCGGCGGCATCGTGAACAGCTGACGGCCGCGATGACCGACGAGCGGCTTGATGTCCTCAACCGGCTCATCGCGTCGGCCCGTGGCCGCCAGAACGAGGTTGCCGACATGGCCACGGAGGTTCGCTTCGGCTATCTCGACGCGCCGTTGATAAAGCGGGCCCGTGACCTGGTTTACGCGGAGATGGACGGCTACCTCGACGAGCTTGCCGGGCACCCGTCCGACAAGCGGTACGCCGAGCTGACCGCCAGCCTGGTCGAGTGCCCGCAGCCGATGCGTGCGGTGCTGCGCGACCGCTACCGCACCGCGGACCGGTCGACCCGGGCGCGGCTGCTCGAGGTCCGGGCCCGCCGGTTCTACCGGATCCGGGACCTGACCAGCCTGCGAAGCGAAACCTTCGGGCGGTACCTGACCTGCCTGGCCCGCTACCACGAGGGAACCGACGGCCCCGACGGCACCGTCACCGCCGACGTTCACCTGGTCAGCGCGTACGTCCCGCTCGAGGACCTGCCCGCGTTCGCCGGTGAGCTGCGGGGCCACCTCAGCGCGATCCCCGAGGGCGAGCAGGTAGTCGTCGATGTCGAATCCTGGCGGACCGGCCCATGGATCGAAGCCGATGCGATGTCCGCCGAGATCGCCGGACTGCTGGCGCAGGCCGACTTCGGCCGTCGGCTTGACCGCTTCGACATCACCGTCACGAGCGAGCTCGCCGACGTGGACCACGCCGAGGAGCATCTGCGCACGCAGCACTTCACCTACACCGGGTCAGAAGACGGATTTACCGAGGATCTGCTCTACCGCAACCTGCATCCGATGCTCGCGGAGCGTCTCAACCTGTGGCGGCTGTCCAACTTCAAGCTGGAGCGGCTGCCGGGCGCCGAGGACATCTACCTGTACCACGCGGTCGCTCATCAAAACCCCAAGGACGAACGGCTGATCGCGATCGCGGAGGTCCGTGACCTCACCCCCGCCCGCGACTCGGCGGGCCGGGTCATCGGCATCCCGCACCTGGAAGGAACGCTCGCCCAAGCGCTCGCTGACATCCGCCACCATCTCGCCCGCCGGCCGCCGAAGCAGCGGCCGCTGAGCAACCGGGTGGTGCTCTACGTCCGCCCGATCTGGGACATCCCCACAGGGACCTGGCGCAGGCTTGCCCACGAACTGGCGCCGATGGCGATCGGCCTCGGCCTGGAGAAGGTATCGGTACGGATCCAGACTGCGGACGCGGCGACCGGCGAAGTCCGCGACGCGGTGCTCGATATCGAAAACGTGGCCGACCGGGCGGTCACGGTGCGGGTACGGCCGCGGCTTGAACAACCGATCCGGCCGGTGACCGAGTACAAGCAGAAGGTGCTGCGGTCACTGCGGATCGGCGCGCCATATCCGTATGAGCTCATCCGCATGCTCACACCACCGGTGGGCGCCGACGCGGACTTCCCGTCCGGCGAGTTCACCGAGTACGACCTCGACGACACCGGCGAGCGGCTCGTGCCTGTCGACCGGCAGTATGGCCACAACAAGTCGGCGATCGTCGTCGGAGTGATCACCAATTACACCGAGCTGGTGCCCGAGGGCATCCGCAGGGTGGCCGTCCTCGGTGACCCGACGATGGGCCTTGGCAACCTCGCCGAGGCGGAGTGCCGGCGCATCATTGCCGCGCTTAGTCTCGCCGAACAGATGCAGGTGCCCCTGGAATGGTACGCGCTGTCCTCTGGTGCCCGCATCGCCTGGGACAGCGGCACAGAGAACATGGACTGGATCGCCGCCGTGCTGCGCCGCATCGTCGAGTTCACCCAGGCGGGCGGCGAGGTCAACATCGTCGTCACCGGGATCAACGTCGGCGCACAGCCCTACTGGGACGCCGAGTCCACGATGCTCATGCACACGCGTGGGATCTTGATCATGACGCCGGTGAGCGCCATGGTGCTGACGGGCAAGGGCGCGCTCGACTTTTCCGGCGGGGTCTCCGCGGAGGACAACCTGGGTATCGGTGGCTTCGAACGGATCATGGGGCCGAACGGCCAGGGGCAGTTCTGGGCGCCGACCCTGGCCGACGCGTGCGCGCTGCTGCTGCGGTACTACGACAACACCTACGTGGTCCCGGGTGAGCCGCACCCCCGGCGGGCGGCCACCAGCGATCCGTTCGACCGTGACGTGTCCGCCTCGCCGCACCGGAAGGTCGAAGGCTCGGATTTCGAGCGGGTCGGGGACGTCTTTTCTGCCGAGCTGAACGGGGAGCGCAAGAAGCCGTTCGACATGCGCTCGGTGATGCGGGCAGTCTCGGATACCGATAACGAGCCGTTCGAGCGCTGGGCGCGGTGGCACGATGCCGAGAACGCCATTGTCTGGGAGTCCCGCATCGGTGGGATACCGGTCTGCCTTATCGGGTTTGAGTCGCAGAACCTTGCCCGCGCCGGGTTCCTCCCGGGGGACGGGCCGCCGAACTGGACGTCCGGCACGCTGTTCCCGCAGTCCTCGCGCAAGGTGGCGCGGGCCATCAACGCCGCGAGCGGCAACCGCCCGCTCGTCGTGCTCGCCAACCTCAGCGGGTTCGACGGCTCGCCGGAGAGCATGCGCAAATGGCAGCTCGAGTATGGAGCGGAGATCGGCCGGGCGGTCACCAACTTCCGCGGCCCGATCGTCTTCATCGTGGTGTCCCGTTACCACGGTGGCGCGTTCGTTGTGTTCTCCAACCGGCTGCAAGACAACATGGAGTCCGCCGCTGTGGTCGGCTCCTACGCCTCGGTGATCGGCGGCGCGCCGGCCGCCGGAGTCGTGCTCGTGCGCGATGTCCTGAAGAGGACCGAGAAGGATCCGCGGGTGGCGGAGCTGCGCACGCAACTCGCGGCCGCGTCAGGCGAAGCCGTGGCGGAGCTTAGCCAGGAACTCGCCGACACCATGAAGACTGTCAGGGCCGAGAAGCTCAAAGAGGCCGCCGACGAATTCGACGCCATCCACGACATCAAGCGCGCGATGCAGGTGGGATCCGTCCACCAGATCATCCCGGGCTCCGAGCTACGGCCGTTCATCATCGGTGCGCTGGAACGGCGGCTTGACGCCCAGCAGCCCGACGCCGCCGCGGTAGGGTCGCGCTAAACGAGGATGGACCGCCCCCGCCTATGTGCGGGGGCGGTCCATCCAGCCGTGCGACGGGACCGCCTCGTCCAATGGTGAAGCGGGCTCGAGCGCGGCGGGGGGCGGGCCGTCGTCGCGTGCGCAGGCGGTGAAAAGGAACGGTCCGCTTCGCCGCCACCAGCCGGGGAAGACGGGGCCCTCTACGGTGCGGACCTCAAGCGGCGACCAGGTGAATTCCGGCGGCTGAAGGTCCGCCACGGTCACCTCGACCGAGCGGGTATCCCGCCGCAGGCCGGTGCGCAGCACCTTGAGCGCGCTCTCCTTCGCCGACCAGAAAAGGTTGGCGGCCATGTCGCGCGCCTCGCCGGCCGCGGTAACGAACCGCGCCTCGGGCTCGGTCAGATAATCCTCCACGAACGCGGCGCTTCGCGGTTCCACGATCTCGATATCGCAGCCAACATCGGCGGGATCGGCGGTTACCAGGCAGACGGCGCACCCCGCCCGGTCGCTCAGCGAGACCCCGCGGGCCGCGCGCTGCCCGTCCACGTGCAGTTCCGGCGCGCCGTCCGGGGCGGTGCGCCCCTCGATCCGTGCCAGCACCGGCGGCTCGTCCGGCCAGCCGAGTACGCCCGCGACGGCGAGCTTGAGTGTCCATCGGCCGAGCAGGAAGTCCGTTCGCCGCTTGGTGTAGGAGAGCTGACCGGCACGGCTGCGTTCGGCGTCGGTCAGCCAGCCGTCCGTGGGCGGCATGGGAGGAAGCTGCTGCTCAGTTCGCGCGAGCCACCAGGTAAGCATGCCACTCCCACCGCCGTCCTAGTCTTCGCGATCGCGGTGGATTCTCCGTCGATACCGCGTAGATTCGACCGCCATCTCATGAGAAGGTCGCCGCCACCGCCGCTCAACACATTCAACAGGCTCGCGAGGCCACGCGGCAGCCCCTCTGGCAGACCGTCCGGCACGGTCCGCCCGCTGCGCCGCTACCGTTGAGGCCGTCCGGGCTGCCCGGCCGCCCGACACGCGACAGCCCGTGCGTCACTTCCGTTCGGTGCCGCCAAGGAAAAGGCGAGCACCGAAGCGTAACTGCCGGCCGTTGCCACCGCAATGGCCGCACGCACGGGTCGCGTAACCGTACAACATGCCCCGATGCCGTCCACCGCCGTGGCACCAATGGCACCGGGTGTAAGGATGCACGTGCAGTGAGATCAAGTAACCAAACCCACCTACTACGGCGATGATCCACAAGACCAACATCCGCCGACGCCCCCTATCCCGGCCGACTCCCCTTATCCGCCGACTTCCTCGAGCGCAGACTCCCCGTTGAGCGCGGCGGCTCCCCCGTTGGCGCGCGACCCCCCATTGACCGCGGCGTCTCCCCTTTAGCTAGCCTTTAGCTCCCGCCCTCTCTGTGCTCCCTCCCATTTAGCCCTGAGTCAGCGAAGGCCCGTGGCACCCGGGCCTTCGCTGACCTCGCCAGTGTGACCTCAGCGCGGATCGGCTGGAACAGCCAGCGCACTCCCCGGACAACCTCGGACAAGGCAACGACTCGACGGAACATTCTCACTAACTCAACGCAATTCGCCGGGCACTAGGCGTAGAGTCCTAGAAGGCGAACCGTTCCACGGGTTTGTGGGGGATTTTGGCGGACGACAACTCACCTCATGCTGGGCTGCCCGATCCCGGGCGCATTGCCAACCAGCGGGACTTCGGCCGGATGCTCACGCTGCTCAGGGAGCGGGCAGGCAAGACGATCCGGCAGGTGGCCGCGGCGGCCGACATCCCGCCGAGCACCGCTGGCGACTATTTCACCGGCAGCCACCTGCCGCACGCCTCGGCCAGGTCGGTGCTGCCACGGATCCTCGCAGCATGCGGCGAAGCCGACCCTGGGGTCACCGATCAGTGGCTGGAAGCGCTTGCCCGTGCCCGGCGAGCGCCAGGCCGGCGGCCCGCGGGCGCGCCCCCGCCGTATCGCGGCCTGGCGAGCTTCCAGGCCGAGGACGCCCAGTGGTTCTTCGGCCGCGACGACTTGATCCGGCTGCTCGTGAGCCTGACCACCGGATCAAGTCGGCACGGTCACGTTTCGGGCGGCGCGCCCGGTGATCTCCCGGTAGTGGTGATCGGGCCGTCTGGCGCCGGCAAGTCATCGCTGCTGCGCGCGGGTGTGATGCCAGCGCTTCGCGAGCGCAACCGCTCCCGCCCGGGCGCGGGCGCGGGCGCGGAGCGAACCTTACTCTTCACTCCGGGATCGCGCCCGCTCGCGAGGTTAGCCAAGCACCTCGCCCCCGAGGCCGCTGCAGCAGCCGAGGCAGCGCTGCGCGCGGATCCCGGGCGGCGGAGCGTGGAGCTGGCCGGGAAAATCCGGCCACCCGGCCTTGCCCTCATCGTGGATCAGTTCGAGGACACGTACACGGACTGCCAGGACGAGGCCGAGAGGCAAGCCTTCATCGCAGCGCTTTGCGCGCTCTGCGGGCCGGCGATGGTCGTACTCGGCCTGCGGGCCGACTTCTACGCCCGCGCGCTCGCCCATCCTCAGCTCGCCCGGGCCCTGCGGGCGCGCCAGATCGCGGTCGGCCCGATGACCGCGGCGCAGCTGCGCCAGGCGATCGTCGAACCGGCCCGTCTCGCCGGGCTCCAGGTTGACCATGGGCTCGTCGAACTGCTGCTGCGCGATCTGGCGCCGCAGGCCGGAACCGGCGAGCCCGGGACGGCCTGCGATGCCGGGGCGCTTGCCCTGCTGTCCAACGCATTGCTGGCCACCTGGGAGCGGTCTCGCGGCAAGCTGTTAACCGTCGCCGCGTACGAAGCCAGCGGCGGCATCCGCGAGGCGATTGCCGCCGCCGCGGAGACCGCCTACAGCGAACTGCCGGCCAATCAGCGCGGCGATGCACGGCGGCTATTGCTGCGCCTTGTCCAGGTCACCGACGGCGTGGCGATCCGCCGCCGCATCCCGATCGACGAGTTAAGTCAGGGAAATGACCACGCGGCATTAAATATGTTCGTCGCCCGGCGCCTGATAACCGTCGACGAACACGCTGCGGAGATCACCCACGAGGCGCTGCTTGCCGATTGGCCCCCGCTGCATGAGTGGATCGACGCGGACCGCGATCGGCTCCGTATGCGCCATCGAATCAGCGAGGAGGCCCGCGCATGGCGGGATGGCGGCCGCGACGTCGCCGGACTGCTGCGGGGTGTCACGCTTGGCGTCGCGAGGGACTCGTTGGCGGATCGGGCCGACCTCAGCTCACTGGAACAGGAGTTTCTGGATGCGGGCATCGCACACGAGCGGGCGGAGAGGAGAAGCGAGGAGCGGCGCACCCGGCGCCTGCGCCGCCTTGTCGCGGCATTGGGCGCGGCCATGCTCGCGGCCGTGACGCTCGCGGGTTATGCCTTCGATCAGCGCGAGCAGGCCAGCGCCGCGCGAGACAACGCAGCCTCGCGTGAGGTGGCCGCCCTGGCCGGCGAGGTCCGCGGCAACGATGTGTCTGTGGCCGCGCAACTCGGCCTGGCCGCCTACCGGATCTCCCCTAGCACCATGGCCCGGTCGAGCCTGCTCGACTCGTCGGGCACCCCTGCGGCGGCGCGGTTGCTCGATTCGGCTGGCATCGTCCGGGCCGTTGCGCTGAGCCCTGATCACAAGGTCCTCGCCGTCGCGGCGGACGATGGAACACTGCGTCTGTGGGATGTAGCCCGGCCGGGGCTTTCATTCCCGCTGGGTCGGCCCATTCGGCTTCCGACCGCGCTCGACGCCGCCGCCTTCGGGCAGGGCGGACGACTGCTCGCGGCCGCGGCTGCGGACCACAGGATCCGAATCTGGGACACCGCCGACCCGCGACGGCCGCGGCCGATCGGGCCACCGCTCACCGGACCTGCGAACGCCGTTTACTGCGTGGCATTCAGCCCGGACGGCCGCGTCCTCGCGGCCGGGGGCGCCGATGAAACCGTGCGGCTATGGGAAACGAGCAGCAGCGGCCAGCCGCGCCCCCTCGCGACGCTGACGGGTCCGGCCGGGTATGTGGAATCGATCGCGTTCAGCCCGGACGGCAAGACATTTGCCGCCGGAAGTGCCGACGGCACGGTCCAGCTGTGGCGCCTGACCGGCTCCAGCCGCCCGGTCGCGCTGGGCCGCCCGGTCGCGCTGGGCCACCCGGTCGCGCTGGGCCGCCCGGTCGCGCTGGGCCGCCCGGTCGCGCTGGGCCGCCCGGTCGCGCTGGGCCGCCCGGTCGCGCTGGGCCGCCCGGTCGCGCTGGGCCGCCTGCTCATCGCGCGGGGCTCCGTCGTCGCCGCGGTCGCGTTCAGCCCGGATGGCCGGATTCTGGCTGCTAGCGGCGGGGAAAAGGACGTGTGGCTGTGGAACGTCGTCAATCCGGCGCGGCCGGTCCGCGCCAGCTTACCGCTGACCGGCGCGGCCAACTGGGTCGACGCGATCGCCTTCAGCCCGGACGGAAAGGTACTTGTGGCGGGAAGCACGGACGACATCGCGGTCGCGTGGAACCTGGCCACCGGCGCCGTCATCTTCAGGTTGCCACACCCCGCGCCGGTTACGTCGCTCGCCTGGGATGGCACCCGTGCGTTGATCACGGGCGCCGTCGACGGCACCGTCCGGCTGTGGGCGGTACCGCCGCCCGTGCTGGATGCGGGCAGCCCGGTCAACAGCGTGTCGTTCAGCCCCGACGGGCAAACCCTCGCGGTCGGCGCCGCTGGTCTCGGGCTGTGGGACGCGGCCACCCGCAGCCCGATCGGCACCGCCGCCGTACCTGGCACCTTCGTCAAGGCCGTGGCGTTCTGCCCCCACAGCGCATTGCTCGCCGCTGGGTATGGCAACGGCTCGGTCCAGCTCTGGCGCACGGCCGGGCAGCGCGCGCCGGTCCCCCTCGGCCCGCCCTCGCGCGCCTCAGCCACAGGACTGGTCGAGTTCGCGGCCTTCCGCCGCGACGGAAAGGTCCTCGCGACAGCCGACGCCGACGGGACCGTGCGGCTATGGCACATCGGCGCCGCGGCCAGCCTCCGCCCGCTCGCTGCGATCCCCGACTCAGCCACCGACGTCCTCTCCGCGGTCTTCAATCCAAACGGGCGCGTCCTCGCCGCCGACAGCGCCGACGGGACCGTCCGGTTATGGAACGTCGCGAACCTGCTAAGGCCCGTTCCGCTCGCACGGCTCACCACCGCGCGCAGCTACGCCCGCTCGGTGGCGTTCAGCCCGGGCGGGCGCTTGCTCGCCGTCGGCAGCGCCGACGGGACCGTCCGGCTCTGGGACATCGCCGACCCGGCGAGGCCGGTCCCGGTCCGCAGCCCGCCGACTGGCCCCGGCGGCAGTGTGCGCTCGCTGGCGTTCAGCTCTGACGGGCGGACGCTTGCCGCTGGCGTCACCGACGGCACGGTCTGGCTATGGCGCATCTCGGGTAACTCCATACCGGTCCAGCGCGCGGACCTCACCGGGCCGGCCGGGCACGTCTACTCGGTCGTGTTCGGTCCTGGCGGGCGGGTCCTGGCCGCGGCCAGCGCCGACGGGACGGTACGGCTGTGGGACACCGGACCTCGGACCGCGGCGGCCGCGGTGTGCGCGATGGCCGGGGACTCGCTCACAAGGGCCGAGTGGAGCGAGTACATCCCTGGCGTGCCCTACGCCCCACCCTGCCGGGATGCCCACCCGGTCGGCTGAGGCGATTGCCGCCGACCGGGCCGTGCCTGCCCGGGGGCCGACCCACCGAAACCCCCGCTGCGACGCGGACGGCGCGCGACGCGGCAGCCGTTCGGCCGTACCTGCCCCATGGGCCGACCTCCCGGAACTCCCGCTGCGCTCTCGGACGGCCTGGCCCGGCACGGTCTCACCCAAGAACTCGGAGTCCGGGGTGTCGTTTGGGTGCTCACCCGCCAGCGGCTACCGGAACCGAGTCTTCCGGACGGGGCTGATGTCCGGCTCGGAATGACCCGGTAGCCCCCATTAGCTCACCGGGTCGGCGCCGGGACGATGTTGAGCAGCCTCTCGCCGGCCAGATGCCGCGCAGCCTGATCGGCCACGAACTGCGGCGCGCGGCGCGCGAACGTGAACGTGTCACCTCCGACGTGCGGAGTGACGAGCACGTTGGGCAGCATCCACTCCGGCCGCCGCGCGGGCAGCGGTTCGGGGTCGGTCACGTCGAGCGCGGCGCGCAGGCGGCCGCTCTCCAGTTCCCTGGTGAGCGCGGCCGCGTCGATAACGGGCCCGCGAGCGACGTTGACCACGAGCGCACCGGCGGGCATGGCCGCGAGGACCCGGGCGTCGACCAGCCCGCGGGTGCTTTCCGTGAGCCCGACGCAGACCACGATGATGTCGGCGCCCGCCGCGAGCGCCGCCAGCTGGGAGAACGGTGCGACTCCCTCGCGTGGGCCGCGGGACACCCGGATCACGGTGGCGCCAAACGGGCTCAGCCGCGCCTCGATGGCGGCGCCGATCGCGCCGTAGCCGACAAGCAGGACCCGCTTGCCCTCGATGCTCTCGGTGCGGACGTGCCGCCAGCGGGCTTCGGACTGCTGACGCACGAACCGCGGCAACTCGCGCAGGCTCGCGAGCATGAGCGTGACGGCCAGTTCCGCGGTACCCTCCTCGTGGTGCAGCCCGCGGCCGTTACAAAGGATCACTCCTTGAGGTACCGCGCCGAGCACGTCGTCCACGCCACTGCTCAGGCTCTGCAGCACACGCAGCCGGGGCAGCCTGGCAACGAGCTCGACGCTTGCGCCGTCACCCATATAGGGCAGGCAGTAGAAGGTGACGTCGGTGAGATCCGCGTCGCCCGCCTCGCCATACCGCACGATCCGCGCGTCGGGTAGGCTGCGCTGTGCCTGGTCGGCCACGCCGTCGGCGGCCGGGAGCAGTAGCGTCATCGATTTGTCAGGTCCTTCATCGGTCGTTGCGGGCTCGCGATCCTGAGCCAGATTCTGAGCGACCACGGCTGACCGACGATTATCCGCCAGCATGGCGGGTTGGGCCCGCGGTCCGGCCAGCCCGGCCTCGCGGGGTTCGGGACAACATCACTAACGACGGTACGGGATGTCGCCCTGGCCCGCGTTGTGCTGGCTCGGGATTTTGCCGTGTTTGGCGTCACGCTTATCCTTAACGGCTCCGGGGTGGCACGGCAACGCTGGCCGTCGCGGCGACCAGCGTGACAGCCACTAGCTGTACGGTTCTGTGGAGAGGAGGAGAGCCGTTGGCACCTGCCGTTGACCCCCGGATCGGTGAACGGATCCGTGCGGAGAGGACCAGACGCAGGATCAGCCTGCGGAGTCTCGCTCGCAGCGTGGAGGTCTCGGCGAGCCTCATCTCCCAGATCGAGACCGGCAAGTGCCAGCCGTCCGTCAGTACCCTGTACGCGATCACAACGGCCCTGGGCATCTCGATCCAGGACGTCTTCCCGCCGACCGACGCTCCGCCCGCTGGGCTGCTCACTGCGGCGGCCTCCGCGCCCGGGGCAGCGTGCTCGGCCAGCGCACTATCGTCACCCGCCGCGCTGACTCCGGCCGAAGCGCTCGCGGCGGTGCGCCGCTCCGGCCCCGTGTTCCGGGCCGACGAACGCGAGGTGCTCCTGCTGGATTCCGGTGTGACCTGGGAACGGCTCGGCTACGTGCCGGGCGTCCAGGTCGATTTCCTGCTTGTCACCTACCCGCCCGGCGGAACGTCATCGGGTGCCGGCCTGCTCATGCGGCACGCGGGCGCGGAGTACGTCTACCTGGTGGAAGGTGAGCTGATCTTGACTCTCGGCGATGAGGAGCAACTCCTTACCGCCGGCCAGTCGGTCAGCTTCAGGTCGTCGACGCGGCACCGCTACCGGAACGACGCGCCGCGTCCCGCCATCGGCGTCTGGTTCGTATCCGGCTGAGCGACCGTGGCGTTCGGCATTCATTAGACTAACCGCGTTCGTCTCCCCTTGACTGGTGCCCCGCGCCGCCCGCGGCGATGGCCGCTTTCATGATCCCGGTCACTTTCCTGAAAATGCTTCCAACAAATGACGGGATCATGAAATGAGCGAGGCGGGCCGCGGCCTGCGGTTAGTCCTGTGCGGCCAGAAGATCAGCGAGCTGCCTGGCGTTGACCTGGGCGTAATCCCGGTAACAGTTGTTCATCAAGATATGGGTGATGTCGGCCTCGCCGGCCAGTCGACGCAGCGCGGGGGCCCACTCCCGCAGTTCGCCCGCTGAGTACAAGTAGCCGAACCGCTCGTGAATATCCTTGCTTGTCCACTTGCCCGAGTGACCGTGGAATCGGGCCACGGCAAGCGGTGCCGTCGCGGCAAGCACCGGCGGGATCGAGCTCGGATGACCCTGGGGCATGTCCACGCTGACGTACGCGAGGCCGTACTTGCGCAGGAAGTCCAGGGTCTCGTCGCGGTTCTGCTCGCTCATCCAGGTATGGTTGCGGAACTCGACGCAGACCCGGAGCGGATCACACCGCGCCTTGCATTCCAGCAGGTACTGCTTCCTCGCCCGGCCAATCACGAACCACTGCGGGAACTGGAACAAGAGCGCGCCGAGCTTGCTGGCCTCGTGCAGTGGCCAGAGCGCATCAAGGAAACGTTTCCAGATCTCATCGACGACAGCGGGGGCGACGTCGCGCAGGTAAAGATTCTTCTGCGGGTCGCCCAGCTGCTCGCGGAGATCCTTGTACAGCGCTCCCGGCCGCGTGGGATGCTGCGTGAGCAGGGAGAATGCCTTGACGTTAAAGGTGAACTGCGCCGGGGTACGGTCACGCCACAGCTGTACCGTGCGCTGGGCGGGCGGCGCGTAATACGTTGAGTCCACCTCAACCAGGGGGAACTGGCTGGCGTAGTAGGCTAGCCGTTCTTCTGGAGTGCCCGCGCTCTCCGGATACCAGCCGGAGGCCAGCAGCGTCTTGTCCGTCCACGACGCCGTACCCACCAGGATCTTGCCCACGGTCGTAGTCATCCCCGTGGGAACGTGGGATTCACCTGTCCCCCGGCGTTTCGCGGCGCGTCCGTTTCCGCCGTTGCGGTGCGTCGAGATACCCGGCCGGATGTTCCGGCTGGCGCGTCCGTGACCGCGGCCCGCGGCCGTGCTGGCCGATGGTGGAGACTTGCAGCACAGTGAAGACGGCCGGCGCGACGACGCCGTCCGCTACGCCGCCGTCCGCGGCGACGTTCGAGGAGAGACCATGCAAGTGCCCGATGCGTTGGCCGCCGGATTCGCGAAGTTCCTTGGCATCGAATTCACTGAGCTTGGCGCCGATCGCACGGTGGCCACCTGCGAGATCATGCCCGAGTTGCTGCAGCCGTACGGGATTCTGCACGGCGGCGTGCACTGCTCTTTGGTGGAGACCGTGGCGAGCGTGGGCGCCGCGTTGTGGATCGGAGACCGTGGCCACGTCGTGGGGGTGGCTAACCACACCAACTTCCTGCGCGCGGTGAGGTCCGGCCGCCTCACCGCGGTCGCGACCCCGATCCATCGTGGCCGGACGCAGCAGCTCTGGCAGGTCGTGATCTCCGACGATGCCGGCCGGGAACTCGCCAGGGGCGAAGTGCGGCTGGCGAACGTCGCCTCGCCGAGCGTCCTTGGCCGTGACAGCGGGAGCGCGCAGGCATGACCACCCCGGTGATCGACGCCCATGTGCACATCGCGACCCTGACTAGCCTGAAGGTGCCCCTACCCGTCTGGCGCGGCGGTTTCGCCGACGGCGATCTCCCTGGCCTTTACGGCCCCGACGGCCGTCCCCGGCCCGACGTGTTCGCGTGCCACCTCGACGCCGAGGGCGTGGACAGCGTCCTCGTTTTCAGCGAGTACAGCCCACGGGTCACCGGCTGGCAAACCATCGAGGATGCGATCCCGTTCGCCAAATACGACGCGTACCGGTTCCGCCTCGTCGCGAACATCAACCCACACATCCACCACCCGCTTCTCGCGGAACTGCGCCGTCAGCTTGACCTCGGCGCGATAGCGCTAAAGCTGCATCCGGTGCACGCCGGCTTCGCGATGGACTCGGCCGAGCTCTACCCCGTTTACGCGTACTGCGAGGCCGAGCGCGTCCCGGTCATCGTGCACGCGGGAACGAGCACGTTCCCCGGCGCGCGCAACCGGTTCGCCAGCCTCGATTATCTCGCCGATGTCGTCCGCGACTTCCCTGGCTGCACGTTCGTGCTCGCACACGGCGGGCGCGGCTGGTCGTTCGACACCGCGGCGTTCCTCGCACTGAGTTACGACAATGTCTGGATCGACATCGCCGGGTTGCCACCGCGCCGGCTGCCGGAATATTACGCTCGCCACAACCTCCCGCGGCTGGCGAGCAGGTTCATCTTCGGCAGTGACTGGCCAGGCGTCCCGGGCATGGCAAGGAACGTGGCCGCTGTCCGGGACCTCGGGCTGGCGGCCGACGTGACCTCGGGCATCCTCGGCCGCAACGCCGAGCAGGTCTTCAAGCTTTGACATGCCGCGCCCCGCGCCGAGATCGGCATCGGGCGGGAAGCACCGTTGAGTTCGAGCCTCACCAGCGTCAAGGCAGGTGGTACCTCCATTTCGTGCCACAGTGATCAGGCATGATGGACGGCGACATTCCGGAGGCTCACATGACGCTCTCGTTGCCCATTGATCCTGATGCCAACGCGCTTCTTGCCCGCAGCCCGCTTGCGCTGCTCATCGGGATGCTGCTCGATCAGCAAGTCCCGATGGAACGCGCCTTCAGCGCACCGCACGACCTGGCGCGACGGCTTGGGCACGAGCCGACCGCCGAGGAACTCGCGGGCTACGACCCGGAGGCGCTCACCGACGTGTTCAGCGAGCGGCCCGCCCTGCACCGCTACCCTCGCGCCATGGCCGCACGGGTCCAGGAACTGGCCCGCTTGATCACCACGGAATACGACGGCGACGCCGCCCGGATCTGGTCCGGTGCGGCAAGCGGCCAGGATCTGCTCAGGCGGGTGTCTGGGCTGCCCGGTTTCGGACCGCAGAAGGCGCAGATCTTCGTGGCGCTGCTCGGCAAGCAGTTCGGCGTACGGCCGGACGGCTGGCGCGCGGCAGCTGGACCCTTCGGCGAGGAAGGCATCTTCCATTCGGTCGCCGACATCGCGGACGAGGAATCGCTCGGCAAGGTACGGGCGCACAAGCAGGAGAGGAAGGCCGCCGCCAAGGCGGCCGGCCAGACACGGACCCGCAGTTAACCCGCGGGTGGCGGGCGCCGCGGCCGTCGTCAGGGCAGTGCTGGTCCGGGAGGACGACTGCGGATCCCCGCACTCGGCGACAGGAAAGCGCAGCCTCGCCGCGAGGACCAGGCGAGGTTCCCGATCAGTCGGCGAACCAACTCGCACGGCGCGGCGAGTCCTCCACGTGGAGCATCTGCTCCACTTGGAGGGGCTGGCTTGGGCGGACACGCCGGTCGGCCGCTAACCGAATAGCGCGGTTCCGATCGTCCGGCTATGCCCTGTTGCCCACCAGATCCCCGTGCGCAGCAGTTACCGCGACGTGGCACTGTGCCGTGTGGGCTCATGCCAGGCCTTACGTTGTTTACGTGCAGGAGCGGCGCGACATCGAGGTTCGCGCGCGAGGTCAAGGGAAGGCTGTGGTCGCGTTGCCGGATCCAGAAGATCTGTACACGCTTGACGCCGACCTGCCCGAGCTGGCGAGCCCGGTCATGCTGTACAGCCTCGACGGCTTCATCGACGCGGGCGCACCCGGAGCCCTTGTGACAGAGCACCTGCTCAGCGCCCTCGAGCACCGTGCCCTCGCGACCTTCGACGTGGACCGGCTGATCGACTACAGATCCCGACGGCCCCTCATGATCTTCGTTAAGGATCACTGGGAGAGTTACGATCCTCCCGAACTGGTGCTGTATCTCGTCCAGGACGCGGACGGTACCCCCTTCCTGCTGCTCACCGGACCGGAGCCGGACCATGAGTGGGAGCGTTTCCTTGCGGCCGTCCTCGGCCTGGTAAAGCGCCTGAAGGTGCGGACCGCGGTCGGGTTTCACGGCATTCCGATGGCGGTTCCCCACACCCGGCCACTTGGCGTGACGGCGCATGCGACCCGGCCCGAGCTCGTCGCCGGCTATAAGCCCTTCCTGAACCGGGTGCAGGTGCCCGGCAGCGCCAGCGCCCTGCTCGAACTGCGGCTTGGCGAATCCGGCCACGACGCGATCGGGTTTGCCGTGCACGTGCCGCACTACCTGGCGCAGGCACCGTATCCCGCAGCGGCGGTGACCGCGCTCGAGGCGGTCATCGCCGCCACCGGCCTTGCCCTACCTGTCGGCCCACTGCGCGAGCGGGCCGAGCGCGCGGATGCCGAGATCACCCGGCAGGTCGAAGGTTCCGAGGAAATCAGGTCTCTCGTGCGCGCACTGGAAGAGCAGTACGAGGCGTTTGCCGGCGCCAGTGAACGTGACAGCCTGTTGTCCGACGATTCGGGCCGCCTGCCGACCGCCGAGGAACTTGCCACCCAGTTCGAGCAATTCCTCGCCCAGCAGGACCGGCGGGGCGAGGATCCCGAGATCTAGGCCGACGCGGCTCTCCGATCGTCGCGCCGGGCCGTCCCCGGCCCCCCGTACGACCGGCGCCGATGGCACACGGCGGGCCCGCCGCCGGACGTAGCTCAAGACCCTCGTGTCTGTGGTCGCGACCGTGCTCAGGTCATGCCGCCGCCAAGGAGAGCGGGCCGGGCGGTGGCGCGCATTCGCTCGAGCAACCGGTTGGTAACGGGTCCGGCGTTGGGGTGAATGCCACCGTGCTTCTCGGCGGCTTCCTGCCACGCTCTTGCGCGAGCGGCGTAGGTCTTGGGCTCGGCGAACTCGGCGCAGTCGAGGCGATCGTGGTTTAGGTCGACTACTATGGTGTCGCCGTCTTGAATGAGAGCGATTGGTCCACCGAGATAGGCTTCCGGTCCGACATGACCGATTACCATACCGACGGAGCCGCCGGAGAAACGGGCGTCGGTCATCAGAGCAATGGTGATACCTTTTTGTCGGCACAAGGCCGTAATACGGGACGTGGGGTCGAGTAGTTCAGGCATGCCCGGAGCGCCCCGTGGGCCTTCGTATCGGATAACCACCATGTCTTTGTCGGCAAAGATGTCGGGCGTTGTCTCAAGTGCGCCGATAAGTTCGCGCTCGCTGTTGAAGGTGCGCGCCCGGCCCCTGAAGATGCCGCTCTTGATGCCACCTTCCACGCCGGCGACTTTGATGATGGCGCCGCCATCAGGCGCAAGATTGCCGCTCAGCAGCCGTAGGCCCCCGGTTTCCTTGAAGGGTTTTGCGAGGGAGAAGATCACCTCGTGGTCGGGCTTCCGGGGTTCAAGCCGGGCGACTTGAGTGGCTAGGGTTTCGCCGGTGCAGGTGGTGGCGGTGCCGTCGAGCAACTTGGCGTCCAGGAGCTCCTTGACGATGGTTTGGAGCCCGCCTGACTCATCGATGTCGACCATGGAGTAAACGCCGAAGGGCCGAGCGTTGACGAGTACCGGGACCCGGCGTGAGAGGTTATTAAATTCTTCTTGGCTGATGACATCCTTCCAGAGATCAATACCGGCGGCGCGAGAGATTTCGACGCTGTGCAGCGCGACGTTGGTTGAGCCACCCATGGCGATAGC
This sequence comes from uncultured Actinomycetota bacterium, assembly GCA_963820395.1. Classification (GTDB taxonomy): domain Bacteria; phylum Actinomycetota; class Actinomycetes; order Streptosporangiales; family Streptosporangiaceae; genus DATFVJ01. The sequence goes on along the minus strand of CAWGAE010000012.1, from coordinate 327,268 downwards.
AACGGTGAGAGCGTTCTTGAGCGACGCGGGGGTGACGATGTCGCGGGGTTTGATGCCCTTCTTGGTCATGGTGAGAAGGCAATCGATGAGCTGGTCCGGGAAGTCCCGGAGGCGCCGCTCGTCTTCAGCGGCGGGGGACACCATGTGCAATGGCTCCATACCCGCGACCGCGATGAAGGTTTGCATGGTGTTGTAGGTGAACATGCCGCTGCAGCTGCCCAGACCGCGGCAAGCGTTTAGCGCGATGCGGTTTCTGGTGGCCACGTCGGGGTCGCCAGCGACCTGAAAACCCGTGACGATATCGATACGCTCATGCGTCGCGGGATCAGCACCGGGGCGGATAGAGCCATCGGAGAGCATAATGGCCGGTTGATTATGCTCGAGGATGGCCGCCAGCGTCCCAACCGGTGGTTTGTCGCAGGCTACGACTGCAATTAGACCTCTAATGTCGCTGCCGTTAAGATGCAGATCGATGCTTTCATTCGTGAGTTCGCGGCCGATAAGCGAATACCGCATGTTGTCGGTACCATTGAGCTGCCCGTCGGAGACACCAATGGTATAGGCGGGGTGAATGAGACGAATGGGCAGGTCATCTTGCCGAACGCGCGCCGACAGTGCTGCCTGTACGGCGCGGACTTTTTGCGTGACGCCAAGGTAACACTGGCTGTCGCCAAGGCTGCCGGTGACGGCCCACACGGACTGATGGATCTTGTAGGGATCTTGCCCGAGGAATCGCGCGGTACCGACGCGCTGGGCGTCGCGGCCAGGGTTGGTCGATGTAAAGCTGGCCTGGGCGGCGCTTTTGGTGGGCGTGACCTCGGTTTCGCCGTTAGCTCCGTTACCGCCATCAGCTCCGTTACCGCCGCTACCGCCATCAGCGCCGTTACCGTAATCGCGTGCATTCATTCCAATTTGTACCCTCCTGCATTTTGCTGTTGCCGGCAAAATGCGCTATGCAAAAGCCCGGCGGGCGGGCTTGACGGTCGTTAGCGTACTGGCCTCGGCGTAACTTGAACCAGCCGCGTCGGCACCGCCCTAGCAGCCATGGCCCGACGTCACTTGAACCGGCCGCGTCGGCACCGCCCTAGCAGCCATGGCCCCGGACGGCGACCGGTCATGATCCGTGGGGGCCCACGGACCCACCCTGATGCCGTTTCGGGTGATCCCGGTACTTTTTGGAAGCATACGCAGAAGAGTTACCGGGATCACTAAACCAGCCCCCAGGTGCGAGACGTGTCACTTTCAGTAACGCACCGATGCCAGCCGTTCAGCAACCGTGTTGCGCCGTATGGCAACCGCGTAGCGCCGTCGGCAACCGCGTCCCGCCGCGCGCCGGCCCATCCCGCCGTGCGCCAGCCGTTCAGCAACCGTGTCGCGCCGTGCGGCAGCGTTATGGGATCACGGGTGCGTCACCGTCCCGTACGGGCCGTCTGTCTGTACGAGCCGCCTCGGCTGTGTTACTCCTGACGCATGACCGGCTCCCATGACGACAACGATGACGCCCGGCACGTGCTTGCGCAGGTCGAGGCCGATGGACTGTTGCTCGTCCGGTTCCTCTACGCCGACCATGGCGGCATCATCCGCGGAAAGGCGGCGTCCCTTCCCCTGCTCGCCGAGCGACTGCACACCGGCATCGGGCACACGGTCGCGATGATGGCGATGACCATGCTCGACACGCTGCAGCCGGTCGAGGGAATGGGACCGGTCGGTGAGGTGCGCCTCGTGCCCGATCCGGGCACGTTCGTGAAGCTCCCCTACGCGCCCGGCGCGGGCGCGATGAATGCCGACCTGGTCCGGCTGGACGGCGAGCCGTGGGAGGCATGCCCGCGCACATTCCTCAAGCAGGCCGTTGCCGAGCTTGCTGCTGACGGATTCGCGATGTCCGCGGCGTTCGAACCCGAGTTCACCCTCGGCCGCCGCGAGCCCGACCCTGCGGCTGGACCCGACCGGCTGGTGCCGATCGACGACAGCCTCTGCTACTCGGCGACCGGCTTCCACGTGGCGCACGACTACGCCATCGAGCTTGTGCGGGCGCTGCAGGCGCAGGGCCTGCAGGTCGAGCACTACTATCCCGAGCTTGGCCACGGCCAGCAGGAGATGGCGATCAGGCATGCCCCGGCTCTCCGCGCGGCCGACAATCACGTGATCTACCGCGAGACCGTCCGGGGAGTAGCGCTGCGCCGCGGGCTGTGGGCGAGCCTGGCCCCCAAGCCCATCCCCGATCAGGCCGGCAACGGCACGCACCTGCATGCCTCGCTGTGGGATCTGGCGGGGTCACCCGGTTCGTACCCCGGCCAGCCGGGCACCCGCAACCTGTTCCACGCGGCGGGCGACCCATACGGGCTGTCGGACACCGCCTACCACTTCATCGGCGGCCTGCTTGCCCACCTGCCCGCCCTGACCGCGCTGACCTGCGCCAGCGTGAACAGTTACCGGCGGCTCGCACCGCAGACCTGGGCCAGCGCCTACACCGTCTACGGCATGGACAACAGGGAGGCGGCGATCCGGATCTGCTCGGCCATGCGCAGCAACCCGGCAGGCTCCGTGAACCTGGAGCTCAAGCCCTCCGACTCCAGCGCCAACCCGTACCTGGCGCTCGGCGCGTACATCCACGCTGGCCTGGACGGGATCCGCAGCAAGCTCGACCCCGGCGAGGCGGTCAACACTGACCCAGCGACAATGACCGATACCGAACGGCTGCGCGCCAGGGCACACCGCCTGCCCGAGTCGCTCAACGCGGCCCTGAACGCCCTTGAGGCTGACGAACTGCTGATGGAGGTCCTCGGCCCGCTGCGCAGGCGCGCGTACCTGGCGGTCAGGCGGGCCGAGGTCAAGGCGTTCGCCGCGCAGAGCGTCGAGTACGAGTGCTTCAACCACTTCACGAAGATTTGACGGTAATCACGTGGCCGAGCTTCAGTATCCTGAGACGCCGCCTCCGGCGTTCCTCTTCGATCTCGACGGCACGCTGATCGACAGCGTCTACCAGCACGTGCTCGCCTGGCGCGCGGCGCTGGCCGCGCTTGGCATCGACCTGTCGGTGTGGCGCATCCACCGGCGGATCGGTATGAGCGGCGGCCTTTTCGTGACCGCACTGCTGCGGGAGACCGGGTGCTCGCTGTCCGCGGCAGAGATCGAGCAGTTGCAGCATGCGCATGCCAGCGAGTACGGAAAGCGGTGCGACTTGGTGCGTCCGCTGCCCGGCGCCGCCGACCTGCTCCGGGTACTCACGCAGCGGCATGTTCTGTGGGCGATCGCGACAAGCGGCTACGCGGCGACCGCGCGTGCCGCGCTCGGCATGCTCGGGCTCCCAGCGGACACTCCGATGGTGACCCGCGACAAGGTGCGCCATGCGAAACCCGATCCCGATCTTTTCCTCGCCGCCGCGGCCATGCTCGGCGTCGATCCCACGCACACAATGGTGGTGGGCGACAGTGTGTGGGATCTGCTCGCCGCAAGACGCGCAGGCGCGCTTGGCATCGGCCTGATGTCCGGCGGTTACGGGCGGGAAGAACTCGAACGGGCCGGAGCGTTCCGTGTCTATGCTGACCCGGCCGACCTGCTCAGCCGACTGGACGAACTGGGCGTGCGCCAGCCGACACCCTAAAGGTTCGTGACCGGCATGAGTTGACAGGTTAAGGCGGAATGGACGTTACCGTAACCGACGCCGCCGACCGCCACCGCTTCGAAGCGGTGATCGACGGCAGGCTCGCCGGCTTCGCCACTCATATCCGCCGCGACGGTGTGATCCTGTTTCCGCACACAGACCGGAGTTCGGGGGCCGTGGCGTCGGAAGTGCGCTGGCCCGTGCCGCATTCGACGACGCGGCGGCGCGCGGGAAGCGGGTGCGCGCGCTCTGCCCCTTCATGGCGGGCTGGATCGCCCGCCACGCGGCGCACCAGCACCTCACCGGGGCCGGCACACCGGGCCGGGAGAACCCGGCCTAACCTTGGCCAAGCCACCTGCCGGACAGGCTGGGCAACCGCCGCGACCGAGCAGCGTCAGGTAGCTGGCAATCGGTTGCTGATAACGGGCGCCCGGCGCCGCGGTCGAGCCAGCAAGCCTCGTTCAGCGAGATTCGCCCAGCGTTGATCCGCCACCAGGCCACGGTCTGGGACACGCTGTCTGACGGCCCATCGAAAATCAGGTTGGTGGCATGAACGCACTCGTACTCGGTGCCGGAGCGGCTCACGCCGGGCAGTCGGACCGCCTTGCCTGACGCGACGACTACCCGGCTGCCTGACACCGAAAACTGCCGCGGCGGCGAGGCGCCGGCATTCGCCGCCCGCATCAAAATAGCCTGCATGCCCGCCGCAGCGATCCCGAACGTGAGAATTACTCCGGCGGAACGCGTTCCCCAGCGCGCGCTTATCTTCATCATTGTCCCCCGACGCGGGTAAATTCCCTGGCGCGGGCAGCACCAAACCGCACCACTGGGCCCAGTAACTGCCGGAGTTCTGGGGCCTCGCGGCGCAGCGGGCTAAATGCAGCCCGAATCCCGAGCCGCCAGCGCACGCCGCCGCGGCGCGGCGCCCGGCCTTATCCGTTGTCGTAGCGTCGGAAACCCACCGCATACTCGCAACCGGCGCCAAGGCCGACAAACCCCGCCATGTTGCGGAGGAACTCGTCAGAATCGAATTCCCTGCCCAGGCCCTCGATATACATGGCGTGCTCGCGCAGGGACGCGATGCCCGCTTCCAGGGTGGCGGTGACATCCACGAAATGCGTCGGTTCACTGCTGGCCGCCACGTAGGCGTGCTTGATGCCGGACCACGGCGGTCCCGCGTCAGGGAACAGCCACCGGTTGGCGGCGTCGCGGCACGCGTCAATTACCGCAAGGCCGACCGCACGGTGGTCGGCATGGTTGACGGCTCCGCTGTCGCCCCAGGTGAGGTCGAAGTTCATGGTAATGACCACATCCGGCCGCAGGCGGCGGAACTCGGTCGCCAGGTCGCGGCGCAGGGGTATGCCGTACTCCACCAGGCCGTCCGGGTGGTCAAGAAACACGACTTCGCGCACGCCGACGACGGCCGCGCTGCGGCGCTCCTCTTCCTCACGGATCGGGCGCACACTGTCCGGCGGCATCCCGGCGATGCCAGCCTCACCCCGGGTCGCGATCACGTACGACACATCCCGTCCCTGCGCCGTCCAGCGGGCGACCGCGGCGGCCACGCCGTACTCAAGGTCATCAGGATGGGCGACCGCGGCCACGGCCCGCTCCCAATCCTCCGGCATTGGCTTCATCGCCCCTCCTATGCAGCGCTCCAGCTCCGCGCGGCCTCGACATCACCCGATCTTGGCCATGCACGGCCAGGGCAGTGCTTATATCGCAAGGTCCCGTGACCGAACGCTATGACATCATCATTGCAGCGGCGCGGTTCGGCGGGCGGTCGCCCACACAGCGGCTCCCTCAGGGAAAAGATCGCCCTGCTGGAGCGCGGCGACAGCTTGGGCGTGGGCGACGGCTAGCCCAGACCAGTGACTTCCCGTCGGCGATGGGTTTCTCGTCCGGGTGGTGAACCCGCCGACCGGCCCCCGAGGTCGGGACGTCATGGCGCCCTTTGATGCACCGGGTGACTGATGGACAGCGCACGGTGCATTTTAGGCAAACGGAAGAAGTCCCGGTCTCGGTGTCGTGCCAAGTCGGAGCTATCGTCGATTGGGAGTCATCTGAGCACGGCTCCTGCCGATCGCACCGCTGGATGGCCCGGGAGGGAGGGTAACCCCGTGAGCACGGAGCTTCGGTAAATTGCAGGTTTTCGTGGTCGGTGTCGGTCATGGCCAGGTACAGATGGCCGCCTTCGTCTTTGACGCCGTGGCCGGTGAAATAAAGCAACGTCAGGTCATCGTGCCTTCGGTTTTTGTAGAACTTACCGATCGCCTTTCCGACAATGTAATGCGGCTCGTTGTAGAGGCTCATGACCTCAAACCCCACAATGCGGAAATCACTTAGCACAGCCGCTAGCTGTTTAGCGTCGCTGGCAGGTGCCTTAAGCCTGCTCAGACCGGTGTCCTCGTAGCGGTCAGTAGCTACTAGCAATGCGACCCGTCGCCCTTCCATCAGGCCGAGCCGCTCACTCGCCGGAGTGCCGACGTACCCATGTGCCGATCAATTCCTCGCGCTCTTGCGCTAGTTTTGCGACCGTATATCCGGTTTCGCGAGCCAGGCTACGTACCTAATGTTCGATTCTTGGGATGCGATCGGGCCTGCATGTAACGAAGTACGGCTGCCGTATCAACGGCCCGCTCGGCCTCACATTGGTGCCGGGTGGCGACCTGGTCGCGGTCAATGGCAACGACGGTGACGCGGTCGAGGTCAGTACGGCGGGTCATCAGGTCGCGACCGTAACTCTCCTGCCGAATGGTGCCGGCGATCTCTTCGGGGTCACTCTAGTCGCCAACGGGCAGGGACTGCTCTTCGGCGACGACGGGACCAAGGCCCCGGATCGCTCGAGCTCCTACCCCGCCACGACGTCTGACACCGCGGTGGGCAACTGAGCCGTGTCGACGCCGAGCTCCTCACCACCTCACCCTAGGTTGGTGCGGGGGATTTTCATATGCACGATGATTGGTCGGCGAAGCGCCACCGGGATACGCTGAAATCCTCTGGGCATTGGCCCGGCCGACCGTTGATTCGGTAAGTCCAATTAGTTCTTCTTACGCTGGGAAAAGTGCTTTCCATGCTGAATTATCCTGCCTGCACCGGGGACACGGGACAGGCGAGATCGCTGAGCAGCCTGGCCGGTGGCCGTTCCGGCGGTTACTCTCCTGGGTGGTCAGGAAGAACCTCAGCCGGATCATCATGATGTCCGGTACGTGGACAGATGTGGTCGCGCAGTCGCGCTTGGCATGGCGGCGACGCCAGGTCCCCGCCGTGGTGTGGCGGCGACCTGTCGCGATGAATGCAGCTACAACCGCGCGGTACACCCGAGCCTTGCGTCCGTCCCCCGATGGCACCCACACCCGGCTGCGGCGCCGCGCGGGAATGCTGGTGGTACTGTCCGCAGTGGCGGGCGGCACCACCGCATGCGCGGGCGCTGCCGCATATTCGGCCGGGGCACGGGTCCGCTTTGCCGCCCGTACCCGGCCTCCGGCGTCGGCCGCATCAGTGCTGACCAGCGCCGCAGCCAGTGTGGCCGCCGCGGACGTGGCACAGCAACTGTTCGTGTCCGCCCCGGTTGTCGTGGTCGCGGGCCCCGGCCGTCCAGCCGACCTTGCGACCGCCCGCGACCGGGCACTGCGGGCACATGCGCCGCTGCTGCTCACCGCAGCGCAGGTTGGCCCCGACGCGAGCGCCGCGGCGGGCAGCGCGCCCGCAGGAGCGGCGGCGAATGCGGCAACGCACACCGCCGCCGGGACGACAACGCACACCGCCGCCCGCGCAGCAACGCACCCGGCCCTGCGAGCAGTATTGACCCAAGCCCACGGCACAGCCACAACGGCGGGCGCGGCGCTGCGCGTAGAGATCAACGACCTGCATCCCCGCGCCGTGCTGGCTGTGGGGGTGGCCGCGAATGTGCTGTCGTCACAGCTGCCCGGGGTCCGCGTGGTCACCGACCCGGCCGAGCTGCCCGCGACGTACGCGCCCCCGCCGCTCGACCACGTCGCCGTACTCGCGCACCAAGACTTTACCGCCGCCACCATGGCGGCGACCACAACCGCGCAGGTGGCGGGCGCGACAGTGGTCCCCGTCCACGGCTACGATCCGCGAGCCGACGCCGACGCCATCAAGGCCCTGGCCGCGGCGCGGCCGCGGCGGGTGATCGCCATCGGGGCGGGCTTTGGACCAGCGGGGCGGCTGGCATCCCGGGTCGCAGTCGCGGCCACCGGTGTGCAATTGCCGGGTGGCGGCCAGGTCGTCTTCCCCGGGCACCGGCTGGTCGCGCTCTACGGTCACCCCGGTTCTCCCGCGCTCGGCGCCCTCGGCCAGCAGGACCTGCCGGCCAGCACCGCGCGAGCGAGGAAGGTTGCGGCGTCGTACCAACCGCTCGGCAACGTACCCGTGGTCCCTACCTTTGAGATCATCGCTACCGTGGCGCAGGGGGCTCCAGGTAAGGACGGCATCTACTCCTTCGAGTCCAGTGTGGCCTCCCTGCGCCCGTGGGTGAGACGGGCGACCGCTGCCGGGATGTACGTCGTCTTGGACCTGCAACCCGGGCGGGCCAATCTGCTCACCCAGGCCAAGATGTACGAGCGGCTGCTGAGGCTGCCCAACGTCGGGCTGGCACTGGACCCTGAGTGGAAGCTGCAGCCGGGACAGGTACCTCTGCGGCAGATCGGAGGTGCCGACATCAGCGAGATCAACAGCGTGGCCGACTGGCTGGCCGTTCTCACCGCCGAACACCATCTGCCGCAGAAACTGCTGGTCCTGCACCAGTTCAGGCTGTCGATGATCCGTCACGAGCAGGACCTCGACACCAGTCACGACGATCTCGCGATCGTAATCCACATGGACGGTCAGGGCACGCCGGACATGAAGCAGAAGACGTGGCACGCCATTACGAAGGCCGCCCCGCCGGGCGTGTTCTTTGGCTGGAAAAACTTCTATGTGGAGGACAATCCGGCGCTGACCCCGCGGGAAACGATGGCGAAAACGCCGACGCCGGTCATGATCTCGTATCAGTTAGGATTCGATGGCGGGCGAGGTGCGGCCCCGGGATCAGCGGCGGCCTCGATCACATTTAGCTGGATGCCGTTGGAGAAGACGTCCCGTGGCGTGCCGAGCACGATCACCCGCACCGGGTGAATGCGCAGGCCGTCTTCGATGAGACCCGGCGAGCGAGTTACCGGCCGTCAACACGGAGCGCCGCATGCCGATCCAGATACACCTGCGGAGCACGGTGCGCACCGGCTCCCCAAGGTCATCGCGGCTCAAGCCTGCGGAGCGAGGCGTCCGGTATCTCGCGTTTGGTTACGACGTTCCGCCGGTCTTGGACTTGCCCAGCTTGCCGGGGGGCGGGCGGAGCGGTGATGTGGCGGGTGTCGGGGGGCGGCGCGGGCCCGACCAGAGCGCGGGCACGGCGTCCACCGCGGCGGCCACGGCGTAGGCGGCCTGCTCGTAGTTGACCCGCCAGCCCACGAAATCGGGCCATGCCTCGTCGGGGTCGCGCTCGATCGGGAAGTCCACCTCGCGCAGCCGGGCGACGGCGTCGAGGAATTCCTCATAGCGCAGGCTGATCCCGGTGTCCGGGTCGGCCATGTCCGGTACTTTCAGGCCCATGGCCTGCGCGATCTCGGTGAAGCACGTGAAGCCGCCGCGCAGGCACAAGCGCGCGGGCACGGTCGGCGCGGTGTCCGGGGCGAGGGCAAGGAACAGCGCCGCGGAGTCCAGCACCGCCAGCAGCGACGTGACCCACGATGAGAGGGGCTTCGGGGACCGGAACCGTACCAGCGGCAGGTAGGTGCGATGACTTTCCGCCACGTCCGCTGCCCAGCGTTCCCACTGCGCGTAGAGGTCGGGCAGGGTATGGATCGTCGACTCTCCCGATCCCAGCGCGTAGTGCGTGCGCGCCAGTAGCTCCGGGCCCCAGGACGGAACGCCGGCCCGGGCGTTCAGCAGCGCTATCTCGGTCTCGCGCCGGTTGAACGCCGAATACAGCGTCGGCAGGTAGGCGATCTGCAGCGTGACCGTGACGATCCCGGTCAGCGACGCGATGTCCTCGATCGCTTTCTCCGCCGCGCCGTGCGTGGTAACCGAGCCGATCTCCCACAAGGCGGGGCCGGCCGTGGTGAACGCGGCGGCTATGCCGCCGTTGACGAGGGGCCACAGCAACAGCGAGAACCCCACGAAGAAGATCCCCAGCCAGGCGATCAGCTGGCAGAGCAGGATGGCAGGCGCCTGTGCGGTGAGCACCCGGTCACGCCGCTTGTAGTCGGCAATAGCGCTCGCGGCGAGGCGGAACGCCGCATTGACGGCCTCATTGACGGCACCGGTCAGCGAGCTGGCCACCGGCCGGGGCACGATCAGCGTGCCGATGACGCTCGCGGCCGCCGTGAGCACGAGCAGCGCGCCCGCGCACGCGGCCACGTAGCGGACGGCAAGTGGCACCACCAATGGTTCTCCTCCGCTGTCGCCGGACCCGTCAACGACGTTCTCACCGACGACTCTGCCGCGCCGGGCGCGGCACCGCCGGTGCGGACATCACGTCGACTCCGCATGGCATCAGCGCTCGACGTCGAGGTTGGATGGATCACGGCCGGCGGACGGCGGCGCCTAAGACACAAGCGCACCTTCGTCACGCCCGGCGGGCGTTACTCCTGCCCGCGTGGCGCCGTTGCCAGGACCGCCTCGCGCAGATAGCGGCGGCGCCTAAGACAAGGACACCGACGGTCACGGCAAGCACCGCCAGCCGCCCACCAAGCCCACGGGTTCCGAACATCCGCTCGCCGGTGAGCACCGTCAGCGCCGAGATCGCCAGCCCATAGCCGGCCGCTACAGCGAGCGTACCTGCCACGCTTCTGGTGCCGGGCCGCCTGCTTCGGCCGTCCCGCTGCGAGATCCGGTTTCTTGATGACATGACAGTCCAAGTGGTTCGTGGCGATAAGGCACGTTCTCATCATTTCGTCTCCTTTGATGCGCGAACTGCCTATTTGGATACCTTCCAGCTAAAGATTTGGCCTCGGCAGCCGACCGGGGATGGCAAGCGCAGCGCCACGGTTATGGCGAACGCCTCATCGGTTTCAGCGCAGCGGAAGGCACCTTCCCGGCGAGCGCCAGGCCGCGGCAGCCGTTAAGGAGAAGTCATGGCAGCGCCGCGACGAGCTCGGCGAGCGGCCGACGGCGGCCGGTGTAGAACGGGATCTCAACGCGGGTGTGCCTGCGGGCCTGCGCGCCGCGGAGGTGCCGCATGAGGTCGACGATGCGGTGCAGTTCGTCGGCTTCGAAGGCCAGCATCCACTCGTAGTCGTTCAGGGCGAAGCAGGCGACGGTGTTCGCTCGGACGTCCGGGAACTCGCGGGCCATCCTGCCGTGCTCGGCAAGCTGCGCCCTGCGTTCCTCGGGTGGGAGCAGGTACCACTCGTAGGACCGGACGAACGGGTAGACAGACAGGTAAGCGCGCGGCTGCTCGCCGGCGAGGAACGCGGGAATGTGGCCCTTGTTGAACTCCGCCGGGCGGTGCAGGGCCAGCACCGACCAGACCGGCTCGCTGGCGCGGCCCAGCCTGGTCCTGCGGAACCGCGCGTAGATCTCCTGCAGGTCGTCGGGTGACGGCGCCACCCACCAGAACATGTAGTCCGCGTCGGCACGCAGCCCCTGCAGGTCGTAGCTGCCGCGGGTGACCACCCCCTTTCCCGCCGCCTCGCCGAAAAGCCCGGCGACCTCGGCGGCAACCGCGGGCCGGCCGCTCAGCGCGCCGCCGTCACCGGCGCCGGTCGTCACCCGGAAGACCGACCACATCGTGTACCTGATTAGCTCGTTGAGCTCACGCGCGCGCAAGCCAGAACCCTCTGCACCCTCCGCCATGGCCTCATTCTCCCCCATCGGCGGGCCGGTTCCGGCGGGCAAGGTGCCCGAGAACCTGCGCCGCAGCCTGCCACGCGGTCGCGATGCACGCCGGGATGCCGAGCCCGTCGAAGGCGGCGCCGCAGACGGCGAGGCCGGGCTGGTCCGCGACGGCAGCCCGGATGCGCGCCACCCGGCCGTGGTGCCCGACCGTGTACTGCGGCAATGCCCCGCCCCATCGCGTTACCCTGGACGCGACGGGCCGCCCGCCGACGCCCACGGCGCAGGCGAGCTCACGGCGGGCGAGCGCCACGAGTTCCTCGTCGGGCCGCTGAAGCACCTGCTCCTCGCCGATGCGCCCAACAGAGCACCTAACGGCTTCGCAGGCTGCGCCACCGTCCGCCCGCCGCGCCGGGTACCGGGGAGACGCCAGATGCGGCCATTTCACGGTGCTGAACGTCACGGCCTTGACAGCACGCCGGTCCACGGCCGGGACCAGGTACCCGCTGCCCTGGAGCGGCCGGGGGAACGCGGCGCGCGGGAAGGCGAGCGCGACGATCGCCATGCTCGCGTACTCGACCTCGCCGAGCAGCGCCCCGGCCGCTGGCGCCTCCGCGCGGAGTAGCCGGCTCGCCGGGCGGGCGGGTACGGCGAGCACCACCGCGTCCGCCTGCACGCGCTCGGGCTCATCCGCGCAGCCCACGATGAGCTGCCAGCCCACCGGAGTACGCCGCAGCTCACGGACAGCCGCGCGGGTGCGCACGTACGCGCCCGAGGCGGCCGCGACCGCAGCCGGGAGCGTGCCGAGGCCCCCTGCCAGCGTGGTGAACACCGGATCGCGGAAACCAGGGCTGGCAGGGCGAGCGGGGCGCGCAGGGCGCGGGTTCGGTCTCGATGCGGCGAGCACCGATCGCGTCGCCCCAATCAGGGTCCGGTGGTCAAGGCTCGCGGCGGCCAGGCCGGGAAGCGTGGCCTCGAATGACAGCTCGTCGGCGCGGCCCGCGTAGACGCCACCGAGCAACGGGTCCACCAGCCGGTCCACGACCTCGTGGCCGAGCCGCGCACCGACCTGCCTGGCGACGGGGACGTCACTGTCCCTGCTGGTTTCCGGCAGCACGAGGTCGAGCCCGGCCCTGGCGAGACCGGGGGCGGACAGAACCCCGGACCGCGCGAGTGCGACGAGGTCACCGGGCACACCCATGAGCTGGCCGCCCGGCAACGGGCGCAGCGCGCCGCGCGTCCAGATGGCAGCGGCGGTAGTGCCGGGGCTCACCAGCTCACCGGCCAGGCCCACCGCATCCACCAGGTCGATGCCTTCGGGCCTGCGGGCGAGCATCACCTCTGCTCCTTCGTCGACCGGCATGCCCGCGAGCTCGGACACGGCGAGCTTGCCGCCGATCCGGGGCGAGCTCTCGAACAGCGTCACCCGCACCGGCGCGTTGCGCAGGAAGAAGGCCGCGGCCAGGCCCGCGATCCCGCCGCCCACGATGACGACATGCGGCGTGGTACCGCCCACCGGCGGAGCCTTGCCCGCACGCGCGGGATCGTCCGGTTGGGCCAGCCCGGCCCCGGCCCATCCATCACTCTGACCGGGCAGTGTCACTGCACGTCCTCCGGGATGTCCTCCAGGTCGCCACGCCGCTTCCCATAGGTTAGACAGCGGTGAAACAGCGGATGGAGCCGATCACCTGCACCGGGCCGCGGCACGAACCGGACCGTCGCGGCCAGCCCGCACGTTCGCCGCCGGGCAACTGACGCCCGGTCAGGAGAGTTTCGGATCAGGTCCCGCTCGGTGGCTCCGCTCCCCCGACCGCCGGGCGGCTTGGCGGCACCCGTTGCCTCGCCTCGTGCGCCGATCCGATCCGGGCCGGTCCCCTGTTGAGGATCTTCTCGATCGCCGCGGCAATGCCGCCCTCGTACGCCGCCATGCCCAAGATGATGAACGCGACCGCGGGGAAGCACCACAGGTCACCACAGACCCACAGGATCGCGGCGCCGATCTGCTGATCCGCGAACGGCGGCAGCGTTACGCCCGGCCGGTTGCCGTAAGCGGAGTACCACGAGGTTTGCGTGAAGATGCTGAGCGACATCGCAAGGAACCACATGATCACGTTCGTCATGACGAACGCGGCCAGCCTGGCCGGCGGCGGCAGCCGCCGGCGCAGCGGCGGCGACGGGATGAACTGGATCCAGAACCAGACGCCCGTCACGAAGAAGCCCGCGTGCATCAGCCAGATATGCACGTACTGGCTTCGCTGAGCTAGGTCGAAGAGCGCGGGCACATGCCAGGCGATCATCATCACGACGTTGAAGGCGATGACGTTAGTGTCAACCCGATGAGCCGAACTGGATCGGCACGTTGATGATCTGTGCGACGTGCCACGCCGTCGCGTGGCCGTCCAGCCGCCAGTCGGTCAACTTGGTGCCATCGGTGACGAGCGCATCGACCTGCCCCGATGAACCGAGCGTCAGGCCCGCGGTCCCCGGGGGCGACGCTGGCAGGGCGCGCCACGACCCGCCCGATGCGCTGATCGTCTCCGCGCGGCCGCTGCTGAGCGTTAGCCAGACCGCGCCTCCAGCGCCCAGCCCAGACGATTGGACCTGTGCGCCGCCGAGTGAGAGCGGGGGGGCCAGGGTCCAGTGGGCTCCGCCGTCCCCGGTCCACGCGGCGAGCACTCTTTCGGCCGGCCCTGTGCCCGCCGAAAGCAGCGCCACGGTCCGGCCGCCGATCGTGGCCAGCCGGAGGGTGCTGACTGCCCCGCCGGCCAGTGACCGCGGCAATGCGGGTCCGACGGCGTGCCATGTCCTGCCCCCTGGCCCGGCCGCGGCGGCGAAGATGCCAGCCGTACCCGGCCGGGCGCAGGTCCCCGCTAGCAGCGGGATCCCCGACGGGCTGAACGCGGCCGCCGTGAGCGCCCTGAGATCACACGTGCGGCCTGCCCGCGACGCGGCGAGCGCCTCCCGGCTTGTCAGCGCGGACCACCCGGAGCTGGTGCCGCCCGCCGACTCTTCGGCCATGCCGTCGCTGAGCACCGCGAGCAGGTGACCGTCCGCCCCGGCGGCGAGCGCATCGGGTACGTCGGCGAGGGCCGCGTCGAGGATGCCGGGTGACCAGCTCTTGCCGCCGTCCTCGGTCGTCGCGAGCGGCGAGAAGGCGAGTGCCTGGCTTGGGCGGAATCCGGCGACGAGGGACTGACCGCCCCGATCGGCGAGCACGAGGCCCCCGTTGTCGGCAACGCCCGGCGGGGTCACAAGAGACCAGCCCCTGCCCTGCGCCGGGTACCTGAGGAGCTGCCAGAAGGCGGGGCTGCCGCCCATCGGCACGACGGCCCAGGTGCCAGTCGCGGTGATGAGGGAGGTGGTGAGCGATGGCGGCGCCATGGTGGCCCGGGTGGCAGCCGGATGGGCCGCTTGCGCGGCGCCGCACCCCGCAGTGAGGATCCCGGCGGCAAGAAGCAGCGCCGCGACCCGCGGCGCGGTGACTGAGCGGCGGGGGCCACTCACGATGACCTCAGCGCATGCTCCGCCGCGTTCGCGAGCATGACCGCGAAGGAAGACGTCGAGCTGGCGGTGCCCGGACCGGGGTCGGCGTTCAGTTCCTCCCGGACGTGACCGGCGCGGTCGATGACGAAGGCGATGTCGCTGTGGGCGACCATCGCGCCAGCCGGCTCGGTCTGCACGGCGATGTTGTAGGCCCGCCATGCGTTCGTCAGCTGTGGCAGCGAGCCGGTCAGGTAGAGCCAGTCAGGAACCTTGTCCATGCGCTCCTGGCGGTCGAACGCCTGGGTGAAGACCGGCGACCGGTAGATCGGGTTGGTGACAACGGCGACGAGCGCGACCCGTTTGGAGTTCGCGCCGAGCAGCTGGCCGGCCTCACGGAATTCCTGCGCTATCAGCGGGCAGTCCGTCGTGCACACCGGATCGAGGAACGTCAGCAGCACCGCCCTGCCGCGCAGGCTCGCCAGCGTGACCGGTCTGCCGTGCTGGTCGCTGAGCTGGAAAGCGGGAGCCGGGTAGTCAAGCATGGCGCTCGATCCGGCGATGGCCTGGGCGATGATCGGATCGGCGTTGGGGTCCGCGGAGGCGCTCGCCATCGGGATCGCGCCCAGCGCCGTCATGGCGAGGGCACCGACCGCCGCAACTGATCCGAGGCTAGCCGTCGCTGCCGTCCGGCGCAGGCCGGCTGGCCTGAACCGGTCCCGCCAGTTGAGCACGGGCCTGGTGCCTGCGGCCGGCCGGTTGTCTTGGGGCGGCGCGGCCTCGTCGGCAGGCTCCGTGCTGTCGCCCGCCCCGTTGGCTGGCCCGCTGGCCGGCACGGCGGCTGGCCCGCTGGCCGGCACGGCGGCTGGCCCGCTGGCCGGCACGGCGGCTGGCCCGCTGGCCGGCACGGCGGCTGGTACTTCGGCCGGCCCACGGCCGCGGGAACGCACACCAAGGCGAGGTAGCCGCCGATGACGACCAGCGCCATTGGGATCATGCTGTTCGGGTCCGTGCCCACCCCACCGAGAAAGCCGAGATCCTCGATCAGTGTCCAATCCGCGAGGCAGAGCAGAACCACGGCAACGAGGGCCGGCCGGAGCAGCCGGGGCTGTCCGGTCAGCAGCCCTGCGCCAATCGCCGCGAGGACAATCACGACGAACAGATTGACCGCGAAACCATGCGCCGCGACGAACGAGCCAAAGTCCGAGAGCAGAGCCGACAGAAAATGCGGCTGCGATACCTGTGACATGTCCCGGATCATGCTGGTGAGGCTGCCCGGCTGGCCATGGCGCGTGCCCTGCCAGAACCCGCGACCAGGCCACGCCTGCAGGACCGCCATGCCGACCAAGAACAGGCCCACGATGGCGAGGATGAGCCTGCCCAGGCGAGGCGTGGCCCAGGCGCGCAGCGGCAGCGCGATCAGGCCGCCGGCCACGCAGTAGAACAGCACCGCTCCCGGTGCACCGAACAGCCAGCTGAGCCCGGGGCCGAACACGCCGCCGAACGCCTCGCCGAACACCCAGACGATCAGTCCCCAGGCCACGCCGGCCAGCCCGCCCATCCGCGACCAGGCGCCGCGCCCTGCCACGAGCAGCCAGATGCCGATGCCGATCTGGATCCAGACCACGGAAGCTGCCGCCGTGACCGGGTGATACGTCCAAGCATTCGCTGCCCAGTTCACCATGTGCTTGACCCAGCCCGGTGAACCCGTCGAAGCAGGCACGATGACCTGCGACGGGAGCCCGACCGGCATCGCCGGCTGCAGCTGGAGAATGCCGTCGAAGATCCAGAGCACCCCGAACGCAATCCTCAGTACCCGGCGCGCGGCGGGCTCCGCCAGTGTGGACCCGGCTGAATCGGCCTTGCCAGAATTACGTGCGCGGGTGGCGGGCAGCCACTCCCGGAAACTGATCCACCCGACAATCAGCAGCGCGAAAATCACCGCGATGAAGATTCCCTGGTGGATGAGCGCCGCGCGGAAAGCGGCGACCATCGTCGAGTTGCCCGTCTGGAGACTCGATCCCATCCCGGACATTACATCCACTGCTTTCTGCGAACCGTACGATCAGGGGGGTCCTCGCCATTCGTGCGACGCCTGGTGCCGGTGCGGGGAGGTGTCTGCCTCCGGCGAGGCAGACGGCGGCGCCCGAACGTGAGACATACGGTGCATATCGTAAATCCGATGCCGCCGACCGCGGGCCGGTAATCTGTGGCCGTCTGGCAGGGCCTCCCGCGCTCCCGGTCAGCTGGCACGACCGCACGAAAAGACTACTCAGTGTGAGGCGACGGCGGTGCCCGCAGGGGGTGCAAGAAACTCACGCCACGGATCCGGGTGACAATGGTGACGGCCAGGTAGGCACGAGCGGATGGGAAGCGTCGTGGGTGGCGATCAGATGCTGCCGGCATTCAGCCTGCGGCAGATAGCGGACCGCTGGACGTTCGGTCCGCTGGCGACGGGCCTGGTGATTGCGGCCGCGATCTTGTACCTGTGGGGCGTGTGGCGGGTCGGATCACGTCACCCCGCCCGGCCGTGGCCCTGGTGGCGGACGTGGCTGTTCGTCTGCGGACTCGCGGTCATCGTGGTAGCGACGCAGAGCGGGATCGGCACATATGACGATGTGTTGTTCTGGGACCACATGATCCAGCACCTGCTGCTGATCATGGTGGCGCCAGCGTTGCTCGTCCTTGGCCAGCCCGTCACGCTCCTGCTGCACGCCAGCCGCAACCCGCTGCATACCTGGGTCAAGCGTGCGGTCCGCTCGCGGGTGGCCGCATTCCTCACCTGGCCCCCGTTTACGATCGCCGCCTACGCGGGGACGATTGTCGGCACTCATCTGACCAGCGCTATGAACGTGGTGATGACCAACCAGTTGGCGCACGATGCCGAACACGCCTTGTATCTGATTGTCGGATACCTGTTCTTTCTGCCGTTGCTTGGCCGCGAGCCGATCCGCTGGCGCATCCCCTATCCATTGCGGATCCTGGCGCTCATCGTGGTAATGCCTGTCGATACGTTCACCGGGCTCGTACTCGGCTACTCAGCTACCGGTATGACCGGCATGATGAGCCGGTCGTGGGGGCCAAGCCCGGTCGACGACGTGCACTTGGGCGGCGCCGTGATGTGGATCGGCGGAGACGCCATCATGCTCGTGCTGATCATGGTGGTGTTCATCGCATGGAGCGGGGACGACCGAGGAACCGTCGGCGGCCTCGGCTGGCTTGACGCTGTCCGCAGGGCCAGGCTGGCCAGCCTGGGCAGCGCCGCAGTCGCCGGCAGCGCTCGCTCGGCACCCGTCGCGGGGGCAGGTACGGGCGGCGCGGGCACGGGCGCCATCCCGGCCGATACCGCCTCCGCCACGTCGGCCGGTGCGAACGCGGCGCCGAGCGTCGCGGGAGGGTCCACCGTCACGGAACGTTCCACTGTTACGGAAGGGGTCAGCGTTGCAGAAGGGGTCAGTGTCCCGCAAGGGACCAGAGTGACAGTCGAGCAGACTGCGAGTGATGACGGCGCTGGCAGGCAAGGCACTGGCAGGCACGGCACTGGCAGGCACGGCACTGGCAGGCACGGGGACATCGACGAGGACGATGAGCAGTTGGCCGCGTATAACGCCTACCTCGCCAGGCTCAGCGAGGCGGAATCCGGTAGCAGCAGACCACGCCAAGGCTAAACGCGCTCCTCACCCGCACGACCCTGCCAGTGGACCCATTCCGCCAGTGAACCGCCGGCCAGTCAACACCGGCCCTGAACGCCCGCCACTGAACCGCGCGTCTAGCGGGGCGCGTCAGGCGGGCGCGCGCGACGACTCGGCGTGGACGAAGTCGGCGAGCCGTGCCAGCGCGTCGGGATTTGTGCCAGGCAGCACGCCGTGACCGAGGTTGAAGATGTGGCCCTCGGCGGCCCGGCCGCGGCCGAGCACGTCGCGAACCCGCTGCCTGATCGTATCCCACGGCGCGAACAACAGCGCCGGGTCAAGGTTGCCCTGCAGCGCCTTGCCGGGTTCCACTCGCCGGACAGCCTCGTCGAGCGGCACCCGCCAGTCAACCCCTACCACGTCAGCTCCCGCCTCACCCATAAGGCCAAGGATCTCACCTGTGCCGACACCGAAATGGATACGGGGCACGCCGGTGGCTTCGAGCGCCATAAAGATCCGCCTGCTGTGCGGTAGCACGCTGCGGCGGTAGTCGTCCGGGCTCACCGCGCCGACCCACGAATCGAACAGTTGAACCGCCGACACGCCCGCGTCGATCTGGATCTGCAGGAAGGAGATGGTCATGTCGGCAAGCCGCTCGAGCAGCGCATGCCACAATCGGGGGTCGCCGTACATCAGCGCCTTGGTGCGCTCGTGGTTCTTCGACGGCCCACCTTCCACGAGGTAGGACGCCAGCGTGAAGGGACCGCCCGCGAAGCCGATCAATGGCCGGTGGCCAAGCTGGGCAACGAGCGCCTGTATCGCCTCGGTCACGAACGGCACGTGGCCAGTCACCAGGGGCCGCAGCCGCCCGAGGTCGGCGATATCCCGAAACGGGTGCTCCACCACAGGACCGACACCAGGGCGGATATCGAGGCCGACGCCGACCGCCTTGAGCGGTACGACGATGTCGCTGAAAAAGATGGCCGCGTCAACGTCATACCTGCGCAGCGGCTGGAGCGTGATCTCTACGACAAGGTCGGGACGTGCGCATGCCTCGAGCATCCCCGTGCCCGCACGTACCTTACGGTACTCGGGTAGCGAGCGGCCAGCCTGGCGCATGAACCAGACGGGCGTGTGGGGTACCGGCTGTCTGCGGCAGGCGCGCAGAAACGGGGCGTCTTCCAAGGCCGGGGTCACACAAGCGATCGTCTCACAGGCCGCCCGTCATTTTCATGACACGCCGCAGAAGGTCCACCGCTTCGGCGTCGGCGTATGCCACCTTTTGATAAGCCTTGCGCCGCGCAGGCCTTGGCGGGACCCGCGGCACGTTCCCGACGAGGAGGTCGCCTGCTATGAGCCTCATAGCACTACAGTGCCCCGAGTGCCGCGAAGAGCGGCTGTTCGAGCGGCCGCACACCCTCGCTGCGTGCCCAGACCGGGCCGACAGCCCTGACGGCCTCTGCCCCGAGCTGGCCTGTGTCGATTGCGGCACCGCGCTTCTGGTCGGCTTCGCCCGGCCGATCACGGTCGGCACACAACCGGTCGCCGTCGGCCCGCGGCATAGCCCGGTGCGTGCTGCATGACCGCTTGCCTGCAGCATTGTCATACGCTCCCCTCATGAGCCAGGCTGGCCGGGCGGCGCCACGGCAGGCCGCAGAGGTCTTCCGCGGCGCGGTGGAAGACCTTGAAGCCGAACGGAACCGCCAAACGGCGCTCCGCCCGGAGCTTTCCTTTGAGGATGTACCCGCGCCGAAGACGCTCGCGCCCTACGCGGCGGCTCTCGTGGCGGCCGTGCACACCGACGGCACCGAGATCGCCACAGGTCGGCTGATCTTGCTCTACGACCCGGCCTGCCAGCCCGGCTGGGCGGGACCATTCCGGATCGTGGCGCAGATCCAGGCGGAGCTTGACCCCGAGATCGCCGTGGATCCGCTGCTCGGCCCGGTCGGGTGGAGCTGGCTCACCGAGGCGCTCGACACGCGTGCCGCCAGGTATGCGGCGCCGAGCGGCACGGTGACCCGGGTGGTCACCGAAGGGTTCGGCGCGAAAGGCGACGATCCCGCCACGACCGAATTCGACCTCCGCGCGTCCTGGTCCCCGGCGGTGGAACCCGACGGCGATTTGGCGCAGCCCGGCCTCGCGGGCCACGTCGCGGCCTGGTGCGATGCCCTTTGCACTGCGGCCGGCCTGGCCCCGCTCGAGCCCGGGGTGAGCGCGCTACCGCCACCCGGCGCAAGACAGCGCGCCGATAGCGGCCGCGAGCGGACCCGCGCGCGTCGTCGCCATCAGGGTCCCGCTGTCAGGTGACATCAAGTAAGGGCCAGGACGAGGAGGGACGGATGCCCCTTCTCGAGCCACGTGAGCTGATTCCGGCTGTCGTATCGGACGCTGGCGGCCTCGCCGAAGCCATCAGCGGCCTCAGTGCAGGAACCGGTCCGGTGGCAGTGGATGCCGAGCGCGCGTCGGGGTACCGGTACGGTCAGCGCGCCTACTTGGTCCAGTTCAGGCGCGAAGGCTCGGGCACGGTGCTCGTCGACCCCACCGGCTGCCCTGACCTCGCTGGCATCGACGCGGCACTGGCCGCTGCCGAGGCCGTGCTGCATGCGGCCTCGCAGGACCTTCCGTGCCTGGCCGAGGTCGGTTACCGGCCCACGCGGATCTTCGACACGGAACTGGCTGGCCGCCTGCTCGGATTTCCGAGAGTCGGGCTCGCCACGCTGGTGGAGGAGATTCTCGGGCTCAGGATGGAGAAAGGTCATTCGGCCGCCGACTGGTCCACCCGCCCGCTGCCCGACGCCTGGCTAAGGTACGCGGCCCTTGACGTCGAAGTGCTTGTAGAGCTTCGTGACGCGCTCGCGCGGCAACTGGATGAAGCAGGCAAAAGGGAATGGGCGGATCAGGAGTTCGGCGCCATACTTGCCGCGGGACCGCCCAGGGCCCGCGTGGACCCGTGGCGCCGCACCTCCGGTATCCACCGGGTACGGGCCCGCCGCGGCCTCGCGGCGGTGCGTGAACTCTGGCGGGAACGCGACGATATCGCCAGGCGGCTTGACCTGTCACCCGGCCGGGTCCTGCCCGATGCCGCCATCATCGAAGCGGCAAGAACATGGCCCGCCACCCCGGCCGAGCTGAACGCCATCCAGGGCTTCAACGGCCGCAACGCGCGGCGCCGTACCGCCACCTGGCTGCGCGCGCTTGACCGTGCCCGCAGCGGCGGCGAGGACACCCTGCCTCAGACATCGGCGCAGGGCGACGGGCCGCCGCCCGCGGCCAGGTGGGCGGAGCGTGATCCCGCGGCGGCGAGGCGGCTCGAGAGGGCGCGGACCGTCGTCGCCGCCATCGCGGACGAGCACAACGTGCCGAGCGAGAACCTGCTGCAGCCGGACACGGTCAGGCGGCTGTCGTGGAGCCCGCCCGCAGTGCTCAGCGCCGAGTCAATCCGCGGCGAACTGGCGTCCTACGGCGCCCGGCGATGGCAGACCCAGCTCACCGCGCTGCCGCTGGCCGGTGCGCTCCGCCGCTTGCACGACAAGAGTGAAGCTTGAGAGCGCGCCGACCCGCCGAGTTTCGTAGTGGAATGCCCCGGTCGGTGACCCAGCGTGAGGTAAAATAGCACCCCGGTCAACACACAGTAATGACCTTGGGCGATCATTGGGTTGTCGGTCGGCGCCGTCGGTTAGGGGGCCAGGGCGGCGCCGACCGACCTGCGCCCGGGCACTGCGCCGCAGCGCGGCGCCAGACCGCGCTAGCGGCGAGTTCCGATCAAGATCGGCCGGCTGCTTCCTCGTAGAGCCTCTTGATGTTGCCGTCGAAGTAAGAGCTGTAGGACACGTCCGGGGTGTCGCCCCCTCGCTGAAAACCGCCGATCACGCCGATGACCGTGCCCCTGCGGGTAACGGGATTAAAGCGCTCCACCCATGGGCTGCCACTTGTGCCAACCGAGTAGCCCTTGCAGACGAACCGCATCTGCTTGCGGCTCTGCCAGCTGGTGCTGTTGATGCACGTGATCGGCTGCTTGCCGTTGCCCGGGTACCCCGTTACCCGCACGACATGGTGAAAGCCCTGGTTGACGCCGAGCTTGTTGGCGCCCAGCACCTGCTGGATGTTGCGACCATGACGGGGCTGCAACACGATAAAAGCCACGTCGAGGGCGGGATCAGACGAATGCGTCCAAGCGCGCGCGACAACCATCGTCCGCGGCACCCAGATTCCGTACGGCATCGCGCCATTGCGGTAACCGGGGACGAAGACGATGTCCTGCCGGTAGGTCTTGCCCTTGCCGCCGTGTATGCAGTGCGCCGCGGTGATCAGCATGTCCCGGCGGGGGCTGCTGACCACGCTGGCGGTGCAGAAGTGATCACCCCCCGGGTCGTGTGAGAACAATGCGCCCACGTGCATCATGGCGCGGACCGTTCTGGCCGGCCGCGCGGCTGGTTCGTGCCCGGCTGGCCGCAGCCACGACCGGGCATGCGCGAGACGCGTGCCGGTCCAGTACGACCGCGCTGTGGCGCCGAGCCTGGCGTTCTCGACGTAAGCGAAGGCGAAGGAGCCTCGCATCCTTGCGGACGGGCCCGCCGAGGCCAGCGGGCCCGTCCCTGCGCATCCCGCGAGCATCAGCGTTGACACGAAAGTGGCCGAGGCGGCCGCGCGAACAGCGCCCCGGGCGGCGCGGACATGACACCCCACGTGGGATCCCCCGATTCGTAGCTGCCACCGCACCGGACGACCCTATTCGATCACCTGAACGGCTGCCGCGGCCACTCCCTATCCTTGACCTGGCGGTGGCCAGCGGTTGCCCGCACCGGGAGGTAAGCCTCTCAGGCAAGTCGCGCGGCTGCATGCGGTAAGCGATCTCCGGTTGGCCGACGAGTCCGTGCCCGTCGCCGGGCCCGGAACCAGCCTGGTCAGGGTCACTGCGGTCGGGATCTGCGGCAGCGATCTGCACTGGTGGACCGAGGCCGGCATCGGCGACGCGAAGCTGGACCAGCCTCTCGTGCCCGGGCATGAGGCCGCGGGGTAATCGAGGCTGGCCCGCGCCGGCGAGCGGGTCGTGATCGATCGCGCGATCCCGGAGACCGGCCCGCAGTGCCGTTCCGCTTGCCGCAACCTGTGCCCGCAGGTGCGGTTCGCCGGTCACGGCACCCCGGACCCACGCGGCGGACGCGTTTCAGGCGGCCGCGCGGCGCGGAGGTCTGAAGGTCATCGTCGAACCCCGGAGCTGATCAGCACCGGGCCCGGCTACGGCCGCGGTTGTGATCCAGGCCACTGCGGTTATCCGCCTACTGCGGGCCGTGCTGCTCGATGGCGACCACGGAAGCGGCAGCGCCGTCGGTGCGCGCGACGTGCAGCACGCTGAAGCTGCCCTTGGCGAATGACGGGTCCGCGGGCGGTACCGCGCCGAAATGCTGGACCGCCTGCGCGTACAGCGACGGCAGCGTCTCGCCGTGCCCGCACAGGATCATCGGGAGGCCGTCGGCGAGCAGTTCGCCGAGCCGGGTACTGGGCGCGGCGCCTCCGGCGGCGAACAGGGTCAAGGCCGGCTCGGCCGCCGCGGGAACGCCGACGTGAATCGTATATGGCAGCACGGTCTCTACGCACCGCGCGGCCGCCGAGCTGAACACGCGGGCCGGTGCGAAGCAGGCGAGCAGTTCCGCGAGCCGGTAGGCGGCTGCCCGGCCGGCCTCGTCAAGCGGCCGCAGCAGGCCGTCACCTGGCCAGCCCTTCTTTGTCACGGCGGAGGCGTGCCGCAGAAAGATGTAGGGCACGGTCGACGCTGGCGCGGCGGCGAACTCGCGCAGCAGCCGAACGTCATGCGGATAGGTCAGCCGCCGCTCCGCCTCGGCGACCGGCAGCCACTCCAGCTTGTCCACCTCGTCGTTCGGCACGAATTCAGCCTGGCCGGGCGGGACGAACGCGGGCTGGGCGGGGCTGTCCGCAGCGGCGCTCCAGCCTCGTCCCTCCGGCCGCGGTGCGGCCGGTGTGGCCGCCCAGTAGTCAACTCGCTTGGGCAGGCCCTGGGCCTGGTAGAACACCTGCTTGAGCGGCCGGCCTAGCACCGGCCGCAGGCCGGTCTCCTCCGCTACCTCGCGCACGGCCGTAAGCAGCCGATGCTCACCCGGCTTGGCCTTGCCCTTGGGAAAAGCCCAGTCGTCGTAGCGGGGGCGGTGAACGAGCGCCACCTGCACGCCGCCCTCGTCGGGCCGAGCCCGCCACAGAATGGCCCCCGCGGCGAGAATCTCGTCCGCCGCGGCGGGGTCACCCATCGACCGACCGCCACCGCCGTGCGGTGATCAGGTGCGACTGGATGTCGAGCAGCGGCTTGCCAGAATCGTCGATGTGCCGCCGGGTCCAGGTACCGTCATCACCCAGCCACCAGGACGCGGTGGACTCGTCCATCGCCAGCTCGATCAGGGAGGCCAGATCGTCGCGCATGACCGGCTCGGTGACCTGAACGAGCTGCTCCACCCGCCGGTCCAGGTTGCGATGCATCATGTCCGCGCTGCCCAGGAAGACTTCCGGCGGGCCGTCCCCGCCGATCGGCCCGAACGTGAACAACCGTGAATGCTCAAGGAAGCGGCCGAGGATACTGCGTACCCGGATGGTCTCGGACAGGCCAGGGACGCCGGGGCGCAGCGCGCAGATGCCGCGCACCCACAGGTCGACCGGCACGCCGGCCTGGGAGGCGCGGTACAGCGCGTCGATGACCGCCTCGTCGACCAGGGCGTTGCATTTGATCCGGATCCGGGCCGGGTTACCTTCCACGGACCGTTCCCGCTGATGGTTGATCCGCTCCACGATCCCGGAGCGCAGCGAGACCGGGGCGACCAGCAGCCTGCGGTAGGAGTTTCTCCTGCTGTAGCCGGTGAGGTGATTGAACAGGTCGGTGACGTCCTCGCCGACCACCGTGTCGGCGGTGAGCAGGCCGAAGTCCTCATACAGCCGGGCTGTCTGTGGATTGTAGTTGCCGGTGCCGAGGTGGCAGTAGCGCCGCAATGAGCCGTCCTTCTCCTCGCGCACGACCAGGCACATCTTGCAATGCGTCTTCAGTCCCACGATGCCGTAGACGACGTGGCAGCCCGCTTCCTCCAGCTTTCTGGCCCAGGTGATGTTGGCCCGCTCGTCGAACCGCGCCTTGATCTCGACGACCACGACCACCTGTTTCCCGGCGTCGGCGGCGTCGATGAGCGCGTCGACTATCGGCGAATCGCCGCTGGTGGTGCGGTAGAGGGTCTGCTTGATCGCGAGGACCTGGGGATCGGCCGCGGCCTCTTCCACGAGACGTTCCACCGTGGTGGTGAACGAGTCGTATGGATGGTGGACGAGCACGTCGCGCTCGCGCAGCGTCGCGAACACCCCTTTGTCCCGGCTCAGCGCGGACTCGGCGGGGACGAACCTGGGGTACTTCAGCTCCGGCAGATCGAGATCCGCGATGTTGTTCAGGCCGGCCAGGTCGAGCGGGCCGGGCAGCCGGTACACCGCGCGCTCGCCGACGCCAATCTCTGTCACCAGCCGCTCGAGCACCACCTCGGAGATCGAGTCCTCGACCTCGAGCCGCACCGCAGGCCCGAACCTGCGGCGGAGCAGTTCGTGCTCGAGTGCCTGCATGAGGTCCTCGGTGACGTCCTCGTCCACTTCCAGGTCCTGGTTTCGCGTCACCCGGAAGGCGTGGTGCTCGAGGATCTGCATGCCGTCGAACAGCTGGGTCAGGTGGGCGGCGATCACGTCCTCGAGCGGGACGAACCGCTGCGGGGACACCTCGAGGAAGCGTGGCAGCAGCGGCGGCACCTTGACGCGGGCGAACATCTTTCTGCCCGACTCGGGGTCGGCCATCACGACGGCGAGGTTGAGCGACAGGCCGGAGATGTAGGGGAACGGGTGAGCGGGGTCGACGACGAGCGGCGTCAGCACCGGGTAGATGCGGTCACGGAACAAGCGGTGCAGGCTCTGCCGCTCGACCTCGGAAAGCTCACCCCAGCGCAGGATCCCGATGCCCTGCGCGGTCAGGGCGGGGAGCACCGCCTCGCGCAAGCAGGCCGCGTGCCGCAGCATGAGCTCGCCGGTCAGCTCAAGGATGCGCCCGAGCACCTGACGGGGGGGCCGCCTGGTCGCGGTCTTCACCGGCAGGCCGGCGGCCAGGCGCCGGATCAGCCCGGCGACACGGACCATGAAGAACTCGTCCAGGTTGCTCGCGAAGATCGCGAGAAACCTGACCCGCTCGAGCAACGGCACAGCGTCATCCTCGGCGAGCTCGAGCACGCGCTGATTGAAACGCAGCCAGCTCTCCTCCCGGTCAAGGTAACGGCTCTGCGGGAGATCATCCGTGCCCGGGAGCTCGCTGACCTTGCCAACGCTCATGCCTTCTCCCACTGTCGCCACCACGTCCGCGGCCCTCATCCTCCAGTATCACGGCTGCTTAATGTGTGGAGCCACCCGCACAGGGTGAGAGCTTTGTGCGAACCAAGAGCAACAGCGGAGACGGGGTCCGCAGGAAGTAGTCCCGGAGCCCCGGCCGACTGCGGCTGACCGACTGCTCGGCACGGTCAGCTTCGCTCCGGTCGCGCTAGCAGGCGCTGAATCCGCAGGCCCGGGCCGATGTGCCCGCGGGCGCGGGACGAAGGGCTCTGTGATCAGATCCGGCGGTGCTGCCAGCTTGTGATCAGTTGTCAACTCCCAGGCACGGCGCCGGCCGCGCGGCGGCCGGTGCGTCCTGTGTGCCGACAGACAGGTGTGACATCCCCTGGCGGCCCGACCCACCTCGTCGTGGGCTCGGCACCCCCGCCCGCGTTCTGGGTTCCATACTCCCGCAGGCAGGGACGACTGGCCCCGCTTAACCGGCCAATCGTGACGCACCTCGAACCGGGAGAAACCGGGCGTCGATTGGCCGGTCAAGCGCGGTTATCCGGGGCCGGAGGCCGGACCAATCTTCGATTGGCCGGATAACGGGAGGGAGCCGGGAAGGTGGAACGTTGCGCCTGCCAGGCACCCGGACGCAGCGTTACGCGCGCCCGCGACCTGGGTACCGCCGGTGGACCGGCAGCGATGAGAGGAGTGACGAAATGCCCGCACGCGGCCTTCAAGAACTCGGCCTGCAAACACTGGGCCTTGAAGATCACATCGTGGATCGGAGCGCCTACGAGAGGACGGTCAAGCGTTTCCGCGACGCCCGGATCCTGCTGCCGACGTTCGCCGAGCTTGCTGACCCGCGCCGGATCCCCAGGCCCGTCAGGTCAGCGCTTGCCAGCGTCGAGCCCGATGACCCGCACCCGCTCAACCTGTTCCGTGTCCA
Source organism: uncultured Actinomycetota bacterium (assembly GCA_963820395.1). GTDB lineage: Bacteria > Actinomycetota > Actinomycetes > Streptosporangiales > Streptosporangiaceae > DATFVJ01. The sequence continues at coordinate 299,430 of CAWGAE010000012.1, read as the reverse complement.
CTGGTTCAACGGCCCGGACCGGGTCGGGCAGGTGCCAGTCCCCGTCCACCTGGTACTCCCGCCGGAGCTTACCGGCGTACCCGCCAAGATCGTGGTGGCGACCGCAGACCGCTTCCCGATGATCCGCGCGCACAAGGTGCTCGCCACCTACGGCTGCCTGGCGCCGCGGATCGTCACCGGGCAATTCGACCCGACCGTGCATCGCGCCATCTGGCCGTCCACGGGCAACTACTGCCGCGGCGGGGTCGCCATATCCCGGCTCATGGGCTGTCACGGGGTAGCGGTGCTGCCGGAGGGCATGAGCCGCGAGCGTTTCGCCTGGCTCGAGGACTGGGTCGCCAGCCCCGCGGATATCATCCGCACCCCGGGCACCGAGAGCAACGTCAAGGAGATCTACGACAAGTGCGCCGAGCTTTCGCTCGACTGGGCAAACGTGATCTTCAATCAGTTCTGCGAGTTCGGCAACCACCTGGCCCACTACCTATGCACGGGCGCCGCCCTCGCCGGCGTGTTCGAGCATCTGCGGCGGGCCGATCCGAAGCTGCGACTGCGGGCCTTCGTGTCGGCATCGGGCTCGGCGGGTACGCTCGGCGCTGGTGATCACCTCAAGGACAGCTACGGCTGCGCGATCGTGGTGGCCGAGGCGCTAGAGTGCCCGACCATGCTGTCCAACGGCTTCGGCGAGCACAACATCCAGGGCATCGGCGACAAGCACATTCCGCTGATTCACAACGTCATGAACACCGACATCGTCACCGCGATCTCCGACCGGGCCACCGACCAGCTCGGCGTGTTGTTCAGCTCCCCGGCCGGCCTGGACTATCTGCGCGACCGCCGCGGCGTCGGCGCGGGAACGCTCGCCGGGCTTGCTAGCTTCGGCCTGTCGAGCATCTGCAACTTGGTCGCGGCGGTGAAGACAGCGAAGCACCTGGATCTTGGGCCTGGGGACGTGGTAATGACCGTGGCCACCGATGGCGCGGAGATGTACAAGACCGAGCGGGCGCGCAGCGGGGGCCGGGACTTCCCCGCTGGCTTCGCCGAGGCTGAGGCAGCGGAGACCTTCGGCCGTTGGATGCTCGGTGCCGGTACGGACCACCTGCTTGAAACCACCGGCGCGGACCGTGAGCGCATCTTCAACCTCGGCTACTACACCTGGGTCGAGCAGCAGGGCGTGCCGGTCGGCGACTTCACCGCCCGGCGGGGGCGTGCCTTCTGGACAGGACTGCGCGGCAAGCTGACCGCGTGGGACGAAAGGATCAGGGAATTCAACGCGCGCGCTGACGTGGCCGGGCAGCTGTGAACACCCTCGCCAGCCGGATCGCCTGCTCCTGGTGCGGCGCCGCGGCGGAGCCACGCGAGGTGTACCCGTTCCGCTGCAAGAACCGCCGGGACCGACGACGTCGACCACGTGCTTGTCCGGGTGCTCAACCCGGCGCAGGTGCGATTCCCGGCCCGGACGAGCTTGACGATGAGCCGGAGGAACCGGGCCGGTAGATCGCGTATCCAGTGTTTGATCTGGCTCGTCATGGCGAGCAAGAGCTACGCACATCACCCGGGAATGCGCGCGCGACGGTCCGCAGTCGGCGGTGTATGACCAGGCAGAAAACGCCTGCCCGGCCAGAAGGCCGTCATGGCGCTCACCATGAGCTGAAGGAGGCGAAACGTGGTTCAGGGCCGAACCGCCGTCGTCGCAATTGGCGGCAACTCGCTGATCGATGACAAGACGCACCAGACGATCAGCGACCAGTACATCGCCGCTAGGGAGACCTGCCGCCACATCGTGACAATGATCAAGGACGGCTGGACCGTGGTGATCACCCACGGCAACGGCCCGCAGGTCGGCTTCATGCTGCGCCGTTCCGAACTGGCCGCACACGAACTGCACAAGTTGCCGCTCGACGTCTGCGGCGCGCACACCCAGGGCGCGATCGGGTATGCGCTGCAGCAAAGCCTCGTCAACGAGTTCCGGCGTTACGGCGTGGACAGGGACGCCGCAACCGTGATCTGCCAGACCGAGGTGGCGCCGGACGACCCGGCCTTCGGGAGCCCGACCAAGCCGATCGGCTCGTTCATGGATGCCGCGCAGGCCGAACGGCGGCGCCGGGAGGACGGCTGGGTCCTCGTCGAGGACGCCAATCGCGGCTACCGACGGGTCGTCGCCTCACCCCGGCCCTTGCGCATCGTGGAACTGCCCGCGATCCGCAAGCTGGTCGCCGCGGGCACGATCGTGATCACCGCGGGCGGCGGCGGCGTCCCCGTCGTCGCCGGCCCGGGCGGTGAACTGGCCGGGGTGCCCGCGGTGATCGACAAGGATCTCGCGTCGTCGCTGCTTGCCAGCAATCTCGACGCCGATCTGCTGCTCATCACGACCGGGGTGGAGAAGGTAGCGCTGAATTTCGGCACCCCGCAGCAACGCTGGGCCGATCGCCTCACGCTCTCGGAGGCGAGAGCCTACCTCGCCGCGGGCACGCACTTCGCCAGGGGTAGTATGGCGCCGAAGATCCAGGCGATGATCGAGTACCTGGAACGCGGCGGCACCGAGGGGATCATCACCGACACGGCGAACGTCGATCGCGCGCTCAGCGGCGCGACGGGAACCCGGATCACCCGGGACTTATTGCCGCCAATCAGGCCGATGGCTGCCTAACCGGCCCCGGCGACGCGACGGGAACCCGGATCACCCGAGACTTGTTGCGGCCAATCTGGACTTATCCCGGCCAATCTGGCCGATGGCTGCCCAGCCTGACCGGCCGCGACCGGGCACCCGCACCTGGTGGGCGCCCAGCCCGCGTCCTCACTGCCGACGGCCGCGACCGTTGCCTCGGGCAGGCCCGCAAGTTATTTGAGCATAGTGCCTTCGCTCAGGTAGCGCTGGTGCCAGGAAAGCGCCTCGTCGAGCAGATGGGGGGTGTGCTTGCCATATGACATGGCCATCGCCCGGTCGAAGTAGTCCTCCAGGGCAGGCCGGTAATCCGGATGGGCGCAGTTGGCAATGATCCGGTGGGCCCGCTTGCGTGGTGGCAGGCCGCGCAGGTCGGCTATCCCCTGGTCGGTGATGATCACGTGTACGTCGTGCTCGGTGTGATCGACATGGGAAACCATTGGCACGATGCAGGAAATGTCGCCGCCCTTAGCCTGGGAGGGGCTGACGAACATGGAGATGTAGGCGTTCCGGGTGAAGTCACCGGAGCCGCCGATCCCGTTTTGGATGCGGGTGCCCATGAGGTGAGTGGAGTTGATGTTGCCGTAGATGTCAGCTTCGATCATGCCGTTCATGGCCAGGCAGCCGAGCCTCCTGATCACTTCGGGATGGTTGCTGATCTCCTGGGGTCGCAGCACGATCTTGTCTCGGTAGCTCCGGATATTGGCCGCGAACTTGGCGGTGCCCTCCTCGCTGAGTGAAAACGCCGTGGCCGAAGCCAAGGTCAGTTTGCCGGAATCCATCAATTGGAGCATGCCGTCCTGAATCACCTCCGTGTAGGCGGTGAGGCCGGAGAGGGGCCCTCCGGCCAAGCCGCTCAGCACAGCGTTGGAGACGTTGCCCACACCCGACTGGAGCGGGAGCAGGTTTCTCGGCAGCCGGTTGACGGATATCTCGTGCTGGAGGAAGTCCAGCACGTGCCCCGCGATCTGTTCGGAAATAGGGTCAATGGGCGTGAACGGCGAGTTTCGGTCCGGGCCTTCGGTCTCCACGACGGCGACGACCTTGTCTGCCGGGCAGTCGAAGTAGGGTATGCCGATCCGGTCGCCGGGGTGGGTGATGTGGACCGGCTTGCGGTGTGGAGGCAGCGCCGTACCGTAGTAGACGTCGTGCATGCCGTGGAAGTCCTCACTCATTTCGGAGTTGACCTCAAGGATCACCTTCTTCGCGCGGTCGATCCACGTCTTGTTGTTACCGACCGACGACGAGGGGATGACGCGTCCGTCGTCGGTGATCCCAGAGACCTCGATCAGGGCAACATCCAGCGGACCGAAAAAGCCCTCCCAGACCATCTGGGCCACATGCGAGAGGTGGATGTCCATGTAGTCCATCTGGCCGGAGTTGATCTTCTCCCGGCTGACCGGGTCTGACTGGTACGGCAGCCGGAGCTCGATTCCGTCGGCAGCCGCGAGCGCCCCGTCCAGCTCGGGCGCGGTCGACGCGCCGGTCCACACGCTGATGGTGTAACGCTCGCCGCGTTCGCGCAGCTCAAAGATGCGGGAGGCCAGGGCTTTCGGCACTGCCTTGGGATAGCCGGAGCCGGTGAACCCGCTCATTCCGACGTTGGCGCCGGCCGGGATCAACGTCGCCGCGTCCTCGGCCGACATGATCTTTGTTGCCATGGTGGCGGACTTAACCCGGTCGTTTCTTGCCATGATGCCCTCCGGTTTGCGGTGCCGTTACGAGAGCCAGAGCTTGGCTTGCGTGCTCTAACCCGGGTTCGGTCTCTTACCTGGAATCGGTACCTACCCGGGCTCAGCCGAATCCAGATCGAGGCACTTGGATCGCCACGGCACCGAGTGGACAAGCACCTCGTCGTTTCTTAGCCTCAGCCTAGATCCACCGATCGGTGATCGGAACGGCCGACTGACCAGCTAACAAAAAAGTGCACCCACCTGGGATAATTCGATGGCAGAACGCCCATTCACCCCCGGGTCGGGCGGCACCAAAACGATTGGGCGCCAGCTGGCCACCCTGGACCAGCCTGACCGTCCGGCGGCAGCTTGTGGTCTCATCCAGAGTCGCACAGCTCGCGGACCCGGGCCAGGCCGGGCACTGCCGCCGGGTGCAGCCGGTGGAAGTTGATTTCGACCAGGACATCGGTGCCCCCGGCGACGGCGACGGCTTCGGGGTGGGCGGCGCGCGCGGCGAGCCGGCTCACCGGCTGCAGGAAGATCACCGATGACCTCCCCCGCGTCGCACGGGTCGTCCCGGCTCGGCCAGCCGGGCCAGTCGGCGGCTTGCCGCGATCAGCGAACCAGCGACCTCATCGCGCGGGCAGCCCGCCACCTCGCCGTCCACGACGACCGGACGTCCGCCGACAAGCAGCAGCGCGACGGGCGGCTGCGGGCCGAGCACGAGTGAAGCCACCGGGTCGGCGATGTCGGCCGACCCGAAACCGTCCAGCCGCCAGAGGACTATGTCGGCGAGTTTCCCGGCCTCCAGGGAGCCGAGCTCGGATTCACGGCCGAGACACCGTGCGCCGCCGATGGTCGCGAGGGCCAGCGCCTCACGCACGCTCAGGGCGTGCGGGCCGTTCCCCAGCCGCGCCACGATAAGGGCCTGGCGAAGCTCGCCGACCAGGGACCCTGACTCGTTCGACGCCGCACCGCCCACGCCGAGCCCGACCGTCGCGCCCGAGTCAAGCAGCGGGCGCACCGGTGCGATGCCCGAGCCGAGCCGCGCGTTAGAGCTTGGGCAGTGCGCGACGGCCGTGCCCGAGGCCGCAAGCCGTCCGGCCCCGTCCTCGCCGACGTGCACAGCGTGCGCCAGCCAGACATCGCTGCCGAGCCAGCCGAGCTTTCCCGCGTATTCGACCGGGCCGCAGCCGCAGCGCTCCCTGCAGAAAGTGTCCTCGTCGAGGGTCTCGGCGAGGTGGGTGTGCAGCCGGACACCGCGGCGGCGGGCGAGCTCGGCGGCGTCGCGCATCAGCCCCGCGGATACCGACAACGGCGAGCACGGCGCGACAGCGATCCGCACCATGGCCGCTGGCGACGGGTCGTGCCAGCGCCCGATGGCCTCGTCGGTAGCGGCCAGCGCGGTGTCCCGGTCCTCCACGATCTCGTCCGGCGGCAAGCCGCCGGACGACCTGCCGAGGTCCATCGAGCCACGGCAGGGGTGAAATCGGATGCCGACCCTGACGGCCGCGGCGATCTCCGCAGCGAGCAGGTCGCCCGCCCCGCGCGGGAACACGCAGGGATGGTCGGCGGACAGGCTGCAGCCCGAACGGGCGAGCGCGACAAGCCCGGCCATGGCCGCCGCGGAGACGATGCCATCATCGACGTGTGCCCACACCGGGTACAGCGTCGTCAGCCACTCGAACAGGGTGGCGTCCTGCGCCAGGCCGCGGGTGGCCCACTGGTAGAGGTGGTCATGGGTGTTGACGAGCCCGGGCGTAGCGAGGCAGCCGGTAGCGTCGATCCCCCGTGCCGCTGCGTACCCGGCGGGTGCCGGGCCGTCCCCGATCGCGGCGATCCGGTCGCCCGCGACGACGATGTGCCCGCTTGTGACCTCACGCCCGGCCGGGTCGACCGTCGCGATCGCGCAGCCGTCGATGACCAGATCACCTGGCAGCGGGCCCGGCCGTGGTGAGGTATGGCCGACGGTCACATCAGCCTCTGCTGCCTGGACACCATGTCGTGGTACTGCGGTACCGGCCGCTGGCCCGGCAACCGCTAGCCCCGTCGGCCATCATCGACTGCCTGAATCCGGCAAGCCGGGGCACGGCGCGATCTGCTCGCGGTCCACGTGCAGCCACTGGGTGACCACGTAGAGGTCGACCCCGCCATCGTGGTACCGGCGCGCCCCGAAGATCCACACCAGCCAGCCTGGCCCGCCGGCGTCGCGCTCGTGCAGGGCCGAAGGTCCTGAGCGTTCAGAGGTACAGTGCGGTCAGGCGTCGGCGGCAGGACCGGCGCCGCATGCGGCATTCAGCGCCTCCCAGCCGCACAGCTTGACCCGCTCGCCACGGCCAAGCTCGGCGCCGAGCTCAAGCTCACGTTTATCGATGCCGAGCCAGTCCGCGTAGCTCACCGGCTGTATCCCCCGTGCGGCGAGCACATCCAGCAGGCGTGCGGTCGCGGATCCGGCCGGCCGGGACCCGGCTTCGACGTCGGCGAGCAGCGAGCGGACCGTCTGCGCGGCGTCGGACTTATTGGTGCCGATCACGCCGGTCGGGCCCCGTTTCAGCCAGCCGGCCACATACTCACCCGGGCGCGGGATCCCGTCGGCTCCGAGTACCCGCCCTTCTGCGTTCGGCACTGTGGCGCTGCGCGCGTCGAACGGCACACCGGGCAACGGGACGGACTGGTACCCGACCGAGCGCAGCACCATCTGCACCTGGAGTACCTCGTGCTCGCCGGTGCCGACGACCCGCCCCGATTCGTCCAGCCTGGTCCGCTCGAGACGCAGGCCGGTCACGCGTTCGGTACCCATGATCTCCACCGGCCTCAGCCAGAACCGGACGGACAGCCGACGCGGCCGGCCACGCGGCACCCGGCCGGCCCAGTCCCTGATCACCGCCACGTTTCCGCGGACCCGCCGGTCGGACGCTGCCAGCCGGCTACTCTCGCCGGTCGGGTCGAACGCGTCAAGGTCGGCTTCGAGCGGGTCCACCGCGATGTCTGCGCCCTCGAGTTCACCAAGCTCCCGCAGCTCTTTGGTGGTGAACTTGGCCTGCGCGGGGCCGCGCCGGCCGATCACGTGGATCTCCCTGACCTTGCTGGCCTCGATCGCGGCAAGCACCTGCTCAGGGACGTCGGTGCCGCGCAGTTCGGCCGCGGTCTTGGCGAGCACGCGGGCCACGTCGACCGCCACGTTCCCGACTCCGATCACCGCGACCGCCTGTGCGTCTAGGGTGAACATGGCCGGGTCGATGTCCGGGTGCCCGCAGTACCAGTTGACGAAGTCGGTGGCTGCCACGCTGCCTGGCAGGTCCTCGCCCGGCACGCCGAGCCGCCGGTCGCGCATCGCGCCCGTCGCGTACACGACGGCGTCGTAGCACGACAGCAGTGCCTCGCGGGTCACGTCGGTGCCGAGGCGCAGGCCGCCGAGGAACCGCACCCGCGGATACTCGAGCACCCGCTGCAGGTATCCGGCGATCGACTTGATTGACGTGTGGTCCGGTGCGACGCCGTAGCGCACCAGGCCGTACGGGGTGGGCAGCCGGTCGAGCACGTCCACCTCGACGCCCGGCCCGCCGGCGAGCGCCGCCACCTGCTTGATCAGCGCCTCGGCGGTATAGATGCCCGCCGGTCCCGAGCCAACCACCGCCACCCGCAGGGCCGGCGTGGCGGTGCCGACGGCGGCGGCATGTGCCGCATGGCTCGGCTGCGCCGGAGGGTTGGTGGATGCCGGTGCCGTCGGAGATGCCGTCGTGGATGCGGGGGATGCCGTCGTGGATGCGGGGGATGCGGGGGATGCCGTCGTGGATGCGGGAGATGCCGTGGAAGTTGCGGTCGGGTCGGCCATCGTCATCAGCTCGCCTGCGAGTGCTGTTCGACCGGTGACGTCCGCTTCGCCGCGTGGGCCACGATCTCGGTGATCTGCCGCGCGAGGTGCTGCGGTGTCAGGCCGGACTCGGCCAGGATCGTGATCCTGTCGCCGTGCCCGAGGAACTCCTGGGGCAGGCCGAACGTTCGGGCCGGCGTATGCACGTCGTGATCGCGAAGGAGGCGGCAGACCGCGTCGCCGAAGCCGCCCGCCCGTCCGTTGTCCTCGACCACCACGACCAGACGGCTGCCGCGTGCCGCCTCCACCAGCGCCTCGTCCACCGGCTTGATCCAGCGCGGATCCACGACGGTGACGCCGATGCCCTGATCGGACAACCGGGCAGCGGTCTCCACACAGACCCCGGCCATCACGCCTGCCCCGATGAGGAGCACGTCCTCGGCCTGGCCATCGGCCGGCCGCCCGAGCACGTCCATGCTGCCCATGACCCCGACGGCCACGAGGTCATCGCCCACCGTGGCCTTCGGCCACCTGAGCACGGTCGGGCCATCGTCGGTATCGACCGCCTCACGCAGCAGTTCGGTCAGGCGGGTGGCGTCACGAGGCGCGGCGATCCGAAGGCCGGGCACCACCTGGAGGATGGAGCCGTCCCACATGCCGTTGTGGCTCGGACCGTCCGCGCCCGTCACCCCGGCGCGGTCAAGAACGAACGTGACCGGCAGCTTGTGCAGCGCCACGTCCATGATGAGCTGATCGAATGCCCGGTTGAGGAAGGTGGAGTAGATGGCGACCACCGGGTGCAGGCCGCCCATGGCGAGGCCGGCCGCGCTTGTGACCGCGTGCTGTTCGGCGATGCCGACGTCGTACGCGCGGTCCGGGTAGGCGTCGGCGAATGCGGCGAGACCGGTTGGGTACAGCATCGCGGCGGTGATCGCCACCACGTCCGGGCGGCGCGCGCCGATCGCAACCATCTCCTCGGCGAACACCTTGGTCCAGGTACGCGCGTCGGATCCGTTGGGCACGCCGGTCTCGGGATCGGTATCCGGGCCGACCTGGTGCAGGCAGTCCTCGATGTTGCTCTCCGCGGGCGCGTAGCGGAATCCCTTGCGCGTTATGACGTGCACGATCACCGGCGCGCCGAAGCCGCGGGCGCGGCGCAGCGCGTGCTCGATCGCGACCTCGTCGTGCCCGTCGATTGGGCCCACGTATTTCAGGCCGAGATCCTCGAAAAGCACCTGCGGCTGCAGGACGTCCTTGATGCCCTTCTTGATACCGTGCAGGGTCTCGTAAAGCGGTGGCCCGACCACCGGCGTGCGGGACAACGTGGTCTTGATGTAGTCGAGTACTTGCTCATACCTCGGCGACATCCGGACCGATGCGAGGTGGCTGGCCAGCCCGCCGATCGTCGGCGTGTACGAACGGCCATTGTCGTTGACCACGATGACCAGGCTGTTGTCCGGTGAGGCGGCGATGTTGTTCAGCGCTTCCCAGGCCATACCGCCGGTCAGCGCACCGTCGCCGATGACCGCCACGACCGTCCGCGTGGATTCGCCGCGGAGCTTGGACGCCTTGGCGAGCCCGTCCGCATAGGACAGCGAGGTCGAGGCATGCGAATTTTCCACCAGATCGTGCTCGGACTCGCTCTGGCTCGGGTAGCCGGACACCCCGCCGCGCTGGCGCAGCTTGGCGAACCCGGCCCGGCGGCCGGTGAGCAGCTTGTGCACGTAGGACTGGTGGCCGGTGTCGAGCAAGATACGGTCCCGCGGCGAGTCGAAAACCCGGTGCAGCGCGATCGTGAGCTCCACCACGCCGAGATTTGGGCCGAGATGGCCGCCGCTGCGCGACACCGCCTGGATCAGAAACTCGCGAATCTCTCCGGCCAGCTGCGTGATCTGCTCCTGGTTCAGGCGCTTCACGTCTTGCGGGCCACCGATGGACTCCAGCAGGGTCACAGTCGTCTGCTCCTTTGGTCCCGTCTCGGCGGATGTCGGACGCAAGCCAAGCGTAGGCGAGTCTAATTCTCCGGACCCGCCATAGGGGCACCGGGCGGCGATGCCAGCACTCGCGGTGGCACCCGCCGCGTCGCGAGGTAGCCGTCAGAAATGCCGCCGTTGCTCGGCCAGCGACTCGGCTTTCATGATCGCGGTACTTCTGGAAGCATTCGCACAATAGTGACCGCGATCACGAGATGCGACCAACGAGGGCGCGAGCCGGTCAGGCTACGCGTGTGCGCGCCTCGTTTGGCCGTGCCCGGGATGGGCGTCACGGCGTGTGTATGCCAGCCCCGCCAGGCCGGACATCTGGCGACCGGGCCGCGGCGGTTCGGTGGGTCGCCGTCATGGCCGGGCTCGCGACGGCCGGGCTCCCGGGAACCGGGCTCCCGGGAACCGGGCTCGCGACGGCCGGATTCGCCGGAACCGGGCTCGCGGGTGACCGGGTGCGGGCCGGCCGCGGCGGCTTGACCACGGCTCCCACCAGCGCACAGGTGACCGGGGTCATGGTGCTCGATCCGTTCAGTGCCGAAGTGGCGGTGAACTTACCCGTCGCGCCGGGCTGGATGCTCGCGATGCCCGGCGAGGTGAACGAGGCGCCGGGGTTTTCGAGCAGGACGCCGTTCGCGTCATAAATGTCGAACCGAAGCTGGAATCCCACAGTTCTCGGCAGAATGTTCGTTACTGTTCCCGCGAGTTCCAGATCCTCCGCGGCATTGGCCGCGCATTGGGTGATCTTGACGGCGTGTTGATGTTCCAGCTGGCTTGCGCTCAGCACCTTGGGCAGGCGATGCGCCGTTTCCGGGGTGCCGCCCAGCGACTGAGCTCCGCCGCACCCGGCTGCGCCTGCCAGAAGCACGCCGGTAAGGACTGTGGTACCCGTGATCTTGCCCTTGCCCACCGTTCCTCCCGTCGATCTCACGCGGGATGCCTGGCGCGTCCCATCGAATACCACGGACTCTAACTCACTGAAGTATTACGATTACGATTTGTAATTATCCGGCGTGCCGGCATCCATTCGGTCCGACTGACGGGTGGCCCGCCGGACTTCCCTTGCGAGCACGTCCTGTCCACGAAGTCCGCGTCGGCTCTTCATCGCGTGGCTAACCGGCGCTTCCGGCCACGCTGCGAGACGGCTCGCCGTCCCCAGGTGATCGAAGACGCGTCTGCGGCTGCGTTCCCCCTGCTCAGGGCGAACGCAGCCGCAGGCTGTCGGCCGCGTGGTGCTCGACGGTGGCCGCCCGGTTCCGGCCAGCACCTGGAACCCGCATACCGAGGAGATATGACCGATGACCAAGCAGCGGGAGAGGCAGCGGCGGACCAAGTGGGCAAAGGCGTCGGCCCGTCGCCTGGCCTGTGGCTTTGGGGCAGGTCTCGTAGCCGTCGGCTCGGTCATGGGGGCCCGGTCCGCCTCGGCAGCAGGGTCTTTGGCCGGGTCACGTACGAGCTCTCAGGCGGGGCGCGAGGCCAGCCATCGGGCCGGCGCCGGACAGCGACACCGATCAAGCATGTAGTCGTGATCTACCAGGAAAATCACTCGTTCGACAACTACTTCGGGACCTATCCTCAGGCGCTCAACCCGACCGGTGAGCCGGCCTTCCAAGCCGCGCCGGGCACTCCGAAAGTGAACGGCTTGACCGAACAGCTGCTCGACCACAACCCCAACCTGGCCAATCCCTTCCGGCTGGACCGCAGCCAGGAACTCACCTGTGATAACGATCACGGCTACACGCTACTGCAGAGTGCCTACGACAACGGGCTAGCGGACAAGTTCGTTCCGGCCGTGGGACCAAAGGGCACCGGCTGCAGCCCGACACTGACTATGGGCCATTACGACGGCAATACGGTGACCGCGCTATGGGAGTACGCGCAGCATTTCGCGATGAGCGACGATAACTTCGACGACACCTACGGCCCCTCCATTCCCTCGATCGTCAACCTCATCAGCGGGCAGACCGCCGGTGCGGTGGCGTCTGTGCCGACATCGGCGGTCGCGGAAGGCACGCTGATCGCGAACATCGGCCCGGCTCATGACGACTGTGACGACGATGGAGCCTCGACGGTGGAGATGACAGGCCGGAACATCGGGGACCTGCTTAACGCCAAGCACGTCACCTGGGGGTGGTTCGCCGGCGGATTCCGGCCCACCTCCACCGTGAACGGAACACCCGTCTGCGGTTCTCGCCACACCGCCGTCACCGGCGTCGAGACGGCGGATTACAGCGGTGGCGACGACCCGTTCCAGTTCTACGCGTCCACCGGCAACCCCAATCACTTCCCGCCAAGCACGCCGACCATGATCGGCCACAGCGACCAGGCCAACCACCAGTACGACCTGTCCGACTTCTGGACGGCGGCCGACGCGGGCAAGCTGCCCGCCGTCTCGTTCCTGCGGGCTCCCACCTACGAGCAGGGCCACCCTAGGACCTCCGACCCGCTCGACGAGCAGGATTTCCTTGTCTCCACCATCAATCATCTCCAGACGCTGCGGAGCTGGCGGTCGACTGCGGTGGTCATTACCTGTGACGAGTCCGATGGCTGGTACGACCACGTGATGCCGCCGATCTTGAACGACTCCCAGTCGGCTCAGGATGACCTCACCGGGCCAGGTATCTGCGGGACGGCGGCGCCGCTTGACGGCTTCCAGGACCGGTGCGGTTACGGCCCGAGGATCCCTGAGCTCGTGATCTCCCCATACTCACGGGTGAACTTCGTCAGCCACGCGCTGAGCGCGCAGTCGTCCATCATTCGCTTCGTCGAGAAGAACTGGGAGCTCGGCAACATCGGCGGCGGGTCCTTCGACACACGTTCGGGCAGCATCGCCGCGATGTTCAACTTCCACCACGCGGCCGCCGGGAAGCTGTTCCTCGATCCGACCACCGGTGAACCCGTCGCTTTCCCACCTCCGGCGGGCGGGTGACGAGCGCGCCCGGGGGGCACACACGAGGGTGCCGGGAGTCAGGCGATGACACGCGCGCGGGCCGCCAGGTAGCCGGCGACCAGTTCAATCAAGGTCATCCCGAGCAGCAGGAAGATCGGGATTGTCCAGGTGGCGGTGACCGTGTGCAGGAATCCGACCAGCAGGGGACCGGTGCTCGCCAGCAGGTATCCGGCGCTCTGCGCGAGCGACGACAGGGACGCCGCGATCGCGGGTGTGGCAGCCCTGGCCATGGTGAAGAAGATCGCGAGGCCGAGCGCCGCTCCCTGGCCGAGACCGAGCACGAACATCCAGAACGTCGCCGTGCTCATCGGCGCGAACAGCGCCGCGGCGATGCCCACGCCGCTCAGCAGCACCGTTGGGATCACCAGCAGGCGCTGATCGGCGGCGCGGTGGGCGAGCACGGGCAGGACGAGCGACGTCACGGCGCCCCCCAGGGCCGCCACAGAGATCAGCACGCCGGCCTGGGTGGGACTCGCCCCCCGGTCGCGGAACAGGATTGGCAGCCAGGACAAGGTGGCGTAGTACGTCAGGCTCTGCAGGCCCATGAACCCGGCCACCTGCCACCCGAGGAGGTGCCTGTGCACAGCGTGCCCCGCACTGGCTCTGCGCCGCATCGCCCGGCCGCCTGCCCCCACGGGCACCTCCGGGCCGATTGCCCCAGGATCCGCCGATACAACCGGGCTACCTGCGCTGGATTTCGCCGCTACCTTGGACGCGGCCACGTTGAGGCGCCGCCACAGCTGCGGCAGCCACACCGCCACAGCCACCGCGGCAGGCACTGCCCACAGGCCGAGCACGACCTGCGCCGATCCTCCCGACACCTGGTAAATGGGCACGCTGACAAGTGATCCGATGATGGCGCCGACTGACAGGCTGAGCAGGTAGATCCCGATCAGGAGTCCCGCCCGCTCAGGCATGCGCCGCTTGATCAGGCCAGAAAGCAGCACATTCATGATCGCGATGGCAGCAGCCGCGAGCACTGTCGCGGGGAACAGCGCCAACTCGGGGAAGGCGCCGCGCAAGGCCAGGCCGATCGCAAGCACGATCAGCGCGGCGAACAGCGCTCGCTCGTCCCCGAACCGGCGGCTCAGCCTCGGCGCGAGCCCGGAGAAGGCGCCGAAACACACCACCGGGATAGTGGCGAGAAGGGTCACCGCAGCGGAAGACAGGCCGAGCTGGGACGCCAGCTCAGGAAACACCGGCGGGAGACTGGTTATGGCCGGCCGGAGGTTAAACGCCAGGGCCGTGATCCCGGCGACGAACAACAGCGTGGCGAGCCGCTGGCGCCTACTCACCCCATCGGCGGTTATGCCGCCGGGGAGTTGGTTGCCGTGCTCCATGCAGCTAGATGATGCCTGAGCAGTGGAGGGATGTTCCGGGCGGGAGAGCTTGCACGCGCTCACCATCAAAGATGACAAACCAGCGCTGCCCGTTAATCGCCGGCGGTCTGACAGCGCCGATGCGCGTCGCTGGGCAGGCCACGCGGGGTGGTTGGATCCAAACAGCGGCCAATCAGGACATTTTTGACGGCACCCAAGTCGTGGTCGCCTATAGCAGCGATCTGAGCACGTAAGGCATGATGCCGCCGTGCCGGTAGTAGGCAGCCTCTCCTGGCGTATCAATCCGGACGATGGCAAGGAACTCGACACCGTCCGCCCGCACCGTCACCTCTCGCGGTATCTCACCGGAGTTGACCACCTCCGCGCCGGTGACGGAGAATTCCTCGCGCCCGCTCAGGCCGAGCGACGCGGCCGATTCCCCGGGGCGGAACTGTAGCGGCAGGACACCCATGCCAATCAGGTTCGAGCGGTGGATCCGCTCGTACGACTCAGCGATCACAGCACGGATCCCAAGCAGGGCCGTGCCTTTCGCCGCCCAGTCCCGCGACGATCCGGACCCATACTCCTCGCCGCCCAGCACGACCAGCGGGGTCCGCTCGGCGGCATACGCCTGCGCCGCGTCGTAGATCGTCATCTGCTCCCCGGACGGCAGTTTCACCGTGACCCCGCCCTCGGTGCCCGGCGCAAGCAGGTTGCGGAGCCGGATGTTGCCGAACGTGCCGCGGATCATCACCTCGTGATTGCCGCGCCTGGAGCCGTAGGAGTTGAACGCGCGGCGCTCGACGCCATGCGCGCTAAGATACCTACCCGCCGGGCTGTCCGCCTTGATCGCTCCGGCTGGGGAGATGTGGTCGGTGGTCACCGAGTCGCCCAGCATCGCGAGCACCCTCGCGCCCCGGATATCGGTCACCGGCGACGGCTCACGGCGCATCCCATCGAAGTACGGCGGCCGCCGCACGTACGTCGATTCCGGATCCCATTCGAAGATGTCGCCCGCCGGGACCGGCAGCGAACGCCACCGCTCATCCCCGCCGAACACGTCGGCGTAGTCACGGGCGAACATCTCCGGGGCGACGGCCGACCCCACGACATCCTCGACCTCGCCAGCGGACGGCCAGATGTCGGCGAGGTAGACCGGCCGGCCGTCGGATCCGGAGCCAAGCGGCTGCGAGGTCAGGTCGATATCCATCGTGCCGGCCAGCGAATAGGCGACCACGAGCGGCGGCGACGCCAGGTAGTTCATCTTCACGTCAGGATTGATGCGGCCCTCGAAATTGCGGTTGCCCGACAGCACGGACACGACGGCGAGATTACTGTCGTCGACGGCTTGGCTGATCTCCTCAGGCAACGGCCCGGAGTTCCCGATGCACGTGGTGCAGCCAAACCCGACCAGGTTGAAGCCGAGCTTCTCCAGATACGGGAGCAACCCGGACCGCTCGTAGTAGTCCATGACCACCTTGGACCCTGGTGCCAGCGTGGTCTTCACCCAGGGCTTGCGTGATAGGCCCGCCTCCACCGCCCTTTTCGCGAGCAGGGCGGCGCCGACCATCACCGAGGGGTTGGAGGTGTTCGTGCACGACGTGATCGCCGCGATCACGACCGAGCCGTGATCCACCCAGGTCTCGGTGCCGTCTTCCAGCTTCACCGCGACCGGCGCGGACGGCCGGCCGGCCGGCTCCGCGGTCACCGGATCGGATGCGGGGAATGTTTCGGCCAGGCCATTGTCAAGCGCCTGGCCCGATTGCGCGGCGGGCACATAGGCGGGCAGCGCCTCGCGGAAGGCGTTGCGCGCGTCGCTGAGCGCCACCCGGTCCTGTGGGCGTTTCGGGCCGGCCAGCGACGGCACCACGGTGGACAGGTCCATCTCAAGGCGCTCGGAAAAGCGCGGCTCCGCGGCTGGGTCGTGCCAGAGGCCCTGCTCCTTGGCATAGGCCTCGATGAGGGCGACGTGCTCCGCCGACCGGCCGGTGAGTCGCAGGTAGGACAAGGTTTCGGCGTCGATCGGGAAGATCGCGCAAGTGGACCCGAACTCGGGGCTCATGTTCCCGATGGTCGCGCGGTTGGCGAGCGGTACCGCGCCCACGCCCGCACCATAGAACTCGACGAATTTCCCGACCACACCGTGCCTGCGCAGCCGTTCGGTGATCATGAGCACGAGGTCGGTCGCGGTGGCGCCGGCGGGAAGCTGGCCGGTCAGCCGGAAGCCGACGACGCTAGGGATGAGCATGCTGATCGGCTGGCCGAGCATAGCGGCCTCGGCCTCGATGCCGCCGACGCCCCAGCCGAGCACGCCGAGTCCGTTGACCATCGTGGTGTGCGAGTCGGTGCCCACGCACGTGTCCGGGTACGCCATCGGCGCCCCGTCACCGTCGGTGGTCATCACCACCCGGGCTAGATGCTCGATGTTCACCTGGTGCACGATGCCGGTGCCCGGCGGCACCACCTTGAACTGGCGGAACGCGCCTTGGCCCCAGCGCAGGAACTGGTAGCGCTCCCGGTTGCGCTGGTACTCGAGGTCCATGTTCCGCTGGAACGCATCCTGCCGCGCGAACACGTCCGCGATCACCGAATGGTCGATGACCAGCTCGGCGGGAACCAGGGGGTTGATCTTCGCTGGGTCACCGCCGAGCTCGCGCATGGCTTCACGCATGGCCGCGAGATCCACCACCGCCGGCACACCGGTGAAATCCTGCATGATCACGCGCGCCGGGGTGAACTGGATCTCCGCGTCCGGCTCTGTCGCCGGGTTCCAGCTCGCGACCGCAGTTACGTCGTCCGCCGTGATGCCCGCGGCGCCTTCGTTCCGCAGCAGGTTCTCCAGCAGGATCTTCAGGCTGAACGGGAGGCTAGCCGACCCGTTCACCGCGTCCAGGCGGTGCATCTCGTACGTTGCGTCGCCTGCCCGCAGGCTGGCGCGGCTGGCGAAGCTGTTCCCGGGCACAGCCGCCACCTCCTCGCTGTTATGTCGGTTCTCTCCGCATCTTGCCCTAGTCAGGCAAACCGACACCACCGCCCAGGAAGAGGGCCGCGGCGCGGGCCCGCGCCGACAGGTATCTCGACATCGAGCTATCTCAGAGAGCGAATTTACCCCATTGGTTCTCTCGACATCAAGTTACCCAGCGGTAGTCTCAGTTTTTCACGGTCCTCCCGGCGTGCCGTCACCGTCGCGGCGCGTTGCCGCCTCGCGTTCGACGCGCGGGCCCAGCACGGCCCAGAAGGCGAGCACGAGGCCACTCGTGACGAAGACGCTTTCCAGCGTGTCCGACAGCCAGTGGAAGCCGAGATAGGTGCGGCACCAGATCATCACGAGTGTGGCCGCTGCGACCGCCGTCAGTGCCGTACGCCGGCGGCCCTGGCGGGTCAGCACCACCGCCAGCGCGAGGCCGGCGGCGAGTGTCATGATCACGTGGCCGGAAGGAAACGCACCCGAGCCGGGAGCGACCGGGGCGCCATACGGCCCTACTTGTAGTATCAGAAGCTTGATCAGCTCCGACGCGCCCGCGTTGGCCGCTAGGGCGACCAGGAGGAAGACAGCCGCGATCCGGCGCCCTCGCACGAGCCAAAGGAAGACCGCCACGGCGATCACGATCACCGCGCCGCCGATCGGGCCGATGACAATGCCGAGCCCGTTCGCGAGGTCGGTGAGGACTACTTCCCTGGTCGACTGGAGCAGCGAGGACCAGCCCCTGTCAACGGCGATGGTCGGCGGGTGGGCGGGATTCACCGCGACGATCGCGGCGAATCCGGCGGCCATCGCGAGCAGCAGAACCGCCGCCACGGCGAGGGTGCCGTGGTGGCGCGGCAGCTGCCCGGCTGGCGGCGGGCCAGGTGGCGCGGTGCCGGCGACGGTATTTCCATCACCAACACGCCGCGGCCTCCCGCCAGCGGCGTCGCCCGCGGTGTGGACCGCGGCGCGGTGCGCTTCAGGCTGCGTCATAGTAGACCAACATGGTAGGTCGACAATGGGCGGCTGTGGACCGCCGGGGCGCTGATGCTGGCGCTGGTGTGGCCGCTGCGGCCAATGAAAACCGCCGACGCCATGCGGCCACCGAAGCAAGTACCTGCGACGGCTAGCTCGATCGCCAGCGGTCGGCCGTCGAGCCGGGCGCAGCGGCCTCGCCACGGGCAAGTATCCGCAACCGGACCTGGTACGGGACGCCACGCGTGTGATGTTTTCGGATATCTTCCGGCACGGTCATGACGGGAGCTTCCTCAGTCAGCGACCTCCATTTCACGTCGGCCCGCCAACCCGGCGACGCGCTAACCCCGGATCCACTGACCCCGGCTGCCAGCAACGGAGTACAGGAAGAGGTGATCCATTCACGGCAAGTCGCCGAGTGCTGCGCTGATTCGGCGAGCAACGTTCTGCGCAGCGTGGTGAGATTTCGGTAACACGGCGACGCAGTCTGTCGAGAATCTCCGGTTGATGCGCTTTTCCTAAGTTACGCCGCGGGACCCCAGCCGACGGGCTCGGGGGCCGGATCGCGACAGCAGGTGCCTCGGCCAGGGCGTCGTCCAGACTGGTGAATGAGGAAATCAGGCGGTCAATCCCGGTGACTGCAAGGACACCGCCGAGCATGCTGGCGTCAGGGATCACCAGCCGCAGCTCGCCGCCTTCGGCGGTGGCCCGCTGGTGCGCCCGGACGAGCATGTTCAGTCCAGTCGAATCGCACAACTGTGTCTGGGTCATGTCGACCACGATCGTGGCGCCACGCGCAGCAGACAGCCCTAGCGGACCAGCTGCGCGAGGCACTGGCCACCCGCGCGGTCATCGACCAGGCCCTGGGCATCGTCATGGCCCAACGCCAGATCAGCTCCATCGCCGCCTTCGCCGTCCTGCGCGAAGCCTCGCAGAACGGCAACCGCAAACTCAGCGACATCGCCGCCGAACTCATTGAGACGATAACCGGACACCCGCCCCAGCCGCCTCGCCCGTTCACCCAACGCGACTAACGCGTGGATGGCGCCCACGAAAACCGTCCGGCGCCGGTCGGGCAAGTCAACGCCGAGCCGTTCCTCCACCGGGCCGGGCCGGGATCCTTGCCTCCAGCTCATCTGCAGCCCGTTCAGTGAAGACGATGACGATGACGATGACGCCTGGCTGATCCACAAAACGAGTCCTGAAATCCTGGTGTCTGTAATGCATTCGATGACGTGACGGGCGGAGACGAACAAGATTGGACCGGTGATTAGCTTCGCCTGCGCCTAAACTCGGAGATCTGGGCGGATTCCGTATCGATTCGCCCGGCGTCCACCATCGCCTCGACCAGGTAGTAAACGTAGGCGGGGGCCGGTGCCTGACAGCGCACTCGCCGCGTCCTGCTGCGTCCCGGGGATGCGCCGCACCTTGCCAACCGGGCGCAGCAGTTCCTCCGTGCGGCGCAGATGCTCCTCACCGGCGAAACGCCCCGCCGATATCAGGCTTATCGCATGGTCGACGAGTACCGGCGTGTTCGACATGACACGGACCACAGGTAGATCATGGCCCAGCCTGCTCTCGATGAAGCCGGTAGTGACAGCGGTGATCCGAGGCCCGGTGATCTGAGGCCCGGTGATCTGAGGACCGGTGATCTGAGGACCGGTGATCTGAGGACCGGTGATCCGAGGACCGGTGATCCGAGGCCCGGTGATCCGAGGCCCGGTGTTGTGGCGGATGCCGCCGCTTGATCGACAGATGCCATCCCGCGACGGCCGCAAGCAGTGATATCCCACAGGACATCCCCAGCGCGACGAGGATCTCCGCCACCAAGACGATCGGTTGCCATCCGAGCCTGCCGGCCAGCCGCAACGTCTCACCCACCAGGCCTGCGGCCAGGCCCGTAACGACCAAGACACCACCCACGACCGTCAGGCTGATGCAGAGCCGCATTCGGCTGGTCGCGTCTCGAATAGGTGGCACATTCCCAACATTACAGTCCGATTACACTCGCGCAAGATGCGTGACGAAATATCAGCAAAAACGCTCAATCGCTACTAAAAGTCGTGACTTATAAACGCACAGCATAACAAGTCAGGAGATCTGCGGCAGCACGTCCGATGCGATCAGGGCCAGGTGATCGAGGTCATCCAGATCGAGGACCTGTAGGTAGATCCGCTCGGCACCGGACCTTGCGAACTCGCCGATCTTGCCCGCGATCTCGCCGGGCGCACCCGCGAGCCCGCTCGCCCGTAGCTCCTCCAGATCCCGGCCGATCGCGGCCGCTCGACGCGCAAGCTCGGCCTGATCGCGCCCTGCACACACCACCTGCGTCACCGAACAGGTCATCGACGCCGGGTCACGGCCCGCCGCCGCACACGCGTCACGCACGCGGCTGAACGCGGCTGCCGAATCGGCGACACCAACGAACGGAACGTTATACTCGTCGGCGAACCTCGCCGCGAGCCTCGGCGTCCTCCGCGCGCCCGCGCCGCCGACAAGCACAGGGGGACGCGGACGCTGCGCCGGCTTGGGCAGCGCCGGCGAATCTGTCACCTTGTAGTGCGCCCCCTCGAAAGAGAACGTCGTCCCCTCTGGCGTCTCCCACAGGCCAGTGATGATCGCAAGCTGCTCTTCGAGCCGGGTGAACCGCTCACCGAGGCCCGGGAACGGGATGCCGTAGGCGTCGTGCTCTGCTTGGTACCAGCCGGCGCCGAGCCCGAACTCGATCCTGCCGCCGCTCATCTGGTCGACTTGCGCCACCGCCACTGCCAGCGGTCCCGGCAGCCGGAACGTCGCCGCGGTCAGCATCGTGCCGAGCCGGATCCGGCTGGTCTGTAGTGCCAGGCCAGCGAGGGTGATCCAGGCATCGGTCGGCCCTGGCAGGCCGGAGCCGTCTCCGATTCTCAGGAAATGGTCGGACCTGAAGAATGCGTCGAAGCCCAGGTCCTCTGTCGCGCGGGCGGCCCGCGCGAGCCGCTGGTAACTCGCACCCTGTTGTGGTTCGGTGAAGATCCGCAGTTTCATGGGTGCCATCCTGGCTCATCCCACGTCTGGAAGCAGGGCCGGCCTGCGCTGTGTGCGTTCCGGGATGGTCAGGGCACAACTTCGACGGGAACATACTGATCGGTGCCGATGTGGACGCTCTCATCGGTCGTAGGCAATTACTGGACGGAAGGGCGACCGTGCATATCGTCATCATGGGATGCGGGCGGGTCGGTGCGACGCTCGCCCATATTCTCGAGGACCAGGGCCACTCCGTCGCGATCATCGATCAGGAGTCGGAGTCGTTCCGCAGGCTGGGCTCGGGGTTCAAGGGCCGGCGGATCACCGGTGTGGGTTTCGACCGAGACATCCTCATCGAAGCGGGTATCGAGGAAGCGGCCGCGTTCGCCGCGGTCAGCAACGGCGACAACTCCAACATAATCTCGGCACGTGTGGCCAGGGAGACCTTCGGCGTACAGAACGTGGCCGCGCGGATCTACGATCCGCGTCGCGCCGAGGTCTACCAGCGGCTTGGCATTCCCACTGTAGCCACTGTGCGGTGGACAGCCCACCAGATGCTCCGGCGGCTACTGCCCGACGGCGCAGAGCCGTTGTGGCGCGATCCGAGCGGCAAGATGGTGCTAGCCGACGTCGGCTTCGCCAGCTCGTGGATCGGCGAGAAGGCGAGCGCGCTCGAAGACGCCGCGCACACCAGGATCGCTTTCATCTCACGGCTGGGTGAGGCGATGACATGCCCGCCGGGCACCGTGCTCCAGGAGGGTGATGTTGTGCATGTCATCGCGCCCGAAGCAGATCTAGACCGGATAACCGCCGTATTCGCCGAGAGCGGCGAGGGAGAACGCTGATGCGGGTTGCCATTGCGGGTGCTGGCGCGGTCGGCCGGTCCATCGCCAGTGAACTCCTCGAAAACGGGCACGAAGTCCTGCTCATCGACAAGAACCCCCGGTCCATCAAGGTGGACAGCGTGCCGCGCGCGGAGTGGCTGCTCGCCGATGCCTGCGAGATCTCCTCGCTTGATGACGCCGCCCTGCATCGCTGCAACGTGGTGGTCGCGGCGACCGGCGACGACAAGACCAACCTGGTGGTCTCCCTGCTCGCGAAGACGGAGTTCGGCGTGCCACGGGTGGTGGCGCGCATCAATCACCCGCTGAACGAGTGGCTGTTCAACGAGTCCTGGGGAGTGGACGTCGCGGTATCCACGCCGAGGCTGCTTTCAGCGCTTGTCGAGGAGGCGGTGAGCGTCGGCGACCTGGTCCGGCTGATGACGTTCCGGCAGAGCGAGGTCAACCTCGTCGAGCTGACGCTGCCCGCGGACGCCCCGCTCACCGGGCAGCGGGTCGGCGGGATCGCATGGCCCGCCGACACGGCGCTCGTCGCCATCCTGCGTGAAGGCCGCGTCATCGTCCCCGAGGACGACGACCCGCTCGAATCGGGTGACGAACTGCTCTTCGTCACCAACGAGAACGTGGAGGACCAACTCGCCAACCTGCTCGGCCACCGCTGATCAGGCGAGCCTTGCCGGGCTCATCCGGCGGGCGGCATCTTACCGGCCGGGTCCGATCCGGTGACCGCGCCGGGCGTGTCGCCCGCCTCGAACTACCGTGTCTCGGTTATCTCTGGGCCGCGCGCGAACGGGTTCAGCGGATCCGTTCGCGCACCGCCGGTCGGCGCTTGGGCCATCTGCTCCTCCAGCGCCCGCTGCGCCTCGGCGGGCAAGCGCAGTTCGAGCAGATCACGCGGAGGCATCGGATGCTCGCCGCGGACGACTACGGTGTCCGCGAAAACGTCCTCGAGTACCTTCGCATGGGCAGGCTGGCCGGCAGCCGGCCCGCTGATCACGCCGCGCAGGAACCAGCGCGGCCCATCCGCGCCAAGAAACCTGGCGGGCTGGCTGCCCGTGCCGGTACTCGGTTCCGCGGGAACCCGCGCCCGGACCTCGGGACCGAACGGGCCTTCGGCCTCCTCGCCGCGGCCACCGGCGGCGTTGAGCTCGTCGATGAGCTCCCGGCGGATGTCGTCCCACAGCCCCGCGCGCTTCGGCGCGGCGAACGCCTGAAGCTGCAGCATGCTGTCGCCACGCACGACGATCACCGCGAGCGCCTGATCGCCGGTGAAGTTCAGCTGAACGTCGAGGTCTGGCGCCGTCGGCACCAGAAGGCTGCCGAGGTCGATCCGCTCGCGTTCCGGGCAGGCCTCCGTCACATCCCACGGGCCAACAGACGCGCCGACGCCGCGGCCACTGTCCTGGTCCCCGGCGCCCCACTCGTCCAAGTTATCGTCCTGGCGTACCCCAGGCGCTGGTTCGTCCGCGTCCTCGACGCGGCGGCGACGGAACACGCCTCACACTCCTTTTCATTCATCACATCTGCGCTCCTGATGGAGCGGCGGCCGACCGGTCCATCAAAAGGTGCCGTACCGGGATCAGCGCGGCTGACCGGCTGGTTCACCAGCGGCCGTGTGACCCCCGGTGGACCCGAACCCGCCATCTCCCCGCGCTGAGCCTGGCAGCCTGCGTACCTCGTGGAAGGCGGCGTGCTCGACTCGCTGGATGACGAGCTGGGCGATCCGGTCACCGCGCCGGAACCGTACTGGCACGGTGGTGTCGGTGTTCAGCAGAGTCACCTTTACCTCGCCACGGTACCCTGCGTCCACCGTGCCTGGCGCATTAACGACCGTGACACCGTACCTTGCGGCGAGGCCCGATCGCGGATGGACGAAGGCCGCGTAACCGGCTGGCAGCGCGATGGCCATTCCCGTGCGCACGAGCGCGCGCTGGCCCGGCGCAAGCTCGACGTCCTCGGCCGTCACCAGGTCGGCGCCCGCGTCACCTGGATGTACGTACGACGGCAGCGGAAGATCGGGGTCCAGGCGCTGGATCAGCACATCGACGCCACTGCTCACGATTCACCGTCCATCCGGGCCCCGGGGGCTTTCTGGCAGCGACCCTACCGTCTCACGGCTGCGGTGCCACCTGATCCGCGTCCGGCGGCGCGTCGCGCAGCATGGGCCACGCCCGGGTGATCGCCGCCGCTGTCGGCACGGCAACGACCGCCCCGGGTATGCCGCCCAGCACGCCGCCGACCGCGAGGACAAGGATGATCGCGAGCGGATGCAGGCGCACCATGCGGCCGATGATCTGTGGCTGGAGCAGATGACTCTCCAGCTGGTTCGCGACGATGAAGACGCCGAGGAGGATCACCGCGGCGGCGAGGCCCTTGGTCCCGAATGTGACGAGGATTGACACGAACCCGGCCACCAGTATGCCGACCAGCGGCACGAACGATGCCAGGAAGACGAGGACGGCCAGCGGGCCGACCAGTGGCACCCGCAGCAGCAGCAGCGTCACCGCGATGACGACGGCGTGAATCGACGCGATGACCACGGTCCCCCGGATGTAGTAGACGAGGGTCTGCCAGGCGGCGCGGCCCGCGCGGTCGGCCCGCTGGAGGCCGCCCGTGCTCAGGGATCCGGTCAGCCAGCGCCAGATGCGGTCACCGTCCTTGATCAGGAAGAACGTGATGAACAGCATCAGGATCAGGCCGGCGAGGATCTCAGTGGCGATCTTTCCCCCGGTAACCACGGTGCCGGCCACCAGCGATCGGTGGCCGTTGAACCAGTTGAGCAGGTTGTTGGAGAGTTGCTGGATGCTGCTCGGCCGGACGTGGAACGGGCCCGTCTCCAGCCCGTGCTCCAATTCGCGCGTGGTGCGGCTCAGCTGGTTCGTCAGCGTCGCATACTCCTGCGACACCTTGATGCCGATGAGCGTTACCGCCCCGGCGACAACACCGATCGCGAGCAGCAGGGTGCACCAGGTCGCGGCGAGCGGGTGCATGCCCAGCCGACGCAGCCTGGCGGCCAGTGGCTGCAGCAGCGCCGTCACGAGCAACGCGCCCACACACGGCAGGACGACAATGCGCAGGGCGCTCACCAGCCGGGCACCCGCGTAGATCACGAAGCCGACGACGACCAGCCGCCAGCCCCAGGCGGCGGCGACCTCCAGCCATCTGGGCGCGCGCGGGCGGCGCCCACTGCCAGACTCGCCAGTGCTGGCTCCGCCCAGCACGTCGGCCTGCCTGCCCTCGGCCTGCCTGCCCTCGGCCTGCCTGCCCTCGGCCTGCCTGCCCTCGGCCTGCCTGCCCTCGGCCGCCTGCCCTCGGCTGCCTGCCTCAGGGACCGCACTCATCGAGCGCCTCGCCTTCCGCTCCGCGCGCTGTTCCCACCGGCCAACCATGTGTCCTATCCAACCAACTACGTTGTAGTCATGCGCGTGTACAACGAGCGGCTGCGGGTTCCCGTGACCTGGTGGTTCCTCGCCGCGATCAGCATCGCGATGCTGGGCGCGGAACTCTGGGCTGGTTTCGGCGCACTTGCCGCGCTCGTAACATATGTCGCGCTCGCCGCGGTGTGCGGAGCGTTCCTTGTGCACTGGGGGTCAGCCCGGGTCCGGGTGACCGACACCGAACTGCTCGCGGCCGGGCGCATCCTCGCGCTGAGTGCGACTGGTGAGGTCATGGCGCTCGATGAACGGCAGACGCGGGCGATACGCGGGCCGCGGGCCGACCCGGCGGCCCATATGGTCATCCGCCCGTACCTCAAGCGCGCCGTCTATATCGAGGTGACCGATCCCGTCAGCACGGCTCCATACTGGCTGATCGCGACGCGTTCGCCCGAGGAACTCGCTGCCGCGCTGGGCGGCTCACCGGGCCGCGCGATGGGGCGTACACGCCCGGCCGCGCGAACCGGCGGAGATCCCGGCCGCGAGCCGTGACAGCGCGGACACGACGCGACGGCCCGCAAATGGTGGTCTGCAAGGTAAAGACTCCTGTTCTACAAACCACTTCTGTTCTACAAACCACTTCAGGTCAGAACTCGGCCGCCACGTACAGGCCGCTGGCCGTTGTCTCGCCCGCCGTGGTCGCCCAGCCCACTGCGGACGAGTCACCGTCGCCCACTGCGGACGATTCACCGTCCGGGCTTCGAGCCTCACTCGTGCGCAACTCGATCCGGGCGGCGTGACCGGCCGCCGCGACGTCGGCCACAGCCGGCTCGAGGGCGGCCGCGCGGGGGCCGCGGACCGTGACCAGCGAAACACCGGCGCGCATCGACAGCTTGGCCCCCGACTTGGCCTTGCGGATAGCACGCAGCACCTCGGCCGAGGCCTCGAGCAGTGCGGGGTCGCCGCCGACGGCGATCTCCTCGCTTACCGGCCAGGCGGCGCTGTGCACGCTGCCGTCGCGCCACCATGACCAGGTCTCTTCGGTGACGAACGGCATGACCGGCGCGAATAGCCGGAGCAGCACGGAAAGCGCCAGCGCGAGCGCAGCCCGCGCCGACCCGTCCGCCGAGTACGCACGCGCCTTCACCAGCTCCAGGTAGTCGTCGCAGAAGCCCCAGAAGAACCGCTCCGTGGCGTCAACCGCTCCGGTGTGGTCGTACGTCTCGTAGGCCGCGGTCGCGCGCTCGACGATGGACGCGAGCGCGGCGAGCATCGACCGGTCAAGAGGCACCGTGACCGCGGCTCGCTGAGCCTCCGAGCCGGACGCCCCTGCGGCGGCCCAGGCCGGGACCGGCCCGCGGTCAAGCACGGTTAGGACGAACTTGCTCGCGTTGAGAATCTTGACGGCAAGCCGTCTGCCGATCCTCATCTGGCCGGCGTTGAAAGCGGCGTCCGTGCCGAGGCGTGCGCTCGCGGCCCAGTACCTGAACCCGTCGCTGCCGTACTCGCGCAGCAGGTCCATCGGCGTGACGGCGTTGCCCTTTGACTTGGACATCTTCTTGCGGTCGGGATCGAGGATGAAGCCGGAGATCGCCACGTCCCGCCAGGGCAGCCCGCCGAGCTCCAGGTGTGACCGCAGCACCGTGGACAGCAGCCAGGTGCGGATGATGTCGTGCGACTGCGGCCGCAGATCCATCGGGTACACGCGGCGCATCAGGTCCGGGTCACGCTCCCAGCCGCCGGCGATCAGCGGGGTGAGCGACGAGGTGGCCCAGGTGTCCAGCACATCCGGGTCGCCGGTGAAGCCGCCAGGCTCGCCCCGCTGATCGGCATCGAATCCAGGCGGCGGCTGCGAACCCGGGTCGACGGGCAGCGACATCTCGTCAGCCAGGATCGGCTCGTCGTAAACCGGCTCACCGCCGGCGTCGAGCGGATACCAGACCGGGATCGGCACCCCGAAGAACCGCTGGCGGCTGAGCAGCCAGTCCCCATTCAGCCCGTTGACCCAGTTCTCGTAACGTACCCGCATGAAGTCGGGGAACCAGCGAAGCTCACGCCCACGGGCGAGCAGCGCGGCACGCAGATCCTGGTCGCGCCCACCGTTGCGCAGATACCACTGCCTGCTCGTGACGATCTCCAGCGGAAGCTCACCCTTCTCGTAGAACTTGACTGGGCGGACGACCCGGCGCGGCTCGCCATCCAGGTGACCAGCTTCGCGCAGTAGCGCGGCGACCCGCTCGCGCGCCGCGGCGACGCTGCGGCCGGCAAGCTCCGCATATGCGCGATGTGCCGCCCCTGGCTCGAGCCAGGGCGGCGGGCCGGCCAGGATCCGCCCATCCCTGCCGATGATGGGCCGAGATGGCAGCCGCAGCTCCCGCCACCACTGCACGTCAGTCAGGTCACCGAAGGTGCAGCACATGGCGATGCCCGTGCCGCGGTATGGCTCGGCCGCCTCGTGAGCGAGGATCGGCACCTCGACGCCGAAGAGCGGGACCGTGGCCATCATGCCGAACGACTGCCGGTAGCGCTCATCGTCTGGATGGGCGATGAGCGCTCCGCAGGCCGGAAGCAACTCGGGGCGGGTCGTCTCGATGAAGATCGAATCACCGCCCGGCCCGCGGAACGTTATCCGGTGCCACGCTCCCGGCCAGTCCCTGTCCTCGAGTTCGGCCTGCGCGACCGCGGTGCCGAACGTGACGTCCCAGAGCCCCGGCGCGTCGGCAAGATATGCCTCGCCCCGGGCCACATTGCGCAGGAACGCCCGTTGCGCAGCGGCGCGGCTGACGGTGTCAATCGTGGCGTAGGTCAGCGACCAGTCCACTGACAGGCCGACCCGCCGCCAGACCTCCTCGAATGCCTTCTCGTCCGCTGCGGTGAGCTGGCCGCAAAGCTCGATGAACGCACGCCGCGAGATGGGAACCGGCCGGGCAGGGTCTGGCCGGACACGACCTTGGGCAGAACCTCGGGTAGGGTCCGGCGCGGGTGACAAGGGCAGCGAGCCCTGGGGGCCAGGCGGGCCCTGCTGGTCCAGTGAGGGATCGTAGTGCGGCGACGGGTCGCACCGGACGCCGAAATGGTTCTGTACCCGGCGTTCGGTCGGCAGGCCGTTGTCGTCCCAGCCCATCGGGTAGAAAACCGCCTTGCCGCGCATCCGCTGGAACCGGGCGATCATGTCGGTATGGGTGTAGGAGAAGGCACTGCCCACATGGAGGACACCGCTTACCGTGGGGGGCGGAGTGTCGATCGAGTACACGCGACCCCTGGTTGCGGTGCGGTCGAAGCGGTAGGTTCCCTGCTCTTCCCAGCGGCGTACCCAGATGTCCTCCAGGCCGTCCAGGGAAGGCCGGTCCGGCGGCGCCTGCCCGGGGGGACGACCCCCCGTAGCGCCCTGGCTAAATGGACGGCTGCTCGTCATGCGGGCATGCTAATGCGCGCGGCGTGGCCGGCCCATGCGATTATCGGTGACAGCTGAGCACCGAGGAGACGCGAGATGGCACAGAAGCATGGCGACATCCGTACCCGGATCGTGAGCGGCGTCGCCGCCGCGGCGGCCGGCTTCGTCGCCCGGAAGGTGATTGTCCTTGCGTGGACGCGTATCGCCGGCGAGGCGCCGCCGAAAGACCCGCAGGACCCGAACGTGAGGCTCGCCGAGGCCATCGGCTTCGCGGTCGTCATGGGCGTGGGCATGGAGGTCGCCCGGCTGCTGGCGACCCGCGCAGCCGTACGTCGGCTCGCGGGTGACCCGGCGGAACCCGCCGACTAGCGGCCGCCGGCTTCCGCTGGCCCTTCCACGGGTTTCAGGCTGCGCACTCGCGGCACACCGCCTGACCATTGCGCTCCTCAGCGAGCTGGCTCCGGTGGTGCACCAGAAAGCAGCGTGAACAGGTGAACTCGTCCGCCTGACGCGGGATGACCCGAAACGAGAGCTCCTCGTTTGACAGGTCAGCGCCCGGCAGCTCAAGCCCCTCGGCCACCTCATCGGGATCAATGTCGATCGTGCCGGATGCCTTGTCCATCCGGCGTGCCTGCAGTTCCTGAAGACTGTCTTCGGTCAGGTCGTCGTCGGTCTTGCGTGGGCTGTCGTAGTCGGTGGCCATCTGGCCCCTTCCTCCTTCGTCGTGCGCCTCGTCGCGCGGATGTAACGCTTCGGAAGCCGCAGTTGTGCCCGATTCCGGCGGGGAATTCTGTCACGTCGCCGCATCGAGCACACGTAACGGAAGGCGCAACCCGGCCGAGCCTTTGTTTTCGCAGCTCAAGAACCTGGCCGTGCTCGGTGCCGCGCGTCGCGAAGCAGTGTCGGGCCGACTGTGGCTCCAGCGGCGCCAGGCGCCGTGGCCGCCGTCTGGCACATGGTCCGACTCCCCGCAAGACTTTGCCGCGCTGCTTGAGTCCTTGCAGAGCTACCCCCGTTTACCCGGCTGGAATGAGGCGAGGCGACAGTGTACACGCTCCCAGAACATCTTCTGGTTCTCCCTGTCGGAGGTGAAGGTTCCGAATGGTACGAACGCCGTATCCATCATGTGAGTGCAGTGCAACCTGGGAGGTGATACCCCGTATGCTCAGCCTGATGCCCGTCGCTGCGCCGCCTGCGTGCGGCGTTCAACCTCGCGACAACCGGTGGACCGAGCATCGGAGGCACCACGTTCCCGCCAGTAACGGCCAGCAACGACGGGTGCGGTTATCTGGCGTCGCTGGGACCGTCACGTCCCAAGGACGTTCCATGATCCGCAACCGTGTTAACTTTCCGGCGCTATTTACGGAAAGTTAACAGTGTACGGAACGTAGTCAGAAAGTTGGCGTGTCACTACAACGTGTCGCGCACGCGTGCCTGTAAAACCTGGCTATGACGCCGAACAGCGGCAAGGTTCACGTAGTCAGAGTCAGCAAGACCGGGTACGTGGACCAACAGGGCCGCCGCCGGGACTACTCCTCGGCCTGCCTGCGGCGCACCCACCGCGACGGCGGCAAGGTCAAGAACGAGACCGTGGCCAACCTCTCCGCACTGCCAGACCACGTCATCGACCTGATCGACGCCGGCCTGAAGGGCCAGCAGTTGGTCCCCGCCGCCGGGCGGTGACGATCACCCGGTCGCTGCCGCACGGGCACGTCGCCGCCGTGCACGCCATGGCGCGCACGCTGGGCCGGCCGGCGTGAAACACCGGCCGCCGCCCGAGCGCGGTCTTCGTGTCCCGCCAGCCGCGCTCGACGGCGATCAGCTGCTTGCAGGCGGCGGCCAGGTCATCGGGGGCGGGGTCCGGGGTGCGCAGAACCGCTCGGCCCGAACGTGCGGGCCCGCTTCGGCTGGCTTGCTGATCTGGTCATCGGCGGGCTCGTCGGGCAGCCCGGCGAGCCCGCCGGCGACCTCGCACTCCCCGTGGGTGGAGGTGGTGCCGCGAACACGATGTCCAGCTCCCGGTTGAGCAGGTGCGCGACCGAGCCGAAGATCTCGCCCGCGATGGCCACCGGGCTGCCGGTGCGCGGGTGCCGTTTCGTTGTGCGCCAGCCGCAGGTACCGCACCACGGTGCCGTCCTTGTTACCCCGCCGTGACTCTCGCAGGTACACGCCGACAAACCAAGCGGTCACAGCAGCCCAAGGCAACTGACACGCCCGAATTCGCGTGCCTACGCCCTTCCGGGTCCCAGGCACCTCCCCACGTCCCTGACCAGGAGAAACGATCGTGATCAAGCCACGCTGCCGCTAAGTGAACGTAGGCCGGAAGATTTGCAACCTCGTGATCACGTAGTAGCTTAATGCGACAGTACCGCCGAGGATGTCCAGGCCGGCCGATGAGCGGCCGGCCTGGACATCGGGATCAGGCCAGGTCGAACCGATCGAGGTTCATGACCTTGTTCCACGCGGTCACGAAGTCACGCACGAACTTCTCCTTCGCGTCCGCGCACGCGTAGACCTCCGAGATGGCTCG
Organism: uncultured Actinomycetota bacterium; assembly: GCA_963820395.1. Lineage (GTDB taxonomy): Bacteria > Actinomycetota > Actinomycetes > Streptosporangiales > Streptosporangiaceae > DATFVJ01. The sequence goes on along the minus strand of CAWGAE010000012.1, from coordinate 267,947 downwards.
AAGCTCGGAGTCCGAACCGAAGACGAGATCGACGGCGGTGGCGGTCCACTTGACCTCGCCGGTCGCGCGATCCCGGCCCTCGTACACGTTCTCAGCCGAGGCCGATGCCTTCCACTCCGTACCCATGTCGAGCAGGTTCACGAAGAAGTCGTTGGTCAGCGTCTCGGGCCGGCCGGTGAAGACGCCGTGTTGAGATCGCCCGAAGTTGGCGTTCAGGGCCCGCATGCCGCCGATCAGGACCGTCATCTCCGGAGCGAGTCAGCGTCAGCAGGTTGGCCCGGTCCACCAGCAGGGTCTCCGGCGCCAACTTCTGTCCGGCCCGGAGGTAGTTGCGGAACCCGTCGGCGGTCGGCTCCAGCACGGCGAACGACTCCACGTCGGTCTGTTCCTGCGAGGCGTCGGTGCGCCCCGGCGCGAACGGGACCGTGATGTCGTGGCCGGCCTTCTTCGCCGCTTGCTCGACGGCCGCGCACCCGGCCAGGACGATCAGGTCGGCGAGCGAGACCTTCTTCCCGCCGGACTGTGAGCGGTTGAAGTCCTGCTGGATCTGTTCGAGGGTCTGCAGCACCTTGGCCAGTTCGGCCGGGTTGTTGACCTCCCAGTCCTTCTGCGGCGCAAGGCGGATCCGGGCCCCGTTGGCCCCGCCTCGCTTGTCGGTGCCGCGGAAGCTTGCCGCCGCCGCCCAGGCGGTGGTGACCAGCTGGGAGATGGACAGTCCCGAGGCGAGGATCTTGCCCTTGAGGACGGCGATGTCCTCGTCCGCGATCAGGTCGATGATCGACCGCGGGGACGGGGTCCTGCCACACCTGCGGCTCCGGGACCCACGGGCCGAGGTAGCGGGAGACGGGTCCCATGTCGCGGTGCAGCAGCTTGTACCACGCCCTGGCGAACGCTTCCGCGAGCTGGTCGGGATTCTCGTGGAAGCGCTCCGCGATCGGCCGGTAGATCGGATCCACCTTCAGCGCAAGGTCCGTCGTCAGCATCATCGGGGCGTGCCGCTTCGACGGGTCATGAGCATCGGGCACCGTGCCCTGCGCCTCGGGATTCTTCGGGGTCCACTGCTTCGCCCCGGCCGGGCTCGTCGTCAGCTCCCAGTCGTAGGAGAACAGGTTGTCCAGGAACCCGTTGTCCCACCTCGTCGGCTCGTTGGTCCACGCGCCCTCCGGCCCGCCGGTGAGGGTGTACGGGCCGTTGCCGGTGCCGTAGGTGTTCTTCCAGCCGAGGCCTTGCTGCTCGATCGGGGCCGCCTCGGGCTCCGGACCGATGTACTTGGGATCGACCGCACCATGCGTCTTGCCGACCGTGTGGCCGCCGACGATGAGCGCAAGCGTCTCCTCGTCGTTCATCGCCATGCGGCGGAAGGTCTCCCGGATGTCCCGGGCGGCCGCCAGCGGATCCGGGTTGCCGTTGGGCCCCTCCGGGTTCACGTAGATCAGGCCCATCTGCACGTTGGCCAGCGGCTCGGCGAGCTCCCGGTCGCCGCTGTAGCGCTCATCGCCGAGCCATGTGTCCTCGGGCCCCCAGAAGATCTCCTCGGGCTCCCAGATGTCCTCGCGCCCGAAGCCGAAGCCGAACGTCTTGAACCCCATCGATTCGTACGCACAGTTGCCGGCGAAGATGAGCAGGTCGGCCCAGGAGATCTTCCGGCCGTACTTCTGCTTGACCGGCCAGAGCAGCCGGCGCGCCTTGTCCAGGCTCGCGTTGTCGGGCCAGCTGTTCAGCGGAGCGAAGCGCTGGGCGCCCTGGCCGCCGCCGCCCCGGCCATCGTGAATCCGGTACGTGCCCGCGGCGTGCCAGCTCATCCGGATGAACAGCGGCCCGTAGTGGCCGTAGTCGGCCGGCCACCAGTCCTGCGACGTCGTCATCACCTCGAAGAGGTCCCGCTTCAGCGCGTCGACGTCCAGGGCCTTGAACTCTGCTGCGTAGTTGAAGTCCTCGCCCATCGGATTGGACCGGGGCGAGTGCTGGCGCAGAACCTGCAGGTTCGGCTGATTCGGCCACCAGTCCTGGTTCGTCCTGGGCCGTTGCGGCCTGAGAGCCGGGGAGGGGATTACTGGGTTCTCGCTTTCGCTGCCGCGGTCAGACACGTCGGTCCTCCTCGCTGTCTCGCTGTCTCGTTCTGATAGCTGATTGCTCTTGACCCCGGTTGCTCTCCATCCAAGGCCGTGCTGCCCTGCTGGTGCCGAGCGCTGCGTACCTGCGATCACCCGCCGGACGCGGCAGAAGCAGCCGCGGCACACTCGGGACATCGGCCCCAGTAGATGACCTCGGCTTCGCCGATCTGGTAGCCCGCGTCGTCGGCGGCCGTCAGGCAGGGGGTGTAGCCGACCGCGCAGTCGACATCGCAGATGGCACCACACGACCGGCAGACAACATGGTGGTGGTTGTCCCCGACCCGCGCCTCGTAGCGCGCCACGGAGCCCATCGGCTGGATGCGCCGCACCAGACCCGCATCAGTCAACACTCGCAGCACGTCATAGACGGCCTGGAGGGACACCACCACAGCGAGATCTTCACGCACGACACCGCTGATCGAGTCCGTGTCGGCGTGCGGATGATCGTGCACCGCCCTCAGTACCGCCACCCGAGGACCGGTCACACGCAGCGAAGCCCCGCGCAACATGCGCTCGAAGTCCGAAGTCGCCGGCACGCTCCCAAGTGTGGCTCAGCTTCTGGAATCAATCAAGAATCAGGCGTCAGCCTTCAACCTGGTGTTCGACCGGGGTACCCCGCACACGGAAGACGATGCCGAGCCGCCGATCACCACCGCCAGCCGGTCATATAGGGATCAGCGCATAGGTATGCAAGGTGCTCGCGCGAATCGCGGCATCGGCTGTCGTGCCCGGGTTGCGAGGCGGCTGGGTGCGGAAGGCTGGGCCGGGGCGGAGTACTGGCGAGGTGGCCGTGCCACTGATCTTCCGGCATGGCGCCGAGTACGAGCACTTCGCGGCCGCCCGCAACCGACTTGTGCCCGGGGTGTGGTGCGGATCTAGTGTCCTGCGCCTTTAGACCCTCATAAAAGTGAGGCAGGTCACATCACCCGGACGCGTGTCATAACTCATTGTAGCAGGACGTGTCCGTAAAGTTATTGGCATGGCAAGGACGGGGCGGCCTAAGGCCGAATTGACGCTTTCCGGCGAGGAGCGGGCCACGCTGCAAAGGTGGGCTCGCCGGGCGAAATCATCACAGGCTCTGGCGCTGCGGGCAAATATCATCCTGACCTGTGCGCAAGGCCACGACAATAAAGAAACCGCGGCGTTGCTCCGGTGCAATCACACAACAGTCGGGAAATGGCGTAAGCGGTTCATCGAGAGGCGCCTGGACGGGCTGGCCGATGAGCCGCGCCCGGGACGTGAGCCGACGATCACCGACGAGCAGGTAGAAAAAGTCGTCGTCGATACATTGGAGGCAACGCCGGATAACGCGACCCACTGGTCGAGGGCTTCCATGGCGAAACGTTCCGGCTTGTCCAAGTCCACCATCGGCCGGATCTGGACGGCGTTCCGCCTTAAGCCGCACGTGGCCGATACGTTCAAGCTGTCATCCGATCCGCTGTTCGTGGAGAAGGTCTACGACGTCGCCGGGTTGTACCTGAATCCGCCCGAGCACGCGGTTGTGCTGTGCGCGGACGAGAAATCCCAGGTCCAGGCCCTTGACCGGTCCCAGCCGGTGCTGCCGATGATGCCCGGCATGCCGGAGGAGCGGACACATGACTATGTCCGGCACGGCACCGTTGACCTGTTCGCGGCGTTTGACATCGCGACCGGCCTGGTGATCGCGAAAACCTACAAGAGCCACCGTGCGAAGGAATGGATCAAGTTCCTGGAGGAGATCGACAAGCAGGTGCCCCAGCTGGCGGAACCGGACGAGCCCGGCGGCGAGCCGCATGTGCTGCAGATCCACATCGTCGCGGACAATTACGCGACGCATAAGACTCCGGCTGTCCGGCAATGGCTGGAAAAGCACCCGAGGTTCAAGATTCATTTCACGCCGACCAGCTCATCCTGGCTGAACCAGGTAGAGCGCTGGTTCGGGCTTTTGACCGAGAAGCTCCTGAGCCGCGGCGTTCATAAGTCCGTAAAGTCGCTCGAGAAGGATATGCTCGCCTGGGTAGACACATGGAACGAAGACCCCAAACGCTTCATCTGGACGAAATCTGCGGAAGAAATCCTCGAATCACTCGAGCGACTTTTGCGGCGGATCAAAGATCCAGGACACTAGTTCCAGTGGCCAGCCGCGGCAGCCGACCCTGTGGCACTTTGGCGACCCGGCTGCCGTAATGGCCACAGCGGCAGGCTGAGCCGACGTGTTAGCGGGTACCTGTGATGTAGTTGGTCAATGCGGCTCGGTCGGTTTCGAGTTCGTCGATACGGTTCTTCACCACGTCGCCGATGCTCACGATCCCTCGCAAGCCGCCGTCAACCACGACCGGCGCGTGCCGGACCCGGTGCTCGGTCATGATGCGCATGACCTCCTCGAGCTGGGTCTGTGGCGTCACCGTGTGCACGTCGGCTGTGTAGATCGCCGTGATCGCCTCAGACATCACCGCGGCGCCTCGCTCGGCCAGCGCCCGGACGATGTCCCGCTCGCTGGCGATTCCGTCGACCGAGGTGCCGTTGTGAGAGACGACGACAGCACCGATTCGGTGTTCGGCGAGCACCATGAGAAGGTGCCGCACGTCCGTGTCCGGGGTGACAGTGACGACCTGCCTGCCCTTGACGCGAAGTATGTCGCTGATCCGCATCTGGCCCTCCCAGACACCGGTGCGGGACTGATCGTGTGCCCACCGGCACCCCCAGGCTACTACTTCAACCCGCGGTTGCCGGGTAGATGATTGGCGGTGGACCCCGGGGCATTGGCCGCCGCCGCTGGCAGCCAGGCTCGCCACCACAGCCGATGACCCCCTTACTGCGACGCCGAACGCTACGAGATTCTCGTGGTCGCCGTCAGGTCGTCGCTTGCCCGCCCGCGGCGAGCGGTTCGCCGGAGGGCGACGGCAAATCCGCGGGCGCCGCCGGCATGCGCACGGTGATCTCGAGGCCGCCGCCTGGCCGCGGCACCGCGCTGATCGCGCCGGCGTGCGCGCGCACCACCGACGCCACGATCGACAGGCCCAGACCCGCGCCGCGTTCCGACCCGACCCGGTCCGCCGCCAGCCGGCGGAACGGCTCGAACAGCCGTGGGATGTCGTACGGTGCCACCGTAGGCCCGGTGTTGGCGACGTAAACGAATGACCTGCCGTCATAGCTCCACGTGCGTAGCCATACCGTGCCACCGTCGCAGTTGTACTTGACCGCGTTGTCCAGCAGGTTGCGCACGAGATGCTCGAGTAGCACAGGTTCGCCCGCGGTAGGAGCGGCGGCCAATTCCTCATCCAGCGTGAGTCCGGCACCGGCCAGCGCTGTGCGCACGGTGGCGAGCGCGGAGTGCGCCACATCACTGAGGTCCACCGGGGTTCGCGTGTCGAGTCCTCGCTCGCTGCGGGCGAGCAGCAGCAAGCCGTCGATCAGGCGCTGGTGCCTGGCATTTGTGGCGAGCAGCGTACGGCCGACAACTCTCAGATCCTCGGATGCCTCCGGGTCAGCGAGCGCGACTTCGAGCAGGGTCCGGTTGATCGTGAGCGGTGTGCGTAGCTCGTGCGAGGCGTTGGCGACAAACCGGCGCTGTGAGTCGAAGGCGCGGGCCAGGCGCTCGAGCATCGCGTCGAAGGTGTCGGCCAGTTCCTTGATCTCGTCCTCCGGGCCCTCCAGAGCGATCCGCTGGTGCAGCGTGCTCTCCGACAGCCTCCTGGCTGTGGCCGTCACCCGCTGCAGCGGAGCGAGGGCGCGACCGGCCACAATGTAGCCGACGACGATGGCCACCACGCCAATCGCGATCAGCGCGATGATCGACTGAATGAGCAGCCGGTGCATGACGGAGTCGATGAACGCGGCACGGTCCGACGCAGGCACTTCACCGAAGGGCCCGACGACCATGACGTTGCTCATGATGCTGCGCACGAGCAGGTAGGTCACCACGAGCAGCACCACTCCGGCGCCGTAGAACATCGCCCCGTAAAGCAGCGTGAGCCTGACCCGCACGCTGATCCGGTGGACCGGAGTGCCGCCGTGTCCGGTCGGCTCGCTCACAACCGGTACCCCACGCCAGGGACCGTCTCGATAACCGGGGGATCACCGAGCTTCCTTCGCAGAGTCATGATCGTAACCCGCACCACGTTGGTGAACGGGTCGATGTACTCGTCCCACGCCTTTTCGAGTAGGTGCTCCGCGCTGACGACCGTGCCCTGTGCCCGCATCAGCACCTCGAGCACGGCGAATTCCTTGTTAGTGAGCACAATCGGCTGGCCGTCCCTGGTCACCTCGCGGTGGTTCGGGTCGAGCCTGACGCCGGCTCGTTCGAGTACCGGCGGCAGCGGCGGCGAGGACCGACGGCCCAGCGCACGTACCCGGGCCATCAGCTCAGCGAAAGCAAACGGCTTGGCGAGGTAATCATCGGCGCCGAGCGCCAGCCCGGTGACCTTGTCGTCGAGTTCCCCCGCAGCGGTCAGCATGATGATGCGGGCACTGGTGCCGCTGGCCACCAGTTGCCTGCACACCTCGTCGCCGTGGACCTGCGGGATGTCCCGGTCGAGCACGACCACGTCATAATCGTTGACGCTCGTCCGCTCGAGCGCGCCCGCGCCGTCATAGGCCACGTCGACGGCCATCGCAGCGCGCCGCAGGCCCGTCGCGATAGCGTCAGCCAGGACCTGCTCGTCCTCGACAATGAGTACCCGCACGTGCTTCCTCTCGCGCTTCCAACGGCGCGCTCCACCGGTACCTAACTGTTATCCCGCAGCGCCCGTAAGCACCAGGTAAGCGTCACGGGCGGCCCAGCCCGCTGTCTCCATCATCGGTGATGGAGCCGGTGCGTGCGCAACACCCTCAGGCGTCCCGCTCCGGATCAAGGGTCACGAGCAGATCATGCAGCTCAGTGAACAGCCCCGGTTCCGCCGCAAGCGTCAGCCCTGGCCCGGCCGGCTTGCCACGCAGCCCGGCTACCCAGGCACCGGCCTCGCGGGCGATCAGGCCGCCGGCCGCGCGGTCCCAGTAGTTGACGCCGCGTTCGTAGTACGCGTCGACCCGGCCAGCCGCGAGCGAGCACAGGTCCACCGCGCATGACCCGCCCCGCCGGATGTCGCGCACCCTTGGCAGCACGGCGGCCACCACTTCGCCCTGGACCGCCCGGCGCGCCGCCTCGTAGCCGAACCCGGTGGCCAACAGGGCTTGGGCAAGCGGAACGCCCGACGGGCACCGCAGCGTCGCCGCGCCGGCCCCATCCGGCGCCCGGCTGAGCAGCGCCCCGCCGCCGCGGACCGCGGTGAAGAACTCGCCGCGCTCGGGAACATGGACGACGCCAGCCACGATCTCACCTGCCTGCTCAGCGGCGATGCTCACCGCCCAGTCAGCGAGCCCGTAGAGGTAGTTGACAGTCCCGTCGATGGGATCGATGATCCACCGCACAGGTGCGGGGCCAGCCGGTCGCACCTCGCCGGCCTCGCTCGCGGCATCCTCGCCGCCCTCCTCGCCGAGGAAGACGTCACCCGGCCGCGCGGCACGGATCTGGGCGATGATGAGCTCCTCGGACGCCCGGTCCATCGCAGTGACCACATCGGTGGGGCTCGACTTGGTGCCGACGACCTCCGGCCGGCCTGGCAGGCGCACCGCGGTCAGCATCCGGCCCGCCGCCGCGGCGGCGGCTACGGCGAGATCGAGCAGCTCGTCCGGCTCAGCGGCGATCATCGGCCCTGGCCGCTTGACGCGCGCGCCGCGGGCGCACCTGGCCCGACGTAGGCGCAGCACCCCGCGGGACAGGAGTCCGCGCTCGGGCCGAGAGTACCCAGCGCGAGCCGTTTGGGCCCTTTTTGCCCGGGGTGGCACGGCGCGACCCGCTGGCGGCCCGGACCCTCCGCGGAGTCTTCGAATCGCTCGGCCACGAGTTCGCGTACCATCCGCACGAACCGCGGGTGGGTGCCGGGGGCGGCCGCGCGCGCGACCGCGATGCCGAGCCGTCGGGCGGCGCCTACAGCCTCCACGTCCAGGTCGTATCTGAGCTCCATGTGTTCGGAGACGAAACCGGCGGGTACCAGCACCGCTGCAGCCGCTCCGTCCCGGCACCCGGCCGCGATCTCGGCCAGGTAATCGCGGACGTCGGGCTCGAGCCAGGGCTGCGACGGCGGGCCGCTGCGGCTCTGGTACACCAGCCGCCACGGATGCGTGCCGCCGTCCACCCGCTCGCTGACCAGCCGCGCCACCTCGGTTAGCTCCGCGACGTACGCTCCACCGCGTGGCCCGCTCGTATCCGCCATCGCCACCGGCACGCTGTGCGCGGTGAAAAGCAGCTGAGCATGATCCCTAACGGCTGCCGGGAGTGTCGCGAGCGCTACCCGGGTGTGCTCGGCCAGCGGCTCGATGAAGCCTGGGTGATTGAAATACGGACGCAGCTTGTCGATCCGCGGCGCTCCAGGGCCGGCCAGCGCACGCCCCCGTTCGATGTCGTCGAGGTACTGCCTGCAGCTCGAGTACGAGCTGTACGCGGAGGTGACGAAGGCAATCGCGCGCCGCACGCCGTCACGCGCCAGCTGCCGGACCGTGTCCGGCAGGTAAGGACGCCAGTTCCGGTTACCCCAGTAGACGGGCAGATCGAAACCGCCCGCGGCGAAGCTGGCCTCGATGGCGGCGATGAGCTCACGGCACTGCTGGTTGATCGGGCTCACCCCGCCGAAGAGGTGATAGTGCTCACCCACCTCGGCAAGGCGTGCCACCGGTATGCCGCGGCCACGCGTCACATTCTCCAGGAACGGGATGACATCGTCCGGGCCCTCCGGGCCGCCAAACGAGACAAGCAGGAACGCGTCGTAGGCGGGCCCGCCCATCTCGTTCGCTCCCACGCCCGCCATCCAATCAGATGCGGCCGGGTGACCGGAGCACCGCGGGTTCGGACGAGAGGCGGGTTCGGCGCGAGCCTGCCCGCACACCCGCACGCGGGCGGGCAGGCGGGCGGGCGGTAAGGACAACTACTTATGTGCAGCCGTATTATCGATTAAGCTGCCCGCTGCGAGCTATTTGTGTCGTTTCGCCTGCCCCGCCGACATCCGGTGTCCTCCCCCGCGACCGCGCTATCATCGTTCGACCCACGATATCGGGTATTGGGACACACCACCGGAAACGCCGAGTGATGGGGGTGCCAGTGGCGCGGGCAGAACGGGTCGTCCGCGTCTTAGGGTCAGCTGCCTCCAGCGAAAACCCCCAGAGCCGCAGCTGGCTCCTTCCGCTCGGCATCGTCGCGCTGTCCGTCTCGCTGGCCGCCTACGCCGCCGAGGTGCTCAGGTATCCGCTTGGCCGCATGATGCCCATGCTCGACCTTCGCGTCTACCGTGGCGGCGGCCTTGTCGTTTTGCACCACCCGGCGGATCTGTACACCTGGCAGCTGAACCCGGCGATGAGATTCACCTACACGCCTTTTGCCGCGGCCGTCTTTGCCGCGCCGGCGCTGCTGTCGTTGACGGCCCTGCGCTGGCTCATGTGGACCGGCAGCCTGCTCGCGCTTGCCGCCGCCGTCTGGCTGACCTTACGGCGTCTTGGCTACGCCAGGGACCGGCTGCGGGCTGGCGCGACCTTGCTGCTAATCGCCGCGGTGTTCTGGACTCAGCCGGTGCTGCGCACGCTCCAGCTCGGCCAGGTGGACCTGCTGCTCATGACCCTGGTTATCTGGGACCTTTGGCAACCGGAGGAGCGCAGCTGGGCGGGCGTGGGGGTGGGCATCGCGGCCGGCATCAAGCTGGTTCCGCTGATCTTCATTCCCTACCTGGCGATCACCGGGCGGCTCCGCCAGGCGGCGGTCGCGGCGGGCTCATTCGCCGCGACGGTCGCCATTGGATTTGCCGTGCTGCCCGGCGAGTCGGCCCGGTGGTGGCTGGGCGGCCTGTTCCTTGACGGCGGCAGGACCGGGTTCATCGGAGATCTGGAGAACCAGTCGCTGCGCGGGGTCATCACCCGGTTCGCCGGCAGCGTCGCGGCCGGGTTCCCGGTCTGGGTGGCTGTGGCGGCGCCGGTCACGGTCTTGGGCCTAGCCTGCGCGGCGACGCTGCACCAGTCGGGCAGGCCGGTGGAGGGGCTGCTGGCGTGCGCGCTGACCGGGCTCCTTGTCTCCCCGATCAGCTGGGATCACCACTGGGTGTGGATCGGACCGGGGGTAGCGGTCCTCGCCCACCACGCGGCCCGGGCCGCCGGGCCCCGCCGCTGGGCAGCCTCGGGCCTGGCCGCCGCGATCCTCGCCACGTTCGGCGCATGGCCCAACCTCTGGGCCGCCCACCCGGTCCTCGTTCCGCAGGGCCTGCTCTGGCTCGCTCCGGCGAGCTACTTCGCGATCGGCGACCACCCGTGGTTCGCCGAGTACCACTGGCACGGGCTGCAGTTGCTCAGCGGCAATCTGTACATCGTGGTCGGCCTGGTGCTTCTGGCGCTCATGACGGCCATGCGCGCTGAGCGCGTACCGCGGGCGGCATCCCGCACGCCATCCGGCGGCGCCGGCGGCTGACCAGCCGAGGACCCGGACGGCGGGGCCGGGCTTCAACGCCGTGGAACCGCCGCGGCAGATCGTCGCGAACGCCCCGTCGCGCTGGCTCGTTAACCTGCTCACTTTAGCCTGCTCACTGCGCCTGCCCGCTCGCCTTCGGATCATCACCCGCAGCGGCGCCAGCCGCCAGCTACCGGCATGCGGTCGCGCAGGCGGCCTGCCCGCTCAGCCGGTCAGCCGAACTGCTGCGCGTACTCCTGGGCAAGTTCCAGCACCTCACTGACATACCAGTCCGCGTGGTTGTACGCATAGATCGCACCAGACAAGGAAGCGCCCCCGGCCGCCGCGCCCCTCGCGCACAGGTAACGCGCTGCGGACGGCACCGCGTCGTAAGGATTCATGATGTCGGCCGTCGTGTCGCCGAACCCGGGGATGCCCCATGCCTGCCAGGTCGACGGCAGGAACTGCATCGGGCCGAGCGCTCCGGCCGTGGACGGGCCGTCGTTGCGGCCATGACCGCTCTCGACCTGCCCGATCGCGGCAAGCACCGTCCAGGACAGCCCGGGGCAGTACTCCGCCGAGGACTCCCGGTACAGGTCCAGGTAGGTCGCCGGCCGTCCCACGGGAACACCGGAATCGACCGGAAGCTGGTTCGCCGTGGGCTGCAGGTTGACGACCTCGCTCCGTGGCCCGAGCACGGCACGCACGCGTTCGATCAGCGCGGGTATGGCAGCTCCAGGTGCATTGATCATCGCGGCCACGTTGGGCACCAGGCCGATCACCCGGGATGTCTTCAGGCTAACCAGCGCGTCCACGCCCGGGACACCGAGGGCGGCAGAAGCGCCGAGCTGCACCAGTGGCTGGCCGACGCCGACCATCTGGTACGACGCTCCCCGATGGAGCCGGAACCGTGCCTGCGCACTGGTGGAGAGGACGAACTCATTCCTGGCTAGCGACGACCAGATGGGCTCGCTCGCCGCTGTCGGGGGCGGCGTCCAGGAACGGAATGTGCCTGGATCGACGCCGAGCACATTGACCGGCCTGGCCTCGAGATGGATCGCGCCACCGTCTGCCGTGATCAAGTCCCGCACGTACCGCAGCTTTCTGAGCTTCGTGAGCTGCTCCGTGGTGATCCCGCTCGGCACGACGACGAGCAGGTCGGGTGGGACGATGCGGCGAAGTGGTGCGACCGGAACCGCGGTAACGGTATCGGTGCCGCTGGTCGACTGCCCGGCCTTGGCAGCGATCTTGCTGGGCACCGAAGGCTGGAGCGCGCGCGGCGTCCGGGCGCCGTGGCCAGAGGTCTCCATAAGGATCGCGCCACCGGCGGCAGCGGCCGCGCCAAGCGCGACCACGAACCCGGCGATGAGTAGTGGCGCGCTGCGCCAAGCGAGACGTCTCACGGCAGAACAACGATAAGCCCTTGCCGCCACCCGGCAGCCAGGTGATCAACCAGCACGGCTTGCTGCGCCCCGTACCGTCAGGAATGGGAGGAAGCTGCATCGTGAGAGAGAACGGGCGCGCGGTGCCAGAAGGCTGCCGCGGCAACCCATACCTGCGACTGCTGCGGATGCCGGGCGCACGGGGCCTGGTTGCCGCGGGTTTCGTCGGCCGGATGCCGATGTCCATGCTCGGCCTCGGCATCGTGCTGCTCGTCTCGGCGATGACCGGGAAGTACGCCACCGCTGGCACAGTCGCGGCCACGGGTGCGATCTGCTACGCGATTCTCGTACCGCGGCTCGGCCGCCTGGCCGATCGGTTCGGCCAGGCGCGCGTGCTGCGCCCGCTCACCGCTGTCTTCGGCATCAGCGCCGTGGCGTTCATCACGTGCGCGGTGCTGCGCGCACCGCTGTGGACGCTGTTCGTCACCGGTGGCGTACTCGGCGGCACGATGCCATCTCTCGGCTCAATGGTGCGTGCCCGATGGAGCTGCCTTGTCGGTGACACCCCGCTGCTGCATACGGCGTTCTCGCTCGAGTCGGTGGCCGACGAGCTGATCTTCATCACCGGGCCCGTGATCGTCACCATCCTCGCCACCGAGGTGTACCCCGTCGCGGGCGTCGCCGCGGCGGGCGGACTCGCCGTGGCCGGCACGCTATGGCTCGCGGCACAGCGGCGGACCGAGCCGCCCGTGCAACCGCGGGAACAACCGGGCAGCGCGATCAGGGTGCCGGGCATGATCGCACTGGCCACAGTCTACGTGTTTCTCGGCGCGATGTTCGGCGCAATCGACCTGAGCACGATCGCGTTCGCGTCGCAGCAGGGCCACAAGCCACTCGCGGGCCTGGTTCTGGGCACATATGCACTGGGTAGCGCGGTGGGGGGCCTCTGGTACGGCGCACGCCAGTGGCGGGCTCCGCTTGACCGCCGGTTCCTGATCACCCTCGGGGGGATAGTGCTCGGCGTCGCACCGATGTGGGCACTCCCAACCCTGCTCATCCTGTCCGTCGTCATCTTCTTCTCCGGGCTGTCGATCGCCCCGACGTTGATCGCTGGGTTCAGCATCGTCGAGCACAAGTTGCCCCCGCAGCTGATGACGGAGGGAATGTCGTGGCTATCCACCTCGATCGGCATCGGCCTCGCGGTTGGCCCGCCGGTGGCCGGGCACATCGTCGACGCACGAGGCGCTCACTGGGGATACGCGTTCGCCCTCGGCTGCGGCATCCTTGCCGCGCTGTCCGGCCTGCTCGGGGCGCGCGCGCTGCGGCTACCAGCCGGCCCGCCAGGAGCCGCGAGGTCACCCCCGCCGCTCGCCCGGACACCTGGCGGAACCCCGGGAACAGTTACCTGACATGGTGCCCCGGCCTTGGTCTCTCGTTATCCGTCCTCATCCGTGCGGCTCCGGCGCAGCTTTGCGCGGCGCGCTCCACGGTGCGATCCATGGTGCCTGGCGCAGCGATGATGCCCCGTGCCGCCACCGATAACGATCACACGCTGATGTTGGGACATGCCGGGCAAGGTGCTGGCGCAGTGCCCGATAGACCGGACAGACTCAACTACGGGGAGGCGTGGCATCGGCACCGGACGGCCGGGGCGACAGACATACACCGCAAGGTGGCGCAGGTCGGCCAGCGGGCCGCCTGACGCAGGTGCGGCGGAATAGAGTGCCGGTACGGCCCGGCACCAGGTACGGGACGGCCCGGCACGGAAGCAGGCAGGCCGGAACGGCGCGGAAGGGCAGTTACAGCCGGGACGGCACGGAAGGGCAGTTACAGCCGGGACGGTACGGAAGGAGAGTTGCAACCGGGACTCACGGAAAGGCAATTACAGCCGGAACGGCCCGGGAGCGGAGTACAGCCGGAACGGCCCAGCAGCAGATTCAGCCCGGTACGGCCCGGCAGCGCGGAAGGGACGCCGATGCAGGAACTGCGCCTCGTCGCGGTGAGCGAGGACGGCACCTACGTCGTCCTGGCCCAGCCGGGGCGGGCCACGGTCTTCACCCTGCCGAACGATGAGCGGCTGCGGGCTGTGGTCCGCGGCCAGTTCTCCAGGCTCGCCCAGTACGAGATCGAAGTGGAGAGTCCCTTGCGACCCAAGGAGATCCAGGCCCGGATTCGCTCCGGTGAGACGGCCGAGCAGATCGCGGACACGGCCAGCGTGCCAATCGAGCGGGTGCGCTGGTTCGAAGGACCGGTGCTGGCGGAGCGTGCCTACGTGGCACAGCAGGCGCAGGCTGCTTCGGTCAGACTTCCCGGAGACCCGCGCCCGGGCCCGCAGCTCGGTGAGATTGTCACCGAACGCCTGCGAGATCTCGGCGTCGATCCGGAAGAGGCGCAGTGGGACTCGCGCAAACGCGGCGACGGCAGCTGGCTCGTCGAGCTGACCTTCGGCACGGGCGCTAAGCGGCGGACGGCAGCGTGGGTATTCGACCCACGCAGGCGCCACGCCATGCCCGAGGACGACGAGGCCGCACGGCTCTCACTGCCCGTGGACGCCTTGGAGGCGGCAGGTCTGATAGCGCACCCCGACCACGCCACTCGCGGCAGGGGAACAGTGACACCTTTCGTGCCACGATCCAACCCGGCGGTTCCGCGGCCGACGGTAGCGCCGGACTCCGAGCTCGCTTCACTAGCGGCGTCCGAGTCGGCGCACGCGGCCGACAGCGACGTCGAAGCCAAGGCTGCCGCCCAGGGCCGCCGTAACGCTCGGCCGCCAGAACCGCAGCCATCCCCGTCGGGCGTGCCACAGCTCCAGCCACCGGTGTCAGGCACGCACCGGCCCCAGGCAGCCGGGCTGGCCGAACCGCTGGCGGCCGGCCGCGCTGCGCCGCACGGACCCGGGCAGGCCGCAGCGCACGGACCCGGGCAGGCCGCAGCGCACGGACCCGGGCAGGCCGCAGCGCACGGACCCGGGCAGGCTGCGCCGCACGCTCCAGCCCCGCGGCGACCCCCGGTGCCAGCCGCGGGAACGCAGCGGCAAGACACGCCGCAGCATTCACCAGCGGCGGCGGCGGGCGAGCCGTCGGCCGTTGACGAGAACCCAGCCGCGGCCGAAACCCCACCTGAGCCGCCGGCTCGTGACCGCTCCGCGCGGAAGGCGGCTGGTGGCCGCAGTCGCCGCTCGTCGGTCCCAACCTGGGACGAGATCATGTTTGGGAGTTCGCGCCGCCAGGACTGACGAGCCACCGCCACTGGCCGACTCGATAGTGAAGCCCTATCCGGCCCTGTGGGCGCACGAATGATCAAGGTTAGACTCGGAGGGCGCGGACAGGCGAACGTGGCTGCCACAGGCGATGCGGCGGCTCGCTCCGCCAGGCGGACGTGGGTCCAGCACCAGGTCGGCTGCACGCGAATCGGCTGCACGCGAAGGGGTGTCCCGCAGTGGCCATCGAAAGGGATGCACACGAGCAGGCTGCGATTTCGAACGCTGATGGCCATGCGACCTCGAGATTTGATGGCCATGCTGTGGAGCATTCCGCGGCGCCCGGGCCCGGCGGCGAGGCGTCGCCATCGCACCGGGCCACCTTGCGAGCCAAGGTCGGGCGGCTGATCCTGGCCCTCCGTGACGGTGACAATTCGACCGTCGAGGACGCAATTCTCCAGCTAAGCCGCTCGCACCGTTTTCTGGCTCCGCTCGCCCTTGTCGTCGGTGCCGTCGCCATGCTTTTGGAAGGACTGAAGCTGCTGTTCTCGAACTGGCGGCTCACCCTGGTCCAGGTGCTCCCAGCGATGTGGATCTGGGCCGCCATGCTGGACCTGAAAGCCCATCTGCTCCATGGCAAGACCTTGCTCGTCCTGCGCGGCCCGGTCCTCATCCCGATCGTTCTCGCCATCTCCGCGATCACTGCGGCTAGCTTCTTCCTGAACGCTGTCTTCGCTTTCGCGATCGTGAGACCGCGTCCGCTGAAGATCCGCCCGGCCTTCGCCGAGGCCCGTTCACATCTCGCGGTTGTCCTGGGGTCGGGTGCGGTCGTCGGCTTGTTTCTCGGGTTATCGACCATGGTCTTCACCCGCTGGGGTATCTGGTGGTTCGCGGTCTCGCTGAGCATCGTCATCGCCGTGATGATGGTCTGCTACGTCGCCGTGCCGTCGCGACTCGTCGGTATGAAGGCCACCTATTCGAAACGAGACAAGATGACCGCGACCGTCGTGGGCGGGGCGATCGGAGCGGTGGTCTGCACCCCCCCGTACCTCCTAGGTCGCATCGGGATCCTCATGCTCGGTTCGCACACACTCTTTATCCCGGGCATATTCGTGCTAACTCTCGGGTTCACGTTGCAAGCAGGTGCGACGGGCGCGGTCAAGGCGATCAAAATGAGCGCCAAACTAGTCGCCGGACGTCGCTGACGGTGACGTGGGCGCAACCTGTGCGCGTGCAGCAATTGCTGTGGGAATGGAAACTGACCGATTTCAGCGAGGCCGCTGAACTCGTGGTTTCGGAATGCTGACCAACGCCTTGCAGGCGACCCGCGCGGTGGAACTCTGCACCCTGGTACGGCTGTGGCTGCTTTCTGACAGGTGGCGTGTGCGCATCCTTGGGTGGGATTCCAGCCTGCGGCCGCCGGCGCGAGCTGGAAGCCAGGGATGCGGTGATCGCCCGGCAGGCGGGGACGATCGCCGGGCAGGCGGACCGGATCGCGCAGCTAGAGCGCAGGCTAGGGCGCGACTCCTCCAGTTCCTCGAAGCCGCCGTCGTCGGATAGCCCGTACACGAAGAAGAGCAAGGACCGGTCGCTGCGGGAGAAGACCGGGCGGCAGCCCGGCAAGCAGCCCGGCGCGCCGGGCAGGACGTTAGGGCTGGCGGATGACCCGGATGAGACCATTGAGTGCGCGCCCGCGGGATGTGGGCGGTGCGGGCGGGACCTGACCGGGGAGCCGGCGGTGCGCACCAAGCGCCGGCAGCGATGGGACATCACCCCGCCGCCCCCGCCGTACATCATCGAGTACCGCAGGATCACCAAGGTGTGCCCGTGCTGTCAGGCGGCCAGCGCCGGGCAGGTCCCGGCGGATGTGACCAGCCGGGTGGTGTACGGGCCGGAGACCCGGGCGCAGGCGGCGAACCTGGTCTGCGGGCATCACGTGCCGGTGCTGCGGGCCGCGCTGCTGCTGCGCCAGATGGCGGGGATCAAGGTCTCCACCGGGTGGATGGCCGGGATCCGCGGCCGCGCCGCCGCCGCGCTGGCGCCGTTCATGGAGCACGTCCGGGCGCTGCTGCGCACCGCCCCGGCGCTGAACGCCGACGAGACCCCCGCCCGGGCCGCGAAGAGCCTGACGTACGTGCACGTGGCCTGCACCCGCTACCTGACCTGCCTGCACGTGGCCGGGCAGTCCGCCGGCGACATCGACGCCGGCGGGGTGCTGCCCGGATACACCGGCGTGCTGATGCGTGACGGGTACGCCGGCTACTCGCATCTGACCGGCGCGCTGCACGCCTGGTGCGGAGCCCACCTGCTTCGTGATCTTAAAGACATCTACGACTTCGTTCCGGCCCAGCAGCGCTGGGCCTCGGCCATGGCGGACTTGCTGCTGCAGGCCAATGGCCACGCCTGCCAGGCGCGCGGGGCCGGGAACCCCATGCGGATGAACTCGCGCAACGACGCCGGAAATGGCCGTGGACTGCTGCTGGTGGAAACCATCAGCACGCTGTGGAACTGGCACTTCCCGCAAGACCCGGGCGGGAAAGTGGTATGGGCAGAGATAGGCGCGGAATTGCAATGAACACAATCACCGCAGTTCACCGTTAACCGAGACCGTCCGTCACGCCGTCGACATTGATGCGCTGCTCCAGCTCGATGTTTTCGGCCTGGTCGAAGCTCCCCGTAGGGAACCCTTGGCCAAGGAGATAGACGTGCGGGTCCAGCGGCCTCGCTGAAGTCGCCGCTCTGGGCACCCGGCATCGTGGTGGTGTTCGCGCCGCTCGCCGTCCGTTCTTACGTAGGCGCTCCTAGGCGGCAGCGCGCCGCTGGCGTCCCTTACCCGGATCCGACGGCTGCTCCATGTGCGGCGGACTCGGCAGCGGGCTCCACGGGGACCGGGGCAACACGACGGTCACCACGCCTGCGTTCCCATGGCATGGCGAGAATCAGCAGGGGGATCACAGCCCACGACCAATAGGCCAGCGTGTAACGGTGCCACGACGCCGGCCCCTGTTGCAGGCCGAAGGCTAGGTAACTGATCCCGTCCCAGACGGAGGCCGCCATTGTCGCCGGAAACGCGAACCTGGTCGTCCGGGCGGCGAGGAACGGCATCGGCCAGACGAGGTACTGGACGCTGACGCGCGGGCTCACGACCAGGAACGTGATCAGCAGCGCGACGGTCAGGTCGACCGGATCCGCGTGCCGCCACAAATAGGCCGCCAGGAGCAACGCCACCGTCAGCGCCACCATGCCGAGCGTGCCTACCGAGCTCAGCAGCTCCAATCTGCCGTGGGTCAGGGCCACCGTCCAGCCCCATCCCCCGATGAAGGCGCGTACGCCGACTATCCGGCGGACCACGGTGGGCAGCAGTCGGACCGGCGTGCCCACGGTGAGCGGTGAGGTGATCAGGAAGGCGATAGGCACGCTCGCCGCCCAGCACGCGCAATGCAGCCGTTTCCGCCAGCCCGGCAACATCAGGAGTACCCCGGGCGCCAGCAGGGCCGACCAGATCCCGATCGCTGCGGACAGGCCGAGGAGTATCCCCGCGGCTTCGCTCTGGCGTGACCGCGCCATTACGAGGGCGGCGACACAAAGCACAAGCACCTCGGGTTCCAGTTGGCCATGCATCGCACAGATGAGGATCACGAGCGGATTGCAGGCGTACTGGAACCTGCGCAACGGGCCACGGTCGGTCGCGAGCATGCCAATGAGCGGGATTATGATCAGGTCGGCCACGACAGGTGCCAGACGGCCGACGACCGGCCACGGCAGATGCGTCATCTGGCCGAGCTTGAGCTCGCCGGCGAGCACGAATGCCATGGTCGGCAAAAACGGCCATCCACGTGGCCGGCCGCTCAGCAGTGGATCGTGGTGATGTAGCACAGCGGCGCCGGCGGCGGCGAAGTCAAGCCTGAAATCCTTCGGCTGCCACGGCTGGGACGCGGCCGCGGCCCACACGCCGCCGCGCAGTGCCGCTCCGACGGCAAGCGCCGCAGGCAGCGAGGGTTGCCAGCTTCGCCACTGGGCAAGCAGGAAGAGCACCAAGCCGGCGCACAACACTGAACTGGCAGCGAGCAAATAACTCACAATGGATTAAGGATGTCGGAATTCTCGCGGCGGGGGGGCGATTTCCTCGATATCCGGGCCGCTTTTATGACTCCATTTAGAGTACTTTCAGGCGGATCAAATACGCATGTCAAAATCGCTGGCTACGGCCGGTGTCGCGGCTATCGCGGCTAAACTCAGCCGAAATGATCGATATGGTCGGCATAACCGACGTAGCCGTTAACCTGCAGGGTTGTGCCCGTGCTCTGCCCGCGGCAGCCGTTCGGGCTCTTTAACGGCTTGCGCAGGCCGCGATGCCGTCAGATACCACGAAGTGGACCGAATGCGGCTGCGAGACGGATCGACGCCGGGCTCGTCTGCGGGCGCCCCGCAGGCCGCCGCAAGCTTGGAAGCGGTTCGTCTCGAGGCAGTCGCGCCGGAATCCGGCAGGGACCAGCCCCGCAACCGCGTACGATCGGCGGGTGACTGGACGCCGGATTCCCGCATGGCGCGGCCTCGTCACCGGCGTCGCACGCGGTCCAGCCGTTATCGCCACCTCCGTGATGTGCGCCTCGGCGGCAGGCTGCGGCCTGATCGGTGGCACGAATGCGGTTTCCTTCGACGTACCTCAGATCATCACGGTCACCAGCATGGCGTTCCGTGACCAGGGGGTGATCCCGCAGCGATACACCTGCTTCGGCAAGGGCGTGAGCCCTCCCATTCACTGGTCAGGCGTGCCGACCGGAACCAAGGCGCTCGCGCTCGTGGTCGATGACTCGGATGCCCCGGTGACGCCCTTCATATACTGGATCGTCTTTGACATCAGCCCGCAGACGACGGAGTTGCAAGAGGCGTCTGTCCCGCCGAACGCCCGGCAGGCACAGGGTAGCGATGACATAGCCGGTTATCATCCGCCATGCCCGCGGCCGGGCAGCCACTCTTACCGTTTCACGCTGTATGCGATGAACGCGCCCGTGCCCCTGCCAAACGGAGCCCCAGCGCAGGAAGCGTGGTCGGCGATCGGGGCGCGCGCCCTCGCGCGGGGCAGGATCACCGGAGTGGTGGTAAACGAGCATCGCTGACCGGCGCGGCGCGAGTGCCACTGCGACTGGGCGCGGTCAGGTAAACGCATGGATACCCTACGTAGGCGCTTGTTTTTAAAACTTCTCCAATCGTGTGACAGCGCTCATACCGGTCGGCCAGAATCAGTGTCCGGGCGGGCAGCCTTGGACCGATCCAGGGCGCTAGCGTTTCGGGGGCAGGGCCGCGTCGATGGTCACGCATCCTGGCTGGCGCCGTCCCTGTGGACATACCAATTTGGTGGTGTGATGACGCTGTTCGTGGTACTCGGCCTCGTGACCGTTGTCATCGGGGTTCTCGTTGCCGTAGCACTCGGCCTCCGCCCGATGCGAGCCGACGACGATCGGGATTCCCCGGGAGCGGACGGCGAGTTGGCGGATTCCGATGACGTCGGTTCCGATGACCTCGGCGCAAGGCGAAGAGCCGACCGCAGGCGGCAGGGAACCAGGCGGCAGGAAACCAGGCGGACGTCCGGCCGTACGCGGCCAGACGGCCATGCCGGGCGGCGTGGCTACCGCGGGCGAGGCGGCCAGACGACCACGTCGATGGAGGGCGATCCCGCTCAAATCGATCGTGCCTTCGGCACCGATCCTGCCTTCGGCACCGATCCTGCCTTCGGCACCGATCCTGGTCTCGCCACCGATCCTGGTCTCGCCACCGATCCTGGCCTCGGCACCGATCCTGGCCTCGGCACCGAATACCAGCGTGCCACTGGCTGGGCAGTGCGGAGCGCGCGCGGCGCCCGGCACGGCTACGGCGACGGGTACCAACGCCGCCGGCCACGGCCACAGGTTCGGCCGCCGAACTCCCACGCCTGCGGGATAAAGAGCGCGTGCTCGGCGCGGCAACGAAGGTCGCACGGGCCGCGAGCCGGCCCACTGCCGACGACATCCCGGACCCACGTGTGTTCGCCGAAGCGGGCAGGCGGCGCATGCAGCAAAAGCAGCAGCCAAAGACGCGCGCAAGGCCGCTGAGGGGCCGCGGCGGAGATGGTTCTGGAGATGGCTCTGGCGGCTGGAACGACACCAACTGGGACAGCGTCTCCGACGAGGACTACTGGGCAGAGCTCTCGGCAGACAAGCCGCTCGCGTCCAGGACCGCTCAGTATGCCGCTGATCTCCGGCCCCCGGAATCCCAGCCGAAGAAGCGGCTGGATGCGGGCACCGACCCCAACCTGGCGCAGCCCGAGCCGCAGACCGCGACCATGGCCATGCCCGAGTTCAGCACTACCCATCAGCCAAGTGCGGGCCGGGTGCAGCGCGAGGTTCCGGCGCTGCCGGTGCGGCGCTCGGGCAGCACAACTGACACTGGACGGGTGGTACCCGCCGGGAGAACGTCGGCCGGGCACGGCGCGGCGGATTACGCCCACCCCAACCTTGCTCTACTGGCGAGCCTCGGGGAGCCTGCGGGCGAGGGACGGGGCCTGCGGGCTGCGGGCGACGGCACCAGATCGGCTGCTGGGCAGCCGGCCACTCCTCCCGGCGGGTGGCCCGGCGGCGGCCCTGGACAGCGCGACTGGTCACAGCGCGGGCAGGAGTCCGTGGCCGCCACGGGTAACCCGGCTGGTTACCACTCCGCGCCACCGGAGGCATATCGCAGTCCGTCCTCCAAAGGGGAACAGCAGGTTGGCGGCTATACCAATACCCCTGGCTACGGCATACCCGCGAGCACTGGTCACGCGGCCAGGACCTCCTACGACACCGCGCCAAACACCGTACCCGGGGTCCCATCCCGCGGCGCGACTTTTGCGGCGAGCCGGGATCAGATAGCAGGCCAGGTTGGCGGCGACGTGCAGGTGACCGGCTCGTCGGTGGGCGGGTACAGCGGTTCGCACGCGGTCGGCTCCGATGACAGGGCGTCCTACGGCGCCGCGTCCCAAGCCGCATCTCATACCACCGCCTCATACCGCGCTGATTCATCCGGGAACTCTTACGGTGCCGCGACGGGCAGCCACGCAGCCCCCGCTGTCGGCCGGGTACCGCAGAATGCCACCAACGGCCGACCGGCCGGGGAAACGTGGCAACACACTGGCCCGGCTGATATCGGCGGACCCGTCGGCACCGCTGCGACGAGCGGTTACAGCCCATCGGCCACTAACGGCCACGCGGCAGCGTTCCCCACCCGCACGCCTGCCGCCCCGGCGGGTGGCATCTCGCGCGCCCAGGGCGGTAACTCCGCGCACGGTTCCCCCAGCCCGCCACACGCGGGCGGCTTCGCCAGCGGCTACCTGTCGAGTTCGGCCCTGTCGGCCCGGTATGGAGTGTCCAGGACTGAACCGCTCGCCGGCCCGGGATCGAGTAACCCGTACGGCAGCTACGTGACGCACCCGGCGACGCCAGCCAGTAATGCGATGGGTGCCAGCCCACGTTGGCAGCCGCGGCACAGCGACACGAGTGGTTGTGACCCTCAACGCTCGTACGGCGGCTATCGTGATTATGGTGGCGGGTCACGCCGCTGAGGCGCACATTGGGCATGCCGACACCGCCCAAGGGCGTGACAAGTCGCATCGTGCTCGCGCAGCTACCGTGCCGACCGGACAAGGTGGAGGCGATGCAGGCAGTCGCTCGCGATCACGCACGCACGTATCACCTGCAGAAGCTGGCTGTGGCATTGGATAGCCACGGCTTCCATGCCGCGGTGAAGACGACTTACCCGCCGGCGTTGCACATCTTCATCCCTGGTGCCGCCATGCTCGGGGAGACCGTCGACTGCACCCCGACGGCCGGCGACGACGGGCGCTTAGGCTGGTTCTACCGCTGGTCCTGGGGTGACCTGCTGCACAACACCGACGACCCGGACGGGGCCGCCGCGAAGATCGCGGATGTCCTCGCCGCCAATTGACCCACCATCGGCGCTGCGCCGGGAGACCTGCGGCCCGGATGCTGCGCTGAACTCCGGGTGGGTGTCGAAGTGGTACGGGCGCTTCGCCGCGGTCTTGGTTGTCTCGGTGCCGAACGATGTGAACGGCCTGCTGCCCGATATCACCGCCGAGCTCCGTTCGCTTCAGGTGATCGGCTGACCAAGAATTTCCGGACGGATCTGAGACGATCGCCGCCGCCAAGCCGCGACGTGCCGACCAGCTCGACCTAGCCTGTGACTTGCTGGGTCGCCTGGTTGGGATCAAATGCAGGTCCCGACGGGATGAGGTTCATAATGTTCGCGGGCACCACCGTGCATTGCCCCGTGCACGGCAAGCCCATGGTGTAACCCAGCGCTGCTGCGAAAGCCGGCGATGCGAGCGCATATTTTCTTGCCCCCGCGACCAGGACATATGCGGTCGGCTGACCCGGTGTTTGGATGGCGCTAACCAGTGCCCCCGCGCCCGGCGGCAGCCACACCTGGTCCACGGGCGGGTCCGCCCGCGCGGTCACCGAACTGGCGGCGGGAACGGGCTGGGCGCCGGACGGAATGGCACCGCCCACGGTGACCTCACCGCCGTCCGGCCTCTGTCCGGCACGGTTGTACACAGCACACAACGGCATGGCGGGATCGCCGGAAACAAGACGCGGCAGTACGGCCGGAAGGTCCTGCGGCGAAAATTCGGTGGTCTTCGATAGGTGGCTTCCCACGTCCGACAGGCTCAGGGACGTCTGCTGCGCCTGCAGATCCGTTTGGAGCAACTCGAACTCGGTCTGGCTGATCTGCGCCAGGCCGTCGCGTAGCTGTACGTACCACAGCGTTCCACCGGCGCTGTCCACCGTGTACACGTGACCGATGGTTTCGAAGCCCCCCGGGCTGTTCGTCGCCGGTCTACCGAAATCCGGTGGGACCAGCGGGGCGAACGCCGGCCCTCGGATCAGCGCGTTCACCCACTGGAACGGCACCTGTACCGGTCCCTCGGCGCCGCCGGGCAGCAAGGCTGCCACAGCATTGGTGATGGCCAGGCGCTGGTCGTTCCAGACTAGCCATTCCTGGTTCTGCGCCTGGACGAGGACCGCCCCGTTGCTGCCGACCTGCTGCCCGCCGACCGAGTGGCCCGCGACGAGGGTGGAAATCTGCTGCTGGCCGGTCGTGGGATTACTGACAGTCCGAACGCACACCGACCATGGACCGTGCACAAGGGCGGCGGGCGAGGGTAGCGGTGGCAGCCCGGCAATCCCGATCACCGGTCCGCGCGGGAAACTCGCCAGCGACGCCAGCGACGCCCTTTGCACGGCGACCGCGCCCGGGCCAGCGGCGACGCCGGCGGCGAGCCGCGCCGAGGCATTGTTGATCGCTGGGCATAGCAGAGCACGGCCGCCTTGCTGGCATTGAACGTAAGAATTCCCGTTCTCGTCGATGACGACGCGGCCGGCGCTCGGGAGTCCCGCCGCACCGGAGTGGGTGAGGATGCCGAGAATCCAGAAGATCGCGACGGCAAGCGCCGCGATCATGACACCAGCGAAGGTCGCCATGTTCATCCTGCGCAGTGGCCGCTCGGCCGTGTCCGGCTCGCCCTGTAAAAGCGCGAGCCCGGCCCGCTGTGTCATCAGCCGGTGCGCCTGGAGGAGATCCTTACGATTCTGCATCGCGGTTCGCCCCCGTGCTCAGCCCGCCAGCCCGCGCACGTAGCCAAAAACGCCTGCCACGGCGAGTGCGAGCGGAATGAGGCTGACGATGAGCAGCATGTCAATGACGTCGGCCGCCCGGCCCCAGAAGGGCGACGGCTGGTGGCCGGGCAACCACAGGCCAACGCCCACCACGATCGCGGCACCCGCAAGCAGCGGCCCAAGCGCAATGGCCAGCATTTGCGGCTGGTTAACGTGCACGGACGCCACGAGCGGCAGCAGTACCAGACCAACAAACCCGGGAACCATCAGCCACAGCCGTTGCGCGCGGCCGCGGAACACCCGGGCGCGCAGCAGCAGCACGCAGGCAACGACCGCACATGCCAGGTGGGTGAGCAAGCCAGTGCCAAATGCCAGCGCGATCTCGGCGCCGATCGCCACGAGGCCGATCCCCGAGACCACGCCGGTGACGAACCGGTCCGCGACGGCGGTCCTGCCGAGCACGTTCTTGCCGTCCACCATCAGGCTGTCACGCCGCAGGTCGTCGGCGTTGCGTGGGACGGGGGGCAAGGTAACGCGCGCCATCCGGAAGCTGACCGCAGGGATCAGCGGAGTCAGCGCGAGCGCGACCGCGACGGTCATCACGGCCGGGCCAGCGGCGCCATGGTGGGCACCAAAGCTGACCGAGACACTCGTCGCGATCGCACCAAGAAGCGCGGCCCCGCCGACGCCGAAAAAGACGGGTAATCCACCAGCGATGGCCGCTCCAGCGATGGCCGCGACGAGCACGAGCGCCGCGAATCCGGCCAGCAACTGCTGCGCGCCGAGGTGCGTGAGTTGCGCCAGGCGCGACGGCCCAAGCAGCCCGGCCAGGAATCCGTACGGCAGCGCCAGGTAACCGATCACCGCGCCGGCGCCAGGGTCGGCGCCAGCCCGCGACACCGCGACAGCCGCGACCAGAAGTAACACCGCGACCGCTGCGGCGGCGATCGAGGGCAGGGCCCACGGCGGGCCCGACAGCAGGAGCGCGGCCGCCGCCGCGAGCAGGGCCCCGGCCCCCGCGGCTAGTGCCACCCCCCGCGCCGCCTTAGCACCCCATCGATCCGGCTGCTCGTTCACGCCGGTCGCGATCACGTGCGCCACGTCATCGAAGGCAATCTCGGGAAGTTGCGACAAACGCGGCCGCAAGTAGACCATCTCGCCATCGCGCAGGCCCACCTGCTGAGGCGTCATCCCCGGGTGAAAAGGCGCCTGGCCAAGGCGCTGAAGCACCCACCCGCCGCTGGCGAGGTCGACGTTGGCCAGATCTGTTCCCGCGTAGCGCAGCACGGTGGGAAACAGTTCGGCGAACGGCACGTAAGCCGGAAGCACGATGTCCACCCGCCGGTGAGGTCCGACGACGGTGACACGGCAAAGGTCGGCGACACTGCTCGGGCTCATCTGGCTCCCTTACGACGCCCCTGCCGGTCGACCGGGCCGGGTGCCCCGCCCCGGTGCCCGTTGCCGGCTCATGAAGGCCGCAGAACTCTTAGGATGCGAGTGATTCGTATCAGTGCGTGCCAATGGGTTCAACATTACGCAAAGTCGCGGCCGCGCGAGGGCCACACAGACAAGGTACGGGAAGGTACCGCAGTGACCACCGTGATAGTAGGGCGCGGTGAACGCCGCAAGGGACCGGAGATGCCGTGCGGTGAGATCCTGCTCGAGCCGCCCCCTGAGCTTCCCGAGGTGGTGCCGGATAGCTTCCAACAGATGCTGATGTACCTGCCCATGGTCGCCATGGCGGGCGGGATGGCAGTCGCGATGATAGGTGGCAGCGGGGCGGGCACCCAGCAGTACATCGGCGGCGGCGCCATGGCCCTCGGCATGGGCGGCATGATGATGGGCCAGTTCGGCCGCGGCAAGGGCGACCGCAAGATCAGACTCAACGGTGCTCGGCGTGATTACATGCGCTACCTGGGCCAGGTACGGGGGAAGGTCCGCCGGGCCGCCACACAGCAACGCGAGGCTCTCGAGTGGAACGGCCCGGACCCGGCATCGCTCTGGTCGATGACGATGAGCTCGCGACTGTGGGAGCGCCGTCCCGCTGACTCGGACTTCGGAAACGTCCGGATCGGCACCGGACAGCAGCGGCTCGCGGTTAAGCTCGTGCCCCCGGACACCAAACCGGTCGAGGACCTCGACCCGCTGAGCGCGGGAGCGCTGCGCCGTTTCGTCCGCACCCACGCCAACGTACCCGACCTGCCGGTCGCAATCTGCCTGCCCTCGTTCGCCCGGGTCTTACCGACCGGCGACCCGCAAGCCGTCTATGGGCTGGTGCGTGCCATGATCGCCCAGCTTGTCACCTCCCACTCGCCCGACGACGTTCGTATTTCCTTGTGCGCATCAGCGGAGCGGCTGCGGTGGTGGCAGTGGATCAAGTGGCTGCCGCACAACCTGCACCCAAGCGAGCAGGATGCGGCCGGCCCAATGCGCCTGACGAACCAGAGCCTGCGCGATCTCGAGATCATGCTCGGCGCGGAAATCAAGGACCGGTCACCCTTTTCTCCCGGCGTATCAAACAGCGACCTGCCCTATCACGTCGTGATCGTGGATGGCGGTGAGGCTTCCTTCGAGTCCCAGATCGCCGCGGACGGCATCAACGGCGTCGCTGTCATCGACCTGACCGCCACCGTGACACCCACCTCCGACGCGACCACGCTCCGGCTGAAGGTAGCCAGGGAACAGGTGGACCTCATCACCCGGGACCGCATCGGCAAGGATGTGGCGACCAGGATCGGCACCCCGGACTCCTTCTCGCTCGCCCAGGCGGACGCTCTCGCCCGCCAGCTCGCACCGCTGCGGCCCGGCGCGGCAGCCGGGCCCGCCGAGGACGCGCTCGAGGCCAACATGACGCTTAGCTCGCTGCTCGGCATCGAGGATCCGCACGAGCTGGACCTGTCCACGCTCTGGCGGCCGCGCGCGCCCAGGCACCGGCTCCGGGTACCCATCGGCGTCGACGCCGATGGCCGGCCGGTCGAAATCGACATCAAGGAGTCCGCGCAGGGCGGCATGGGCCCGCACGGCCTTTGCATCGGCGCGACCGGCTCCGGTAAGTCCGAACTGCTAAGAACCATCGTGCTTGGCCTCGCGCTCGCGCATTCTTCCGAGGCACTCAACTTCGTGCTCGTCGACTTCAAGGGTGGTGCGACCTTCCTCGGCCTCGATGGCCTGAGCCACGTGTCCGCGGTGATCACAAACCTCGAGGACGAACTGCCGCTCGTGGACCGGATGCACGACGCGCTGCACGGTGAGATCGTCCGCCGCCAGGAACTGCTCCGGGGGGCAGGCAACTACGCGTCCCTGCGCGACTACGAGCGTGACCGCGAGCGTGGTGCCAGGCTCAAGCCGATGCCGACGCTGTGCGTCGTGCTCGACGAATTCTCCGAACTGCTCTCCGCCAAGCCTGACTTCATCGACTTGTTCGTCATGATCGGCCGG
Organism: uncultured Actinomycetota bacterium; assembly: GCA_963820395.1. Taxonomy (GTDB): domain Bacteria; phylum Actinomycetota; class Actinomycetes; order Streptosporangiales; family Streptosporangiaceae; genus DATFVJ01. Next base: position 239,724 of record CAWGAE010000012.1, on the reverse strand, counting down.
CTCGGCCGGTCCCTCGGTGTCCACCTGCTGCTCGCCTCGCAGCGCCTCGAGGAAGGCAAGCTTCGCGGCCTCGACACCCACTTGTCGTACCGGGTCGGCCTGCGGACGTTCTCCGCTATGGAGTCGCGCGTCGTGCTGGGCGTCCCTGACGGCTACGAGCTGCCGTCCCAGCCCGGTAACGGCTACCTCAAATTCGACACGACCGGCATGACCAGGTTCAAGGCCGCGTGCGTGTCCGGGCCCGTTTCCGGCGATGCCAAGACGATCGGGCGGCGCGGGCGGGTGCGCCACCAGATCGTGCCGTACAGCGCCAGTTATATCCCCCCGCAGATCGTCGAGGATTCGGCGCCTCAGCACCGACAGCAGGAGGACCAGCAGACTACCGAGGACAGCCTGCTCGACATCGTCGTCAGTCAGCTCAAGGGCCAGGGCCCGCCGGCGCACCAGATCTGGCTGCCGCCGCTTGACGTGCCGCCGACGCTCGACGAGCTGCTGCCTGAACTTTCCGCCACTCCCGAGCACGGCTTCACGACGGCCGGCTGGCAGTGGCGCGGTCGGCTGCAAGCGGCCGCCGGAATCGTGGACCGGCCGTTCGACCAGCGCCGCGACCCGTTGTGGGTGGACCTGTCCGGCGCGGCGGGCAACGTTGGTGCGGTTGGCGCGCCGCAGAGCGGTAAATCCACGCTGCTGCGCAGCCTGATCGGGTCACTCGCGCTGCTGCACACGCCTGAGGAGGTCCAGTTCTACTTCCTGGACTTCGGGGGTGGCACGCTGGCCTCGCTGGCAGGCCTGCCGCACGTAGGCGGCACCGCCACCCGGCTGGCCACCGACCGGGTCCGGCGCACCGTCGCCGAGGTGACCGATCTGCTCGAACGGCGGGAGCGGATGTTCGCCGACCTCGGTATCGACTCGGTGGCGAGCTACCGGCGGATGCGGGCCTCCGGTGAAGTGGCCAGCGACGGGTTCGGCGACGTCTTCCTCGTCGTCGATGGCTGGCTCACCGTGCGCCACGACTACGAGGCGCTCGAGACGGCGATCACCACGCTGGCAGCGCGCGGTCTCGGATTCGGCATCCACGTGATCGCCTCGACCAACAAGTGGTCTGAGTTCCGTGCCGGTATCAGGGACCTGTTCGGTACCCGGCTGGAACTGCGGCTCGGTGACCCGTACGAATCCGAGATCAACCGTAAGCTCGCCGCCAATGTACCGGAGAACTCACCCGGCCGCGGACTGACCCGCGAGGGCCTGCACTTCCTCACGGCGCTGCCCCGCGTCGACGGCCGGGCCATGGGAAACGGCGTCGACGACCTCACCGACGGCGTGAAGAAGTTCGTCGACACAGTCTCCGCCGGGTGGACAGGGAAGCGGGCGGCACAGGTGCGCCTGCTGCCGGACGTGCTGCCCGCAGCCGCGCTGCCGGTGGTCGCCGAGACCGGCACGCGGGTGCCGTTCGGCATCAGCGAGGACACCCTTTCTCCTGTCTACCTCGACTTCAGGGCCGACGCCCACTTCCTGATCTTCGGCGACACCGAATGCGGCAAGTCCAACCTGCTGCGCCTGATCAGCGATGGCATCACCGCGCGCTACACACCCGACGAGGCGCGGCTGGTCTTCATCGACTACCGGCGCTCGCTGCTCGACGCCGCGGGGACCGAGCACAACATCGGCTACGCTGCCTCGTCCGCCGCCACCGGCCCACTGCTGAACCATGTGCGCGAGGCGCTGACCAAACGGCTGCCTGCCCCGGACCTCACCCCTGATCAGCTGCGCAGTCGCTCGTGGTGGAGCGGATCGGACCTGTTTGTGATCATCGACGACTACGACGTCGTCGCAACCTCAAGCAACCCGTTGCTGCCCATTGTCGAACTGCTGCCGCAGGCCCGTGACATCGGCCTGCATGTGATCCTGGCCCGCTCGGCAGGTGGCGCCGGCCGCTCGATGTTCGACCCGGTGATCCAGCGGATTCGTGAGATGGGCTCGCCCGGCCTGGTCATGTCCGGCAGCAAGGACGAGGGCACCCTGCTCGGCAGCGTCAAGCCACAGCAGCTACCGGCGGGCCGCGGTTACCTCGCCGGGCGGCGCTCAGGCGTACGGCTCGTGCAGACCGCGCTGTTCGGCGAAGGTAGCTGAGACCCCGTCAGCCGGGCCAGCCGCCGTCGCCAGACTGCGCTTGCGCCCGCCGCGGCGCAGCTGGGCTCCCTGATGCGCGGCGGCGGCCCGCTGGGATCACGACGGCGCCGACCACCACAAGCCCCGCGGCGCCGAGCGCGCCGCCGGTGACGGAAACGACCAGCAGGCGGGTGACGCGGTCCGGCGGCCGCAGCCGTGGTATCGAGACCGGCGCGGGCGAAGGCATCGCCACCCGCTGACCAGTGGCGGGCAGCACGGCCGTGACGGCCTGCAGCGGATCCACCATGCCGCCGCCCGTTCTCCCGGCCCCGGCGCCCGTCCCGCCGTCCGCCGTCGCGACGATGCGGCTCACCACCTCGGCCGCGGACAGCCTCCGATGTGAGGACCGCACCAGGGCTGCCACCCCCGCGACGAATGGGGCAGCGAAACTCGTGCCATCCTGCTGTTTGAAGGTGTCACCCGGCGCGACGGTAAGGACGCCCGCGCCCGGGGCGACCACGGAGACGTTCGTCCGTACCGGGCTCGAGAAATCCGGCACGGCGCTCGCCGCGTCGACGGCGCCCACCGACAATACATTCGGATAGGTCGTGGGGATGCTAGCGTACTCGGCCGGAAAAAATGGTCCTGCGCTGCCGGTTTGCTGGTCGAGATTTCCCGCTGCCGCCACGATCACGGCGTTTCTTCTCGCCGCGTAAAGGACCGCATCGCTCAGCAATGGCGTATTACCTACCTGATCCGAGACGTTGATGATCTGGGCGTGGTCGTTGACCGCGTCGACTATGCCGCGGGCGAGGGTGTCGGCGTTGACGCCCTCTTGATCCGTTACCTTGATCGACAGGATGTCGGCCTCCGGTGCGACGCCGACGAACGGGTCGCGCGGTTTCACCGCCGCGGCGATGATGCCCGCCACCCCGGTGCCGTGGTCTACGCAATCCAGCCCCGCGCTTGTGCCCGCGAGCGACTGCTCGCCGATCACGCGCCCGCCCAGTTGCTTGTTAATTGACACACCGCTGTCCACCACCGCGACTTTCTCGCCCTGGCCCTCGGTAAACTGCCAGGCGTTCTGGAAGCCAAGCACCTGCTGCGCCCACGGCGCGGTGGTACCTGGCGACGACAGGTCACCATCCTGTTGAGCGCAGGTCGCAGCGGGCTGTTGCAGCTGGCGCGATAACGGGTTCAGCTTGCCCGCCGTAGCCGCAGAGCCCCCTGACCCCGCTGGCCACCCTGAACCCGCGGATCGCGGCGACAACGCGGCGAGTGCCTTGCTGTCCGTCCCGACGGCGTTCACTTGCACCGCAAGCAGCAGAGCGCCGGCTAACGCGGCGCCCGCGATCCGCCTCATGAACGCCTCCGCCAATGACCACTTCCGACCCGCAGAACAACACTAGGTGACGACCGCGCGACACCGCTCCGGGTTACAGGTGGGGGTCAGTGGGCTTGGCGCCGGCGGCCGGCCGCAACGGCGCCCGGAGCGGGACGATCATCATGCTGAAATCAGCGGACGCGATCAGGCGCTCCTCGCCATCGGTGACACGGCACCCTACAACGATCAGCTGGCGGCCTGCCCTGAGCATCTCCGCGCGCGCGTACACGAGATCGCCGTGTGGCCGGCCGAGGTAGCGCACGTCCAGATCGGCAGTGACGAGGCTCTGCTTACCCGGCTGCAACCCGCTGCCCAGGGCGGCCGCGATTCCCGCGGCGACGTCGATCAGGGTGGCTATGGCACCCCCGTGCACGTTTCCCGTACTGTTCAACGCCTGCTCGCGGACCGGCATCGACAAGACCGAATGAGCCTTGCCGAGCTCAACGAGCTCGATCCCGAGCAGAGCGTGCAACGGTATCTCATGCAGCAGTGCCCGCATCCGCCCCGGGTCCTCCTGCGTGAGTTCCGCCACCGGGACCGGCGCGGCGCGGCCCGTAGCCTGTGGCGGCGCATCGCTTGCGTGGTCGGCCATGGCCCAAGCTTCTCTCAAGTGGCGCGGTCCCGGTGAGAGCCTGATGGATCCCGAGCCGCAACGGTGCCGATCGCGTCCCGGAGCGCGGCGACCGCGGCGAGCGCGTGCCGCGTTCCTTGGACGTCGTGTACCCGGAGCACCCGCGCGCCCTGCCAGGCGGATACGGCGAGCGTGGCGATCGTCCCTTCCCCGCGCGCCTCGACCGGCTGGCCCAGCGTCTCGCCGACGAAATCCTTGTTGGACACCGAGACAAGAACCGGCCATCCGGTGGCCACAAGTTCCCCGAGCCGCCTGGTCAGCTGTAGCGAGTGCCAGGTGTTCTTGCCGAAGTCATGGGCCGGGTCGACCAGGATGGCGTCCCGACGGACCCCGGCCGCGACCGCCCGCTCCGCGAGCCAGGTGACATGGCCGGTTACGGTCGCTGTGACATCGGCGTAGGCGACGCGATGCGGCAGGGTGCGCGGCCTGAGCCTGCCCGCGTGCGCGCACACCAGCCCGATGCGGCGGCTGGCCGCGACCGTCTTAAGGCGTGGATCAACGGCGCCCCAGGTGTCGTTGAGCAGGTCGGCACCTGCCCGGGCCACCACCTCCCCGACTTCGGAACGCCACGTATCCACGCTGATGACGATGCCGGGATGCCGCTCACGGACTGCTGTGACCAGGCCGGCCACGCGCCGGATCTCCTCGGCCGCGTCCACCTCCTCCCCCGGACCGGCCTTCACGCCACCGATGTCCACGATGTCGGCGCCCTCGGCCACCGCACGGTCTGCGGCGTCGAGCGCGGCACCGAAGGCGTAGGTCACGCCCCGGTCGAAGAACGAGTCTGGCGTCCGGTTGACGACGGCCATAATCGCGAACGACTCCGGTGGAAACTCACGGCTGCCAAGCCGCAGGACTCCCTGAGTGCCGGGGGGACCGCCTGGAGAACTCACGCCTGCCGCCCCATCGTCTCAGTGCGGCCAATGCCGCAGCCTTCTGCAGAGGATGGCATCCATCATGACAACCCGTGCGCGTATTGGGGCGCATATTGAGGCGGCGGGCAGGGCGGGCACGACAGCCCGCGCAACCTCTGAATCCCGCCAGCTGAATCTCGCCCGCACCCGGCAGCTACGGTGGGCCTGGCTGCCCCCGCCGGGGCCTGCCCTCACCGCGGCCCAGCGCTCACCGCGGACTGCCCTCGCCGCGGCCAGCGCTCACCGCGGCCAGGCGGGGAAAAATCAGGTAAGCCGGGCGATCATGACAAGCGCAGCCCGTTATGCAGGTAACCTACTTGGCCGGGGTGAGCATTTGTGCGGTTCCTGGGTGGCGCGCCGCAGGCGGTGGACCTGACCTATAGCGACGTCTTCATGGTGCCGAGCCGCGGCGCGGTCGCATCCAGGCTCGACGTGGATCTGAGCACCCGGGATGGCAGCGGCACCACGATTCCGGTCGTGGCCGCCAACATGACGGCGGTTGCCGGGCGGCGGATGGCCGAGACCATCGCCCGCCGCGGCGGCATCGCGGTCCTGCCGCAAGACATCCCTGTCGAAGTGGTCGCCGAGGTCGTCTCGTGGGTGAAGCGGCGGCACCTCGTGCACGACACCCCGATCACGCTCGGCCCTGGCAACACCACAGGCGAGGCGCTCAACCTGCTGCCCAAGCGAGCGCACGGCGCCGTGATCGTCGTGTCGGACGGCAGGCCGGTCGGCGTGGTGACGGAGGCGGATTGCCAGGACGTGGACCGCTTCACCCAGCTCCGCCACGTCATGTCCGCCGAGTTGCTGACCCTGCCCGCCGACATCGAGCCGGAGAAGGCGTTCGCACGGCTGCACGAGGGCCGTCACCGCCTGGCACCTGTGGTGGACGGCGCGGGCAGGCTCACCGGCATCCTCACGCGCACCGGCGCGCTGCGGGCCACGCTGTACGAGCCCGCCACCGACGCGCGTGGCCGGCTAAGGATCGCCGCCGCGGCAGGCGTGAACGGCGACGTCACCGGCAAGGCGAAGGCGCTCGCCGAGGCCGGTGTCGACCTTATCGTGATCGATACCGCGCACGGCCATCAGGAGAAGATGATCGCGGCGCTCGCGGCCATCCGGGTGACGGACCCCACCGTGCCGCTTGTAGCCGGGAACGTGGTGACCAGGGAAGGCGTGCGCGACCTCGTCGAGGCAGGGGCGGACGTCGTCAAAGTCGGCGTCGGGCCCGGCGCCATGTGCACCACGCGGATGATGACCGGCGTCGGCCGCCCGCAGTTCAGCGCGGTGCTCGAGTGCTCCACCGAGGCACGGCGGCTCGGGCGGCACGTCTGGGCGGACGGCGGGGTACGGTACCCGCGCGATGTCGCGCTCGCCCTGGCCGCGGGCGCATCGAACGTGGTGATCGGTTCGTGGTTCGCCGGCACCTATGAGTCTCCTGGTGATGTCTTCCGCGACCCGGGCGGACGGCTGTACAAAGAGAGTTTCGGCATGGCGTCGGCCCGGGCGGTCAAGCTGCGCACGGCCGACGACACGCCGTTCGAGCGGGCACGCAAGCAGCTGTTCGAGGAGGGCATCTCCACCGCACGGATGTACCTTGACCCACAGCGGCCGAGCGTCGAGGACCAGCTTGACGCGATCACCGCCGGGCTCCGCAGCGCCTGTACCTACGCGGGCGCCCGCAGCCTGGACGAACTGCACGAGCGCGCGGTCGTGGGGGTGCAGAGCGCGGCCGGTTACTCCGAGGGCATGCCGCAGGCGACAAGCTGGTGAGCTGGTTCTCCCCGGAGCAACCGGAGTGGACGATACCCCGCTGGCCGAACGGCTGCCGCGTGACGCGCTCTCCCACGAAGGACCGTGTCGAAGGAACGGCGCGTCCCGGTACGTCACTATGCGCAGCCCTCAAGGCACTGCCAGCCCGGGGGTGCCAACCCAGAGGGTCGACCCCTCGAACCAACCATCGCATGGTGCCGCGCATTGTGCCGCAAGCGGTACGCCGCCGCAGAGGGCGGCCCCTGTAACCCCCGCATTTGTCGAATCCGTCGCCCGCTTCGCACGCGCCCGCACACAGCGCGTGACCCGCGACCCCCCTCAGGTGGGCGGGACACCTGGTAGTGCGGTGGGCGGCGTAAGGTCGCTGACCTTCGCCACCCAGTGGCCGATGCGGTCGATGAGCCCGTTGGAGGTCGCGGACTCGGCGTGCCCGTAACCGTGCTCGATCCACAGTTCCTTCGGCTCCCCCGCCGCCTCGAAGATCTGGTGTGCGTGGTCCACAGGGAAGAACAGATCACGGTCACCGTGCACGACAAGGAGCGGTACCGGCGCGATCTTGGCGGCCGCCTCAGAGGGCGGCACGGGCACCGGGTCCCAGCGGACCGCGTTTACCCGGGTATCAAGCAAGGTTCTGGTCACCAGCCGGCCGACGCGATATTCGACTGCCCAGTGGACCCGCCGCATCGCCTTCGTCCCCCGGTAATACCAGCGGCCCGGGCCGCTCACCGACACCACCGCGGACAGCCCGCCGGCGTCCTCAGTCAGTCCCGCGTAGCGGAGCACAATCGAGGCGCCCATGGAGAAGCCGACCGCCGCGACGCGTTCGTAGCCCAGTTCGCGGACCCAAGCGACGGCGACCGCCAGGTCGCGGACCTCACGGTCACCCATCGTCGATTTGCCGCCAGAACGCCCATGGCCGCGGAAGTCGAAACACACGACACCGCCGAACTTGGTCAACCGGTTCGCGATCCGCCAGACCGAGGGCCGCTGCCAGGATCCGGTGAACCCGTGCGCGACCACGACGGCGAGCTCCGCCGTCCCCGGGTCGGTGGTACATGGCGGGAGGTAGACCGCGTCGATCGGGACTCCGTCGTCGGTAGGCAGAGTCCGCACAATCGGGATCGGTCTGGTCATGCCGCCATTGTGTGGGTTCCGGCCGTGTATCGAGAAATCGGCAATGCAAAAATCGGAGACGCGAAAATTGGGAAAACGCTCGCCGGCTGAACGCTAGCTGAGCCTGCCGAAGTCTCGCTGGAGTTCACCCAGGATGACCAAGGCAGGAAAAACCGCTCCCTGGTAGGTGAAGTGTACGCCGTCTGGCTGGCGTGCGAGCACCGGCCGACCGCCGGGACGGCTCAGGTAGTCGGTGTAACGACCGTGGATGCTGGTCGGGCCCGCTATGTTCACATACTGCCCGCCGGGCGCGAACGGCGCTGCGAACCCGGCCGCGCTGTTCAACCGGGCAAAGACGTGCGCCCACGTCGCGCCGCGTGGTACCGGCGGCCCGACCCATAGCACCACGCGGCCCTGGCCACCCGCAGTGAAGGCCTTCTCGACGGTCACGATGCGCCGCGCGTACTCGCGCACCCACGCGCTCGACCCGACTGACGTGATCTCCAGACCGTTGACCCGCATCGGCCAGCCGTCGTTTGCCCCGATCACCATGACGACCGCGTCGTAGTGCTGTCCCGTGACCTCCTGCCGTGCGCCGATCCCCCAGTTGAACAAGCCCGGGTTGGTCAGCCCGGTGCCATCTCGCGTCACCGTCGTCACATCGACCAGGCCGGACCTGGCCGTGATCGCCGATAGCTGCTGGCCGATGTAACTGGACAAGGAGTCTCCCGTGACGAGCACGCGCAGCGGATCACTCCTTGTCGGGTGACGCAGCCGGGGGGGCGTGCGGCGAACATGCCCAATGGCCTGGGCTTGCCTGCCCTTCCGGCCGCTGGCCATGCCCCGCTGGCCCTGGCCATCTCGCCGGGCGAGGGTCGGCGCGGCGGGCGGGCCCCATGTCGGGAGGGCGGACCCGTTTTCCATGCCGCCGCCTCCGGCCGTGAAGTCCGGGTGGCCGAAGGCGGCGTCGAGCCAGTGTTTGGGGCCGCCGAGGTGTAGCGCGCGGGCGACAGCATCCACCGGCGTTCCCACAGCCAGGATGAGCGTTCGGCTGAGCCCGGGCGGCATGCCCTGCCCAGTCCGGGCGAAACCGGACGAGTCGAGCAGCAGCGCGGTCAGCAGGGTAACCAAGATTATCTTGCGGAGCTGCCGGGCCGTACTCGTGCCCGACTCGTCGCCGCGCGGCCGCAGGCCGCCCGGCCCCGCCATCCCGCCACCCGGCCCCGCCATCCCGGCACCCGGCGCGGCCATCCGGCGGCCCGGCCCGGTGACGGTTGCGCCCGCGCTTGTGTCGCCCGGTGGTGTGCCCGCCCCGACGGTAGCCGTGTCGCCAAGCGTCGTGAGCGTCGCAGTGGCGGCCGAATTGTCCGGCGTCTCGTCCGCCTTGCAGTTGGTCGTGATCTTCATCTCGTCCATGATCAGAGTCGCGCCGTCAGCCTAGAACCTGAAATAGATGAAGGGGGCCACGCCCTGCTGGTCCGCGATCGCGGTGACAACGACCAGGAAGATGCCGAGCGTCACGCCCTGAGCGGCCGGTGGAAGCAGCACGAACCGGTCCCTGGCCTCGCGCCAGGCACCCGGCCGCGGCAGCTGCGTGGCCAGGCCGATACCGATCATAATGATCACGGTGGGTGTGACCAGCGGCGCGGGGCCCGGGGCGGCCAGCCTGCCCAGCAGGCTGAACGCTGTGCCGAGATCGGGCGCGCGGAAGAAGACCCACGCGAGGCAGACCAGGTTGAATGTGAGCAGCCAGCACGCCGTCCTGCGAAACGTCCAGCCCGGACGCTCGCCGCGTGCCAGTTGCCCTGGTGCCACTTGCCCCGGCGCCGGCTCACCCGGCGCCCGCTCACCCGGCGCCCGCTCACCCGGCGCCCGCTCACCCGGCAGCCCTACCGCGCGCCGGTCCGACCACCAGCGCTGGATCGCCATGCCGCCGCCGTGGATACCGCCCCATATCACGAACGTCCACGCGGCGCCGTGCCAGAGACCGCCGAGCAGCATCGTGAGAATGAGGTTGACGTAGGTGCGACGGAGCCCACGCTGGTTGCCGCCGAGCGGAATATAGAGATAGTCGCGCAGCCACCTGGACAGCGTCATGTGCCAGCGGCGCCAGAAATCTTGCAGGCTGCTGGCTGCGTAGGGCCGGTCGAAGTTGTCCGGGAACCGGAATCCGAGCAGCAGCGCGAACCCGATCGCCATATCGGTGTAGCCGGAGAAATCGCAGTAGATCTGCACCGCGTAGCCGTAGATGGCGGCCGCCGCCTCGGCACCGCTGTGCGCGGCGGGTGCGCCGAAGACCGGGTCCACGATCCGGGTCGCGAGCAGATCGGCTAGCACGACCTTCTTGAAAAAGCCACCGGCGATGAGGGAAAGCGCGCGCGCGGCAGGGATCCTGGCCGGATCGCGCGGCCCGGCGAGTTGCGGGATGAACTCGCCGGGACGGACGATCGGCCCGGCTACCAGGTGCGGGAAGAATGACGCATAAATCGCGTAATCCAGCGGCCGTGCGAGCGGGCAGCGGCCACGATAGACGTCGGCCACATACGAGATCGCCTGGAAGGTGTAGAAAGACACACCGACCGGCATTGCGATATCAAGCAGCTGCAGCGGCGCGCCAAGCCCGATCACGCCGAGCATCTGGTTGACGGAGCCGATGAAGAAATCGAAGTACTTGAACACGGCCAGAATGCCGAGGTCGAAGACAATCGCCACGGTGAGCGCTGCCCTGCGGACCTGGGCGGCAGGCGCGCGGGAGCTGGCCGTGGCGGCGACCTGGTTGACCACCGTGGACGCGATCAGCAGGATCACGAATCGCCAGTCGGCGCAGGCATAGAAGAAATACGAGGCGGCGAGAATGAAACGGCGCCAGGCCCGCTGGTGCGGCATGAGGCGCCAGGACACCGCGAAAACGACGGCGAAGAACGCGGCGAACTGGACCGTCGGAAAAAGCACCGCCTCACCATCCCCTGTGGCTCTCACTCAGAGTAATCAAAAGACAGCGAAACGCCGTGGAGAAACTCCGTTAGCGGCGATACCGCGTTTCGGACACCGGCCGAGTGCGGGTAGCTATTCAGCCGGTGTCGGCCCTGCCTCGTGGCTTGCGCCGGGCTGGCCTGTGGTGATTATGCGGCCTTGGTGGCAGCGTGGGGTGTGAGGGCGGGCGGGAGCCAGGGGCCGGTGGTGAACAGCTGGCGCAGGGCGTCGAGGGCGTCGATGCCCCACTTGGCGGCGGTGGACAGGTATGACTGCGCGATCGCGAACTCGGCCAGGCCCTCGAGGGTGCGCCAGCAGCCGCCTGAGCTGTGCTGCTGCACCTTGACGGGCCTTACTGATCTTTCCGCCTCGTTGTTCGTGAACTCCGTCACGGCAAGGTCAGTAACGAATCTGAGGATCAGGTCCTCGTAGTCGCGGAACCGGCGCGCCACCCGTCTCGCGTCACGGGCGGCGCGGGTATGCCGCCGCTGGTTGGCGGCCAGGCCGTCGGCGGCGAGCGCCCGGTAACGGCCCAGCAGGCCGGCCAGGACGTCCGCGTCGAGGCGGTCCTTCCCGGCCCCGCGCGCCTGGCAGGCGTGGCAATTGGCCTGCAGCAGCAAGTCCGCCATGGCCGAGGCCCAGCGCTGCTGGGCCGGCTCGAAGTCGTAGATGTCTTTAAGATCACGAAGCAGGTGGGCTCCGCACCAGGCGTGCAGCGCGCCGGTCAGATGCGAGTAGCCGGCGTACCCGTCACGCATCAGCACGCCGGTGTATCCGGGCAGCACCCCGCCGGCGTCGATGTCGCCGGCGGACCGCCCGGCCACGTGCAGGCAGGTCAGGTAGCGGGTGCAGGCCACGTGCACGTACGTCAGGCTCTTCGCGGCCCGGGCGGGGGTCTCGTCGGCGTTCAGCGCCGGGGCGGTGCGCAGCAGCGCCCGGACGTGCTCCATGAACGGCGCCAGCGCGGCGGCGGCGCGGCCGCGGATCCCGGCCATCCACCCGGTGGAGACCTTGATCCCCGCCATCTGGCGCAGCAGCAGCGCGGCCCGCAGCACCGGCACGTGATGCCCGCAGACCAGGTTCGCCGCCTGCGCCCGGGTCTCCGGCCCGTACACCACCCGGCTGGTCACATCCGCCGGGACCTGCCCGGCGCTGGCCGCCTGACAGCACGGGCACACCTTGGTGATCCTGCGGTACTCGATGATGTACGGCGGGGGCGGCGGGGTGATGTCCCATCGCTGCCGGCGCTCGGTGCGCACCGCCGGCTCCCCGGTCAGGTCCCGCCCGCACCGCCCACATCCCGCGGGCGCGCACTCAATGGTCTCATCCGGGTCATCCGCCAGCCCTAACGTCCTGCCCGGCGCGCCGGGCTGCTTGCCGGGCTGCCGCCCGGTCTTCTCCCGCAGCGACCGGTCCTTGCTCTTCTTCGTGTACGGGCTATCCGACGACGGCGGCTTCGAGGAACTGGAGGAGTCGCGCCCTAGCCTGCGCTCTAGCTGCGCGATCCGGTCCGCCTGCCCGGCGATCGTCCCCGCCTGCCGGGCGATCACCGCATCCCTGGCCTCCAGCTCGCGCCGATGAGCCCCAGCCATCACCGCCATGCCCTCGCGCAGCTCGCCGATCAGCTGCTCGGCCGCCTCCAGCCGCACCCGCAGCCCAGCGGCATCAGGCAAACCCGGCGAAGACGGCATGCGCCCTAATGATCAGCAAGCCGACCCGAAGATCAACGCGACACGCCGGCAACCCCCGCGCCGATCACAACCCGACCGTGATCCGGGTCACGGCCGGCGACACCCACCCCGGCTGAATAGTTACGAGTGCGGGACTGGCAGTCTTATGTCCTGGATTCGATTGTCCTGGATTCGATCTTCCCCTACGCCTCCACGCTCGCGCGGCGGGCGTTGTCAAGGATCGCTGGGACCCTCGCCGGCTACGCCCTCACCCGAGGCGTGGCGCCAGATCCGGGCACTGTCTCGCACCTGGCGCGGATCCAGGGGAAGCTCTCCACGAACGCACCTGGCGCCAACAACCGCGAATGCTCGGAGGGACCAACATGCGCGTGCTGGAAGCTCTCATCAGAGGCTCGCTGACGCGTGCGGCGCGCTACTCGCGACCTCGGCCGCGGCCAGGGGCCTGTTCCGCGGCAGCCCATCGGACCTGGGCATCAGTGGTGGCTTCGCATCGCCGCTGGCCGCCGAACTGATCAGGGGCGCCGACCTGATCGTGGGCTGGGGCTGCGCGCTCAACATGTGGACGATGCGCCACGGGACCCTGGTGGGACCGGACACGGCAGTCGTTCAGGTGGATCTGGACGCCGCCGCGATCGGCGCGCACCAGCGGGCCAACCTGGGCGTCCTCGGTGACGTTGCGGCACCGCCCGGGCAGCGGCGGACCCGGCAGTCGAGCATGGCGGGCCTGCCACGCCCGGTTACCGGTCGGCGCGGCTGCGTGAGCGGATCGCGCGTGAGGTCCGCTGGCGGGATGTCCCGTTCCGGGACGAGAGCGACGGTGACCGCGTCCACCCGCGCACGCTGTCGATCGGGCTCGATGACCTGCTGCCCGCCGAGCGCGTGGTGGCGGTCGATTCAGGCAGCTTCATGGGCTACCCGAGCATGTACCTGTCGGTCCCCGACGCGGACGGCTTCTGCTTCACCCAGGCGTCCCGGTTTCCCGCCCGCTTCGAGATCGCGGTGGGTGCTGGGCCGCGGGCGCGATGGCAGGAACACGGCGGGTTCGGAGCGCGCCCGGCGGCCCACGCACCTGCCAGCCGGGATCAACTGACACCTCCGGGGCACCTGGTCACGCATTCCACGCCGATGCCCGGGCCGGTGAATCACCCCGCCCGGGCATCGGCGTCCTATTGCCGGCTACTTGTCGTCGCTTGCGATCTTTGCCCTCGTAGATGGGGCTGGCCCGTCCGGCGGTCCCGACGACGCCGCCGCCCCGACAAGGCCGCTCGCGTCAACTCGGGTGAGCCCCTCCTCCACGGGGTAGGCCTCCTCACCGTGCACCGCCACATCGCCGGTCTCGAGCATCTCATCGGGCATGCGCAGCTTCATGAACAGGCCGATTCCCTTGAGGAGAAGGAACGTGACCAGAGCGTCCCAGATGATGACCGTGACCGCGGCCCCGAGCTGGACCAGCAACTGGTGCGGGTGCCCGTAGAAAAGGCCCGCCCCGCTGACTGCCGGGTTCTTCCCCAGCCCGAGGTACACGATCATCTTGGGATCGGCGAACAGCCCGACGAGCAAGCCGCCGAAGAAGCCAGCGATGCCGTGGGTGTAGACGACCCCGAGTGCGTCGTCGACCTTGCTGAAGGGCCGCACCCTGCTCAGGTAGTTCCAGGCCAGCCAGACGATGACACAGTCGATCAGACCGATCAGGATCGCGCCAAGGCCGTTCACGTAGCCCGCGGCCGGCGTGATTCCCACCAGGCCGACGATCATGCCGTTGACCCCGCCGAGGAAGGCGGGCTTGCGCTCCTTGCCAAACCACATGTCCATGACAATCCAGGTCATCATGGCCACGGCGGTCGCGAGGTTGGTGTTGAGCACGGCCGCGCCTGCGTCAGCGCTGGCGAAGTAAGGGTCGCCGCCGTTGAAGCCGTTCCAGCCGAGCCACAGGATGCCCGCCCCGACGGCGACCAGCGGCAGGTTGTTCGGCACGCCGTGGGCACGGTCGCGGGCGAGCCGCGGCCCGATCACCGCCGCGGCGACGAAGCCCGAAACCCCGGCCGCCAAGTGGATCACGTAGCCACCACTGAAGTCCAGGGCGCCCTTCTGCGCCCAGAAACCGCCGCCCCACAGCAGGAACGCGTTCACCGAGTAGGCGAACGTCGACCAGAGGGGCACGAAGATTATCCACACCTTGAAGTTGATCCGGCCGATCACGCTCCCGAGGAACAGGATCGGGGTGATCGCCGCGAACACGAACTGGAAGTAGACAAGGGACGCCTGCCCGAACCGGAAATGCGGCATCCCCCCGATACCGCTGACGAGCGGGATGTGCGCCCGGTTCTGCTCACCACCGTGACCGATCACGGCTCCGGGAATCCCAACGAACGTCTTGATCCAGGGTTCGCCGAACCCCATCTTGAAGACCCACAGGACCCAGACGATCAGGACCATGCAGAACGCGCTGAACGTCATCAGCATTGTGTTGACGACCCACTTGCGCTGCACCAGCCCGCCGTACAGGACGGCGAGGGCCGGGATGCTCATCAGGCCGACGAGCGTCGCGGCCGTAAGCTGCCAGGAGTTATCTCCGGCACTCAGCCAACTCGGATAAGGAACCACTGCGCCACGCCTCCAGGCTTGCCACGGTGGGCCCACCCCCGGCCGGGCCCGCTTCCCGCCGATCACTTGGTACATGTCTCCCACGAGCGAGTTTCGGCCACGTTTCCCATCTGTTACGCGGAAGCGAACGTGCAGCGCTGGAGTCCAAGAGACATTTCAGCCATGTTTCGGGCATGGCGGGGAGTCACGTCATCGACAGGCGGAAAGGGGTGAACGCCCGAGGTCAACGCCACGAGGTTTCGGTAACCGGGAACTTTGGGTACTGATTGTGACAGCAAATCGACATCTTTTTATGAGATGCGATCAGGCTCCACCCGCGGCGGGGGCGCCCATATGCTGCCCAGCATCGCCCGATCCCGAGGGCGCCCCCGCCGCCCGGGCGCCTGGTGCCGCATCGCGGCGATCAGGTGATCGTGTCAGCGCGGCGCTGGATCCTGTTCATCGCCCGCAGCCAGCGATCGGTCTGCGTGGCGCGGTGCCGCTAGCACCAGGCTGGCCCGGAACAACCCCGGTGACCGGGGCGGCCCTGGTGACCGGGGCGGCCCCGGTGACCGGAGCGTTCGAGGTGACGACCACGCGGACCCGGCGGGAGTCCTAGCAAAGCGGCCCGCCGGCGACGTAGATGACCTGGCCGGACACGAATCCCGCGCCCTCGCTCGCGAGGAAGGAGATTAGGTGTGCGATGTCTTCTGGCTGGCCGACCCGCCGTACCGGGATCTGCGACGCCGCAGCCTGCTCGAACTCGGTGAAGTCCATGCCGATCCGATCCGCCGTCGCCCTGGTCATGTCGGTGCTGATGAACCCGGGCGCGACCGCGTTCACCGTGACACCGAACTGGCCGAGCTCAAGGGCGAGGGTCTTGGTGAACCCCTGCATGCCCGCCTTCGCCGCCGCGTAGTTGGCCTGGCCGCGGTTGCCGAGGGCCGAACTGCTCGACAGGTTGATGATCCGCCCGAAGCGCTCCGCGACCATGTGCTTCTGTGCCGCGCGGCTCATCAGGAACGCGCCCCGCAAGTGGACACCCAAAACCAAGTCCCAGTCGTCCTCTGTCATCTTGAACAACAGGTTGTCGCGGAGCACGCCGGCGTTGTTCACCAGCACCGTGGGCACCCCGAGCTCGGCGGTTATCCGGTCGAAAGCGTTGGCGACCTGGCCCGCCTCGCTCACATCGGCGCCAACCGCGAGTGCCCGGCCACCGTCCGCGGTGATCGCGTCCGCGATGCCCTTGGACGCGGACTCCTCCAGGTCGAGCACGGCGACCGCCATGCCGTCCGCGGCGAGCCTGCGGGCAGTTGCGGCGCCGATGCCGCGCGCGGAACCGGTGACGATGGCGACCCGCTGTGCTGACTCTGTCATCTTCGTTCTCCTTAGTGCTGTGTACCTGAAGTGCTGTGTACCTGAAGTGCTGTGTACCTGAAGTGCTGTGTACCTGAAGTGCTGTGTACCTGAAGTGCTGTGTGTGTGCCTGAATGCCGTGTGCCTATCGCAGTGCTATGTTGACCGGAATCCTTCCGCGTTACCGTTGAGTAGCGCCCTTTCTATGCGGCTACCGTGTCCTTCCCGGCGCCCGGCCGGTAGCGCTTCAGCTCACGGTGCGCGAGCGAGCGCTTGTGCACCTCATCAGGCCCGTCAGCGAACCGGAGCGTCCGCGCGCCCGCCCACAGCTGCGCGAGCGGGAGGTCCTGGGTGACACCGGCGGCACCATGCGCCTGGATGGCGCGGTCGATCACCCACTGGGCCAGCCGCGGAGTAGCGATCTTGATCGCCTGGATCTCGGTGTGGGCGCCCTTGTTGCCCACGGTGTCCATCAACCACGCGGTCTTAAGGACGAGCAGCCTGGCAGACTCGATCCTGACCCGCGACTCGGCGATCCAGTCCTGGACGACGCCCTGTTCGGCGATCGGCTTGCCGAAGGCGATCCGCTGCGTGACACGCCGGCACATCAGCTCAAGCGCCCGCTCCGCCATGCCGATCAGCCGCATGCAGTGATGGATGCGTCCGGGGCCAAGCCTCGCCTGTGCGATCGCGAACCCGTCGCCCTCCCCGCCGAGCAGGTTGGCCACGGGCACCCGTACGTCGCGGAAATCGATCTCCGCATGCCCGCCGTGCGGGCCATCTGTGTAACCGAACAAGGTCGTCCCGCGCAGCACGTGCACCCCGGGGGTGGCACGCGGAACCAGGATCATCGACTGCTGCCGGTGCCGCTCCCCCGAAGGGTTGGTCTTCCCCATCAGGATGAAGATCTCGCAACCTGGGTTCATCGCCCCGCTCGACCACCACTTGACCCCGTTGATCACATAGGTGTCACCGTCACGCTCGACCCTGGTGGCGATGTTGTTCGCATCCGAAGACGCGACATCCGGCTCTGTCATGCAGAACGCGGACCTGATCCGGCCGTCGAGCAGTGGCTCCAGCCATCGCTGCTGCTGCTCTGCAGTCCCGAACGCGGCGAGCAGTTCCATGTTGCCGGTGTCAGGTGCCGCGCAATTCAGTGCCTCCGGGGCCAGCGCGGGACTGTGCCCGGTGATCTCGGCGAGCGGCGCGTACTGCAGGTTTGTCAGCCCGCTGCCAAGCGGATGGTGCGGCAGGAACAGATTCCACAAGCCGCGCTTGCATGCCTCCGTCTTCAGCTCCTCGATCACCGGCGGACGCGTCCAGGGGTCCGCTGCCGCCGCCACCTGTTCCGCGAACACCGGTTCGGCCGGGTAGATGCGCTCGTCCATGAACGCCAGCAACTGCAGCCGCAGCTCCTCGGTACGGGCGTCGAAAGCGAAGTCCATACGCGGCCGCCTCTCGCGTTGATGCCTGCCCGAGAACGTCGTCCCGGAACACGATCCGGACGGGTACGTCGTCTGTCAACACTATCTACCCGCTGGTACGCGCGCGTCTAAGGGAGATCATGGAAACCGCGGGGGCCGCCTGGCATGCTGAGGCGCGCCGGCACCAGACGCCAGCCGTTAGCGCAGCAGCAGCGCGCCGAGGCGACGAACCGCCACGGCTCGGCCGGCCAGCCCCATCGCCGCGAGGTAGGCGGCATGCCCAAGCAGGCCGGGACCGACGACGCCAAGGGTCAGTCCGCGGAGCAGTGCGACCCCCTGGTACAGCGGCGTGCACTGGACCAAAACCTGCAGGATCCGCGGGTAGACGGTCAGTGGGTAGAAGGTGCCGGAGAAGAGAAACATCGGCACCATCGCCATCGTGATGAGGTCAAAGTCCTGCCACGAGCGCATGTAACAGGTGGCGGCCATGCCGGTCGCGGCGAACGCCCACCCGATGAGCACCGCACCGGGTAGCGCCGCCGCCGCCCAGGGTGAGTGGAGCAGACCAATGATGGCCATTACGACCAGGAACATCGCCGCGTAGAAGGCGCCGCGGAGCAGCGCCCAGGTGATCTCGCCGAAGGCGATGTCCCCGACCGTCATCGGCGTAGCGAGCACGGAGTCGTAGAGCTTGTCGTACTTGAGCTTGAAGAACACGTTGAAGGTCGAATCGAAGACCGCGCCGTTCATGGAGGCCGACGCGAGCATGGCGGGCGCGACGAAGTCCACGTACCCGATCGGGCGGCCCGCGGGACCCGGTACCTTCCCGACGAGTGCGCCAAGGCCGAGCCCGATGGACAAGAGGTAGAAAAGCGGTTCGAAGAAACCGGAGATGAGAACGGGCCACGCTCGCCGGTAGACCATGATGCTCCGCTCGACCATGAGCAGGCCGCGCGGAGTGGCCGCTAGCCGTGCTCCCGCGGTGCCGCGAGCCCGTCCGGGCGGCCAATGGCCCGCACCGCCCGATGGGAGGATCCGCAGCGGCTGGCTGGTCATGATGCCGCGATCATGAACAGCGCCGTGGGCAGCATGGGCGGCATGGGAGGCATGGGAGGCGTCGTCAGCGCTATGCGCCGCGCTGCGTACCGGTAACCGGGAAGGGGCCATGCCACGCGGCTCATCGGCGTCACCCGTAGAGGCGCAGGCGGTGGGTCCGCTGGCCGATGATCACGCCGACCGTGGTCAGCGCCGCGAGGTAGCCGAGGTGGGCGAGCAGGCCTGGCGCGCTGACGTCGCCCAGGCTCAGGGCGCGGCAGGCGGCCACGCCGTGCCACAAGGGTGTGATGTACGCGACCGGGCGGAGCCAGACGGGCAGCTGGCTGACCGGGAAGAACGTACCGGAGAAGAGGAACATGGGGATCATGCCGAGCCGGAACAGCATGCTGAAACCGACGTCACCATCGCGTGTCACCGCCCAGGCCGAGACCGGAGACGCGAACGCGAGGCCGGTGAGCACCGCGACCGGCATCGCTGCGGCGGCGAGCGCCGTGCGGATGGCGCCGAACACGGACATCACCGCGAGGAAGGCACTCGCCGCGATGGTGAGCCGGAAGGTCAAGAAGAGCAGGAAGCCGTAGAAGATGTCGGCCGGCCGAATCGGCGTAGCGATCGCTGCGAAATAGGTCTTCTGCCACTTCACCCCGCCGAGCACCGGATAGGTGGCGGCACCGAGCGCGATCTGCATGGCTGATGCGGCGAGCAGGCCGGGCGCGATGAACATCAGGTAGCTGACGCCGCCGAGGCTCGCTGCCGCGTGTCGATTCACCAGCGAACCGAGGCCGGCGCCCATGGCAGCCAGGTACAGCGATGGAGTCAGGACGCTGGAGACGAGCGTGCCGCGCCACGTGCGCCTGTACAGCGTGATCTGGTGGCGCAGTTCGCGCACCGCGAACGTGACCATGACCACCTCAATCCCCCAGGCTCCGGCCGGTGAGCTGGAGAAACACGTCCTCCATCGTGCTCCGCCTGGTCAGCGTCGTCAGCGGCATCAGGCCACTCGCGCGGACCCCGGCGAGCGCCGCCGCACCGTCCGACGTGTAGAGAAGCACTCGGTCGGGCAGCACTTCGACCCGCTCGGCAGGTCCGCAGCTGTTATCGCGGGCGAGATGGGCGATTTTCTCCGCCGCCTGCTCGTGCCCGTCCAGGCTGAACCTCAGCTCGAGCACCTCCGGCGTGGAGTACCTGCCGATCAGTTCGTAGGGCGATCCTTCCGCAGCGACGTGCCCCGCGTCCATGACGACAAGGCGGTCGCACAACTGCTCCGCTTCATCCATGTAATGGGTGGTGAGGATCAGCGTCACACCCTGCTGCTTGAGCCTGAAGAGCCGGTCCCACAGCGCGTGCCGGGCCTGCGGGTCCAGTCCCGTGGTCGGTTCGTCGAGCAGCAGGATCTCCGGCTCGTTGATCAGCGACCGCGCGATGGTCAGCCGCCGCTTCATACCGCCCGAGAGCGACTCGACCTTGTCATCCGCGCGGTCTGAAAGCTGGACGAAGTCGAGCAACCCCGCAGCGCGCTCGCGGATCACATCCCGCCGCAAGCCGAAATACCTGCCGTAGATCAGCAGGTTCTCGCCCACAGTAAGTTCCACGTCCAGCGTGTCCTCCTGCGGGACGACGCCGAGGCGCGCCCGGATGGCAGGACCATCCGCGACCGGATCCAGCCCGAGGATGCGCAAGGTGCCTGCGCTCGGCGGCGACACGCAGCCGATCATGCGCATGGTAGAGGACTTGCCGGCGCCGTTCGGGCCGAGAAAGCCGAAGGCTTCGCCCCGGATAAGATCGAAGTCGATCCGATCGACCGCAGTGAAGTCACCGTAACGCTTGGTGAGGCCCCGGGCGTGCACGAGAATCGGGCCGGACGCCGACGACGCCCTGGGGTTCCGCGCGGCGGCGGCGCTCAGGGGCTTAGCGGCGCTGCCGGGCGTGACGGCGCTGCGAGGTATAACGGCCGGGCCGGGCGTAACGGCGCTGCGGGGCTCAGCAGCCCTGGGCGGTCTCACCACAGCCTGCCGTACCACCCCGGCGAGGCCGTCCTCCTGCGGCTGGCCTTCCAGCGGCTGGCCCTCCCGCGGCTGGCCCTCCCGCGGCTGCCTCTCCCGCGGCTGCCCCTCTCGCGCCTGCACAGTGTGTGAGTCGCCCACGTCTGGGGACATTACCCTCGGGGTCTGACAATCACCGAACGAGTTTCGCCGCGCCGGCGCGGGATGACGTCGTCCCTGCAGCCTTCTGCCGGTAGGGTCATCACATCCATTAGGGGCAGATGTGGGAACCGACCGGGAGTGCCCGGGGAGGATGATCGTTTCCCGTGAATATCGCGATTGGGCTTTACGAGCGATTCAGGCAAGTGATCCACGAGCTCGCCAAGTTCGGCGTCGTCGGGGTGGCGGCCTTCTTCGTGACCTGGGTTGGGACGAACCTGCTCCACTTCGGCCTGCACATGGGCCCGCTCACGTCGAACACCATCGCCACGGTGGTGGCGGCGACCTTGGCGTTCGCGGGAAACCGCTACTGGACATTCCGCAACCGGGCGGCGACCGGGCTAGGCCGCGAGTACTTCCTTTTCTTCGTGCTTAACGGCGTCGGACTGCTCATTCAGTTGCTGTGCATCGGCTTCACCCACTACACGCTCAAGCTGGACGACCGCTTCTCCTACAACGTGGCACTGATCATCGGTATCGCGCTTGGCACGATGTTCCGGTACTGGTCGTACAAGAAATGGGTCTTCCTGCCCCCGCAGCTTCCTGCCGTCGATGCCCGGACTGGCTTGCCCTCGCCGGAGGAGGTCACCGCCCCTGACTCGCTACGGGGGACCTTCGCGGACGGTCTGCGCGGCGCACGAACCAACGGCCATGCGGGGGGTGCGGCCCTCGAGGCAGGTGGTCAGCAGCAGCCGCCGCTCATCAGAAGTGATCGCGTCAACGGTACTGATTTCAGCCGCGAGAAGGACGAGAACCCGAATCGTTAGCGAATCCCGATCACCGTCTCCGGCCCGCGACGGTCGTCAGGCCAGCTGGATCACCTGATCGCCCCGCGGCACGAGGCGGCCGATCACGGGCATGCCAGGAACCTCCCCAGCCAGAAGCAACCTGCTTCGTGTGTCGCCGGACGTGTACTTGCTGCCCGGCGCGGACCACGACGCCGCCCGCATCCTCGCCGTCCTGCCGCAGCCTTTCACTCCGAGCCGGGCGCTGCAGGCGCTCGGGACGACCCGCCGGGTGGCGGTGCCGCTGCTCGAGATGCTGGACAAGTTTGGGCGTACCGAGGGGGTGAACGAGACTCGGCGGCGTGCCAGGTAATGGTCCGACCTGCTCCACAGGGGCCGGCAAAGTCGCACGTTCCGGCTCCGTCCTTCAGCAAGTCATCGATCCGGACGTGGCGTGCGGTGGCGAGGGTGGCCCTGGCGGGCGTCTCCTCCAGGCCCGACGTGGGGTAACAACGCCGATCCTGGGCACGTTTTGCCATACCAGCCGGTGCGACATGCTGGGAAAGCCCCCGGGAAACAGGGCCGGACTCCCTGAAATTGGTCGTCTAGTGAGGCTGCAATGGCTGTTGTGAATGAAGTGCTCGCGGACCTGGCCGCAGCGGGGGATGACCTCGATCACATGGTGGCCCGCCTCCCAGCGTCGCAGTGGGCGTTGCCGACGCCCGCACCCGGCTGGACGATCGCGCATCACATCGCCCATCTCGCGTCCACCGATGGACTGGTCACGCTAGCGGCGACGGACCCCGCCGGGTTCGTGCGGCGCCTGCGCCGCGATGCCGAGGACTTCGACACCATGATCGAAGCAAGCCTCGCGGAGCAGCTGTCCGGTTCGCCCGGTGAACTGCTCACCCGCTGGCGGACGCAGCGTGCGGGCGCACATGACGCGCTGGCCGCGGTGCCGCCCGGCCAGCAGGTGCCCTGGCTGGTGGTGCCGATGTCGGTCGCGAGCCTGGCGACAACCCGGCTCATGGAGCTATACGCGCACGGCCAAGATATCGCGGATGCGCTCGGCGTGACCCGGGAGGCCACCGACCGGATCCGCCACGTGGCCCGATTTGGAGTGCGAACACGGGACTTCTCGTTCGTAACACGCGGCCTCACCCCGCCTACCGAGGAGTTCAAGGTGTCGCTGACCGCGCCTAGCGGCGGGCTCTGGAAGTTCGGCCCTGACGACGCCGCGCAGCGGATCAGCGGGCCCGCAGTGGACTTCTGCCTGCTGGTTACGCGGCGCCGCCACCGCGACGACCTCGCACTCACCGCCACGGGTGCCGATGCGAATCGCTGGCTGGACATCGCACAGGCCTACGGCGGACCCCCTGGTGCGGGCCGAACTCCTGGCCAGTTCGCCCCAGCTCGGTGACGCACTCCCCGCGCCTGGCCATTCACCGCGACCACGTGGACACCGGCCCCGTCTGCTGGCCCATCCACCGCGCGGTTCCGTCATGATCGCGATTGTCGGCGCCGTCTTGGCGCAAGGAGTAAGCCGAAAACAAGCCATTGCTTGTGGTTCTTTCTGCCATTTTGTGGTAACAGCGTCTGGCGAGTGCTGGTGGCGTGTGGTTAGTCACCCTAACGGACCACGCAGCGGACGCAGCGCGGAGTCACGGCGAAGATCAAATCTGCGTATTGATCATCTGAGGGTGCTAAGTATCACAACGATCACGCAACTACCTGATCATCACGGCGGAAACACCGGAACCGGACCGGGACAACCGGCCCGGCCGACTGCGCGACGGCGCCGGACCAGTCCGCGGCGTCCGCCAGGTCGTGCGCCCGCATCTGTTCTGGGCCCGTCGGCCCTTGCCTTCGGCCCGACGCCGGCACCTGCCTTCGGCCCTGGGTCAGGTCCTGCACCAGCCAGGTGTCTGGGCAGGTCCCCGACGTGTGGCGGACCTCGACCGCGCCGCACTGCTCCGGGTGGACCTCCAGGCTGCCCAGATCCGACGCCAGGCCGACGCCGCACGCCTTCAGCACGGCTTCCTTCCGCGTCCAGCAGCGGAAGAACTCCGCCTGCCGCAGCTCTTCGGGCTGGTCCTGCAGGTACCGGCGCTCCGATGCGGTCAGGCAGGCGTCGGCCATCCGGTCAAGCTCGATGCCGCGATGGCATTCAATATCCACCCCGACCGGACCGGCGGCCGCGACGGCGAGCAGCCAGTGCTGGCCGGAACGGGACAGGTTGTGGCTCAGCGCAGTCGGCGGCCACTCGATGTTTGGCCGCCCGTGCTCGGTGCTGCCGCACTGGCAGCAGGGTGACCTGCCAAACCGGATCGCAGCCGGATCCGCATCCAGGTAGCGGGCGAGTAGCCGGCGCTGCGCCGCGTGCGCGGCCACGAACCTTGCCCGGTCGCCGGGACGGACGAAACGTGCGGACCGCGCGCGTTCGGTGTCTGAGAGCACCGTCACATCTTCACCGGACGGCTCGCCAGTGATCAATCCGTGCCAGACGTGTACCTCGCCGGTGACCAGCTCACCGGGATCGCTGATCTGCATCGGCACACCTCCATCCCGTTTTCTCGGCCGCCGAGAGCAGGGTGTCCGCACGGGCCGGGTCCCGGTCGCAGGGACGAATAACCTCGCGTGCTCGCGGCTGCGAAGCCTACGTCCAGCAGACCGGTACGGGAAGAGGCGGCGATGAACTCGAAACGACCGCAGGTCAAGGCGGCTGTCCGGCGACGCGCAGGCCCCAGCGCAGATCCGGCCCGCCAGGCGCCTGCGCTGTCGGCGACGGTAGGACCAACCGCTAGATCGCATCGCGGGAATGCGCTCTCACATGCCATCGCGATCACCGTCAAACGCGCCGCCTGCGCGGCGGCGGGCCCCGATGATCGAGCGAGGACGAGGCGCCGGCCGCGGTCGGTACCGGGATACGCCTACCGGACTTTCGTGCCATTTCGGGGCGCACCGCCGAAATGAGTGCCAGCCGCAGTGCCCAGGCGGTGCCGGACGACGTACGGTGTCGATATACGCGGATAGATCAGGGCATTTGATCAGGCCGCGCTAGGAGCGCGCTCAGTGGCCGTGGAAGGCGCCGAGCCATGCGAGGGACCGAGTGAGGAAGAGAGCCGAGCCAATGACACAACCCAGCGAGGGCATGCTTCAGATCACCGACTCCCGGACCGGCCAGAGCTATGAGATTCCGGTCAAGGATGGCGCTGTC
The DNA here is from genome assembly GCA_963820395.1 of uncultured Actinomycetota bacterium. Lineage (GTDB taxonomy): Bacteria > Actinomycetota > Actinomycetes > Streptosporangiales > Streptosporangiaceae > DATFVJ01. Next base: position 214,574 of record CAWGAE010000012.1, on the reverse strand, counting down.
CACGCCACCGACCTGCGGCAGATCAAGCTCAATGAAGACGACGCCGGTCTGCTGTCCTATGACCCGGCATTCGTGAACACAGCCAACTGCCGCAGCCACATCACCTTCATCGACGGCGAGAAGGGGATCTTGCGTTACCGCGGTTACCCGATCGAGGAACTCGCCGAGCAATGCTCGTTCCTCCAGGTCGCGTACCTGCTGCTGCACGGTGAACCGGCGAGCGCCAGCGAGTCGCAGGCGTGGGCAGACGAGATCACCCATCACACGTTCATACACGAGAACGTCAAGATGTTCATGGACGGATTCCATCACGACGCGCACCCGATGGGGATGCTGGTAGGCACATTGGGTGCCCTGGCCACGTTCTACCCGGATTCGAAGGCGATCTTCGATGAGGACAAGCGCCACCAGCAGATCGTGCGGCTGATCGCCAAGATGCCCACGATGGCGGCGTTCGCCCACCGTCACGCGGTGGGCATGCCCTACACGTACCCGGACAACGACCTGTCGTACACGGGCAACTTCCTCAACATGATGTGGCGGACCACCGAACGGAACTACCACCCGGATCCGGTGCTCGAACGCGCCATCGACACGCTGTTCATCCTGCACGCCGATCACGAGCAGAACTGCTCGACCACCACGATGCGGACGTGCGGCAGCGCGCACTCCGACCCCTTCGAGTCGGCGGCCGCGGCGGCCGCGGCCCTGGACGGCCCGCTGCACGGCGGCGCCAACGAGCAGGTGCTGAGGATGCTCACCGAGATCGGCTCGGTGGACAACATTCCCGCCTACATCGACAGGGTGAAGGGCGGCGAGATCAGGCTGATGGGGTTCGGCCACCGCATCTACAAGAACTTCGACCCGCGGGCCACCCTGATCAAGGAGATCGCCGACCAGGTGTTCAAGGTCACTGGCCGGAACCCCCTGCTTGACATCGCGCTCGAACTCGAGAAGATCGCGCTGGCGGATGAGTACTTCGTGCAACACCGGCTCTACCCGAACGTCGACTTTTACTCGGGCATCATTTACCAGGCGATGGGCTTCCCGGTTGAAATGTTCCCCGTACTGTTTGCGATCGGGAGGACGCCCGGCTGGCTGGCCCAGTGGCAGGAGGGGATTCTCGACCCGGAGCAACGGATCGCACGGCCCCGCCAGCTCTACGTGGGCACAGATGAGCGCCACCTCGGCGTGCGAGACAGCCGCTATAGCACGGTAGCCGCGCGGCCGGTGCACGGCGGCCTTCCGGGCAGGTGGTGGTGATAGCGCGGTCGGCGCGGTGATCGCGTCGCCGGCACCCCGCACGGCCGTGCCGTCGGCAGCCAGGACTGCGTGTTGGCGACGACGCCGAGCAGCGAGGCGATCGGAGAACAGCACGGTCCCGGCGACGAAGGCCTGCGGCGACGACGCGGGGTGAGCCGCCGGGAACGTGCTGACCGTGGTGCTGGTCACACGGCGGAACGCAGCGCCGTCCCGGGCCTGAAGGCCGCACCCGGGCCCCGCCTGGCCCGGGACCCACCCCAGGCCGTAGGCGGCCCCGTGAGCCGCGGGTACCGTGCTGACCGTACTGGTCACTCGGCGGGACACGGTGCCGTCCCGGGCCCGCACCCCGGACCCAGCTAGCCCGGGATCCCACCCCACACCCGTAGGCGGCTGGCGTCGCGTGAGCCGATCGTGCTTTTCACACGGATCCCTCCGCAGACCCGTAGGCGGCTGGTGCCGCGTGAGCCGTTAAGGGTCTGCTGCGGCCACCTTTGCGTGAGCGGACGGGGCCGCGCGCTCGAGCCTCTAGACTCACCACGTGATCGACCTCAAGGCCGCCCGCCAGGAACCGGACCGTTTCCGCGCCGCGCTCGCCCGCAGGGGCGCCGCGGCGGACCTCGACGCGCTGCTCGCCGCCGACAGCCGCTGGCGTGAGCTCACGGAACAGACCGAACGGCTACGCGCTCGGCAGAAACGGTCTTCGAAAGGTGCGCCGAGCGCGGACCAGCTCGCCGGGTTGCGTCAGCTCAAGGAGGAACTCGCCGCGGCGGAGTCCGGGCTTGCCAGCGCGGAGGAAGAGCGGCAGGCCCTGCTCGACCGCATCCCGAATCTGCCCGACCCGACGGCGGCCGACGGCATGGCCGAGGAGGACGCTGTCGTACTGCGCACATGGGGTGAACCTCCCAGGTTCGACTTCACCCCCCGCGACCACCTGGAGCTCGGCACGCCGTCCGGCTGGGTGGACATGGCGCGCGGCGCACGCCTGTCCGGGTCGCGCTTCGCATACCGGTTCGGCACCGTGGCGCTGACCGAACTAGCGCTGTACCGGTATGTGCTTGACTACCTCGCCGGCCGCGGTTTCCTGCCGGTCCTCCCGCCGGTGCTCGCTGGCGAACGGGCCATGTACGGTACGGGCTTCCTGCCGACCGACGAGGTGAACCTCTATCACCTGGAGCGCGACGACCTGTACCTGACCGGGACCTCCGAGGTGGCGATGGCGGGCATCCACGCCGGCGAACGCCTGGATGAGGACGAGCTGCCCGCCCGCTATGTGGCGATGTCCACCTGTTTCAGGCGCGAGGCGGGCGCCGCGGGAAAAGACACGCGGGGCATGTTCCGGGTGCACCAATTCGACAAGGTAGAAATGTTCGTCTACTGCGCGCCTGAGGAGTCGCCCGCGTTCCACGAGAGGCTGCTCGGCTACGAGGAGGAGATCATCCAGAGCCTCGGGCTGCCGTACCGGGTGATGAACATCTCGGTTGGTGACCTGGGTGCGCCGGCCGCCAAGAAGTACGACATCGAGGGCTGGTTCCCCGCCCAGCAGCGGTACCGCGAGCTCACCTCGTGCTCCGACACGACCGACTACCAGGCCCGCAGGCTCAACATCCGGTTCCGGCGCGGCGGCAAGCTCGAGTACGTGCACACGCTGAACGGCACCGGCGTGACAGCACGCGCGCTGCTGTCGATCATGGAGAACTTCCAGGACGAGGGCGGCAAGGTGGCGGTTCCCGAGGTGCTGTGGCCATACGGCGCGCCCAGGATTCTCGGCGATGACTGTACTCGGGTTGCCCGCCCATGATTCGTAGCCGTGTCAACTCGTCGGCGATATCTGCAGAAAAGTAAACACCGAAAGGGATCATGGCTCGCCGGGTGGGAATCAGCGGCGGCCGCGGAGGCCGGCCAGGCGGGCCGCAGCCTCGGCGAGTACCTCGTCCCGCTTGCAGAAGGCGAACCTGACCTGGCTGCGGCCTGCCTCCGGGTCGTCGTAGAAGACCGCGTTCGGGACCGCGACCACGCCGCAGCGGCCCGGCAGCGCGCGGCAGAATTCCAGGCCGTCCTTCTCCCCGAGCGGTTGCGCGTCCGTGGTGATGAAGTACGTGCCGGCCGGTTCGTACACCTCGAAGCCGGCCGCGCGCAGGCCACCGCAGAGCAGGTCGCGCTTGCGGCGCAGGCCGTCGCGCAGCCCGGTGTAGTACGTATCGGGCAGCCGGAGCGCCTCGGCGATCGCGTACTGGAACGGGCCGCCGCTGACATAGGTCAGGAACTGCTTGGCCGTGCGGACCGCGGACACGATCTCCGGCGCCGCCGTCACCCAGCCGATCTTCCAGCCGGTGAATGAGAAGGTCTTGCCGGCCGAACTGATCGAGACCGTGCGCTCGCGCATGCCTGGCATGCTGACGATGGGCAGGTGCTCGCCGTCGAACGCGATGTGCTCGTAGACCTCGTCGGTGATCACGAGCAGGTCGTGCTCGCACGCGAGGGCGGCGAGGCTGGTTAGCTCCGCGCGGGTGAAGACGCAGCCGGTCGGGTTGTGCGGCGAGTTGAGCAGGACGAGCCGCGTGCGCGGGGTGATGACGGCGCGCAGTGCGTCGAGGTCGGGCCGGAACGCCGGTGGGCGGAGGGTGACCGGGACGCGGAAACCCCCTGCCATCGCGATGCAGGCCGCGTAGGAGTCGTAATAGGGCTCGAACGCGATGACCTCGTCGCCCGGCTCGACAAGGGCGAGCAGCGCGGCGGCGATCGCTTCGGTCGCGCCGGTGGTGACGAGCACCTCGGTGTCCGGGTTGAACTCAAGCCCGTAGAAGCGCTGCTGGTGATCGGCGATGGCCGACCGCAGTTCCGGGATGCCCGGGCCCGGCGGGTACTGGTTACCGTGGCCCGCCACGACCGCGTGGGCCGCTGCCCTGGCGATCTCGGGTGGCCCGTCAGTGTCGGGGAAGCCCTGGCCGAGATTGATCGACCCAGTCGTCACCGCGAGCGCGGACATCTCCGCGAAGATCGTCGTACCCAGCCCGGCGAGCCTGCGGTTCAGCAGCGGCCGGCTCATTTCTGCGCCACCCATGGTCGGTCGGATCCGGTTCTCGTGTCGGCTCTGGAACGTGGGTGACAGTATGTCAGCCGGCCCGCTGGGTCACCCCCCAGGTGAGCTGTCGGCAAGTACGCAGACCCTGTTGCGCCCGCTGTTCTTCGCCTCATAAAGGGCAGCGTCTGCGGCCGCCAGCATCTCATCAAGGTCACGTCTGGAGCCATCAAGCGTGGCGATGCCGATGGAAACCGTCACCTGCAGCGGTGACGGCGCCGAAGTTCCCGCGCTGACCGGGATGATGATCTCCGCCAGCTTCATGCGGAGCCGCTCGGCCACATACCTGGCCTCTTCAGCGTTAGTTTGGGGCAGGGCGATGACAAACTCCTCACCGCCGAACCTGCCGGTGAGGTCGTAGTCGCGCAACAGCGTGGTCATCGCACGGGCGATCGCGGCGAGCACGGCGTCACCGGTCAGGTGACCGTAGGTGTCGTTGACCGCCTTGAAATGGTCGATGTCAGCAATCCCCACCGCGAGCGGGGTGCGCGTGCGGATCGCGCGTGTCACCTGGACGGTTGCTTCGCGCTGCCAGGCGGCCGCGTTCAGCAATCCTGTCTTGGTGTCAATGCGGGATGCATTAACGAGCTGGCGGTGCCGTAGCGACCTCTGCATGACTGCCACGGACGGTAGCGCGCAGAACACCAGGAACACGCTGTTTGCCGTCACAAACGTCACCAGCACCGCGACGCACAGCTCGGCGAAGTCGTTGAACAACAGCTCCCGGTCCCACAGGATATCCCGCATCGGCGTGGAAGGCTCGACACCCTTGAGAGCGACCGCCAGGATGCCCATGTTGATGATCCATCGAAGGACACCGCACCCCGCCACCACCAGGACCCAGACGAGCGCCCGCACGCTGGTGCCGGGTGTGGCACCGCCAATGGTCTGGGCGACGGCATGGAACAGCACCGATGCGGTGAAATAGGCGATTCCGTTCGCTGCGGCGCTGAATACCCGCCGATAGACAAGCGCACGCCGGATGCGCGCCTGTGTGTGTGCCAGACGGAAAATCGGCACGACGAGCGCGTAGAACGGGGGCAGCAGGATCGCGACCGACAGCTCCCAGATCGAGTGCACGTCCTTCACGAGCCCGGCCGGTTCACCGGCTCGGCGGGTCATCTCCACGGTCGCAGCGCCGCAGGTCAGGAACAGGATGAGAAGTAGACTGTCGCGCGCGCGGAAGGACGTGACCGAGGCGACTGCGCCGATCGCGAGGGCGTACACCACCGTCACGGCAACGACATACGCCGACAGCCACCGAGGAAGATCCCACACAGCCCACTCACGGGCCGTCACCCATCCTCGTACCCGTGGCGAACGGGCCATAGCCTTCGGCATTTGCTGACCGTCTCCTTGACCGGACAAGGATGCGACAGATCTGCATCTATAGCAGCACGTAAGGGGGCAAGTTCATATTGTGACAGGTCCTGGCAGCGACGTGTCAAGTCCGAGCGGACACCTTGCGGGTGTGTAATCCACGCAACTGCCACATTTCCGGCGTCTGTCGCGCATCTCCCTCGCTTGGAGAGTGTCATCAGGTTCGCCTAGCTGGCCAAACCTGGCCGACGCGACGGTACCAGAAGGAGGCCGCGATGCGCAGCGGCAACTGGGGCTGACCACCCCCACCCCCGGACAGGCACCACCCGCCACCACCACCAAAGGAGGCCACGCGATGCGCAGCGGCAACTGGGGCTGACCACCCCCACCCCCAGACAGGCACCACCCGCCACCACCACCAAAGGAGCCCACGCGATGCGCAGCGGCAACTGGGGCTGACCACCCCCACCCCCGGACAGGCACCACCCGCCACCACCACCAAAGGAGCCCACGCGATGCGCAGCGGCAACTGGGGCTGACCACCCCCACCCCCGGACAGGCACCACCCGCCACCACCACCAAAGGAGCCCACGCGATGCGCAGCGGCAACTGGGGCTGACCACCCCCACCCCCAGACAGGCACCACCCGCCACCACCACCAAAGGAGCCCACGCGATGCGCAGCGGCAACTGGGGCTGACCACCCCCACCCCCGGACAGGCACCACCCGCCACCACCACCAAAGGAGCCCACGCGATGCGCAGCGGCAACTGGGGCTGACCACCCCCACCCCCGGACAGGCACCACCCGCCACCACCACCAAAGGAGCCCACGCGATGCGCAGCGGCAACTGGGGCTGACCACCCCCACCCCCGGACAGGCACCACCCGCCACCACCACCAAAGGAGCCCACGCGATGCGCAGCGGCAACTGGGGCTGACCACCCCCACCCCCGGACAGGCACCACCCGCCACCACCACCAAAGGAGCCCACGCGATGCGCAGCGGCAACTGGGGCTGACCACCCCCACCCCCGGACAGGCACCACCCGCCACCACCACCAAAGGAGCCCACGCGATGCGCAGCGGCAACTGGGGCTGACCACCCCCACCCCCGGACAGGCACCACCCGCCACCACCACCAAAGGAGGCCACGCGATGCGCAGCGGCAACTGGGGCTGACCACCCCCACCCCCGGACAGGCACCACCCGCCACCACCACCAAAGGAGGCCACGCGATGCGCAGCGGCAACTGGGGCTGAGGCTCAAGGGTTTCGAAAAGGGCTGATCGCCAGCGTGGCGGCAGCAAACGTCCCTGCAGCGCCTGCAAGGGCGATCACGATGGCTGGGGCAACGCGCTCTGCGGCGGCACCGGCCAGGATCATGACTGTGCCCTGGCAGAGGCTCATGCCAGCGGTGGCGAGGCCGAATGCCTGGCTGCGGTGCGGTTGCGGCGCGGCGGTGACGAAGCGCGCGTTCGCGGCGACCTGAAAACACGACAGCAGGCCACAGATGGTGAGGACGAGCAGGGATCCGAGTAGGCCGGGACGGAACGCGATCAGTGTCAGGACCGCGCAACAACAAACGGCGAGCGGCTTCATCCACGCCTGGCGCCGGGCGGGACCAACCAGGCGACTGAAGGCGATGGCGCCCAACGACGCACCAAGCCCCCCCGCGGCAAGGACGATGCCGAGCGTCGCCGCTCCGCCGCCGAGCGTTCTGGCAAAAGGAGCCGCGACGCCCTCGGGCGCGTCATAGAAGGCCGCCAGCCAGCCGAACAGCATCGGAGTGCGCAGCGCACCATCGGAGAAGACCACGCGAACGCCGGCGAAAACGTCAGCCATCGAGAGGCGGGCTCTTCCAGCTGCCTGTGGTGCCGTATGCCACGAAGCTACCCAGAGCCGGATCACCAGGGCCGATGCGGCGAAGGTCGCGGCATCCGCGAGCAAAGCCGTGCGCGTGCTGAAGATGCTGACGATCGACCCGCCCACGGCGAACCCGATGACCTGGGCTATCTGGTATGTGGTCAGGGTGACAGCGGTGCCGAGCACATAGCCGTCACCTGGGAGCATATCCGGGTAGATGGCCGCACGCGCCGAGTTAAACGGGGCGCCCGCCATGGTCACCAGGAACAGGAACCCTACGAGGACGATCAGCGGCATTCCCGGGACCGCCATGACAGCGACGAGCACCGCGCGGATGATGTCGCATGTGATCATCACGCTGCGCCTCGGAAAGCGGTCTGCCAGGCCCGAGAGGATCACGCCGCCTACGAAGGTCGGCACGATGCTCACGACGAAGGTGACCGCGGCCAGCAGGGACGAGTGCGTTCGCTCGAAGACAAGCCAAGTCAGCGCGATGCGGGCCAGTTGGTCGCCAACCACCGAGAGGATCTGCGCGAGCCAGAGTGCGCGGAACTCGGAGACAGCGAAGACTTCACGGAAGGTCGCCCGTTCCGCCAGGCGCTGCACCCGACCACCCCCTGGTTCGATGTGACTTTCCGTAATATTTGATAACGTACTGTACCAATGTTACGAGTTTTGTTAGCAATCGGATTGTTTCGCAAATTGAATGAACGTCTCAGTTTGCGAGCTACCGCCACGCTGGCAAGGCACCTGCGGCATCGTCGCAGGTCACGGGATTTCGAACGAGCCCTCCGAGGTAAGCCTGAAAGATCAATCTCACGATGCGAGAGGTCGACTCGATTCTGCAACAACCCAAATAGCCCAAATAGCCCAAATACAGGATTGACTGGCTTTGGCCACACTCCATGCCGCATCACTGTGACTAATGCGCACGGGACATGGTGCGGCGTGCCATGACCGTGCACTCGCATGGTTCGCCGGGGACGGATCAGCGGTTCTGCGAGTGATCGCCGATGCTTGCCCCCGGGGCCTGTGCCGCAGCGGCCCGGTCTAGGCAAGACGACCACCCCACGCGCGCCCACACCCAAGCTGCCATAGTCACGCGACGTCGTCCCGCCCCCGCTCCGCGGATCTGGGGGCCGGCTGGGCTCAGGAGCTGTTGACTGTCCGAGCGCAGACGCTGAGCGCTGAGTCGTATCCGGTGGAGGTGGCGGCGGCCGGTCGCTGACCAGTGTCGTTTGACCGTCGGCGCTGGTGTACTGGCGGCGGCGGATCGCCGCATCCAAGCCCCGACCGGTTTTTGACGCGGTGGCGGCGGTGATCGCGCAGACGGGGATCTGCGGGGCGGCGGGGCGTGTGTAGCTCCACGGTCTTTGACGACGCGGTGGCGACCCGACCCGTCACCCAGCTGGTAGCCGCGTCCGGAAGGTGGCCCGGTGGTGCCCGGCGCCGCGGAGGTGATCGCCCGGGTGTGCCAGCTGGTTACGCCCGGCCGGCGCCCGCGATCGCTGGACGTGCGGCGGCCAGCAGGCCTGGTGAGCGATCTGGTCAGGACGCGCTGACGGTGCTGGCCGCGCTGACGGCGAGGACGCACCGGAGCGGCACCGCGGCGGCGGACGCGCTGGGGCTGCTGGCGCTGGTGGCCGGCAGGACGTGGAGCCCGCTAAGGTCGGACGGGACGGACGGCGGTGGCGGATCGCCCGCAAGGTGGCCCCAGACCGGGTGATCTCAACAGTGCCGGCAGGCCCGCATACCCGCAAGTCGAAGTCGAAGCGCCGCGACGGTTCCGGGGGCAGTGGCCGCCGAGCCGGAGACCGGCTGATCACCGACTGTGAGATGACGATGGCCGCCGGGCCGGCAGCACGGACGCGGAGAACGGCGTGAAGATGGCCGCCCGCGACCGGTTCTGCGGCACCCCACAACCACGCCGCGACGACGCCGTGGACGCGGCGTGCAGCGCAGCCGGAGGACGCTGCCCAGATGCCAGCCCGCGACGCGTCCTGCCACGGCGGCCCCGCTGCCCCGGCCACTGCCGCCGGTCCGCGGCGCGCAGGAGCAGGAAGCGGCGGCGGATGCAGGCGCGGACGCACAGGCGGAGGCGGGTGCGGGTGCGGGCCCAGGCGCGCAGGCCCGGGAGGACGGTGGGCTGGAGGTCTACGGCGACTCCGCCTACCAGCGGGGAAGCCCGCGCCGCCTACCGCGACGCCGGCCACGACACGGTGATCAAGCCGGGGCCGCTGCGTCCGGCCGTGCCCGGCGGGTTCACTGCCGATGACTTCACCGTCGACGAGGGGCAGGGCACGGTCGTCTGCCCAGCCGGGGTCACCCGGACGATGACCGCCAGCCGGACTGTCACCTTCGGCGCCACGTGCGGCGCCTGCCCGCTGCGAGACTCCGGCGCCGCGACGACGCCGCGGCGCCGGTTGCCGGCATATACGAGGAGCGTCCCGATGACGATGAGCACGACACCGCCGAGTACGCCGGCCACCGGCAGCGCGCCATGGAGGACAGCGAGTTCGCGCGACTGGCCCTGGTAGCGCCGCACCACGGCGGCGACATCGGCAGGATTCTGCTTGAAGTCCGCGGCGAACACCAGCCGCGTGTGCCTGCCGTCGCGGGTCTGCAAGGACTGACGGGTGTTCTCCTCGACTTTGATCGGCACGCCGGTTACCGGGTCCACCCACAACGTCGTGGTCTTTGCCTCAAGGCTGCGCACGGTGATCTGCAGCGGACGCGGCGGAAGTCCCATGATCGACTGTGGCACCCGCCGCTGGCCAATCTGAGATGTCGCAAGCACCTGAACGTAGCGGTAGACGGGCATCCCATCGATAGATGTCCGGCCCGCATAGGTCGCGGGCACCGGCCGCCGCACGTCAGAATCGAAGACCGGGTAGCTGGCCTTGCCCGCGAAGAAGGGGAACTTGAAGCCGAGACCCGACTCACGCACGTGGGAATCGCCGCCGATGCGGGCACCGCAGCAGTTCTCAAGCAGGCCCGTGTGCCGGTCGAGCGCCGTCCGGGTCTGCAGGTACTCGATCGGCGTCCCGTCTGTGGCCTGGACGGCGAGGAACGTGTCATACACGGCGGTATCTCCCCTTGCGGCGCCCACGTCACCGCGCAGCGTGCTTGTGGCCGTGACGCTCAGCCCGATCCTTGTCCGCGCCGCGGCCGGGTCGAAATAGGTCACACCGCTCGCATGCAGCCGGCTGACGGCGTACGCGTCCAGCGGCAGCTGCGCGACCTGGTGATAAACGTAGACACGCAGCAGGATCCCGGTGCCGAGCAGGAAGGCGCCCAACCAGGCGAGCAGCAACCCGGCCCGCCATAAGTGACCGGGGTCAATGCGTTCAGTCATCACTGCCTCCCTCCCTGTGACCGGAAACAATAGGGGCGGCGGGGCGGCGGGCACAAGACCCCGACCCTGCCTGGGGTGAGCATTTGCGGCATGCCGATTGCGGCGCGAGGATCGTGCCATGGCATCGGACAATCCGGCAGACAACGGGGCGGTGCCCGAGTGGGTCAGGGGCGTGCGTACCGTCACCGTGCTCACCGGCGCCGGCATCTCCACCGATTCGGGTATTCCCGACTTCCGGGGCCCGCAGGGCGTGTGGACCCGCGACCCGGGCGCCGAGCGGATATCCACTTATCAGGACTACGTCAGCGACCCGGACGTTCGCCGCCTGGCCTGGCGGGCCAGGCGGGCCCACCCGGGCTGGCGCGCCGAGCCCAACGCGGCCCATCGTGCGCTGGCCGAGCTCAGCAGGTCCGGGATCGAGACGTGGGTGATCACGCAGAATATTGACGGCCTGCACCAGAAGTGCGGGACACCCGCAGACCGCCTGCTCGAGCTGCATGGAACGATGTTCGGGGTCATATGCGTCAGCTGCGGAGGCCGGACAGACATGGCCGACGCACTCGCGCGGGTAGAAGCAGGGGAAGAAGACCCAGCCTGCAAACGGTGCGGTGGGATCTTGAAGTCGGCCACGGTCATGTTCGGCGAGACGCTCGACCCCGAGGTCTTCAAACGCGCCATCGAGGTGGCCGGCGGCTGCGATCTCTTCCTGGCGGTGGGCAGCACCTTGGTGGTGGAACCGGCCGCGTCGCTATGCGGCATCGCCGTTGAAGTGGGTGCCGCTGTCATCATCGTCAACCGCGACGAGACACCATACGATCACATCGCGACCGCGGTGATTCGTGACCCCATCGGCGATGCGCTGCCCCGTGTCACCGCGCAGCTCATCCAGGCGAACCAGGCGGCCCAGCGCTAATGCCGTCGGCGGCCGGAACAACCACGAGCTGGCTGGAACAACCGCGACCGGCCGGAACAACCACGAGCGGGTACGTGAGACCGGGGCTGCAGGTCGCTAGACCGAACTTACTTGGCCCCAGCATCCCAATCCCCCACTGACCCGGGCATTCCCACGAACCCACACCGGGTTGCTGGCTACATGCCCTGACCAGCGGATACCGACGCTGATGGTAGCCGATCAAGGCCGGGATGGGGCGATGGTTTAGTGGCCCCGCTAAGACCATCCCTGTGGCGGCGTTTCCCCAAGTTCAGAACAGTATTTAACCTTAAGATCGAGCAAGTTCGGACTCGATGGTCAGCACCGCGGCGCCGTTGACCCGGTCGGCCGCAAGATCGGCAAGCGCCCGGCCAGCGTCCTCGAATGCGTAAAGCGTGGCGGTGACCCTGATCCGCAAGCGCTCGGCGAGCCGCAGAAACTGTTCCGCATCGCCGCGTATGCTCACCGCATCGAGGCCAGCGCGGCCGCATCAGCCGCTCAGTCGGCCGAGGCCAGCCCGCGGAATACCGGACTGGATCGTCAGCGGCGCCGTCGTCCGCAGTACCGTCGTCTGCACCTTGCGCCCTCCTGTGCCGTCCGCCGAGCCGACGGACATGCTGCCCAACTGGCCGACGTGCGCGGCGGCGCGGGAACGGGCATGACAGGCTTGACGGCGATGCGCGGCACGTCCGGAGTTGTGGCGCGTGAGTTGCGGCGCCCCGCGGGAGGAATGCGCGTTGAACCTGGCAGGTGCTGAGGCTCGGCGCCGGCTCGTTGCCGTACCGATAGTACGGCTCGCGACCGTGAGCTATCCCGCGGCCAGGCCGCACATCGTGCCCGTTACTTTCGCCGTGGACGGCGACCGGATCTTCAGCGCAGTGGACGCCAAGCCGAAGAGAACTCGCCAGCTTCAGCGGCTGCGTAACATCCAGGCCAGCCCTTGGGTGGCTGTACTCGCTGATCACTACGCGGCCGACTGGGCGCAACTGTGGTGGGTTCGGGCCGATGGCACCGCGGTGATCCTCGACGATCCGGCCCAAATGGCCGCCCCGCTGCGGTTGCTAACCGGGCGTTATTCCCAGTACCAGAACAATCCGCCGACCGGTCCGGTGATCTCGATCCTGGTCGAGCGATGGACCGGCTGGGCCGCCTCGACCAGCCCGATGAGTCCATGATCTCGGTAACTTTTTGGAAGTATACGCATAAAAGTGACCGGGATCATGAAACGGGCGCTGTCGCCGCCGCCGCGGGTCTCAAGAGGTCGTTTCCTCGTGCTCTTCGAGGTAGCTTCTGCGTGTTGATCATCTGAGCGCGATGAGTGCTAGCGCGATCATGACAGCGTCCTGCGGTCAGAGCCCGGCGACGGCCGGGATCACCTCGCTGCCGATGGTCTCGAGCGGGCTCACCCGCCAGACGTCGGCGACCGCGCCGATCGCGGCCTGGAATCCCAGTTCCGCAAGCCTGCCAAGCTGGTCCACGATCTCGCCGGCCTTCTCGCCTTTTTCACCCACGTCGAAGGTGAAGTAACAGGTCTTCTCGATCCCGTCGTAGTCACGGCCCTCGGCATCACAGTGCGCGCGGAGCACGTCGAGCTTGCGCGCCAGGTCAGGCCCGGGGAACAAGTTGCACGCCTGGCCGTAGCGGGCGACGAACCTGAGCGTCTTCCGCTCCCCTGATCCGCCGATCATGATCGGCGGGTGCGGCGTGGAAAGAGCCTGCGGCGAGTTGAGCGGCCGTTCGAGCTGGTAATGCTTACCCCGGTAAGCAGTCTCATTCCCGCTCCACATCTGCAGGCAGATCTGAAGCGTTTCTTCCAGCCGCTCGAACCGCTCGGCGATCGGCGGGAAGGGGATGCCGAGCCCGCCGGACTCCTCCTCGTTCCAGGCAGCGCCGATGCCGAGCCACGCCCGCCCGCGGGACAACACATCTAGGGTCGTCACGATCTTCGCCAGGACTCCGGGGTGCCGGTAGACGACGCCAGTCACGAGCGTCACGAGCTTGGCCCTGGACGTGCAAGCCGCTAGATACCCGAGCGTCGTGTAGGCCTCGAGCATCTCGTGCTCGGGCGGCCCGACGACAGCAATCTGGAAGAAGTGGTCCATCACGCTGATGAACTCGAAACCCGCATCGTCCGCTGTGCGGGCGATGGTCGCCAGGTCCGTACCGAGCCTCTCCGGGCCACCAGGCCAGGTGAAGTCAGGAATCTGCAGTCCGATCTTCACACGAACACCTCCACCATCGAGCCTTTCACACCGATCGGCGGCTGGCACCGTCTACCGGGGCGGGACTGTCCAGCGAACCAGGGACAGCGATGCCCCGTTGTCGCGCCTAGCCCAGCCGGGCCGGTACCGTCGCGATCCCGAGCCGTGCCCGGAGCAAACCGCAGCGGCCATCGCTGGGCCTGCACCGGCAGCTATCGGGGCAAGCACTGGTGCTTGTGTGCCATCAGCGGATAGCCGAGCAGGACCTCGCCGTGCGCAGCAGACTGCACTCAATATCCGCGGTGTACCCCGCACTCCATCCGGAGGGCCAATGGCCCTTGCGCGCACGCTGTGGAAAAAGCCTCTATGAAACGATGAGCTGAAATGAACGCATTTCGGCGATTCGGTCATGAGGACCGATGGCGGAAGGTTGGCGGACGATGCAGAGGATGAGCAGCCTGGACGCCGGGTTCTTCTTCGCCGAGAACGACAGGACACCGCTCCAGTTCGCCACGGTGGGCGTGTTCGAGGGCGAGCTACCCTCCTACGGCGAGCTCGTCCGATTGATCATTTCCAAGCTGCCGCAGGTGCCGAAATACCGGCAGCGGGTGCGGAGGGTCCCGTTCAATCTCGCCAGACCGGTATGGACTGATGATCAGCATTTCCAGGTGCTCTACCACGTCCGGCACACGGCCGTGCCGAGTCCTGGCGGCGCCGAGGAGCTGCGAAATCTGGCCGGGCGAATCCTCGCGCAGCGCCTCGACCTGAGCAGGCCCCTGTGGGAGGCGTGGCTGGTCGAAGGGCTCGAAGGTGGCCGCTGGGCCCTCCTCATCAAGATGCATCACTGCATGGCGGACGGGGTCGGCAGCAGTGCATTGGTGGAGCGGCTGTTCGACCACGCCGAATCTGAAACTCAGACCGAGACCGAGACCGAGGCCGAGATCGAGCGCCCGCCATGGACGCCGGAGCAGGAGCCATCAGCACTATCGCTCACGCTTGGAGGCATCAAGGACATGGCGGCAGACGCCATCCGCCAGGCGGTGAGGATCCCAGGGTATGCGCACGGCCTTGGCACCGACATCGGCTTCGCGGGTGGCCTGCCGCGGTACGCCGCGCGCCTTCTCAAATCAGGCGCGCCGTCGCTCAACGGACCTACCTCCCCACATCGGCGGTGGTCATGGCTACAAGCCGATCTCGATGAGGTCAAGCGAACCGGCCGCGCGCTCGGCGGCACGGTGAACGATGTCATCCTGGCTGCGGTCGCGGCCGGTTTCCGCGACCTGCTCCACTCGCGCGGTGTCCGTCCCGACGACACCATCGTGCGGACCATGGTTCCGGTCTCGGTCCGTTCGGCCGGTGAGAAGGGCGAGCTGACCAACCGGGTTTCCGCCGTCCTTGTCAACCTGCCCTGCGGCGAGCCGGATCCGGTGCGCCGGATACATCTGGTACAGGAGCAGATGGGGTTCCTTAAGGACAGTCACCAGGCAATCGGGCCTGATGCGCTGGTCAGGCTCCTCGGCGCGGCGCCCGAGGTGCTCGCCGCCACCGTACACACCGCCCTCCTGCTGCGCCAGCCGGTAATCCAGACGGTCACGACGAACGTGCCGGGCCCGTCCTACCCGCTGTACCTCTTGGGCAGCAAGCTCGTCGAGATGTACCCATACATCCCCATCGCGCTCGGTTTCCGCATCTCGATAGCAAACTACTCCTACCTCGGTCGGCTGTTCTTCGGGCTGACCGGCGACTTCGATGCGATGCCCGATCTCGAGATCCTCGCCGACGGCATCCGTGCCGGCTTCGACGAACTCGTCAAGGAGGCCGCGCGTGCCTGACGGGCCGCCCCGTTCGCCGGCGCCCGGCCAGTGGCCTGAGCTTACGGCGCTGCGTGCCTAGCCAAACGCTGAGTTTCGGTCCATGGGCGGCGCAGTCCGCGTGAGCCGTTCCATGGGCGGCGCGGTCCGCGTGAGCCGTTCCATGGGCGGCGCGGTCCGCGTGAGCCGTTCCATGGGCGGCGCGGTCCGCGCGAGCGGTTAGGGATCTCGATCCATCGCAGCGGCCACCCGGGTGTACGCCTCGAGCACCACGTCCCAGAAGGCAGGGACGTCGATTTCCATGGCAACAAGCGCATTGCGTTCCTGTGGCGGCGCGCGGAAGTCGGTCACCGTCATCCCGGACGTCCATCGCCCCACGGTCTCCACTTCCACCGCGGCGGGAACGCAGCTCAGCAGCCCGGACGATGCCACGTGCGCGACCGCGCAGACATCATGAACCGCTGGGTCACCGAGGCCGGGCGTGGCCGCGTACTCGATGAGGCACGGCAACAGGAGATCGTCGGCGAGGCGGCCGAGCGCGCCAAGCCGCTGCTTGATAGCCGGGTCGGCACGCGCCTGCAGAGTGACGTCCAGGCCGACCATGGTCACTGTCCACCCGGCGCCGAAAACGATTGACGCGGCCTCGGGATCCACCGCGATGTTGAACTCTGCGGCGGGGGTCACATTTCCCCGCCCGGCCGAGCCACCCATGATCACGAAATCCCTGACCTGCGTGACGATGTCCGGGCGGTGCCGCACCGCGAGCGCGACATTGGTCAGCGGCCCGGTCGCGACCAGGGTGATCGCGCCTGGCGCCGCGCCGATGGTCTCGATGAGGTAATCAACGGCGTGGCCACGATTCGGTCCTGTCGTGGGCGGCGGGAGCCGTGCCCCTGCCAGTCCGGACTCGCCGTGCGACCCGTGCGCGGTCAGCGGTGGCCGGAGCAGCGGGCGCGGGCTGCCTGCCACCACAGGCAGCCGGTCCGCACCCAGGAACTCGCACACCCGCAGCGCGTTCGTGGTCGCCTTCTCCAGGCTGACGTTGCCCGCGACCGTGGTGATGCCACGTATCTCCAGGTCAGGGTGGCCCCAGGCAAAGGCGATCGCAAAAGCATCGTCGATACCCGGGTCGCAGTCCAAGATGATCTCCTGCGGCACGGCTCCTGCCTTTCTCTGCCGACACTCCTATAGTGACCGGTAATGGACGCCGGAAGCGGGCACCACCGCCCACGGGGGCGTGTGATCGTCGTCGGGTCGATCAACCTTGATCTGGTGCTGCGCGTGCCACGGCTGCCGCAAGCAGGCGAGACAGTCACCGGCGGGACCCTCGACCGCCACCACGGCGGCAAGGGCGCGAACCAGGCCGTCGCGGCCGCACGGAGCGGCGCCGATGGGCACCTGGTCGGCGCGGTTGGCGAAGATGACGGGCAGGAATCGCTTGACGCACTTGCCGCCGAGGGCGTGGAGATCTCCGCTGTCGCCAGACTGCACGGCCAGCACACCGGGCACGCGGTCGTCATCGTGGACAAAGGCTCGGGCGAGAACCAGATCGCGGTGGCGCCGGGCGCGAATACCGCTGTCACGGCCGGTCATGTCCGGCGCTCGCTCGGCGCGCTTCGCATCGCCCGGCTGGACGTGATCGTACTGTCCTTCGAGCTGATGGATCCGCCGCTGCTCGCAGCCGCGGCGGCGGCCCGACGGGCGGGCGCCACGCTCGTGGTCAACCCGGCACCCGCCCGTGAGTGCGATCCCGGGCTGCTGCGTGGCGCGGTCCTCACGCCGAACTGGCGCGAGCTGATGGCGCTAAGCGCCGGTCGCGCTGGTTCAGGTCGCATGGCGCTCCCCGAGGATACCCCGGGCACCGACGGCGCCCAACCCGATGACGCCCAACCCGATGACGCCCAGTCCCCTGCGGATGCTCCCGCGCAGTCCGTGGCCGAGACCGGCCAGCAGGGCACGGAGGACAGCGGTACCGGCGTGGCGGCCGCCGCTTCGGCACTGTCTGGACGAACCGGGGGGCCAGTGGTCGCCACACTCGGTAGGCGCGGCGCGCTGCTCGCCGACGGCACGAGCGTCGAGTACTTTCCGGGATACCTGGTGACGGCGCGCGATACCACCGGTGCCGGAGACACACTCACCGGCGTGCTAGCGGCTGGTCTAGCCGAGGGCCGCGACCTGCGGATGGCACTGCGGCGCGCGGTGGCGGCAGCGGCACTTGCCGTGACACGTCCGGGCGCAAGGGATGGCATGCCCACCGCAGGCGAGATCGACGCGCTGCTCGCCACCGGACGCTAATGGGCCGCGACCTTAGCCGGGGCCATGCGGGAGCTCTGTGACATCCTGCATGGCCTCGCGCCGGCAACGACGGGCGCCCTGATACCGACGGACGCAGGCTACGTGGAGCGGGCAAGGCGAAGGGCCGGGCCGCCATTGCTGACGGCCCGGCCTTCGCGTCCAACGACGCGGTTAGCCGCCCGGTGGCCCCGGAGGTGCCGGTTGATCACATGCCGGACGGGTTCTGCCGACGACTGCGGGCCGGCTTGCGCTGGTGCCGGATGGTCGGCGTGGTACCTGCGGTCGGTGTGACACCGGCGGTCGGCGTGGTGCCGGTAGCGGTGGTGCCGGCAGCCGTGGTACCGGCAGCCGTGGTACCGGCAGCCGTGGTACCGGCAGCCGTGGTACCGGCAGCCGTGGTACCGGTCGCCGTGGTACCGGTCAGCCGTGGTGCCGGTCGCCGTGGTGCCGGTCGCCGTGGTGCCGGTAGCCGTGGTGCCGGCGGCGGTGGTAGCCGACGTGGGGCACGTAGTCGTGGTCGGCGTGGCCGGATTCGTGGTCGGCGTGGCCGGATTCGTGGTCGGCGTGACCGGGGTGACCGTCGTGGCGCACGCCGTCGCCGTCCCATTTGCGTTCGCGACCCCATTTACGTTCGCGACCTGCTGCGTCGTGTTGTACGTGACCGCGGTCGCCACACCATTTCCATCGAGTGTGACCGTCACTGGGTTAGTCAGGCCGAAGTTCTGGCAGTTGAGATTGGTGAATGACATGCTCAGCCTGTTGCCCATGAACGTGGCCAGGTTGTTGCCGACGGCCGCGACCGGCGAGGGGGAAGCCGTCTCCGATTTCATGTCCAGACTGCTACGAGCCGACTGGATGTTGACCATGTTCTGGCAGAAGGTGGCCTCGACCTGGGCCACGTTCGAGTTGGTCGGCAGCGGGGGCTGGTCGACTAGCGCCCTGTAGACGTTGGTCTTCGCGATGCTGGGCTGGCCGTTGACCAGGACCATCTCGTCGTTCGGCGGCACGAGGGCGGCGGCGGCAGTCGGCGAGTTTACGGCAGCACTCAGCTCGTCCAGCGCTTGCGAGTCAGCCGTGCCGCCCGCAGTCGTCACCGAGGGTGCAGAGAACGGGGTGCAGCCAAGCGCTCCATCGAGGAACTTGGTCAGCAACGCGTTGTCACTTCCGTTGACGATCACTGTGGCGCCTGCCAGGGCCTGGGCGTTGGCCGCCGTATTCTGGGCGGTCGTGTTCTGGGCGGTCGTGTTCTGGCCGGTCGCGGTGTTCTGGCCGGCGGTCGCGGTCTGGCCGACCCCGGTGCCCTGGGCGGTCGCGGTGCCCTGGCCGGTCGCGGTCTGGCCGGCCCGGTGCCCTGGGCGGTCGCGGTGCCCTGGCCGGTCGCGGTCTGGCCCCGGTGCCCTGGGCGGTCGCGGTGCCCTGGCCGGTCGCGGTCTGGCCGGCCCCGGCGCCCTGGGCGGTCGCGGTGCCCTGGCCGGTCGCGGTGCCCTGGCCGGTCGCGGCCTGGCCGGCCCCGGTGCCCTGGCCGGTCGCGGTGCCCTGGCCGGTCGCGGTCTGGCCGGCCCCGCGCCCTGGCCGGTCGCGGTGCCCTGGCCGGTCGCGGTCTGGCCGGCCCCGGCGCCCTGGCCGGCTCCGGTGCCCTGGCTGGCTCCGGTGCCCTGGCCGGCTCCGGTGCCCTGGTCGGCCGCGGTCTGGCCGGCCCCGGCGCCCTGGCCGGTCGCGGTGCCCTGGTCGGCCCCCGTGTTATGGTCGCCCCCCGTGTTATGGTCGCCCCCCGTGTTATGGTCGCCCCCGTGTTATGGTCGCCCCCCGTGTTATGGTCGCCCCCCGTGTTATGGTCGCCCCCCGTGTTATGGTCGCCCCCGGTCTGGCCGGTCGCGGTGTTCTCGGCCGTGTTGTTGTTCTGGGCGGCCCCGTTGTTGTTGTTGGCCTGGACGGCCCCGTTGTTGTTGGCCTGGACGGCCCCGTTGTTGTTGGCCTGGACGGCCCCGTTGTTGTTGGCCTGGACGGCCCCGTTGTTGTTGGCCTGGACGGCCCCGTTGTTGTTGGCCTGGACGGCCCCGTTGTTGTTGGCCTGGACGGCCCCGTTGTTGTTTTGGGCGGCCCCGTTGTTGTTTTGGGCGGCCCCGTTGTTGTTCTGGGCGGCCCCGTTGTTGTTGGCCTGGGCGGCCCCGTTGTTGTTGGCCTGGGCGGCCCCGTTGTTGTTGGCCTGGGCGGCCCCGTTGTTGTTGGCCTGGGCGGCCCCGTTGTTGGCGCTGAGCAGGTACGTCGTGTTGACGTTGTCGCTCGGGTCCTGGTCGACCACGGCGTAGTTCCGCGTGTCCAGGCATGACTGCCCGTCATTGGCTGTGCCAAGCGCGGGGATCTTGAGGGTGCCCTGGGCGATCTCTGTGTTGGCCATCTGGTAGAAGCCGACGGCGTTGCAGGCTGACACCTGGCCGATCACCGACTGACCGAGAGCGTCGACGCAATTCCCCTGCGCTGCGCCCGGGCCCGTCAGCACCAGGTTGGTGCCGTTGAAGCCAACATCGATGATGACCTGCGAACCTGCCGCGATCTGCGGCGCGGCCGGCGCGGCGGCCGGCTGGGTCCCCTGCGTGATGACCAGCGGGTTGTACACCTGCAGCTGGCCGCCCGGGGAAAGGATGGTGGCTTCCACGTAGGCCTGCTCGGCCTGGGTCGACTCCGAGCAGCCGTCGCCAAGCTGGTACGGCGTGGCCAACCCCGTCGCACTCAGCGGGTCCGCCGGCACGGCCAGCGTGCAGTTCATCGAGGCCGCGGCCTCCGCCGCCGTCTGGTTCATGCTGATCGCATTCCCGGCCCCGTCAACCGGCGCGTTGGCCACATCTCCCTGGCTACTCGCGGCCGCCGTGAGCCGCTTTCCACTGTTCGTGCTACCTACCGACACCGCAATTGCGACGGCGCCTACCGCAAGCAGAATGGGAACCACGATCGCGAACGTAACCCCTGCCTTACGGGCCGCGCTCACGCTCTGGCCGTCGCCGAACCACTGTCTAACCCCATAGTCTTCGGCTGACCAATGCTTCCCCGACATCCAACCCACCTTCCTGTCCCGCTGCCACGTGTTGGGTCACGGCCGCTCCCGGCTGCTCACGGTAGACCTCTCCGTAAGGCAAACGTTGCACGAATGAGATATTTGCCTGTTTTTTCCGCTTCGGGTTGACATCGGCCGCGAGAGCCGGACGGGATGGTAGTTTTCCAGCGAGCACCCAGCCGGGAGGGTCAACGTTGAGCCTGTACAACATCCCGTTGCGCACCTTGTCCGGTGAGCCCACCTCCCTCGCCGGCTATGCGGGGCAGGCTCTGCTCGTGGTTAACGTGGCCTCTCGATGCGGTCTGACACCGCAGTACACGGGCCTCGAGCGGTTGCAGGGGCGATACCGCGACCGCGGCTTCAGCGTGCTCGGCTTCCCGTGCAACCAGTTCATGGCCCAGGAGCCGGGCACAGCGGAAGAGATCCAGGACTTCTGCTCAACGGCCTACGGTGTGACCTTCCCCCTGTTCGAGAAGATCGACGTCAATGGTGAGACCAGGCACCCCCTCTACGCGGCTCTTACGATGACGCCGGATGCTTCGGGGGAGGCTGGTGACGTCCAGTGGAACTTCGAGAAGTTCCTGATCTCACCCGCCGGTAAGATCAGCAGGTTCCGGCCGCGGACCGAACCGGAATCGCCGGAAGTCGTGTCCGCCATCGAGAACGCCCTGCCCGGCTGACCCTGGAGCGCCACCCGGACCGGGGGCATGCGGGGGTCGGGCCGGAGGAGGGTGCTTGCACCCGTGACACGCCGGGTACAAGGCGAAGAACCGCACGAGGCGCCGGACACCGGACACGCGCTTCGCCACAGGCGGCGTGGCGGCGATTTCATGATCGCGGTATGTTTCGTGCCGTGTTCGCAAAAAATTTACCGGGATCATTACGCGATTTCGTGAGGCTGGGTGCTGCTGACGCCGGGCAACACGGGCGAGCAGCAGCGCCAGCCAGCACAGCGCGTCTTCGCTGAACCCCGGGCAGCCCTCGACCGCGACCCGCCCGGCCACCCAGCGGGCGGCGGCCAGCTTGGAGCCCGGTTCCAGCGCCCGCTGCGCCACCAGCGAGAAGATCACCCGCTCGGCAGCCTCCCCGTCCACCGGCGGCCCGCCGCCACCCGTCGGATCGCGCGGCCGATCTCCAGCCGCTCCCACAGCTGGCCGGGCACCCACGCCCCGCCCATCCGGCGTGAGTCGAGCACTTCCACCTCTCCGGCCGCCGCCGCGGCCACCGCCTGCCCGGGTTCGAGGAACCGGGAGATCGAAGCGACCAGCCGGGCCGCGCCTCCCGGTCGACCTTGCCGGCACGGCCGAAGTCGTGGATCACCTTGGCGACCGGACTGCCGGTACGAGGGTGCCGCCCGTTGTGCGCTAGCTGCAGGTACCGCACGACGCTGCCGTCCTTGCCGGCCCGCCGGGTCTCACGCAGGTACACGCCTACAAGTCAAGCCATCGCAGCAGCCCGGCACAAGCGACACGCCGGATAGCGTGTGCCTACAGCAATGCGCGGTCAGTGCCAACCCGCAGGCCTATGACCAGGACAAACGCTCTCGATCAAGCCTTCATGTGCCTGTGATCTTCGGAAGTCCGGGCTGAGATCGATCACCGTCGCCATGTCGTCGCCGACCACGCACAGGTCGGTGCAGCTTGCCGGCGGGATGGCGAAGGCGGCGGGACCGGTATCGTGCCGGTGCCGGTGGTGGTGTTGTACCGGAGCATGCCCTGCACGAGGTAGCCGGACATCGGGCAGACGAGCGTGCCAGCAGCGCCGTCCACCCGGCCGGGCGGACGAATATCAAGTAGAGCATCCGTACTATCACAAGCCAGCGATCCTGCCATTCCGGTTGCTATCACGGCTGGCATACTCGCAGGTCAGTCACGTATGCCTCGTTTTGGAACCCCACACGCTGCCTCAGAACCTGAAGAGCCGCGTGTACCCTGCGTCAGCGCTTCATCTGGTACACCACGACGACCGAGGTGGTCATCTGCTGGGTGCCGGCCGAGATGGGCACCGCGAACCTGTGGGCGAACGGCGCGCCGGGGATAACCGGACTGGGCACGGTGTCGCTGCCGGTCGTGCTGATACTCAGCACCCGGCCGAGCCGCGTGCCCGCCGCCTTCGCGTATTGCTCCGCCTGGTCCCTAGCATCGATGATGGCCTTGGTCCGGGCCTTGGTCATCAGCGTGGCCGCCTGGTCGGTGAGGTCAAGCGACACGTCGTCGACAGTTACCGCGTTCCCGCCCGCCTCGACCGCGTCGGTGATGGTCTGGCCCGCCGTGGCGAGATGCAGCTCAGCGGTGAGCGACTCGCTGACGGTGTAGCCGGTGATCGTGTCCTGCTGGTTGTACTGCGGCTGCACCGACATGCCAGAGGTCTGCAGATCGGCCGGGGCGACGCGGCCGGCGGTCAGCGCGTCGCGGACCGCGGTCATGGCCTGGTTCGCGCTGTCGAGCGCCGCGCTGACCGAAGCCGCCTGGGCGTGGGCTTCCAGCGACAGCCGAAGCTCATCGGGCGTGCCGTTCACGGCACCGTTTCCGGTGACCGTGATAGTACCCGGTGTCGCGGCCGCCGCCGGGTCGGCACCACCCGCGCACAGGCAGATCGCCGCGCAGGCGACTCCGATCACGCGCGCTGTCATCGTCGTACCGCTCATGTGTCCCCCGTCCATAGACCGGCAAAGAGCGACTACTTAGAGTAGCATTTCCTGATCACAGCGCGACCGGCCAGGGCTCCCTCCGGGGTCACCTGCCGAGCAGGCTCTGCGGGCCAATCGGCAGCGGAAAAGGTGAGCACCACGGCCAGCCACTGTGAGCAGGAATCCTGAGGCGTGCCCAGTGCTGCGGGACCTGCGCCGGGCGCGCATGAAGATCTTTAAGGGGAAGTGGCCATCGTGAACGAGCAGCCCAGCGTGGGCGAACAAGGTCCAGTTCTCGAACGCACCGCTGCGGGAGGCCGGCTACGGCACTACACGGTCACCGCGGTGGATGACAAGGGTGTCACCGTCATGGCCACGTATGCGGGCGAGGCGACCTACAACTACACCGCCGTGGCATGGGATCGTGCGCGCACTTGGCATGAAGGTCGTCAAGTCGTGGGAAGACGAGGCTATGCGCTGGCGTCCACGCCGATGACCAGCTCGCTCAAAGGTGGGGCGATGGCGCGGAAGGGACGATCATGACACGGCACGGAGTCAACCATTGCCCGTGAGTCGCTTACGCCGCCGGTGCCGGTGCCGCCTGCCTGATGACGGTTCTGGCCAATACCGCTGCACCCGCGATCAACAGCCCGGCGGCCAGCGCATACGCCGCTACCGCTTCCCTGATCCGTGTCATCCGCTTGCGCATCCCGCTTGCCCCTCCCCGTCCCGTGACTGACTCGGGCAGTGTATGTGACACCTTCACAGAACCAAATTCACACGTAAACGTAACACTTTCCCGGCACACAAGCTCGTCCTGGCGTGTGGCGAGGTCGGCTAGGTCGGCACAAATTCCGCTTGCCCGCTGCCACGCCGCCGCGAAGCTCGGCCAGCCGAGGGGTGGGCTCCTCCGGCGCGGGGGTGATCGCGGTGCCAAGGCGTCCCCTGCAGTGGGAGCGGGAACGTCGAGAGCTGCGAAGTGCGAATGACGTAGGCCGTAGCGTTGCAACCGTACCCGAGTCGGGCGGGTGCTGCTAGTGAATGGCCATGCCAGAGCGTGAGCCAGGTCTCGTCGTTGAGCCGGATCACACCAAGCACCGAAGGCCGGAGCCTCTAAGCGGAAACCCGCGCTGACAGTCTGAAATCGGGCCTAGCCCCTTTCAATCCAGCCCGCGTTGTCGTTGAACCCAATACCTCTCAGGCGCGAAATCTAACCGCACAGAGGATGGACCCGCTATTGGATATCGTCGGGCGTAGTTTGTCGCTGTACGTCGATTCTGAGCCATTCTGGGGCCTGTTGCGACGGGACCGGCCCCCTGGCCTGGGTGGCGTGCCCTGAGACCTTCGGCCGCTGCGGGCGCGCCCAGCAGGACCGCTAAGGCCGTGACTGCCCCAATGGCCGGTTTGCGCATGTTGGACACCTTTCGACTTGATTAACCGCTGTTTGCTGTAGGCCCCACGCAGCGACCTGGGCCGGACAGCACAGGCCGCCGCGCGGGAATTGTCCCTTCCCCTGCAGAAGGCAACGTAGGTACTGACGCGCCCGCTTGGCTTCCGATTTATGCCGACTTGACTTCCGGTTTACCTGGCCCCGTGCATGTACGACCCCACGCACACCCCGGCTCCGTGATCAGCGTCCGGAGGCGGCGGCGCGGGGGTGATCGCGGTACCAAGGCGTCCCCTGCAGTGCCCTCGCCTCGGGGCCGTGGGTTCTTGGCCGCGTCCTTGTCCTTGAACGTTGCAGTAGCCATAGCGGCGTGCGGCTATTGCTGCGGCCCCGTCAGCTTGCCGGTGACGGGGTGGGCGGCGACCGGTGACGCGGTGGCCATGTATGCGCGGCTAAAATACATTTGTGCTGCTCACGGCCAAATGACACAGCGGCATCCGGTGCCCGATCTTCCATATCCATGGCGTGGGTGGCGGCTTGTAGAGACGTGACGCCGGTCAGCCCGTAAGCTTCGGAGCACGAGAGGACAGAGATGAGGAACGGGTTCGGGGTCACCGCGCTGGTGCTCGGCATCGTCTCGGTGGTGTTCTCCTGGCTGACCTTTCTCATCCTCGCCGTGAGCGTCCCCGGTATCGTGTTCGGCGTGCTCGCGGTGCGGCGGGTGAGCCACGGCGAGGCGAATAACAAGGTTATGAGCTGGTGGGGCCTGATATTGAGCATCGCCGGGACCGCGTTCGATGTGGCCCTGATCGCCGCGCTGTTGCTCGTGCCCAGTCATGGCACTGGCGGTCCTGGCTACTTCGGAGGTTGACACATGCCATGTCCTGCAGGGCCCACGCATCGGCGTAGTCGTCAGATTCGATGTCGCCGTAGTAGGCCGACAACACAGCCCACGGGTCCTTGACCAGCGGCGCAGGAGGAACCGGTGCGGGCGGAACCGAAGCCGATGGTGGTGGCGCAGGAGCCGGTGTATGTGACGGTGGCGGTGTGGATTGGGCGGAGGTGGACGGGGCGGGCACCGAGTTCGATGGTCGTAGGCTGTATCCGCACGCCCCGAGACCGAGTCCCAGGCTGGCGGCGTCCCCCTGGAACATCGCCCCGTAGAACTCGGCGTCCCCCTGGAACGTCGCCCTGTCGGCGACGCGGCGACGCGGCGACGCGGCGACGACCTGGACGACCCGTGCCCGTGCTCGCGGCCCTCAAAGGAGGGCGACCGACTGCTGACGGAGAGTCGCAAAACGGTCGGGAAACCCCGGCGGTTTCCTTCCGAGCCCGCAACGCAGGTGGCCCAGTGTGGCTGCCTATGGCAGTGTGAGGTAATACCCCACTTAATACCCCGACCACACAAACTCCCTGGTCAGCAAGGGGTATAGCGTCAGATGTAATTAACCGGGATCATGAAGCTCCCGTCTCGCTTCAACTCCTCCGAGGCCGCGGGCGTGGTGGCCGCCGGACCCTGCCGAATCGGGCATTTCACCCTAGCTGGGTGATGACATGCGGCTTGACCAGCGAACTTACTTGACGCTCTAAGCAATTATCCGACGGAGGAGGTCTCATCCGGTGAAATTCGTCCAGATCATCGAGTACGAAACGACGCGTTCGGCCGAGATGGACGCGGCCTTCGAGGAGTGGCTGCGGGCGACCGAGGGCAGCCGCACCGCCTCGCATGAGCTGCACACGCAGGACAGGGACAATCCGGCCCGCTACATCGACATCGTCGAGTTCCCGTCGTACGAGGAGGCAATGGTCAACAACGAGCTACCGGCCACGCAGCGCATCGCGGCACAGATCCGCGAGCTGTGCACCAGTGAGCCGCGTTTCTTCAACTTGCAGGTCCTGCGCGAGGAGAACCTCTAACCCCGAACCGGAACGACGCCCCAGCCGAACCGGAACGACGCCCCAGCCAGGATGTACCCGCGACGCGGTCCCCGATCCGCAACCCGAGCCCGCATCACCCGGCGCACCATGACCGGCGCACCATGACCGGCGCACCATGACCGGCGCACCATGACCGGCGCACCATGACCGGCCCACCATGACCGGCGCCTGACGCGCCCGCCAGCGCTTCCCCGTCGGCGTCACTTCTTCACACGGGCAGCAAGGTGCGGCAGCGTTCGCTCGATCTCGCTGGCCTGGCAGGCTTGGCGTTCGTGCATAACGCCGTAGGTGAAGGTGTCCTCCCCCGCGGCGCGCGCCTGGTCGGCGAGATCGCGCAGCATTGCCCGGGCGACGACGCTGTCATGGTGGTCGCCGAGCAGTCCCTGCAGCTGCTTCGTCCACGTGGCCTGGCGCCTGGCCTTGCCACCGAGCGCGGGCCGGGCCGCTTCGGCAGCGTACCGCGCACGCTTGGCGGCCTTGCGCGCCTCGTGGATCGCCGCGTCGGTGTCCTCGGCGGCCGGCACCGCCGCGAGCGCGCGCCGCAGCCGCCGCCCCGCCCGCCGGACCGGCTTGGCCAGCACCTTGCCCGCCTTTCGTGCCGCCAGTGGTGTCAGCGGCGGTTCCGCGACCAGCGTGTCCAGGCCATCGAGCAGCTTGAGATAGCGCGGCCCGTCAAGCTCGCGCACCGCGGCCTGGCCCGCCTGCTCGAGCTCGACGGTGAAGTAGCCGGTGATGCGCGTCTCGACCGGCCCTACCACCAGGCTCGCGGGGATGGCGGCAAGCCCGGCCGTGAACCGGGCCAGCAGCACCTCGCCGTCACGGGCCTGCCCCAGCACGGCCGCCAGCCACTTCAGCTCTTCACACAGCGGCCCGGTCCGCTCCCGCTCGATGATCCCGCCGAACGCCTGCAGCGCGCTCCTCGCCCGGCGGGTCGCGACCCGCATCTGATGCACCGCGTCCGGCTCATCACGCCGGACCAGCGGGTCATAGCGCGAAATCGCGAGCACCTGCCGCCGCACATACGCGAGCACCACCTCACCCGCGGGCGAACATGCCGTCAGGGGCGCTCCCGCCACGGCACCGGCCCCGGCGCCCGCCGCCCGCCCGGCGGGTAGCCGATCCCCAAGTGCCCGTTCCAGCTTGGTCGCCGTGGGGGCAGGCCGCGCACCGGCCGCGCGCAGCCGCCCGTCGATCGCCTTCAGCAGCTCGAGGTCGCCGGTCACCAGCTCAACCTCGATCTCGTCCCACGACGTGGCCGTGGATTCATCCATCCGCCCGGCCGACACCTGATCGGTCGCGATCTCGGCGAGCGTCCGGCTGGCGTCGCCGAGCAGGCGGAGCACGCCGCGGCGGGTCCGCATGTGCACGACGGGCGCGAGCGCCGCACCCCGGGTACGGGCCCGGACCAAAGCCGCGAGCTCCTCCGGTACCGCGCCTGCGGCCTCGACCGCGGCCTCGCCGGCGGCCTTCCCGGCGGATTTGCCGACGGCCGCGCCGACGCCCGTGCCGGCGCCCGGCTTGCCAGCCGGCGCATCAGCGGGCGCAGCCAGCGGCAGGCGTATCTCGTCCCGGGTATCAGCGCCCGCGGGCAGCTTCAGGTGCCAGCCCGCGTCCTCGCCGCCGGTGCGCCGCCGCAGCGTAACCCCGGCACGGATCAGCCGCAGATCCCCCGTGTCGTAGTAGACGGCGTCGAGGATCTCCTCATCTTGCTGTGAAAC
Source organism: uncultured Actinomycetota bacterium (assembly GCA_963820395.1). Classification (GTDB taxonomy): domain Bacteria; phylum Actinomycetota; class Actinomycetes; order Streptosporangiales; family Streptosporangiaceae; genus DATFVJ01. The sequence continues at coordinate 185,733 of CAWGAE010000012.1, read as the reverse complement.
GGCCGCAACTCCCGCCACACCGATCATGCTTTGCACGGCATCCCGGGCAGCCGCCCGCGCTCCAGCGGCGTCGTATTTCCGCTCGATCTCACGGAAGACGGTGGCCACGTCCTCACTCCCTAACTGATCGCAGAACCGTCGGCCGACGCCGCCTCACAGATGTGCATCGACGTCCTGTCTCACAGGCTGCTCCGATGAAGGCGAATCCGGAAGGGCGGCAGGGCCCTCCGTGACGGGACACCGGACCCTACGCACAACGCCCGGTCGGTGCAAGACCCGGGGGGCGAAACCGGCCGCGGAAAGTTATGCCCGACGACTACCCGACCAGGCCATCCGCAACGGCTGCGCTGTCGCCGCCGAAAGCTCGCCGCGATGGCCCGTTCCGGGCATAATCCAACGCGGCGCCCGCAGCGGCCTCGGCGACCCGCTCGCGCGAGGCGATGCAGGCTCCTGATCGCAGCGCCCGGGCAATCAGCCGGGCGAGCATCGTCTCCTGGTGGGGGACGGCACGGCCGAGGTCCACAAGGCAGCATTCGACCCCGCCGAGGTGGCCGAACTGATCGCGTGGCTCGGCCGAAGCGCGGCTGACGAGCAAACGGCTGCGGTGATCCAGGTCAGGCTGCCGGTAACCCGTTCTTCGTCCAGCAGGTCGCCCACCTAGGACCCGACGCTCCGACCCTGCCAGGCCGGGTGCGCGCCGCTGTATGGCGTGATTCTCAAGCCCCGGCCCGGGGATTAGGCGGCCAAGCGGCCTGGCCGCGCGGCCGACCTGGGCCGGGCCGCGCGGCCAGATCCGCTTAGAGCGGGCGGACCTGCTCGGCCTGCGGGCCCTTGGCGCCCTGGCCGGCGGTGAACTCGACCCGCTGATTCTCCTGGAGGCTGCGGAAGCCCTCCACCTGGATGGCGGAGTGGTGAACGAAGACGTCGGCAGTGCCGTCGTCGGGCGCGATGAAGCCATAACCCTTGTCGGCGTTGAACCACTTCACGGTGCCCTGAGCCATAATTCTTCTCCTGTTGGGACCATCTTCGGAGTCCACGGATGTGTGCTCCGGGTTGCTGCGACCGTCGGTCCTTCCGAGGCGGGCTCTGGGTATCAGGACGCCCGCTGTCAGAACTTCGCAGGCGCTGTCACACGTACACGAACTTCGACTACAACCGAGACCATCTAACACCATCGCGCGACCGTCTGGTCCAACTCCACCGGGTTATCGTGCATCTTTCCGCGGGGGCTGGCGGACACGGCAGTACTAATGACCACATTCAGGACTTGGCATCGACTGCCTCTTTTGTGCCTGGACGAGTTAGTTCACCCCGCGTACGGGGGTGCGGTGGCCGTGGAACTCGGTAGGCACCGGTAGACCGGTTCGTACTCACCCTCCGAAGGTGAGAACCCGTTTCCGAGGGTGAGACCCCCGGCGACCCATTACCTACCCTGCACCTCGACGCTGAACCCGACCCGACCCGACCCGACCCGGCCTGGCCGGACGGTTGCGGACGCGCCGCGATCGCGGCCGATGCCCTGACCGCCGAAACCGCGATCGGGGCCCGCCGCCTTAACCGGTGCGGACGCCCAAGCCGGGTCGGCGCGGTGACCCAGGGGCCAGCACCCTAAGCGAGTCCGTTACCAAATCTGCTAAAGAATTTGACACAGCAAGTTATGCTGTGGACCATTTTCTCGGCTGCCCTGCTAGCTCTCATACCGGCTGAGAGCCGAGGGCCGGCCTGCCCATACCCCTGCTGGCGACCTGTCCCCGGGACCAGTTATCAGCCTGGCCGTCAGGGTGGGCCGTCGCGGCATGGGGACCCTGCCCGAGCTGCGGGCATCCCGGCTCCAGAACGTTCTTGCGCCTCGCGCGACGCGCTCGGACGACGGTTGAATAAAACCGGCTCCGCACATTTCGGTGCCCTTTTCACAATTGCAGCTGACGACGGGAGCAGCAGTTTACCGGGTCGTCTGGCGCCTCGCCGGGCGCCCTTGATCATGTGGTCGGACGGAAATTTCTGTCGCACTGCAAGCATCTTCCGCCCCGGAGTCGTGAAATAAATTCGCCTGAAATCCTGCCGCCGTTGAAAACTGGTGTACCGGAAGGCGGAGCCGGATCGGTGGCGGGTCGCAGCGGCGAAGGCCTGGCCGGGGCAACCCGGCGGCGCTAGGAGACCCGTCCCGTCCGCTCGTTCCCCGCGACGTTTTCCTGCACTGGGCGATGAAACTTCCCCGTCCGCAGAACATGCTGCACGAACAGCCGGGTCGGCGCGGGCAGCTGTCCCTCACGGGAGACGAGGCGCCAGTCGCGCCGTAGCGGCGTCGCCGGGGTGGGGAGCTCCACGAGCGCGCCGCGGCCGAGCTCACGTGCGACGGCATCTCGCGAGATCAGGGTGACGCCGAGGCCCACGGCGACCGACTCGCAGACGGCGACATTCGAGCCAACGGTCAGGGTCCTGGGCGTCAGCTCCAGCTCATCAAGGAAACTCTCGGTGGTCGCGCGCGTACCCGAGCCGTGCTCGCGAAGCAGCCATGTCTGGCGTGCGAGCCACGGCAGCAGCTCCGGTGCTTCCCCGGCAGCATAATCAGGGGGAGAGGAATCAGGCAGATGCTTAACGGCTGCCGCGGAGCACACCACGATGAGCGGGTTGGGCCGTACCGCGTGCGCGACCAGCGCTGGGCGTCCGGGCCCCTGCGGGGGCCTGCCGCCGAGCACGAGGTCGACGTCGTGGTCGGCCACAAGGCTCCACACCCGCGCCCGGTTGCCCACCTCGAGCAGGAGTCCGATCCCGGGGTTGGCGCGCCGGAAAGTGGCCAGGAGCCGCGGCAGCAACTGTTCACCGGCGGTGGTGACGGCCGCGATGCGCAGCCTGCCTCCTTCCGCCTCCCCCACCGCGGCGGTATGGGCCTCGTCGAGGAGGCCGAGCACACCACGGACGTAGCCGGCGTAAATCTCGCCAGCGGCGGTGAGCCGGAGCCCGCGGCCGTCCTTGCTCACAAGAGTCAGCCCGAGGTCCTTCTGCAGCGCCGCAAGGCAGGACGACGCGGCCGACTGGGTGACGACAAGGCGCTCGGCGGCCGCCCTGATCGACCCGGTCTCCGCCACCGCCAGGAAGGTACGCAGCTGTGTCAGGGTCATGCTCGAGCGCCGTAGCAGGCCCGGCGTCTGGATGCCGACATGACCCGGCTCACCTAAGTCGGTCCCTGACGCGGCCAGCCGTGGTCACCCTATGTCCCGCATCAGGTGGTAGAGGAGCAGCAGCTGGGCAAGCCTGAGCGGCTCGCTCCGCCTGGTTTCGTCGATCACGCCGAGGCAGTCAGGCAGCGGCTGGTCGACGCCAAGGCCATCCCAGATCGCCTTGGCAAGCACCTCAGCCTCGCCATCGGGCGCGTACCCGTGGATGTGCAGCGCATCGGCCGGGCTCCCGTCCACGTCCCGCATGAGCTTGAGGTGAGCGACACGGGGCGGCACTTCGGCGATCAGTTTGGCGAAGTTCGGATGGCGGATCGTCGGGCGCATCAGCAAGGTCGCCGAGAGCGGGGTACCCGGCGGATCGTGCCGCTCGTCAATGGGCCCGAAGCTCACGGCGATATCGGCCTCGCGTCGCTGCGGGCGGACGAACTGGGCAGACTCAGGCTCGCGGCGCGCGAGCTCGGCGAGGACCTGCTCGCTGGTGTACCCGCGATCCTTGGTGTCGCGCCGCACCTTCCACTCCCGCCGGATCTGCTCACCGGGGTCGACGTAGACCTTCACGTCGAAACAGGCCCTGGCGAGGCTGGTGTGCAGCGGCAGCAGCCCTTCCGCGATCACGAAATCACGGGGCTCGACAAGCTCCGGCCGGGTGAGCATCCCGGTCGAGTGGTCGTACACCGGCTTGAGTATCGGCTCACCCATGGCGAGCAGCTGCAGGTGCTGCTCCATGATCTGCACATAGTTGCAGTCCGGGTGCAGCGGCGTGAACGGCAGGTTCTTGCGCTCGGCGCGGTCGTAGCGGTGATAGTCGTCCACGCACAAGGACGTGATCCGCTGCTCCCCGAGCGCTTTCACGAGGCCACGCGTAAGCGTGGTCTTGCCCGCCGCGCTGTCCCCGGCGATGGCGAGCATCTTCGGGCGGCGGTTGATCGCGCGGTGCATCCGCATCAGCTTGTCCGGCATCTAACGCTCCCCCCGCGAGCGCGCCGAAGCCGAGCCGGGTAGCCCGGTGGCCGCGATCTGAGCCTTCATGCTACGAGATTACGGGTCTGGTCGCGCAGCCGCGTCCCCCCCGGGGGGGACGGCCTGGGGGGGATCCGGAGCGTGGCCCGGTACGTACCCTTAGTCGTAGATGAACAGATCACCGTCCCGGCTCGTAATCGTCGACGACCATCAGATGGTGCTCGACGGCCTGCGCGCGATGCTCGCCGCTTATCGGGAGCAGGTGGAGATCGTGGGCGAGGCCGGTGAGCCGGCGGAGGCGATAGCAGTCGTCGCCGCCAAGAAGCCCGATATCGTGCTGCTCGACATACGGCTGCGCGGCGCGAGCGGGCTTGACCTGTGCGCGGACATCCGCCGCAGGCAGCCGGAGTGCAAGGTCGTCTTCCTGACCGTGTACGACGATGAGCAGTACCTGTACCAGGCGATGCGCCTCGGCGCGTCCGGGTTCCTGCTGAAGCGGGTGCGCGGCGCGGAACTTGTCGACTACCTCACCCGCATCCACCAGGGGGAGACGCTCATCGATCCGGCTCTGGCCGCCCGGGTGGCACAGTCCGCGGCACGCCTGCAGAGCGGTGAGTTCTGGCCCGGGGCGCACCTGGGCCTGACCCAGCGCGAGAGTGAGGTGCTCGCGCTGATCGTTTCCGGCCGGTCGAACCGCGCCATCGCCGCCAAGCTCACGGTGAGCGAGGAGACAGTGAAGACTCATGTCCGCGGGATCTACCGCAAGCTCGATGTTACGGACCGGGCCGGCGCGGTCGCCGCGGCCCTGCGCGAAGGGATCTTCCATTGAGCCGCCTCGGCCTCGCCGATCCCGTCCGGGAGGCCCGGCTGCTCGCCCGGATCATCGAGACGATCTCCGCCGGGCTTGACCTGGACGAGATCATGCAGGGCATCGCGTCGCTCATCACCGAGACCACCGACACGGACGTGTGCTTCGTGCACCTGCTCGACGATGACGGCCAGCGGCTGGTGCTGCGCGGCGCCACCCCGCCGTTCCAGCGGCTTGCCGGGCAGGTCGAGCTGAAGATCGGCGAAGGGGTGTCGGGCTGGGTCGCGGCGCACGGCCAGCCGGCCGTGATCGTCACGGACAAGCTCGCCGACCACAGATACAAGTACATCCCGGCGCTGCGTGGCGAAGAGTTCACCTCGATGGCCTCGGTGCCGATCCTGAGCAAGCCGCGCCACCTCGTGGGCGTGCTCAACGTGCATACGCGCAGGCGCCGCGAGTTCACCGACGCCGACGTGGAGTTGCTGCGCTCGGTGGCGGGCCTGATGGCGGGAGCGATCGAGAACGCGCGGCTGCACCGACGGCTCGCGGAACGCGAGGAGGCCATGGAGCGGTTCGCGGAGCGGATCGTGCTCGCGCAGGAGGCCGAACGGCGGCGGCTCGCCGGCGAGATCCATGACGGCATCAGTCAGCGCGTGGTGAGCCTGTCGTTCCACCTGTCGGCCGCGGCGGACGCGGTAGCTACGGCACCGGACGTGGCCGCGCGGGAAATCACCGAGGCACAGCTGCTTGCCGGAGGCAGCGCTCGACGAGACACGTTTCGCGATCGCCGGGCTGCACCCGCCGGTGCTTGACGACCTCGGGCTCGCGGCGAGCCTGGAGAGCCTCGCCAGGTCCTTTCCTCAGCTCGAGGTCAAGGCCGACGCCCAGCCATGCCGCCTGCCTGCGCATGTGGAAACCGCCGTGTACCGCATCGCGCAGGAGGCGCTGCAGAACGTCGCCAAGCATGCGGAGGCCCGGTCGGCCCGGCGTGCGACTGATGACGCGCGGAGACACGATGACGCTCGAGGTCGAGGACGACGGCAAGGGCTTCATCCCGGCCGAACTGGTCGGCCGGACCGGGCCTGGCGGCTATGGCCTGCAGGGCATGCGCGAACGGGCGGAGCTGCTCGGTGGGACGCTCGAACTGCAGAGCGACCCGGGACATGGCACCTTACTGCGCCTTCGCTTCCCCGCAAGCGCGCCTTCCGCTTAGCTGGGGCCCCGCGGCCTTACGGGGCTTCGCGTCTTGGCTGGGGCTCGGCGTCTTTACCGGGCTCCGGGTCATGGGCCGCCGGCCGCAGGGTGTGGGCGCGCCGCCCGGCGGACCCCTGTGAGGGCGCGCCACCTGACAGACCCGGGTGAGGCGCGCAGCCGTTAAGGCTGTGTTGCCCCGGGGGACGATCGCCGGGGTCCCCCGCAGACGGTGGCCGCCAGCTCACGGCTGGATGTGAATCGGCCGATTCGCGTATCGAGATGATTCTCAGGCTTTTACTTGATGAATGCCAGCACATTCTCAATAGACAACTTGCCTGTTGCCAGGTCATCCTGGTAGGGCGGCGGAAGAATCCGACTGAGCCGCGCGGGAGGAAACGACGATGGCGGGCGACCGGTGGAACGCTGGGGTAATCCCCTACGCAGAGATGGGCTTCTACAAGCCCGATTACGAGCCGAAGGACACCGACGTGCTCTGCGCGTTCCGGGTGACGCCACAGCCCGGCGTTCCTCCTGAGGAAGCGGGCGCCGCGGTGGCCGGCGAGTCTTCCACCGCCACCTGGACCGTCGTATGGACCGACCGGCTCACCGCCTACGACCACTACCAGGCCAAGTGCTACCGGGTCGACGCGGTCCCGGGCCGGGAGAACGAGTACATCGCCTACATCGCATATGACATCGACCTCTTCGAGGAGGGATCGATCCCGAACCTGACGTCGTCGATCATCGGCAACGTGTTCGGATTCAAGGCGCTGCGCGCGCTGCGCCTTGAGGACATGCGGATCCCGCTGCACTACGTGAAGACCTTTACCGGCCCGCCGCACGGCATCGTCATGGAGCGCGAGTACCTTGACAAGTACGGCCGCCCGTTGCTCGGCGCGACGACCAAGCCGAAGCTCGGGCTCTCCGCAAAGAACTACGGCCGGGTGGTCTACGAGGCGCTGCGCGGCGGACTTGACTTCACCAAGGACGACGAGAACATCAACTCACAGCCCTTCATGCGCTGGCGCGACAGGTACCTGTTCGTCATGGAAGCAGTGAACCGGGCCGTCGAGCAGACTGGCGAGATCAAGGGCCACTACCTCAACGTGACGGCCGCCACGATGGAGGACATGTACGAGCGGGCCGAGTTCGCCAAGGAACTCGGCAGCGTCATCATCATGATCGACCTCACCGTCGGGTACACCGCGATGCACTCGATGTCCAACTGGGCGCGGGCCAACGGGCTCATCCTGCATCTCCACCGTGCCGGCCACGGCACCTACACCAGGCAGAAGACGCACGGCGTGAGCTTCCGTGTCATCGCCAAATGGTGCCGGCTGCTCGGCGTGGACCACATCCACGCGGGCACCGTGGTCGGCAAGCTGGAAGGGGATCCAGGCACCACCCGTGGCTACTACGACACCTTGCGGCTCGGGCACATGCCCGCCAACCCGGCACATGGCATCTTCTTCGATCAGGACTGGGGATCGATGCCCGGGGTGATGCCGGTGGCCTCCGGCGGCATCCACGCCGGCCAGATGCACCAGCTTCTGCACTACCTGGGCGAGGACGTGGTGCTGCAGTTCGGCGGCGGCACCATCGGCCACCCGATGGGCGTCGCCGCGGGCGCCATGGCGAACCGCGTCGGCGTCGAGGCGATGATCAAGGCACGCAACGAGGGGCGGGACTATCTCGCCGAAGGCCCGGATATCCTGCGCGAGGCCGCGAAGCACTGCAAGCCCCTCGAGGCCGCTCTGGACGTCTGGCGGGACGTCGCGTTCAACTACGAATCGACGGACACTCCCGACGTGGTGGCCACGCCAGTCAGTTAGCCCATGCCTGTCGCTTGCCCACACCTGCTGGCACTGCCGCGCGAGACACGAGGAACCCGTCATGCGAATCACCCAGGGAACGTTCTCCAACCTGCCCGATCTCACCGACGACGAGATCGCGGCCCAGATCCAATACGCCATCAGCCAGAGCTGGTCGATCGCCGTCGAGTTCACCGACGACCCCCACCCGCGTAACAATTTGTGGCAGATGTGGGGGCTGCCGATGTTCGACATCGCCGACGCCGCGGCGGGCCTGTACGAGGTCCGGGCCTGCCGGGAGGCATATCCGCACCACTACGTGCGGGTTTCTGCGTACGACGCGACCTACGGCCGGCAGACCACGGCACTCAGCTTCATCGTCCACAGGCCTGCGGCGGAGCCCGGGTTCCGGCTTGAGCGGCAGGAGAGCGCCGACCGCAGGATCAGGTACACGCTGCATCCCTACGTCGCCGATCGGCCACACGGCGAGCGTTACGAGCGGCGGGGATGAGCCGGTCGGCTGAGGCCGGCGGGGCCCGGCCTGGCGGCCCGCCGAGCCCGGCGGGTCGGCGGCGGCGCGCGGCTTCGCGATGCCAGCACCAGGCGACACGACTGCCGCAGCCGGCGCGCAGGTCAACGGTGGCCCGCAGCCCGCCACCAGCCAGGGCGGAACCGGTCCGCCAACTGGCGCCGGGGAGTCGCTTCCCGATGACGCGCTGATCGATATCGGGGAGGAGGAGCGGCAGCTCGCCATCTCCGAGGTGCTCGGCAGGCTGGACCGGGAGCTTGTCGGCCTCGTTCCGGTCAAGACACGTGTACGCGAGATCGCCGCCCTGCTGCTCGTGGACAGGCTCCGCCGCCGCTATGGGCTCAGCTCATCGCGGCCGACCCTGCACATGTGCTTCACCGGGAGCCCGGGAACGGGCAAGACGACGGTCGCGATCCGGATGGCCGAGCTGCTCAAAGGCCTCGGCTACCTGCGCAGGGGACACTTGGTCAGCGTGACGCGTGACGACCTGGTCGGCGAGTACGTGGGGCACACGGCTCCGAAGACCAAGGCCGTACTCAAGCGGGCGATGGGCGGTGTGCTCCTCATCGACGAGGCCTACTACCTGTACCGGGCCGAGAATGAGCGGGACTACGGCCAGGAAGCCATCGAAATCCTGCTCCAGGTGATGGAGGCCCAGCGCGACGATCTGGTCGTCATCCTGGCCGGTTACCGTGATCGGATGGACGCGTTCTTCCGGTCGAATCCGGGCATGGCCTCACGCATCGCGCACCACATCGACTTCCCCGACTTCAGCGCCGACGAGCTGATGCGGATCGCCGAGATCATGGTGGAGCAGGAACGCTACCGGCTATCCCCGGAGGCGCATCAGGCGTTCCGCGAATACATCGAGTTGCGGATGCACCAGCCCAGGTTCGCCAACGCGCGCAGCGTCCGCAATGCCATCGACCGGTTCCGGCTTCGGCAGGCGGGCCGCCTGGTGTCCGCAGGCGTCAGAGTCGGGAAGGACGACTTGGTCCGGATCGAAGCCGACGACATCAGGCGCAGCCGGGTCTTCACGCAGGAGCCGGAATCGGGCTGACGTAGGGTCACGTCCAGGGCAGGGCGGCGCGCTCGGCCCAGTAGCGCTCGGGCTCGATGGCCAAGCCGGCGAGCATGGCCTGGTCCTCCTCGGCGAGCCGCAATGTGGCCGCCGCGAGGTTGGAGCGCAACTGGGCAGCGCTGACCGGGCCGATGAGGACCGTGTCCGCCCAGGGCTGGCTGAGCGCGGCGGCGAGCGCGATCGCGTCGGGACCGGCGCCGTACCGCGCCGCCAGCCGGGCCAGGACCGGCGGCGGCGCGGCGGCAAGCCTGCCGTTGGCCAGTGCCTCCTTGACGAGGACGTGCGCGCCTTCGTCGTGAGCCTGCCGCAGCGCGGCGGCGGCCGACGGCTCGAGCGGGATTCCAGGTCGCCTGGACAGTGGTAAAGAGCCGCCGCCCGTTTACCGTCAGCTCGAGAGCGCGCCGTATCGCGGCGGCCTGGTTCACGCCGGAGGCGGAGAATCCGATCCGAAGGCCGGCCGCGGCGGTCGCCGCGAGTGCCTCTTGCAGGGCCAGATCACTCAGCAGCGGGCTGTCGCCGGTCAGCGAGTGCACCTGATACAACGAAAGCCGGTCGCCCAGCAGGGCGCGGCTCTCGGCAAGCTGAGCGAGATACTGGCTCAGGGTGTGTTCCTTGATCTCGTGTACGGCGGCGTCGATGCGCCACTGCGCGACATACGCGTAGCCCCACTTACTTGATACGGTCACGTCACGGTGACCTGTCCTGTCCAGCCAGCCCGCCAGGAAATCCTCGGCGTGACCGTAGGAACGTGCCGTGTCGATCCAGCGGATTCCAGCTGCGTAGGCCTCATCGAGAACCCGCCAGCTGGCGGAGCGCATCGCCGCTACCGTACGGTGGGCCGGCAGTTCGGCGCCGCGGCCCAAGTTGATGTAAGCGGGTCGCCCGAGCGCTGCAAGCCCGAGCCCGAGTCGCGATGCGGCGGTCACGTCGGCCACGCGAGCGTTAGAACCGGCCGCCTTGGATGCGGCGGCTGCGCTGGATCTGGCCGGGCGCACCGTACGGGTAGTCGGGCGTGGGCGGCTCGCTCACCTGATCGAGTAGTTGTATCTCCTCGTCGCTCAGCCGCACATCCTTGGTCGCCAAATTCTGCTCGAGCTGCTGCGGGGTCCGCGCTCCCAAGATCACGGAAGTGACCGCGGGGCGGCCCAGCAACCATGCGATCGCGACCTGCGACATCGGCACGCCACGTTCGTCCGCGACTTTCCGCACCGCGTCAAGCACCTGCCAGGTCTGCTCGAGATGGCCGCGCTGGTTCCATGGCTTCATGCCGAGATCGGCGTTCTCCGCGGCCCGGCTGTCGCCGGGCGGGGGCTGGTTGCGCTGGTATTTTCCGGTAAGCCAGCCGCTTGCCAACGGTGACCACGCCAGCAGCCCGAGATCCCCGGACTGGCAGGCCGGGACGATCTCCCATTCGATCGCGCGGGCCAGGAGGTTGTACTGCGGCTGAAGGGTGACGGGGCGGCAAAGGTCGTGCGCGTCGGCCGCGTCGACTGTCTTCTGCAACTGCCAGCCGGTGAAGTTCGACAGGCCGACGTAATGAATCTTCCCGGCGCGTACCGCGTCGTCGAGGAAGCGCAGGGTTTCCATGATGGGAGTCAGCGGATCCCACGAGTGCAACTGGTAGAGGTCGATCGTCTGCACGTTCAGGCGGCGCAGCGACGCGTCGAGCGCCGAGGCCAGGTGCCGACGGGACAGCCCGTGCCCGTTCGGGGTCTCGTCGGTGGGAAAGCGGCCCTTGGTCGCGAGTACAACCGCATCGCGTACATCCGGCCTGCTGGCCAACCAGCGGCCGATGATCTCCTCCGACCTGGTGTCGGCATACACGTCGGCGGTGTCCACGAGCGTGCCGCCAGCCTCGACGAAAAGGTCGAGCTGGGCGTGCGAGTCCGCCTCGCTGGTCTCGTTGCCGAAGGTCAGTGCCCCGAGCGCGAGCGCCGACACCGCACATCCGCTGCCACCGAGCAGGCGATATTCCATGGATTCTCCGTTCGCCCTGGCATGCTCTAGCCTTGTCGTGGCCGCCACGGGGATGAAGATAAGTCACGCCGCGTGGCCGTTGTGGTATGGCGGATAAGACCTCATGTCCGGTCAGTTACCGCGCAGCGGCACGCGCCATCGTGTCAAGCGCCTGACGTGATGTGTAGTGCGGCTTCCAGCCGAGGTTGCGACGGGCACGGGTGGTGTCCATCAGCATCGGGCGCCGTGCCACGTGGACCCACTCCACTTCCGTCGGCAGCCACGGGAGCCTGGCCACCAGCCAGCTGGCGGGCCGGACGAGCGCGTGCGGGACCGGTACAGAGTAGACGCCGACCGCATGAGCCATGTCGGCCATGGTCACCTCGCCTTCCGCCGCCAGGTTGTAGGCACCGGGCGGCCCGGCAGCGACGACGGCCGCGAGCACGCCCGAGCCGACGTCCTCCTCGTGGATGAGCTGGATGGGCACGCCGGGGTCGGGCAGCACAGGCCGGAGGGCCGGCAGCCGAGCGAGCAGAGCACGGACCCGCGGAGGCAGCCTGTCCGTTAGCGCTTCGAGCCGCAGTTCACCGATCAGCAGGGTCGAGTCCGGCCCGACCACGATGCAGGGTCGAAGCACATACACCTCGACGTCGCGGCCGGCCGTCACCTTGGTCAGCAGCGCCTCGCATGCCGCCTTCTGCGCCGAGTAGTAGTGCTCAGGAGACCCGCGGGGCGGAACATCCTCGGTCAGCGGCGAAGGATCTTCCGCATGGTATCCGTATACCGCGAGCGAGGAAGTGTAGACAATCCGGTACGGGCGGTCCGCCGCGACGGTCGTCTCGAAGACATTACGGCTGCCCGCCAGGTTGATTTTGCGGCTCTGCTCGCGCCCGCCGACGATGGCGTATGCGAGATGGACGACCACGTCGGCGTCTGCCACGAACTCGGCAACAGCAGCGCGGTCCAGGACATCGCCCTGACGGTAAAGGGTTTTGCGCCAGCCGAGGGCGCCAGGATCGAAGGGCCTGCGGGCCATGCCGAGGATGCGATCCACCCGGTCATCGTGTTCAAGGGCGCGGATGACCGATCTTCCGATAGCGCCGGTAGGCCCCGTCACTGCGACGGTGAGACCGGTCGCCCGGCGCGTCCGGCGAGCCCCGTCCACGCCGCGCTCGGCTCCACCACCCGATGCCGGACTCCCCGGTGCCTGGTCGCCCGGTGCCTGGTCGCCCGGTGCCTGGTCGCCCGGTGCCTGGTCGCCCGGTGCCTGGTCGCCCGGTGCCTGGTCGCCCGGTGCCTGGTCGCCCGGTGCCTGGTCGCCCGGTGCCCGTTCATCCGGTGCAGGTTCACCCGATGACGGGTCATCCGGTTTAGAACTCATAGATGCACGACTCCCTCTACTCCCTCTACCGACGCATGTCCCTGCCTCAAAAGGCCTGACGTCTCGGTGCCCGAAATCTCCACTAACGCGCCATCGTGATGGTCGGGGCGTGGGCAGGTTGCTTGGGTTCCTCTGCCTCCTGGCTGAGAGCGACATGGGCCACCAACGTGACGACATCCCAGAGCGGTGCGGCCAGGGCGGCGACGTCCGCTCTTGGGACCTTGATGCTGGAAAAGGGGAACGAGGCGTTCACCCCGGCCAGCGGCCCGGTCGGGCTTCTCGACATCGATGCCGGCCATCCTGCTCATCCTTCCAATCGCCAGACATCCTGCGCGGCGAGGGTCCCCCAGCGGCAGGGTCGTTGGTCACCTCAAAGGTCAGCTTTCGCGCGTTACGGACAGAGTCGGCGCCTTGGCCGACCCCGCCGAACCTCCCGGCATCGGCGGCTGCTTTCGCCATGTCGGGGAAAGTGAGACCGGCGCCGCACTTGTTAGCGCCCACGAGCGCGGGAGACGTTGGGTGGCTGCAGCGTGCCCGCAGATCCAGGACCTGGACCTGGTCGATTCAGCGTCCGCCGGGAGCCGGACTCCACGCCGTTCATTTTTCCGCCGCCCTAAGCTTCCGCCATTGGCCCAGGCGGCCCAGCGCGGCCGCATCACCTCGGTCCGCCCGTCATTCATGGGGTGGCGGCTGGCTGCACGCCAGCCGAGCGCTCCCTCAGTTCGGCCACGCCACGGCTGATCCCCTCGGTTAGGACATCGAGATCGGGCGCCGCGTCCATCTCGGCGGTGACCCCGAAGGAGAAGCGGTCCAGGTAGGAGAAGATCGCGATCGAGATCCGGACGTTGTCGCCGATCGGCACGTAAGGATAGACGGCCACCATCTGGCGCCCCAGGATGTACAGCGGGAAACGCGGCCCCGGCACGTTCGTGGTGACCGTCTGGACCAGAGGCTGTGGCAGCCGAAAGCCGACCCGGGTACCCATCGCGAGCAGCGTCGGGGCGGCGAAGCCGAGCATCTGAGTGAGGATCTCGGCGCCGACCGCCTGGTGTGTCTGCTTGATGTTGTCCATCTGCTCGCGCAGCAGTGTGAGGCGCCGGAGCGGATCCGGCTCGCCGACCGGCAGGTTGACAAGGACCGCGGACACGCGGTTGGTGGTCACGCCGTGCTCGGAGCCTGCGCGGACCGATACCGGCACCAGGGAGCGCACGACTAGCCCATCTTCCAGCTCGCCGCGGGCATCGAGGAGATCGCGGAACCCGCGGGTGATCGCGGCGAGTACCACGTCATTGACCGTGCCGCCCAGCACGCGGCGGATCTCCTTTACCTCGCTCAGGCTGGCAGTCGTCCAGCCCCACCGCCGATGCGGGCCGATATGGCCGTTCAGGGAATTCACCGAGCGGGCGGTCAGCCGTCGCGCGCTTGTGGTCAGCCCGAGGCTGAACCCGAGTAGCTGACGTGGAGTGCCCAGCCGCTGAAGGAGGACGGCGGGCACGCTCGCCAGTTCACTGAGCGGGCCTGTGATGCTGTCGCGCAGCCCGCTAGCCAGCAGGGAAATAAGGGACGGCCCGGGCTGAGGCTCCCATGGCATCGGCGTGGCCGACGGCGCATCGGGCCCGAGGTCGAACATGACGGTCATCAGATCCGTGCCACCGACTCCGTCCACCATGCAGTGATGCACCTTCGAGAGGAGCGCCCAGCGGCCACCGTCCACGCCTTCGAGGAGCCACGCCTCCCAAAGCGGCCTGGCACGGTCCAGACGCTGGGCGAAGATCTTGGTGGCCAGCGCGCGCAACTGCTCGGGTCCGCCCGGCGCGGGCACAGCGGCATGTCGCGCGTGATAGCTGATCTCGAAGTGCTCGTCGTCCACCCACACCGGACGGAGGATCTGGAGCGGCAGTGCACGCACCGTCTGCCGGTAGCGCGGCACCAGCGGCAGCTTCGCGGCCAGCAGTCGGATGAGGTCGTCGTAGGCCGGCGCAGGGCCCTCGAACACCGCGAGTGAGCCCATGTGCATCGGGACGTTCTGGTGCTCGACAAAGAAGAACCCGGCGTCAAGCGTGCTCATCCGTTCCATGGCTCAACGTTCCTTCGCCTCATCGCTGTGCGGCTGTATGCTCGCCAACCATGCCCGCATAAGCATCGTGCCCCGCCTCACCTGCTATGCGCCAGCGCGCCGGCCAGCTAGACCGGGTACATACCGTTGTTACCGCGCCTTAACGGGTATGTCGTAATAAGATCCCGTCCGTACGGGGCAATTTAGACTCCCGCTCGCATGGCTGCACCGCGCTTGGCGCTGCGGGGGAGCCGCGGAGGAAGTTATGGTTGCTGATGGAGTGCCCCTGGGCGCGGGTGGTACACGGGTGGGCCCGGGTGGTACACGGGTGGGTCTGGTGCTTGGCGCGGGCGGTGTGCTAGGTGCGGCGTGGATGATCGGTGCGCTGGTCGCGGTACAGGAGCGACTGGGGTTCGCGGCGGGTGACGCCGAGTTCATCGTCGGGACGAGCGCCGGAAGCGTGATTGCGGCGGCGTTGCGGTGCGGGATGACCGTAGCTGAGATGGTCGCGCATCAACGTGATGGGATGACCGGGCCATTGGCCGCGCTGGGGCCACCTGATCTAGGGAGTCGCGCCTTGCCACCACCGCCGTTGCTACGGGTGGGTTCGCCGCGACTGATGCTGGCGGCGGTGCGCGCGCCGCATCGGGTGCATCCGTGGGTGGCGGTGAGTGCGCTGGTGCCGCAGGGGCGGGCCCGGCATGTCGCGTTGCATGCGATGGTGCATGCGATGGTGTCGCATGCGTGGCCGCCGCATCTGCCGTCGCATGGCGGGCATCAGGGACATCCGGGGCATGCCGCCGGGCATGGGAAGCGATCCGGCCTGGCGCAGTCCGGGCCGTTGGACGTGCTAGACGCCGGTGCTAGCGGTGCTAGGGGGGTGGAGTGGGCGCGCGATGGACGGACGTGGATTGTGGCCGTGGATTATGACTCGGGGCGGCGGGTGGTGTTCGGACAGGCGGGGGCACCGGCCGCAGCGTTGCCTGATGCGGTAGTGGCGTCGTGTTCGATCCCGGGCTGGTACCGGCCGATGGTGATCGGGGGGCGACGTTACGTGGATGGGGGTCTGCGGTCGGCCACTTCGGCCGGGCTGCTGGCGCAAGAGGGTCTGGATGAGGTCTATGTCCTGGCACCAATGGCGAGCCTGGTGTCTGACCGGCCGCGACTACCGCACGAGCGGCTCGAACGGCGGCTGCGGCAGCTGATGACGCTGGGCCTGCGCCGCGAGGTGGACAGGCTGCAGGCGGTAGGGACCGTAGTCACGGTGCTGACTCCCGGGCCGGAAGATTTGGGCGCGATGGGCGCCAACCTGATGGACCCGCGCCGCCGCCGCGCTGTGCTGGAAACCTCGCTGCGGACCTCCGCCGAGGCGATGACACGGTCGGCTGCGGCCACCACGCCGTCCGGTCACACCCATGCCGCCTGACCCAGCCGCCGCCAGTGACCCAGCCGCCTCCAGAATTCACCCTATGCGGCCACACGCACGCCGCCTGACCCAGCCGCCGCCCGACCCAGCCGCCGCCAATGACCCAGCCGCCGCCTGACCGAGCCGCCGCCAGAATTCACCCTATGCGGCCACACGCACGCCGCCTGACCCAGCCGCGCCCGACCCAGCCGCCGCCAATGACCCAGCCGCCGCCTGACCGAGCCGCCGCCAGAATTCACGCCGCCGCATCAGGCTGCAGCGCCGTTTCCATGGCCGTCGTACGTCAGCACCACTCCCCCGCCGGTCCAGGCTAGTCCTGGACGATCGTCTACGAATGGGCAGCGACATTTCAACGCATGAGGAGACCATCTAGAGGGCTGCTAACGGACATCGCAGGCTACAGCGATCTAAGTGTCTTGCGAGACCTTGCGAGCGTCGCTGCGTAGCCGCCCGGGCACGTAGGCGCGCAGGCGGTCGGCGGCGCGCCCAGCTGCCGTGCCCCGATCAGCGCAGGTCCCGCTCGGTGCTGTTGATGTGGCACACAGGCGGCAGCGGGGGTCAAGCCTGCCGCCGTCACCGGAGATATACGGTGGCAAGAACAAACCCACCGGCAACAAGGGGGCGTCCGTTGAGCCGGTTCGAGCAGGTTCGGCGTTTGCCGCCAGCGGGCCGCGGTGAGTGAGCCCTCCGGCGAGGTCGATGGCTGCACGCCGCCTCCCGCCTCGCCTGCATCTGCCACGCCACCATCTATCTCCCCGTCTGCCACGCCGCAGACGGCCACCGCACCGCGAGCGGGTGAGCCGACCCAGGCTGACCAGGATCTGAGCCGAGGTACGTGGCTGGAGTCGGCTTTCGAGTGGGCCCTTGTGCTCTCGCGCGGGCTTGTGCTTATCCCGGTGGTCATGCTCGTCATCGCCGCGGCCACCTCGTTCATCTACGGTTCGGCCCTGTTCGTCCAATCAGCGATCGATGCGATCCCGCATCCGTTCCCGGTGGGGAACAGGATCGGGATCTTCATGCTGATCGTCGACCTGTACCTGGTCGGCGCGACGCTGCTCATCGCCGCGATCGGCTTCTACGAGCTGTTCATCAGCCGCATCCACCCGGCCGGGCGTTCCCACCTGCCCGCCTGGCTCGTAATGAACGACCTGAACGACCTGAAGGCACGCGTCGTCTCAATGCTCGTCCTGGTCGCGGCGGTGAGCTTCGTCGACATCGTCGTTGATTTCCATGGCGGCCAGGACATCCTCTACATCGGAATAGCCGTCGCCCTGGTGATCGCCGCGCTTACGGCGTTCCTCCGATACGGCCCCAGCGGACGCGAGGGTCCGTGAGTCTTGCTGCCCTCGTTTCGGTGATCGCGGTGGATTATCCGTCGATATGTCGAATCGTGAGGTTTCCCAAATCCCAGACCAGTAGATCGGGCGGACACTGGTGGCCTCGGTGCGCTCGGGTGGGAGCCGCCCGCTTTATCGACCCAGGCTA
Source organism: uncultured Actinomycetota bacterium (assembly GCA_963820395.1). Taxonomy (GTDB): domain Bacteria; phylum Actinomycetota; class Actinomycetes; order Streptosporangiales; family Streptosporangiaceae; genus DATFVJ01. Next base: position 167,867 of record CAWGAE010000012.1, on the reverse strand, counting down.
CGCTCAGCCGGTTTCCCTGCATGGAGATCCCTGACGACGAAGATCCCGAGCAGGGCCGGGTGGGGCAACCTGCTCGCCCTCGACCGTCCAGCATGATCTCCACGCTAGGTCCGCTCATGTCAGGGATGCGTGCGTGCAACTACCCAGGTCAGAGAAGTGATTCCCCGATGAGGCGGATCAGACTGCGATGAACAACTGCGGCAGGCTGGGCGGGGGGCTACTCAGCCTCGGTGAGTGTCCACAGCGTCTTGCGCATCCCGCCACTCGCCCACCTCATACTCCCGCATCAGTCATGTGTCCGCCTCCATCGCCGCCGTGACGGCATCGTCCACGCACTTGGCGGTCGACCTGGTCCGGGCCGAACCAGACCGTCCGCTGCTTAGCGCTGCTGAGGTCGCCCTGCAGCATCGGGTTCCTCTTAACGGGAGGAGGCCCCCGGCCGTTCGCCCAGAGGCCCCCTGCCACCGGCCGGGATGAGTTCGTGACATACAGCACGAGGTGTCCGCTGATGTCGTGAATCACGCAATCTTCATCGCCGCCGACGAACATGTCCACGATCCCCGGCGGGATGATAAAACACTGGCCCGCAGTGACCGTGAATGTCGTGTTTTCCATGACGATCTTGAGCGTCCCCTGGGCGCAGAAGCCAGGCTTATCCACTGCGCCTGCCCGGTAGCCGGTCATCCGGGCCGCAGGTCGATCAGCGTCGTCGTGCGCGGGGTTGTCGCGTCCCTGGATGCCAGGGTGAGCTGGGAACATCCGCGCAAGAGGGGGTTAAGAGGATCGTGACGTCATACGACCGGTTTGGGATACCTGCGCCGGGACGTGACCCGAGCCGCCACCACACCTACGCTAAGGGTGAGTCATCGCTATGCAAATGGCATGACCTCTGCTCCTACCTCGGGGATCCCGCAGTCGAATGGGATCTGTGCCCCGGTTGTCATATGACCTATGCCGCGATCCTCGCGTGTGCCAACCGTGATGGTCACTGTGAGTCGATCGAGGCGCATCAGGCCCACCACGCCGCGACGTGGGCCAGCGACCACGCGCTGCCCCGGGCTGCGGCACCCTCGTTCTGGGAACTGCAGGGACGGTGACGCCGCGGACGTGACCGACCCAGCCGAGATCCAGCGTGTCATCACGGACGCCGGTATCGAGCCGGTTAGGAGCCGCCCCGTCAACGGGCGCATGACGCCCGCCTACTCGCCCGACGCCGTCCGGGAGGCCTGGCGCGCCCGCCGCCAGAAGGACGCCGCCGACGCCGAAGATTTAATTTGACCGCGCAGGGGCAAGGGCAGGCGGGCTACCAGCACCAACGATCATCAAGCCATACTTGATATTGAGCGTTGAGCGCGGGGCCTCCTCCTTCCCCGGCCGCTCCGCTCAGGGCCCAGAGGATCCCTCCCGGAAAAAGCCCCACCTGACCCGGAGGTCGAGGTGGGGCTGCCGTGCTAGCTGACCACGCCAGAGCGCTGCGCCGCGCTCATGCCGCCACCTGCTTCTGCAGCGCCCGATAAATTGTGGGTCGTGAACAGCCGAGCACGTCGGCGATCTGCTGCACGGTCCGGTCCTTCTTGTCGTACATCTCGCGGGCGGCACGCACCTGGTCGTCGGTGAGCGTGGGCTTCCTGCCGCCGCTGCGCCCGCGTGCCCTGGACGCGGCCAGCCCGTCGAGGGTCCGCTCGCTGATCAGGTCGTGCTCGAACTCGGCGATCGCGCCGAGGATGTGGAACATCATCCGGCCGGCTGGGGTGGTCGTGTCCAGCCCTTGGTCCAGCACGATGAGATCAACCTTGCGCTCGGCGAGATCATGCGCGACCTCGATCAGGTTCCGCACCGAGCGCCCGATCCTGTCCAGCCGGACACACACCAGCGCGTCGCCGGGCCGCAGGTAGTCCAGGCACTCGTCCCAGTGCGGTCTGCTGGCGAGCTTGCCGCTGACGCCCATGTCGGTGAACACGCGCTCGCAACCGGCCGCCTCCAGGCGCTCCTGCTGCACCTCTGGATGCTGATCGTGGGTGGACACCCTGCTGTAGCCAATGCGTGCCATGATCGTCTCCTGAGTCCGGGCCTGACCTGCGCAACTCTGAGATCATCTTATCAGAATCAGGGTCTTTCCTGGCTGTTGCGGGCACTGATAACGTTCACGGCATCTGAGCTATCGTGGCCTGGTGATATGACGTGCCGCAGGGCGCGGGCGCGCTGTCCGTCACTGGTTCGTTTGTGGACACCGCGTGTCTGCACACCGTGTTAGATGCCGGTTATGGATATGCCGGCGAAGTGGTATACGTCGGGGACCTTCTGGGCGGGCGCTGGCGTCGTGGTCGCGGTGCTCACCGCCGTCGCTGTCGTCTGGGTGACCTTAACCGTCGGCTTCCCCCGGCGGCGGCTCTATTACGGGATGCCGACCACAGCGCCCTTACTGACCGCCCCAGCCGGCGTGCGAAGCGACCTTGAACTCCGCCATCGCGGAACGCTCCTGACCAACCCGCGTGTGCTGACGGTCCAGATCCTCAGCCGTGGCCGCAAAGACATCCCCGGCGACGCCTACGACGACCATCAGCCGCTCCAGCTCGACGTCGGCGCGGGCATCGTCGAGGTACTCCAGATCACCTCCAAACCCGAGACCCTGCCAGCCCCGCAGATCACCGCCGACGGGACATCGCTGAAGATCGGGCCCAGCCTGATCGGGAAACGCCATGAGATCACCATTACCGTCCTGACAGACGGCGGAGAGCCCTCCCTGACCTGCCAGAGCCCGCTCATCGATGTTCAGGTGCGGCAGCGCACCGACGAAACGGTGTTGGGGCCGTGGACGACGGTCGCGGCGCTGGTGGCGGTGGTGCTGGTGGCGGTCGTGCTTGGGGCGGTGGCGACTTTGGTGGAATGGTGGTGGTGACGTGGGCCGTGGACGACGGTGGCGGGGCCGGTGGCGGTGGTGCTGGTGGCGGTCGTGCTTGGGGCGGTGGCGACTTTGGTGGAATGGTGGTGGTGACGTGGGCCGTGGACGACGGTGGCGGGGCCGGTGGCGGTGGTGCTGGTTTCGGTCGTGCTTGGGGCGGTGGCGACTTTCTCGCACCAACGTCCAACGTCCAATCCCAGTACGGCTCGATGCCGAACCCGCAAGGACACCCGGCTCTCTCAAATGCGCATCATGATGCGCATTTGCCGAGGGAATACAACACCCTCGCCATCCTCGCCCAGCTTGAAGAAAGTGCTGTGACACAGGCGATTGAGAGTGGTGGCCGGATGCGACGAAGGGCCGCGTGGTACGGAAAATGTTGACCACCGCGACGGCTGTGGCGATCGTCCTCCTCATCCTTGGCGGCCTCCTGACCAGGCTGCTGCATTTCTCCCCGGGTGCGCTCGCTGTGTCGAGCGGGATCATCCTGCTAATCCTCGCGGTGTCAATGGTTCTCGGCCCGGCTGACGCCGAGGGTGAGAACAAGTCGCTCAAGAACAAGGACCCGATGCAACTGGCCGTCTTTCCGCTCGCGGTGCCTTACCTGGTCAACCCGGCGGGGATCGTCGTCCTCGTCACAGCGTCGGCCGAGGCGGCGTCGTTGGGCGTGTTCGGCGTCGTCGTCGGGGTGCTCGCATTCGTGATCGCCCTCGACGTCGCCGTGTTCCGGTGGGCCAACCGGGTCAGCAAGCACCTGGACCAAAATCGCATGCTGCTGACGGAGAAGGTGTTCGGCTTCCTGCTCGCCGCGCTGGCCGTTCGCTGAGTGGCCTGTCCAACGTCGGCGTCATCCACCTGACACAACACTGAACCCAAACGCCACGGCTGGTGAGACGACACCATCTTCGCGCTCGCCGCACCGGGTGATGCCGCTGCTGTCGCGCCAGGACAGGATCACGACATGGGCACTGCGGCGACGCCGCAGGCGGATCGCCGACCTGGCCTGATCTGGGCGCTGAGCGTGTGACACGAAACGCGGAGCCGTTAGGTAAATTGCCCATCTCGTACCCACCAGCCGACGGCGATCAAGGGTGGCTGTACGGCTCGGCCTGCCTGGTGAAACGATCGGCAGGTGACGCGGCCTCGACAAGTCCCGCCAGCGGCAGGCAGCGCCGGCCCGGTTTCGCCCGGTGAAACGGTGCCCGCCGCCAGGTCGGCAGCATCCAGCGCCGAGGTACCTGACCAAGTGCTGGTTACGGACGACCACCTCGAGCGCCGGATCCGCAGGCCCGTCGATCTGCTGCGCCTCGTTTCCGGCTGCATCGCGATAGCCCTGCTGGTCGGAGCGGGCCTGGTGGCACTCGCGACCGTGACGGGCGCGGAAACCGACATCGCCGCGGCGGCTCACCGGCTACCGGGTGCCCTGCTCGCCCTACTCGGCCTCGCGGCGACCCTGGCCCTGCTGGTCCTGCCCGTGGCGCTAGCCGTCCGCCAGCTGGCCCGCGGCGAGTCGCGCCGGCTCGGCGAGGCCGTGTTCACCAGCGCGATCACGCTCGCTGTCGTCTTGGCGGCAAATACGCTCCTGCGGCTGCCCGTGACCTCGGACCTCTATACCGCCCTCGCGGTGAAACGCGGCGGACTCGCCACCACCGTTCCGCTCGACAGTTACCTGGCGGCATTCGCCGCGTACGTCACGGTCATCGGCCTCAGCGGACGGCCGCGCTGGCGGAATGCCGTCCTCGTGTCACTTCTCGTGTACGGCGTCGCAAACCTGGTGGCAGCGCACACGACCGTGCTGTCGCTGCTCATCACGCTGGTCCTGGGCCGCACGATTGGCGTCGGCGTGCGGTACGCGGCCGGGCAGCCATCGCAGCGGCCGTCCGCCGCGGCGATCGCCGAGGCCATCGGCGCGGTCGGCATCCCCCTGGCCGAGATGCGGCGCATGCCAGAGACGCACCCGGTGACCCGCTTGTACGCGGCAACCGCGCGGGACGGCAGCCACCTTGACGTCACCGTGTTCGACCGCGACCAGGAGGCCGCTGACGCGCTGTACCGGTTCTACCGCGGCCTGCGGCTGCGGCGTCAGGTTGCCCGCACCGCACCGCTGTCGCAGGAGCGGGCGCTTGAACGCCGCGCGCTGCTCAGCTACGCGGTCGCCGACGCCGGCGTCAGGACCCCGCACCTGCGTGCGCTCGTGCGGACCGGCCCCGACGCGTTTGTGCTCGCGTACGCGCACGAAGCTGGGGTTACCCTCGCCGACCAGCCGACCGAGCCGACCGACGCGCAGCTGCGCCGGGTCTGGCAAACGGTGCTGCGGCTGCACGCCCAGCGCGTCACGCACCGGGCGCTCACTGCCGATCGCATCCTCATCACCGCTAGCGGCGAGGTGGTGCTGCTCGATCCGGGCAACGGTGACGTGGCAGCCAGCGACCTGCAGGTCCGGCTCGATCTGGCCCAGCTGCTCGCCGAACTCGCGCTCCTTGTCGGGCCCGACCATGCGGTGGACGTGGCACTCGACGAGGCGGGTCCGGCGAAGCTCGAAGGCACGGTGCCACTGCTTCAGCCACTCGCGCTCTACCGCTCGACCAGGGCTTCCCTGCGGCGCCACGCCGATGTGCTGCCCGCGCTCCGCGAACGGCTACTCGCCGCGATGCCCGACGGCGGTCAGGTCGCACGCGTCCAGCTCGAGCGCGTACGCGTGCGCACGGTCATCAGCCTCGTCGCCGGCGTTGTCGCGGCCTATGTGCTGGCCGGTCAGGTCACCCGGTTCAACTTCATCAGGTTGGTACGGCAGGCGGACTGGCGCTGGACGCTTGTCGCGCTCGTCCTGTCAGGGCTAACCTATGGCGCCGCCGCGATCTCGCTTTCCGGGTTCGTGGTTGAGCGGCTGAACTTCGTGCGCACGCTCCTCGCGCAGGTAGCCGCCTCCTTCGTCACGCTGGTCACGCCCGCCGCCGTCGGTGGCGCGGCACTCAATATCCGCTATCTGCAGCGCAGCAAGGTGTCTCCGGCGCGGGCGACGGCGAGCGTCGGCGCGGCGCAGGTCGTGGCCTTCCTCATGCACATGCTGTTGCTCGTGATCTTCGCTTCCCTGACCGGCGCAGTGCATATCCATTCTCTTAGGCCGCCGACCTGGGCATATGTGGTACTAGCCACGCTTCTTATCCTGGTACTCGCCGCCATTGCCATACCGCCTGGACGCCGGCTGCTGCGCGCCCGCCTTACACCCGTGCTCGGCCAGGTGCTCCCCCGACTGCTCGACCTGGCCCAGAACCCGCGGAAGCTGGCGGAGGGCCTCGGGGGTACACTGGCGCTGACCGTTATCTACGTGTTCTGCCTCGCGGCCTGCGTCCGCGCGCTTGGCGGCTCCGTCCCCCTGGTGGGCGTCGCCGTTGTCTACCTCACCGGTAGCGCCATCGGATCCGCGGCACCCACACCCGGTGGGCTTGGCGCGGTCGAGGTCGCACTGTCCGCGGGCCTCACCGCCACCGGGCTGCACAGCGCCACGGCGGTCGGAGCCGTGCTGCTGTTCCGGCTGCTGACCTTCTGGCTCCCGGTGCCGGTCGGCTGGATCGCGTTCAACTACCTCCAGCGGCGGCACGCCCTGTGAAACGGCCTAGTGCCCGGCCGCGTCTCATCCGCGTCCGCTCGACCGCGTCCGCTCGACCAGGACGTCTCCGGGGCCCCGCAGGCCCCGACGTCACGCGGTCGGCGCGTGACAAGCCCGATCCCGAACGGCTGCCGATCCCAGACCCGCTTCGGCGCGGCCGGTGCGCGGGCGGAGCGTGGCGTGGCCGGTGCGCGGCGCGGCCGGTGCGGCCCGTGCGGGGCGCGGGCGGCGTGGTCGGCTCCTATGACAGGGCGTCCTACGGCGCCGCGTCCCAAGCCGCATCTCATACCACCGCCTCATACCGCGCTGGTTCATCCGGGAACTCTTACGGTGCCGCGGCGGGCAGCCACGCGGCCACCGCTGCGCAAACAATCAGCCACGACCGGCCCGGATGGGCTCGAGCCGCGGATGCACAGTGAGGCTCGGCCCGATGCTGACCGTCCGCATGGCCGCCCGGATCCAAGGCTTCCCTGACGACTGGGAGTTCAGCGGCTGGAAGACGGCCGCGTACGGGCAGGTCGGCAGCGCGTTTCCCGCTACCCGTCGCCGGCGCCCTCGGTAGGTCGATCAGGGATGCACTGCAGCACATCAATCGCGCCGAGGAGGCAGCCTGATGATCCCCAGGACCGAGGTGGAACTTACCTGGCCCGCAGGGACATACACTGGCCCGGGTCAGTCACAGGACGGGGAGGGGCAAAACGGGATGCGCAAGCGGATGGCACGGATCAGGGAAGCGGTAGCGGCGTATGCGCTGGCCGCCGGGCTGCTGATCACGGGTGCAGCGGTATTGGCCGGCACAGTCATAAGGCGGGCGGCAGCGGAACAGGCGGCGTAAGCGGCTCACGGGCAATCGTTGACTCCGCGCGTTGTCCTCATCGTGCCTTCCACGCCATCACGCGCCCTCTGCGGCGGGCTGGTCATCGGCACCAGCATCGAGTGCCGAGGCCACTGCTTCCGGCTTTTCTTCCGTGGTATTGCGGTGGTGTTGGCGTAGGGTCAGGGGCCGCGTCTGGGCCTCGGTCTGATCTACTGGGCGTGACCTCATAAGAGCTAAAACCGGGCAGCCGCAGCCCGCATGGGATCGGCGCATGACCAAACGGACGTCAGCTACTTCGGCTCCATCACCGTCGACGCCTGGCGCGAACTGGCCCAACTCCGCCCGCCGGGTACCGGCCTGGTACCGGCCACTGCGCGCCCGCCGAGCTTGCCGGGGTTTCACCATCGGCGAGATGACGGTGCTGGTATGGCCGGCGAAGCTACCCGCGCTGTCGTGGGCACGGGCCGAACGCGCCAACCTGCTCGCCTGCCTCGACCACGCCACCCGCGCCGGCCAGCACGCCCGGGTCGTCGCCCTCACCGCCGCCATGGCCGCTCTGCTGCGACAGTACGGCCCCTGGACCGACGCCATCACCCGCCACAACACCGCCGTACAGGCCGCCCGGCACCTCGGCGACCGGCTGGGTCAGGCCAGCGCCCTCTACGACCTGGGGGCCGTGCGGCGGCTGACCGGAGACTATCGGGGCTGAATAGCGGGCAACACCTCGCCCGCCGCCACGTCTTCGATCAGGTCACGCAACAGCACGTGGGGAGATTTGTGCGCCCTGGCTTGTCCACGGCCGACTTCGGCAACCGTTCGTCTGCGGCAACCTGCGCCAGGGTCCGCCCGTTCTGGCCGTTGAGTACCGCTGGCATGGCCCGTTGGCTGTTGCTGCCTGGCCCCGTGTACTCGCGGTGCGCGGGTGACCAGCAGAGCCGGCCGTTGCCGGTCGCGGTGAAGGGCTCACGGCAGACAGACAGGGCGAGAACCCTTTCCGAGTTGTAACAACGCGCGGTTGGGTGGAGGTCACCAGGTACCCCCACACGCTCTGAGAGCCCTGGACAGTGCCTCGCGCCCGGCCGCGGACAGGTGTGGACGGGTGTTTGGCCTGTCACGCGTCCATCGGTGTGAGCACGAACACAGGAATGGTCCTGGTGGTCTTCTGCTGATACGCGGCGTAGTCCGGCCAGGCCGCTACGGCCCGCTCCCACCAGATCGCGCGTTCCCCACCGGACAACTCACTGGCCCGGTAGTCCTTCTTGACCGGGCCATCCTGCAGTTCCACATTCGGGTTCGCGGCTAGGTTGTAGTACCAGACGGGGTGCTTGGGCGCGCCGCCCAGCGACGCAACGACGGCATACTGACCATCGTGTTCGACACGCATCAGGGGAGTCTTACGCAGCTTCCCGGTCTTCGCGCCCACCGACGTCAAGATGATCACCGGTCGGCCGTTCAGTTCGGTTCCCTCTGTCCCGCCGGAGCGCTCATAGAGGTCAACCTGGTCGCGAGCCCAGGACGCCGCGCTCGGCTCGTAATCACCGGTAAGAGCCATGACAGCGGAACACAAGCAAACGGCTCGTTTGTTCCCCGTACCCGATGCGGATCATCCGTGCCAGGCCGTAAACATTCAGCCGGTGGGGCGTGCGTGTTGGCATGATGTGATGACCGGATGGCAAATGGCCTCGGTGGGATCTGGGGCGAAGCCGGGGTCAGGTGGGTTCGGGTAGTGGCGGATTCCAGGGCTGTGTATACCCCCCGCCCAGAGAGGGGGTCCTAGACCGAACTTCCTATCACTCAGCGTAGTGTGGCTCTCCTCACCTGGAACTACGCCAAGTTAGCGCGCTAGACTCGCTAAATTGTAGGCACTAAAATAGTTGATATAGCACGGCGATTGCGGTAGACTTGCGGCATGTGCGCAGCTCAGGCGGCCCAGGGTGCGATGCACGTGGCGACAACCCGCAGGCACTACATCGCCAAGGACGGCGCCCGGCGCGAATACGAAGCGCACCTGCTGCGCCGTTCATACCGCGACGGCCAGGGAAAATCACAGAAAGAAACGCTGGCCAATTTGTCGGAGCTGCCCGCAAGCTCGGTTGACGCCATCCGGAAAACCCTGGCTGGCAAGACCCTCGTGGACGCGGAAAGCGAGATAACGATCGAGCGGTCGCTGAGCCACGGCGACGTGGCGGCGGTCTGCGCGATGACGCAGAAGCTCGGGATGACGAAGCTCCTCGGCCCGGAATGTCGCCAGCGGGACCTGGCCCTTGCATTGATTACCTCCAGGGTAGTGCGTCCGGGGTCAAAACTATCTACCACCAGCTGGTGGAATGACACGACCCTGGGCGAGGACCTCGGAGTAGCCGACGCCGATCCCGACGAAGTATACGCTGCAATGGACTGGCTGCTGACGCGGCAAGAAGACATCGAGGGACACCTTGCCCGGCGTCATATCACCCCGGGCGGGATCGCGATGTTCGACCTGTCATCGTCATGGGTCGAGGGGCATTGCTGCGAGCTCGCCGCCCGCGGGTATTCCCGCGACGGCAAGCGCGGCACCAAGCAGATCGAATACGGGCTGCTCACCGACGTCGAAGGCAGGCCGGTCGCGGTTCGCGTATTCCCGGGAAACACGTCAGATTCCAAGTCCTGCGCGGAGGCGATCTCCGTGGTCCGCGATAAATTCGGGATGAAAGAGCTGATCCTGGTCGGCGACCGCGGAATGCTCACGACGGCGCGGATCAGCGAGCTGCGCGGCATGGACGGCATGTCATGGATCACGGCCCTGCGAGCGCCCCAGGTCGCCGCGCTGGCCACCGACGGCGGCCCGCTGCAAATGTCACTGTTCGACGAGCAGAATTTCGCCGAGATAACGCATCCAGATTACCCGGGTGAAAGGCTGGCCTGCTGCCGGAATCCGCTGCTCGCGGAGGAACGCGCGCGCAAGCGAGAGGAACTTCTGGACGCCACCGAGCGCGACCTGGAAAAGATCGCAGTGCGCGTCCGGGGCGGCCGGGGACGGCGGCTTAAAGGCAAAGACGCGATCGGCCTGGCGGTCGGCAAGGTAATAAAGAAACGAAAAGTCGCAAAACACTTCATCCTCGACATAGCCGATGACGCATTTACATGGCAGCGGGACACGGAAAAGATCGAGGCGGAGAAGAGACTGGACGGAATCTACGTCATCCGGACTCCGGTCAAGAAGGAAGTCCTGGATACAGCCGGCACCGTGGCCGCGTACAAGAACCTGTCCCGCGTCGAGCGCGACTTCCGCACCATCAAAATCGACGACCTGGACCTCCGGCCGATCTACCACTACCTCGCGGCACGCGTCCGCGCGCACATCCTGATCTGCATGCTCGCCGCATACGTTGTCTGGCACCTGCGCAAGGACCTCGCCCCGCTCACGTTCACCGACGAATGCATCCCGGAACGCGAGGATCCCGTCTCCCCGGCCCGGCGTTCCAGCGCAGCCAAAACCAAGGACCAGACGAAGAAAACAGGCGAAGACCTGCCAGTGATGAAATTCCAGGATCTGCTAGACCATCTGGGCAGCCTGCGCCGGGAAAACACCGTCATAGCGGGCCAGCGCATGCAGAAGATCACGATTCCGACCCCGCTGCAGCGGCGCGTTTTCGAGCTGATCAAGACACCCGTGCCCGTGACCCTCGCAGGAGCCTGTAGGCACGAAGGAACCTGAGGCCACAGCCATAACCCCAGGTCACTCCGGGTTCTCCTACCCAAGATCACGGAAGTTCGGCCTAGACAGTATCAGGAGCGCGTGGAGCTAAGAACAGTGTCCGTGCCGTGCACGCGGCCGCGGATCGGCAGCGGATCGGTGACAGTGCCCAATGAGGCGAAAGGAGAGCCCACCGGGCACCTCCATAGCGCGTCTACACGGGGGCTACAGGAAGCCTATCCGTGCACGTGATCTCGAGGACAGTGGCTGCCGGGCCCGCCGCCCGGCGACGGTCGCGCTCCGGGCGGTGGGGGTCAGGACGAGGGAGCCCAGTGGTATGCGTCCTCCCAGCCCTCGTCGTCCTCGTCGTCGTCCTCTACCCAGGGGTGATGCGGGATGCCGAGGCGCCGCGCGTGGGGCTGATCTCCGCACGGTCCGGGCCTCCCCCAGCCATGCATGTGCGCCAGCTCATCGGTCATCGCCTCGACGGCCGTTGGCCGTAGCCGAGGGCGTCCGCGTACCAGGTGATCGTTTCAATGACCCGCTCGGGGTTGTGGACGTACAAAGGCCAGGCGAGGTGGAACGCTGTGAACCATGCTCGATCCTCGGTATTCATGTCCCCTCCAAGTAGTGTCCGGGCCGGTCGGACAGTAGCCGCGCCCAGGGCGTGGTCAAGGCCCGAACACGGTGCGATCAGCCGGACCGCCGCCAGACGTCAGCCCGATCTCCTCCAGCGCAACGTCCAGCTCAATGGCCTCCTCGCAGCCCGAACATTCTGTGGTGTTCTCGTCTTCCACGCGGACCAGGTAGATCACCCCGCACGTTTTGCGGCGGACGGCTGCGTATTCCCTGGCCTCGGCGTCGGCCGCGTACCGGCGCAGCTCGGTGGCGGTGAGGACCGTGCCGGTCTCTGTTACGTAGGCCTCGTCCATGGTGGTTTCGAGCAATGCTTGAAACCTAATAGCACTGCACGGCGCCGATGACTCCTTCTTGAAACCCGGGGCTGGACTCCTATCCACAGACGGTGGGCTCCGGCGTCGTGCACCCCGTCCGGCGTGGCGGCGTGGCGTCGGCCGGGGCGTCGATGAAGATCGTGTTTCGAGCCGTCCGCACGGTGATGTCTTCTTGTAACGCGAGCCGTCGAGCTCTGTCCAGAGACTGACGACCGTGCGGTGAGCTGGGGCCACGAACTGCTCATCGGATGTCGGGCCATCGAGCCCTTCTATTAGGGCGCTGCGTGTCCCTGCACGGGCTCACCTGCTGGGCCGAGGTCACGACATTGGAGGCATGCTTGACGATCACGTGTGGCATCGACTGGGCGGAGGCCCACCACGACGTTGCGCTGGTGGACGAGGCCGGGAAGCTGGTCGCGAAACGGCGTATCAGCGATGACGTGCAGGGTTATCGGCGACTGCTGGAGCTGCTCGCCGAGGCCGGTGACAGCGCCGACGAGCCGATCCCGGTCGCGATCGAGACCGCACGCGGCTTGCTGATCGCGTGTCTGCGCACCAGCGGCCGGAAGGTGTATTCGATCAACCCGATGGCGGTGGCTCGGTATCGGGAGCGGCACACGGTGGCCCGGGCGAAATCCGATCACGCCGACGCCATGGCACTGGCGAACATCCTGCGCACCGACGCCGATGCGCACCGGCCGCTGCCGGCGGACTCCGAGCTGGTCCAGGCGATCGCAGTGCTGGCCCGGGCGCAGCAGGACGCGGCGTGGAACCGGGGGCAGCTGTCCAACCAGCTGCGTTCGCATCTCAAGCAGTACTTCCCGGCCGCGCTGGCCGCGTTCCAGGTTCGTGGTGTCGGCCTGGACTCCCGCGAGGCCCGGGCGGTGCTCGCAGTGGCACCCGGCCCAGCCGCCGCTGCGAAGCTGTCCACGGCACGGCTGGCCTCGGTGCTGCGTACGGCCGGCCGGCAACGCAACATCGACGCGTGGGCGCAGCGCCTGCGCGCCATCTTCACCGGCGAGTACCTGCACCAGATGCCGGCGGTCGAGCAGGCGATGGGCCGGCAAACCGCGGCCCTGATCATGCAGCTCGACGCCGCATGCCGCGCTGCCGACGACCTCGCCGCGGCCGCCGCCGCAGCGTTCGCGGAGCACCCGGACGCGGAGATCCTGACCAGCTTCCCCGGCATCGGCCCGGTCACCGGGGCCCGGGTGCTGGGCGAGATCGGCGATGACCGGGCCCGGTTCCGCGACGCGCGCGGGCTCAAGTCCTACGCAGGCTCGGCACCGATTACCGTGGCCAGCGGCAAGAGCCTCATCGTGCGCAACCGCAAGGTGAAAAACCAGCGACTCGCCGCGGCAGGCTACGTATGGATCTTCGGCGCGCTTCCCACTCCGGAAATCAAGGAACACTACGACCGCCGCCGCGCCGCCGGGGACCGGCATGCGGCCGCCATGCGCAACCTGTTCAACCGGCTGCTGGGCTGCCTGCACCACTGCCTGCAGACCGGCCAGACCTTCGATATGGATAAGGCATTCCCACTACCCGAGCCACGCCTCGAACCCGCCGCTGCTTGACATTTAACAAGATCGGATGTCTGTGGATCTGCCGGGAAGGGCGCGAAGGAGGTGTACCTTCCCGGATGATCGAGTCGTAAGAGGTCTCAAGCAAGATCGGCGGGCCAACGCCGGTCGGGAAGGTACACCCATGCTGACAGTAGTCCCTGACCTGCCTGCCGTGCTCCCGGCTGACGGGCCTTCCTCCTCGCTGATCGACCAGATCGTCCGCGAGGGCGCCCGGCAGATGCTGGCCGCGGCGCTGCAGGCCGAGGTCGCCGCCTACGCCGGCCAGTTCGCCGGGGCGCGGGATGAGAACGGCCGCCGCCTGGTGGTGCGCAACGGCACCGCGGAGCCGCGGACGGTGCTGACCAGCGCCGGGGCGGTGGAGGTGACCGCGCCGCGGGTGAACGACAAGCGCACCGACCCGGCGACGGGCGAGCGGATGCGGTTCTCCTCGGCGATCTTGCCGCCGTGGGCGCGCAAAACCCCGCAGGTGACCGAGGTGCTGCCGCTGTTGTACCTGCACGGGCTGTCCTCGGGTGATTTCGCCCCGGCGCTGGGCCAGTTCCTGGGCACCGGGGCGGGCCTGTCATCCTCGGTGATCACGAAGCTGACCGGGACGTGGAAGGCCGAGGCGGCGGCGTTCATGGCCCGTGACCTGTCTGGCGTGGATTACGTCTACCTGTGGGTCGACGGCATCCACCTGGGCATCCGGCTGGAGGAAGACAAGCTGTGCCTGCTGGTGATGATCGGCGTGCGCGCGGACGGGCGCAAGGAGCTGGTCGCGCTGGCCGGCGGCTACCGCGAATCATCGGAGTCGTGGGCGGACCTGCTGCGCGACTGCGCCCGCCGCGGCATGCGCGCCCCGGAGCTGGCCATCGGTGACGGGGCACTGGGGTTCTGGAAGGCCGCCCGCGAGGTGTTCCCGCAGGCCAGGGCACAACGCTGCTGGTTTCACAAGATCGCAAACGTGCTCGGCGCGCTGCCGAAATCCGCGCATCCGGGCGCGAAGAAAGCGCTGGCCGAGATCTGGAACGCCGAGGACAAGGACCACGCCCGCACGGCGGTGAAGAAGTTCGCCGCCGCCTACGGGGCCAAGTTCCCCAAGGCCGCCCTCAAGATCACCGAGGACGAGGAGGAGCTGCTGGCGTTCTACGACTACCCGGCCGAGCACTGGGTGCACCTGCGCACCACCAACCCCATCGAATCGACCTTCGCCACCGTACGGCTGCGAACCAAGGTCACCAAGGGCCACGGGTCGAAGGCGGCCGGGCTGGCCATGGCGTTCAAGCTCATCGAATCGGCTCAGCGGCGCTGGCGCATGGTCAACGCCCCGCACCTGGTCGCGCTCGTCCGCGCCGGCGCGACCTTCGTCAACGGCAAGCTGGTCGAGCGTCCAGCAGGCCAGTCATCCGAAGCCGCCGATCCGTCACCAGCCGCAGCTGACAACGCGGCCGCAGAAGCCGCCTAAAATCTTGATCCACAGGTATTGACAATTACTCAGTGGTTTCCTTTGTCCCGTCTTAGTGCGGTGTCCCGGCCCGGCTCGGCCAAGAGTCACGAGGCAGCCGCGGCCAGGATGTGCAAGAACGGTCTATGGGTGTGTCCGGCTTCCGGGCACGCGAGTTGATCTTAGGCCCATTGGTCTCAGGTTTGATCTCCCAAACGCCTACATCCAGTACAGGCGTGGATTCTTGAAGTTACCCGAGTCATGTCGTGGCTCCCTCGCCAACACGGCAGGTCCGCAGGTCGGCAGGTCGGCAGGTCGGCAGGTCGGCAGGTCGGCAGGTCGGCAGGTCGGCAGGTCGGCAGGTCGGCAGGTCGGCAGGTCGGCAGGTCGGCAGGTCGGCAGGTCGGCAGGTCGGCAGGTCGGCAGGTCGCGCAGGTCGCGCAGGTCCGGCAGGTCCGCAGGTCCGCAGGTCCGCAGGTCCGCAGGTCCGCAGGTCCGCAGGTCCGCAGGTCCGCAGGTCCGCAGGTCCGCAGGTCCGCAGGTCCGCAGAATCATAATGCGCCGCCCGGCAGCCCAGCGGATCACCATTCAAATCTGGCGTTTAGCGCATACGAACCAGGTCCGGTTCTCGGTGTCCTCAGTTACGGCGTTACCCGCACTGTCGATTATCCTTACGTCGGTGAACCTTTCATGCAACGCGTCCCGTATCTGTCCCAGCGGGAACGACACAGTCCTGATCACCTCGGTGAGCAGGCTGTACCGGCCACTTCGCTGGAGCTCAAATACTTCGATGTGCCAGTCGAAAATCACCTCGTCATCCGTCCGTACCCAGGTAAGCAGATAGTTGTCGCCGAATTTCTCCACCTCCTTCGGCATGCCCGTCATCATCCTGAGATTGCCAATAGTGCAGATGTCAAAGACAAAAACTCCACCCTCGTTGAGGTGCCCGTGGATACAATCGAAAAATCTTTCCCAGGCGGAGAAATCGAGGAGATGGTTAATCCCATGATAAATACAAATGATGGCGTCAAATTTCTTGTTTAGCCTGAAACGGGCCATATCCTCTTCGTATAGCGGCGTTCCCTCGGGCAGCTTATGACGGGCAACCGCGAGCATGCCGGGCGCCATGTCCAAGCCGCTTACCTGATACTTGCCCGCAAGAGGAGCGATGATGCTGCCGGTTCCGCAGGCAACCTCAAGTAAGGTCACGGCCTTGCGGTTAGCCTGTTTGATAAGGCCGTCTACAAAAGCGGTCTCCGCCGAAGAGTCGCCTGTCACCGTGTCGTAATGGCAGGCGAACGGATCGTAACTTGCCATGCCTCGAGTATGTCGCCTACTAACGGAAAATCGCGGAAAGATCTTCGCACCTACGCGGCGGGTCCCGAGGGACCTCGGGTTTGATGATCAGACCTGCGAAGCGCCGCCTCGGGTAACGGGCCGCGCATAGGTACTGGTCAGAAGACTGTGCTGATGTATTGGCGTCCTTCAAAATCAACTTAGGTTAAGTGGCATTGCCCCCTGGGACGTCAAGGGTGATCTCGGTGCCCGTGAGGGCTTTGCTGACCGGGCAGGAACTCTTGGCGTCTTCGGCGATCTTCGCGAACGTCTGCTGGTCCACGCCCTCCGCGGAGCCACGAACGGTTAGCTTGATGCGGGGGATCCGGAACCCGCCGGCGGGGTCGGGGCCGAGGGTGACGTCCGCCCGAACCTCCAGCGAGGGCGCGCTGCCGCCGGCCTCACCGAGCAAGGCAGAGAACTGCATCGCATAGCACGCGGTGTGCGCGGCGGCGATGAGCTCCTCTGGGCTGGTCGTGCCACCGGCATCGTCGGCCGCCCGCTTCGGGAAGGAGACCTCGTAGGTCCCGACGCCGGAGCTGGTGAGCTCCACCGTGCCGGTTCCGTCCTCGAGGCCACCATGCCAGGTTGTCTGAGCAGTACGGGTAGGCATTAGTCCTCCTTATTGTCATTGTCCGACACGGGCGCCGCCCCAGGACTGGCTTGAGCCAGCCGCTAAAGCAGTGCCCGTCACAGACTGTACGCAAAGGCATGCTGTGGCTGGTAGATCATCATCTCGCCCGCACCAGGGACTCGCAGCATTGCCGTCAGCCCGAATCCCGCCGCCCTTATTTCACCGGTGAACTCCGCGCCTTTAGCCTTAAGGTCGGCGACGGTTTTCTCGATGTTGTCGCACATGAGCGTGATCTCATGGTGCTGGCTGGTCGACCAGGTTTCACCACGGCCGTCATCCGAGGTCGGGTGCACGCCGAGCTCGGACGGCCCGGTCTTGAAGATGAGCCAGCCGTCGTGGGCGTCGATGTGCGCCCAGCCGAGGACATCACGGAAGAATGCGCGCGCCGCTTCGGCATCGTCGGCGTAGACCAGCGTATGCACGGCCATAATCATGCCGCGAGCCTAGGCCGGTAGCAGGGCATGCAGCAAGCGATGAGGCGCGCTCCGGTGCTGGAAAGGGCGAGGCACGCACACGCGCCCCTCGCATTGAGGCACCCACACGCGCCCCTCGCATTGAGGCACGGCGCCGAGGCCTACACCCGGAAGCCCGCCGCCTCATGCACCGTCATCGCGCGACTGAGGGTCGACTGAGGGCCCCGCGAAACCCGGCTCAGCCAGGCGCCCCCGCCGGCCGCGGACCGAGCCCGGCCAGCACCGGCCCGCCGCAGGTCGG
This sequence comes from uncultured Actinomycetota bacterium, assembly GCA_963820395.1. Classification (GTDB taxonomy): domain Bacteria; phylum Actinomycetota; class Actinomycetes; order Streptosporangiales; family Streptosporangiaceae; genus DATFVJ01. The sequence continues at coordinate 150,217 of CAWGAE010000012.1, read as the reverse complement.
TACTGGCCGGGCCCAGCCGACGGGCCCAGGCCGACCGGCCCAGCCGACCGGCAGAGCCTGGGCAGCGTGGGCGCGGAGCGGGCCGCCGCCCGGGGTCGGGCCCGATCTGCCAAGCGGCCGCAGGCGCCGTGCAGCCGCTCCCCGTTGAACCATTCGAAGCAGCCCGCCAGCCGAGCAAGGTTATGAGCGGCTGGCACCCGGGGTTGATGCCATGACCGTCCTGCCACGGCTCGGTTCTTGTGCCCCGCCACGCCCAGCTGGCGCGTGCCGGACCGAGCAAGCGCCGGAGCGGCTCAGCGGCGGCCAGGAGGAGCCATCGGAAACCATCCCGGATGCGCATTGACCTTTGTGATTGGAAAAACCGAGCAACCCGATGATGAGCACGCTCACCACTGCGACTAACGCGACCGGGACAAACGCAACCCACCGCCGACCGCCCTGCCCGCCGGTCCGCTCGCCCAGCCGGTTCGGCCGCTGCTCGCCCGCCCGGACCGCACGCCACTTTCCGCGCACCGCTGCCGCGCGGCTCTTGGGCTTGAACTGCTCGAGCTCGGGCATCTGCTCTTGCCCGGTGAGCCGGGTGAAGGTGGCGAACAGGGAGGCCAACCGCCCATCGTGGGCCCGCAGCCCGTCTTCGATCCCGTCGAGCATCCGCTGCTGACCGGCCGGCAAACTCATCGCTCTCCCCGCTAGTCCATTCCTTGGTGGCATATGCCCAGGTCCGTGCGGGAGACGCCGAGGGGTCGCGGCGCGCCGCTGCCGTGCCGCCGGACCGGCCCCGGTGCCGGGTCGCGGCTGCCGTTAAGGGTAAATGAGAATAACGGGTGTGAGGGCGCCGAACGGAAATCGGCACGACCTCCCCGCCGCCCGCACCAAGCCAGCCGAGGGAGCAAGAGTGCAGAAGATCTCCATTGAGGCGATGGCCCGGCAGCAGCTCACCGCCGCCCGCCAGTCGCCCGCTGCGCGCGCCGCCACCACCGTGGTTGGCGGACACGAACACACAATGCGGCAAACGATTCTTGCCCTGCTCGACGGCGCCACCCTCGCCGAGCACGACAACCCGGGCGAGGCGACACTCTACATCCTGTCCGGCCGCGTGACCCTGACCGCGGACGGCACCACCTGGGAAGCCCGCACCGGCGACATGCTCGTCATCCCGCCCGCCAGGCACACCCTTCAGGCGGAGGAGGACAGCACGCTGCTGCTCACCGTTGTGCCGCGCAGCCGAATAACCTAGCCGCAGCGCAGCCGGTGTCACTTCGCGTGAGCCGTTACGGATCATTGACAGCGAACTGCGGCGGATGCGCCACCGTCGTCGGCGCGGTCGCGGCACCGTTCAATCGCTAAGCTCCATGAGCCACTTGGTCCAACCCGGTTCCGTCGGTCGCGGCGAGTGCGGCCACCGCTTACCGTAGCTTGGCGTCGTGGTCTCACTTTCCGCGACGGCCAGCGCTCACGCGATTCGGCGCCCAGCCTGGATGGCAGCGGCCTTCCTGCTGTTCGCTGCGGCGGTCGCTGCTCACGCGACGCAAGCAGCGATCCACCCGGAGTGGTACTGGCAGCAGACAGACGAGAGCGTCTACCGGGCCGCAGGCGTGGCGATCCGCACTCACCAGGGCATGCTGTACTCATCGCGGCTCGGCGCGCCCGCCCTGCCCTTCACCTATCCGCCGTTCGCGGCGCTCTTGTTCGCTGTGGCCAGCCCGTTCTCGTTCGCGTCCTGGCGGATCGCCCTTGCGGCCACCAGCATCATGGCCCTGCCCGTGGTCGCCTACCAGTCGCTCGGGCTCGCCGGGCTCAAGCGGGGGTCCGGACGGCTAGCGGCCTCCTTCGCGCTGGCTGCGGTCAGCCTGTGGCTCGAACCGGTGCAGAAGACTCTGCTGTTCGGTCAGCTGAACCTGCTGCTGCTCGCCGTCATCATGGCCGACCTCGCCGCGCCACGGCGGCGCCGATGGAAGGGCGCGGGTATCGGCATCGCGGCGGGGATCAAGCTCACGCCGCTGATCTTCATTCCGTACCTGTTGCTGACAGGACGCCGCAGGGCCGCGCTGGTCGCGCTGGTGACGTTCGGGGTCACGGTGGCTCTCGGACTGGTACTGCTGCCGACTGACTCGGTCGCTTACTGGGGTGGCAAGTTCGGCACCCCGGGGGACGGTCCCGAGCGGCTGGTTGACCAGTCAATTGACGGCCTTGTGCAGCGCGCGATGCATGGCGGCACCAGCGCGCTCGCCGTGTGGCTCGTCCTTGCGGCCCTGACCTTCACGGGCGGGCTGGTCACGGCGGCCGTCGCGAGCCGGCGCGGGTGGGAGTTGCTCGGCATCGTGGTCTGCGCCGTTACCGGCCTGCTGATATCGCCGATTTCGTGGACCCACCACTGGGTGTACGTCATACCGGGTCTGGCCCTGCTCGCATCGAGGCCCCCGCAGCCGCCTGGGATGGACCGCGCGACGGCTGGCCACCCGGCGGTCTCTTCGGCTGTGGCCGGCGCGGGGCGTGTGGCCGCTGGCGCCGTCGTGGTCGGGCTCTTCGCAATGTGGCCGGCCCGCAGTGGCCCGAACGGCTACTACGATCCGAGTGCCGCCCTTGTCCCGAGAGGACTGCTGCGCTTCGCCCCGCACAATTTCGGCCTCGAATACCGCTGGCGCGGCCTGGAACTGTTGCTCGGCAATTACTACGTCTTGACGGGCGCCATCTTTCTCATCGCGACGGCAGGTTATCTGGCTTTGACTCGTAAGCAAGCGTAACCCGAAGGTCCAGATCAAGCGCGCTCCGACGACAGCACCGAGCCGCGTCGATTCGGCAGACGAGGTGCCGACGACATACGAAATCGCCCGCCGACTCCTGCGCCAGCCCCCGGTCAGCGAGCGCGGGACCGACCTGGGCCTGGCGGCCCGCACGCGCTACCCGCTACCTCCCGCGCGGGCGGCGAGCCTGTGCAGCGCGTCGACCAGGAGGTCGACCTCGCCGCGGGTGTTGTACATGGCAAGCGACGGCCGGACAGTCGACTCCAGCCCGTAGCGGCGCAGGATCGGCTGGGCGCAGTGGTGGCCGGCGCGGACGGCGATGCCCTCCTTGTCCAGCGCTGAACCGACGTCCTCAGGCCGGTGGCCGTCGAGCACGAAGGACAAGATGCTGGCCTTGTCGGGTGCCGTGCCGACCAGGCGCAGGCCGGGCACGGTCTGGATCTGCCGGGTGGCGTAGCCGAGCAGTTCGTGCTCGTAGCGTGCGATGGGCGCCAGGCCGACCCGTTGGACGTAGTCCAACGCGGTGGCCAGCGCGGCCGCATCGGCGATGCTGGCGGTGCCCGCCTCGAACCGGCCCGGCGGATGCTGGTAGCTGGTCCGTTCGAACGTGACGCACCGGATCATGTTCCCGCCGCCCTGCCACGGCGGCATCGCCTCGAGGACCTCCGGCTTGCCGTAGAGCGCCCCGATGCCGGTCGGCGCGAATATCTTGTGCCCGGAGAACACGTAGAAATCGGTGTCCAGGCCGCGCACGTCGGTGGGCAGGTGCGCGACGGCCTGCGCCCCGTCGATGAGCACCCTGGCACCGGCCCGGTGCGCCGCCTCGATGACCTGGCGGACCGGAACGATCGTCCCGAGCGCGTTGGAGACCTCCGCGACCGCGACCAGGCGGGTGCGGTCGGTGAGCAGATCCTGGTAGGCGTCCAGGAGCAGCTGACCGTCGTCGTCGACGGGGATGACCTTCAGCTTCGCGCCGGTCTGCTCGGCGAGCTGCTGCCACGGCACGATGTTGGCGTGATGCTCGAGGTGGGAGATCACGATCTCGTCGCCCGTGCCGATGTAGCGGCGGCCCCAGGCCTGCGCGACCAGGTTGATCGCCTCGGTGGCGCCGCGGGTGAACACGACGGTATCGCCCGACGGCGCGCCGAGGAAGTCCGCGACCGTGGTCCTGGCGCCCTCGTAGGCGTCGGTCGCCCGGGCCGCGAGGGTGTGCGCCGCGCGGTGGATATTGGAGTTCTCGCGGGAGTAGAAGTACCCGAGCCGGTCAATGACCGCCTGCGGCTTCTGCGTCGTCGCCGCGTTGTCCAGCCACACCAGCTGCCGCCCGTTGATCCGCTCGCGCAGGATCGGGAAATCCCTGCGGACCGCCTCGACGTCGAACGCCGGCCCGGCGCTGGCCGGGAACGGCGGCACCGGCAGGACGGCCGGCGCCAGCTCATCGACGAAATAGAAGCTGGGCGCGGCGGGCAGGCCGATGCCCGGCAGCGCCAGCGCCTGCCCGGGCCACTGCGGCCCGGCGGCGACCAGGCCCGCGGACGCGGTGTCCGGCAGGTCACCCGGCAGCGCCGTGACCGGCAGGTCACCCGGGAGCACCGTGGCCCACGCGTCATCCGGGAGCACCGTGCCCGCCTGATCACCCGGGAGCACCGTGCCCGCCTGGTCACCGGGCCGCGCGGTGGCCGCCTGGTCACCAGGGAGCGCGGCGAACAGGTCGTTGGCGAGCCGGGTCAGCGTCGCCTCGTCGGGCAGCCACGGCGGCACGGCGCTCACGCCGTCACCGGTAGCCACGCCGTCACCGGTAGGTGTGTGCGTACTCATGGAACTTGCCAACCTCCACGTCGTCGAGGACCGCGAGCGCGTCAGGGGTGAGCACCGCGAGCGAGCAGTACAACGAGACCAGGTACGACGAGATCGCGTTGCGGTTGATGCCCATGAACCGCACCGACAGCCCCGGCGACCGCTCACCGGCCAGGCCCGGCTGGAACAGGCCGACGACGCCCTGCCGCTGCTCCCCGACCCGCAGCAGCAGAACCTTGGTCTTCCCGTCGGCGAGCGGCACCTTGTCGGACGGGATGACCGGCACACCGCGCCAGGTGACGAACTGCGACCCGAACAGGCTGACCGTGGCCGGCGGGACCCCGCGGCGGGTGCATTCGCGGCCGAACGCCGCGACGGCACGCGGGTGGGTCAGGAAGAACGCCGGCTCCTTCCACACCTTCGTGATCAGCTCGTCGAGGTCGTCGGGGGTCGGCGGGCCGGTGATCGTGGGGACGCGCTGCCCGTCAGCGATGTTGGCGAGCATGCCGTAGTCCGGGTTGTTGATCAGCTCGCTCTCCTGCCGCTCTTTGATCGTCTCGATGGTCAGCCGGAGCTGCTCTTCGATCTGGTCATACGGGCTGCTGTACAGGTCGGAGATCCTGGTGTGGATGTCGACCACGGTCAGCACCGAGCTGAGGAAGTACTCTCGCGGCGACTCCTCGTAGCCAACGTAGGTCTGCGGCAGCTCGGACTCGTCGCGGGGCGGGCAGGCGATCTCGACGTCCTCCGGATGCTTGACCCGGTTCAGCCGGTAGATGCCGGCCTCGACCGGCACCCACTGCAGCAGCCGGGTCAGCCACCGCGGCGTGATCGTGTCCAGCTGTGCGGTGGTCTTGGTGGCGTTTGCCAGTTGCCGCGCTGCCGGATCACTGAGCGCGAGATGCACATGGTCGTCGGTTGGCATTGCTGGGCCGGCCCTTCCTTTCCTTGGGAGTTCAAGGCTGCGGCGACTCCTTCGGAGTACAAGGCTGCGGCGGCGCGTCTCGTGGGAATAGGGCCGAAGGTCACATTTCCGGTTGATTTAGTATGGAAAGGGGGACCTTTGGCCCTGGGTGGACCGGGAACGTAGGGGAAGCGTTCTTCTTGGCAGTACTGACCGGCGGCCGTGTCGGGAGAGCCGGCGCTGCCGCCCAAACCGGTGGAAAGGGGCAGGCGATGAGAATTGCCGAGGACGTCACGCAGCTGATCGGGAACACGCCGCTGGTGCGCCTGCGGCGGGTGACCGACGGTGCCGGGGCGCAGGTCGTGGCGAAGCTGGAGTTCTACAACCCGGCACACAGCGTGAAGGACCGCATCGGCGTGTCCATGATCGACGCTGCGGAGCGCGCGGGTGAGATCCGGCCGGACACCATCATCGTGGAGCCGACCAGCGGAAACACCGGCATCGCACTCGCCATGGTCTGCGCCGCCCGCGGCTATCGGTGCGTGCTGACGATGCCCGAGACGATGAGCCGCGAACGGCGGCAGCTGTTGCGCGCTCTCGGCGCTGACCTGATCCTCACGCCCGGCGCCGAGGGCATGCCCGGCGCCATCGCCAAGGCGGAAGAGCTCGCCAAGAGCGACGAGCGGTACTTCATGCCGCAGCAGTTCGACAACCCGGCCAACCCGGCGATCCACCGGCAGACCACCGCCGAGGAGGTCTGGCGGGACACCGAAGGTGCGGTGGACATCTTCGTCGCCGGGGTCGGCACCGGTGGCACCATCACCGGCGTGGGCGAGGTGCTGAAGGAGCGCAAGCCATCGGTGCGGCTGGTGGCGGTCGAGCCGGCCGCGTCGCACGTTTTGTCGGGCGGCCAGAAGGGACCGCACCCGATCCAGGGCATCGGCGCCGGTTTCGTGCCACTCGTACTGGATGTCGGCCTCGTCGACGAGATCGTCACCGTCGAGAACGACGCCGCGTTCGACATGGCGCGCCGGCTGGCCGCGGAGGAGGGGCTGCTCGCCGGCATCTCCTCCGGCGCGGCGGTCTGGGCTGCCGTCCAGGTGGCGCGCCGGCCGGAGAACGCCGGCCAGCTGGTCGTGGTCGTGGTCCCCGACTTCGGCGAGCGGTACCTCAGTACCCCGCTGTTCGCCGGCCTCGGGGAGTAGCCGTGCTCAGCACCCTGCGACGAGATCTTCAGGCGGCCAGGGAACGGGATCCGGCTGCTCGCAGCACCCTTGAGGTCGTGCTCTGCTACCCGGGCGTACACGCGGTGTGGGGATACCGGGTCAGTGGCTGGCTGTGGCGGCGGGGCCACAAGCTGCCCGGCCGGCTCTGCTCGGCGCTGACCCGGCAGCTCACCGGAGTGGATATCCACCCCGGCGCCTCCCTCGGTCCCGGGCTGTTCATCGACCATGCCACCGGCGTGGTCATCGGGGAGACCGCTGAGGTCGGCGCCGACGTCACGATCTACCACGGCGTCACGCTCGGCGGCACCAGCCTGGACCGCGGCAAGCGTCACCCGACCATAGGCGACCGGGTGACCATCGGGGCCGGCGCCAAGGTACTCGGCCCGATCACGATCGGCCGCGACAGCCGCATCGGCGCCAACGCCGTCGTGAACAAGCCGGTGCCGCCCGACTCGGTCGTCGTCGGCGTGCCTGGCCAGGTCATTCATCGCAAGCAGCCCCGCGCGGCCAGCGCGCCCCCCGACCTCGACCACACCCTGCTGCCCGACCTCGTCGGCATCAGCCTGCACGCGCTGCTCATGCGGATCCAGGAGCTGGAAGCGAAGGTCGACGGCGTCAGCGCCAAGCCGCGCCCGGCCACGTCAGAGGTGTGGTATGAGCAGGACTTCTCGATCTAAGGCCTCGACAGGCTCCAGCAAGCTTGATCCCGAACGGCTGCGCTGTGCCGCCGCTCGCCTGCACCCGGACCGCAGGGCGTGAATGAGGGCGGGTCAAGCGCTACCGGTCGTTCCGAAAGCACGCTGAGCGACTCGCCATGAGGTCCATTACTGCGACTTTCAAGGTTCTCCCGGCGTTGTTCCTTCCCGGAGAGGACTTTGAGAAGCGACTCGGGGAATACTGCAAGTGAGCGCTGAACCCTGAGCCCGGTGACGATGAGTGCGTGAGCCTTGTCACTCATCTAATGAAGCGGCAGGTGAACGTGAACGGACCCGCTGACGCTGGCTTGCGCCGTCGTCAGCGGGTCCGCCGGAAACTCTCCAGCGGCAGCGCGGGTATCCCGGCGTCGCCCGGTTATGCAGGTATCCCGGCATGGCCGGTCAACATGACGCGAGGCAATCCCCTAGCGCCAACGATTTCCGTCGTCGCACATCTGGGTTGCCGCCGCTGCTGCCCTGATCGCTTCCCGCTCAGGTGAGGATTTTTGCCTTCTCACGGTCGAATTCCTCAGCGGTGATGACGCCGCGGTCGCGAAGATCGGCGAGCTTGGCCAGCTGGTCTGCGGAGCTGGCCGGGGATGCCGATGCGGCCTGCTGGATATAGCGGTGGTATGCCTCGTCCTGACGGTGGGCCTGCTGCACGGCCCGCTCATGCATGCTCCCACCGCGGGCGATCAGATAGACCAGGACGCCTATCAGCGGGATGAACAGCACGAAGATGAACCACAGGGCCTTGGCCCAGCCGGACAGATCATGGCTGCGGAAGATGTCTATGAACACCATGATCAGGATCCAGAACCAGATTACCCACAGGAAAATCTCGAGGATCGTCCAGAACACGTCCAGCAGAGGATAGGTGTAGTTGGTGGCAGCGAGTGGCATGGAATTCTCCCTTGGCACGAGGTAGTGCCGTCAAGTCCCGGAGCGCGCGAGCGCGAGCGTAGATGTGAAACGCTACGATCATACTGGGACTAGCGGTACACGTCACTCCTGCAGGGTGCCGTGGGACGCTTGTTTGTCCCGGCACGCACCTACTTCAGCTCACGATGTGAGAACGTCGGCGCCGTGGGTACCGTAGCCGCTCCCTCGCCATCTCGGTTCTCCCGCTGCGCTCGTTAGCAATAGCAAGTTGCTTGGCCCGTTCGAGGCCCGCCTGGTTGATCAGGCCGTTGGCGAGGAGGAATTCGGCAAGCTCGCGCTGGTGGCCTCGTTCCTTCCAGATGCGGCCCTGAAGCTCTTTCTTGTAGTCCGAAACCGCGCCCTCGCCGCTCAGGTCCAATGCGATGGCGACATCGATCATCGGCACCGCTTGTGGAGCGACAGCACCGGAGATGAACTCCTGATAGTGGTAGGCCATCGCCATGCAGGCTGTGCCATTACGACCGAAGAAGGCACGAACCTTGGACACCGCGTCGGACATGGGCGGGTTTGCCTGCCCGGCCACCGGGGAGCCTGTCGACCGGCCGCTGCCGCCCCGCGGGGGAAGCTGGTCATCGCTATGCGGGAAGGCCGGCTGGCGGCGACGGTGCAAGGGGACGTCGATGCACAGCGGCAGCACCCAGTTCCCGAGACTGACCAGCCACGCTCCGTCCTCAAGCCGTACCGGTAATGTCTCATACCGAGGCGGGGCCACCGGCAACACGTGCTGGGCCGCCGTCTGCACGGCCTGGGAGTGCAGCGAGAACTCGGCGGCATATGGCGCCACGTACACACTGTGGGTGGTGTCGCGGCTGAACAGCTCCCATCGGTAGTGCACGTATCGAAGGCCGGGACAACGCGGTGACCGGTGCAGCGAAGGGTCTTTGCCCGCACTGAGCAACCGCCGGTCCAGCCACGTGATCTCATCGGGTGGGCAGTTCAGCCACTCCCCGCATCCGGAAGACCAGATAACGAGCTGCGCCATCGCTCCTCACCTACCGCCACCGGGGATGGCGCGCCATCGACACATCCATCAGATCCTGCGATGTCTGCGACGATAATAGTGACATTGTCGGGCGCGTCAGCTTGGATGGCCAAACGGATCAGCAGGCCGGCCACCACGGCTGGCGTGTCTTGGCGGCTGTGCCGCAGCACCTCACAGATGTCATCGGTGCCCAGCGCGCTGACCAGCCCATCGGTGGTGAGCACCAGACGCTGCTCGCGGTCAGCGTGGACCCACCACAGCTCCGGGTCGACCTGACGGGCGAAACCAACCGCAGAAGTCAGCCGGTTGAACTCCGGATCGGCGGCAAGCCTTACGGCTCGGGCCGGATCGACCGCGGCCAGCCGGCCACCGGCAGTGTCCTCGCGGGTCAGCTTGCGGATCCCGAAGCTGTCTTGCAGCAGCACCTGGCCGTCGCCCAGGTGCGCACCCTCCACACGCCAGCCCCGCGTTTCGTCACGACGCAGCCGAACCAGATCCAGGGTCGTCGCCATGCCCTTGAGCTGCAATGCGTTGCTGCCAAGCTCGAGGACCGTTCCGTTCACCCGGTCGATGACCTCGGGGAGGGGAAGCTCTGGCGGGGTGTCAGCGATCTCCCGCACAGCGGTCCACGAGGCGATACGCGGGCAAGGACGATCAGACACCCCGTCGGCGACAGTCAGTAGCCGCTCTGTCGCCAGATGGGCATCACTATTGTCAATCTTGGCCCCGGGGGTTGTGTATGCCGCCGCGACGAACCGCATCGCGGGCTCAACAAACGTGGCAGGCACGAGCATCCGCAGCTGCGTGTGGAGGCCGAACCGCAACCGGCCACCATCATCCACACGAACCCGCTCCCCCGGCTGGATGAGGCGGCCGTTCAGCCACGTCCCGTTGGCGGTAACCCCGGGAAGTAGCCACCAGCTGCCGTCACCGTATTTGAGCGTCGCGTGCTCGCGGCTGACCGTGAGATCGCTGAGCACGATGTCGCTGCCTGGATCGCGTCCGACAGTCACCGACTGACTGGCCAGGAGAAATTCCCCGGCCGCGCCCTGTTCACCCCACAACCAGGCCCGCAGTGAGCCATTGGCCCGTGCCAGCTGAACTTCAGCGTCAAGCGCTGTGCCCGCCCGCGGCATCGTCGTCGCGCCATCGGGTCCGGTGCCGCTTCCCATGCATTCGTCCCCGAGCGCACGCAGGACCCTTCCGGGCAGGGCACGAACTGGTGGGCTATCGGGCTCTTCCGCGGTATCGGCGTCGGCATATGGGCCATCCGGAACCACCGGCCGCCCCCGGAGAGCAGGATCGGTCAGCGGTAGCGCGCCAGAAGGTAAGACGGGTACGGCGCGGTGGCCCTCGCCGGCCTCCATTTCGCGCACGGCGCCGCAGATAGCGGCGGGCGAACCGCCGGAAGTCACAGCGGCCTGACCGGCCGCGCGGCCGCGACCGCGTACCGCCCGGCCGAGCAGATGCCGGATCGACAGCATCATGAGGAACACGGCATCACTGACCCATCCCACGACGATGAGCACGGTGCTTCATCGCGTGTCTTGTCTTACTCGTCGCCCAGGTGACTCGTGGTGAGCCACTACGTCGCCGCGGCACCGTTGGCCCCTGGCACAATTGTCGCCGGATCGTTGAAAGCAGGCAGCTCCATGGCATCTCCCGTCGCCGCTTCCAGGGTCCCGGATCTCGCGGTACCTGCCCACAACGTCGGGTGCCGGGCGGAGCCGCGGTGCCACCCGGCACGCAGCTGCGCGAACTCTGGCTCCTGCGTCACCCGGGGACCGACCGGGTAGCCGGCCTCGCCGCTCGCATGCACACGCTCGAAGGTGGCAGCCAACTCCAGCCACACCCGCTCTGCCATGGTTTCCGGGTTACCCGGACTACGCGTCTGCGGATCGATCCGCAGCCAGCTGCGCAGCAGCGTGTCCAGGTCCAGCGGCACATGGCCGATGAGTTCGGCAACCGGAACCGGCTCTACGGAGCGCATCAATTCCTTCAGGTCGAAGTAAGCGACTGCTTCATCAGCGAGCCAGCGTCCTGACGGATCCACCAGACCCAGCGCGCGGGCCTCACGGAACATCGGCGGGTATCCAGTCAGCATCCGGTAGATCACCGCACCCAGAGCTCGGATGTCGGCGTTTCTGCTTATCCACGTGGCGTCCCCGCGTTCCATCTGCTCGGGTGGGGCGTAGAACATCGTGAAGCGCGCTGCGGACGCCGTGTCGCCGCGGCCATTTACCTTCTGATACTGGCGGGCCAGGCCAAAATCGATAAGTTTGACCGTCCCATCCTCGGTGAGGGCCACGTTGGCCGGCTTAAGATCAAGGTGGACGAAGCCCCGGTCCCATGCGGCCCGGAGCCCGGCCAGGATCTGCCCGGCAAGGTTCAGCACCAGCCCGATAGTCAGGGCATCCTGCTCGCTCGCTTCGCCCAGGTACTGTTCGAGTGTCGTCGGGTATCGGCGAGTAACGGTATAGGCTCCGTGTTCCTGATCAACATCGCAGTCCAATACCTCCGCAATGTTGTCGTGCAGGTATCCCTGCGGCAGCGACATTTCCAGCTGGGCATGGCGACGTTGCCTGAGTGCCTGCCAGCCCGCGACCCCGGGCGGTGGTGCGATGATCTTGACAACGACCTCGAACGGGTACTGCCCGTACAAGTCGACGGCCACAAACGGAACCCGGCCCGAGCCCGGCACATCCGACAACGGCCGCTGAATATGCCAGCGATGCCCGATCACCCAGCCGGGATCGGCCGCGTCCACCGTCTTTCCCGCGCCCGCCTTTCCCGCGCCCGCCTTTCCCGCGCCCGCCTTTCCCGCGCCGCGCGTCGACCCGTACAAGCTGTTCGTGCGGACCCGGTCACCGCGAGACATGCCCGCCGGGCCCACCGCCCCGTCGGCACGCTCCGGGGGTCCGGACGGTGTCCTCGCCATGCTCCGGTACTCGACGTCGGTGACGACCCGGTGACGCTGCAGGTCACCCTCACGAGTTATGGCTTTCTTCGAGCTTTCGTGGTCGCTGTCGGCCACGGCGTCAGCCATGGCGTGGCGCCCAAGCCGAACTGCGGCACTGCGCTGGAGCAGCTCGTAGAGGGTGGGCGGCGAGAAGGTCTTGAGCAGGACCGGCGCCAAGTCGATGAACATTAGCGCGAGCCACAGCAGTAGCCGGCGCAGCAGGAAGCCCGGGTTCTGGCGGGTCAGGGTGTCCAGCGCCCGCTCGCGCGCCAGCAGGCCGTTGTCAGCATTGATCGTCTCAGCGGCGTTCTTGATCTTCTGATTCGTTGGCTCATGCAGCGCCGCGGCTGCAGTCCGCTCGTTCGCGCTGGCCGTGTCGAAGACATTTTGGGCGCTGTTCTGCTCTGCCTGGGCCTGCCGCCAGACAGCGTAGTCCTGCGCGGTTTGCGGTCCTTCGCCCGGGACACCAGTGACCTCGCCCGCTGGCAGGTGGCAATTCCCGGTCAGCTCGCAGATGTAGACTTCGTGCGCGCTATTCGCTTTGCCCGTGGCCGCCTTCAGGGTATTAGCAGCCGCTGTCACAGGCGAGTTAAGAGCAGCAGCCTGCCGTCTTTCGGCAGAATTAATCTGGGCAGTCTGCTGCACGATATCGGCGGTGTGCTGAGCCGTGAGCTGCTGGTCGATTTCCGGGCCGAAGATAGCCAGCACGATAGGCTCACTAATCACCAGACCGACGAGTGCGGCCATTATGAAACGAACTACAAAGTGCATCACCTTTGACACCGAACGCGAGCGGCGACCGGGCGCCGCATCCCCAGCCGTGAGCGGCCCGTAATCCAGGCTGCTAACGATCCAGCGGTCGAAATTGAAGACCACAGCGCCCCACAAGATGCCGACTGGCAGGAACCCGAGCCAGCTATGACGCGGGAAGACCAGCGACAGCGCCACGGTCAACGACGCCGTGGCAGCGATCGCGGTAAGGAGCACGATGCCGCCCATGGAGCTGTAGCGCACGCGATCTGGCACGGTCTGTATGTAGTCGGGGCTCACGCCGGCGATACGCAGCAGAAGGTTCTTCCGGGAGATCCAGGCTGCCAGCAGGATCAGCGCCAACGCGGCGCCGGCGACCAGGACGATGCCCCGCATGGGTGTCCCTTCCGGATGGGTGGTGGCCACGCAAGCTGGATGTACCGTGACGACGATCGTCCCAGTGCCCGTGGATCGCAGGCCGGGTCACACCGTGTTCCCCAGTTACCTGGAAATCTCGGCCTTAGCCCGATATCAATGCGGACCGGGTGATATGAGCGAGCTGTCAGCCGATCTGGCCCCTTGACGCCGGGGCAACTCGGCGGGCAGGCTCGCGTCACAATGCGGCAGCCCCGTTCGGGACCAATGACACGCAGCGGCTGCGCGCGCTGATCGCCTGCTCATCCGGTACCCGGGCCGGTGCGAGGGGCTGGTCCCGTCGACGTCACCCTGAGTTGCCCGTCTTGATGTTCTTCTCAGGGTCGGCTAAGCCGGCTTCCATCGTCGGCTGCCAGCCTGTTGTGCCGAGCCGGTGGGATGCCCCGAACCGCAGCTCAGCGGTCGCGCGGGGGGCAATGGCACGCAATCAAGTCTTCCTTGACGGAGGTAACACGAGTGTCCTTGCTCCGTGCGGATCCGCTGGCGCTGCCCGGATGCGGCGATCCCGTTGCCGACAGGAGACGCGGGCACCTTGCGCCGTGGCGATCGCCGCAGGGCCAGCCATCGTGGGCGCGGCCGACGCTGCTCGGGATAGCGGCCGTGGCGGCGTTGCTCTATGCCTGGAATATCGCCGATGCGGGCCTCGCCCCCTTCTACTCGGTCGCCGTGAAGAGCATGTCCGAGAGCCGGAAGGCATTCTTCTACGGCGCGTTCGACCCGAAGGCGACCATCACGATCGACAAGCTCGCCGGGTCCTTCCTGCCGCAGGCCCTCTCGGTGCGGATCTTCGGCTTCCATCCCTGGTCGCTCGCCTTGCCACAGGTGGTCGAAGGGGTCGTGACGGTTCTGGTGATGTACCGTGTCGTGCGGCGCTGGGCCGGCGTGGCGGCTGGCCTGCTCGCGGCCGGCATCATGGCGATTACCCCCGTCGCGGCGTCCATGTTCGGCCACAGCATGGAAGACGGCGCCCTGATCATGTGCCTGGTGCTCGCGGCCGGCGCCTACCAGCGCGCCGTTCTGGAGGGCCGGCTGCGGTCGCTGGTGTGGGCGGGGGTCTGGGTCGGTGCCGGCTTCCAGGCCAAGATGCTGGAAGCCTGGATGATCCTGCCCGCTCTGGCGATTGGCTACCTGGTGACCGCGCCGCCGCGGCTCCGGCGCCGGCTGTGGCATCTGTGCGTCGCGGGTACGGTGATGCTCGCGGTTTCGCTGTCGTGGATCGCGCTCTATATCTTCACCCCGGCCAGCGACCGGCCCTATGTCGATGGTTCGACGAACAACAGCGCGGTTGCCATGGTTTTCGGCTACAACGGCATCGAGCGCTTCGGCGTCAGCGTACCCGGCGCCGTCGCGTCGATGTTTGGCGGCGGAGGCGCCCGTGGCCGCGACATGGTGTCCGGCCGGGGGGACGCCAGCGTGGGCGGGAACCAGGCGTCATCGGCTCGCCAGGGCGAGCCCGCCCCGCCGCCGGCCGGGTTGCCGGCGGGCGGCCAGGTGCAACCCGGCGGGCAGGGCGCGTCGGCACCCGGCGGCTTGCCCGGTGGCTTCGCTCGCACCCCGCGGGTGGCGCGCGGCGGCTTCGCCGCAGTCCTGGGCGGCGGGTGGTCCAAGCTGTTCGGCAGCAGGTTCGGTCCCGAAATCGGCTGGCTGGTCCCGCTCGCGTTGCTGGCGCTTGTCCTCGGGCTCGGGTGGCGGCGCCGCGCGCCGCGCACCGACCCGGTACGCGGCGGGCTGGTGATGTGGGGGGTGTGGCTGCTTACCTTCGGCGTCGTCTACAGCGAGATGAGCGTCATTCCACACACGGCCTACGTGGCCGCGCTGGCGCCGCCGATCGCGGCCCTGTCCGCCGCCGGGATCGTGACGTTCTGGCGGCTCTACCGGAGCGGTGACCGCCGCGGCTGGGTGCTGCCGCTCGCGGTCGCGGCGGAGCTGGCGTGGGCCGCCTACCTGTGGCGGAGCTATCGCGGTTTCCTGCCATGGGCGCTGTGGGTGGCGATCGTGGCTGGCGCGGCCGCGATCGCGGTGATGGTGATGGCACGGTTGTCGAAGCGAACCCGCGGCCGTCTGGTCATGGCCGGGCTCCTCGCTGGCGTGGCGGCGATGCTGGCGGCGCCGGCGGCATGGGCATCGTCGGTCCTCGACGCCCGGTACGCCGGCAGCTCCATCGACGCCGGCGCCGGACCGGCCGGGGTGATGGGTGCCGGCATGCGGCCCGGCGTAGCCGGCGGCCGGTCGCTCGCGGCGCTCGCGGCGCTCGCGGCGCTCGCGGAGCGCTACGGCATTACGCTGCCGGACGGTGGCGGGTTCCGGGCTTCCTCGGGGACCGCCGCGCCGGGCGGCCCGCTGGGCACGTCTACAACCCTGACCGCCGCCCAGCAGGGGGTCTACAACTACGTCAGCGCTCATCGCGGCGGCGCCGGCTATCTGATGGCGGTTCAGTCGTGGCCTTCTGCGGCGCCTTACATCCTGACGACCGGCCAAGAAGTACTCACCATGGGCGGGTTCAGCGGTTCGGTGCCAGAGCCGACGCTGACCCAATTGCAGCAGCTCGTCAGCAGCGGTCAGCTCAGGTTCTTCATGCTCGGCGGCAGCGGGTTTGGCCTGGGCGTGGCAAGGGGCGGCGGGAGCGACGCGCAGGCGATCGCCAGCTGGGTAGAGACCTCGTGTACCAAGGTGCACGCGAATGACTACCGGGCCCGCTCGGGCACCGCACCGATCGCCAGCGCCGGATCGGCCGGCGCACGGGCCAGCTTCGGTGGCGCCGACGGCGGATCCGGGACGCTCTACGAATGCGGCAAGAACTCATGATGGGCGCGGTCAGGGAAGGCGGCGATCTATAGGCCGGGGACTTCCCGGGGACCGTGCAGCCCCGTCGGGGCGGAAAGAACGTGGTCAGACGAGGAGTGCGCGTTCTTGGGAGAAGGGCTCAGGCTGCCGTCGGCATCACGTGACCATGGTGACGGCCGACTGTCCGCTAACCACGCCATTGACCTACGGGTTCGCCCGGAGACACGATTGGTTCGGCAATCGAGAAGCTAGGTGGCGACATGTCGAGTTATGTGTCTCTCATCAACTGGACCGAGCAGGGCGTTAGGAACTTCCGCGATACGGTCAAGCGCGCGGAGGATTTCTCCAGGCTTGTCGAGGGCGCCGGCGGCACGGTCCGGGAGCTACTGTGGACCGTCGGCGAGTATGACCTCGTCCATGTCGCCGAGTTCCCCGACGACGAATCAGGGGTAGCCGCCCTGCTCCAGCTCAGCTCGGCCGGTAACATCCGCTCCCGCACGCTGCGGGCCTTCAATGCGGAAGAGATGGCCGCCATCATCGACCAAGCCAGCCGTCGGCGACAGTATGGCAGCTGGGGCTGAGCACTTGCCCGGGCAAGCCAGCCGCTGTACGCCGGGGCGGCGAGCGTGAGTCCCTCGCAGACCTGCTCAGGTCGTGCGGTCACAGAATCTGTTCTCGCGTCCGGGTTCAACCGGCCACGGACTGGCAGGTTAGCGCTTCGTGACGATGGTCGTGACCGGCAGACCGGACCGGCGCTCGGCCTGATGGGGCAGGTCGGCCCGGAGCCAGCGTGATAGGTGCCGGGGCAGCGTGGCCACGATGATCTCGTCGAACTGGCGATCGGCAAGTAGCTTCTCAATGGCCTCGAGCGGGCGTGCAGCCCCGAGATCGCCCTCGACGGGGACACCCAGCGCGGTGAGGTGGGCCAGCATCTTGTCGAGCCGTTGCCGGGCCTGCGCGGTCGCCTCCTCGTCGGTGGCAGGGCCAAAGTAGTCCGTCGCCCACCATGCCATGCTGGGCAGGAGGACGTCACCGGCGGCCACGACGCGATAATGCGCGGCACCGGTGTTGGGGACGAGCACGTAGAAGGAACTCGGTCCTGCCTCGATCCGCTTGCGGAGTTCCTCCTGTAGCTCGGCACCCTGCAGGGTCTGGTTCGCAACGACAAGGTACCTACGCATGACGACCACCCACTTGGTCTCGGTCTGCGCTCCGGCGGGTACCCGCTCAATGTATCGCGAGCCATGTAGCGCAAGGGCACCGCGGCCTACAGCCGAACGGCGATTTGACCCGCGTTGCGCTGATGGGCAAGCTGCGGATCGGACCGAGTTATGTTCGGTGACGGCTGTGCGCTGGGAGGGCCGCCTGTTGAGCCCGGATGATCGGGATGAAAGGGATAGGGGCGCCGCGGAGATGATCGACGTCGGCCGCGCAAGCGGCGCTGCCGGTGCCGGTGCGGGTGGCGGCCCGTTCGGAACGCGCCCGGATGCCGCGCTGCTGACCGCGCTCACCTGTCTCGCCGTGCGGACGCGCGAGCTCGTCGAGGCTGTCGTGCTCAGCGACGCGCCCATCGCTGAGCTCGATGCGGCGGCGGCCGAGATCGGGAACCTGGCCGCGCGGCTCGGCGCGCGGCGCCGGCCAGCGCCCATCCGGTTCGAGGTAAGTCCGGATGGGCGGGTCCTCGACCCGCACAGCCCGGTGGCAGGCGAGGCGAATCCGCTTGCGCCGCCGATCAGGATCGCCATCACGCCCGAGGGAACCGCACGCGCCGAGTTCATCCTTGGACACGTCTACGAGGGGCCACCTGATGCCGTGCATGGTGGCGTCTGCGCGGCCATCCTTGATTCCCTGCTCGGGTCCGCCGCCGCCGCGGGGGACCGGCTGGGCATGACGGCGGAGCTGACCCTGCGTTACCTGCGCCCGACGCCGGTGGGCGCACCGCTCGTCGCCGAGGCCTGGATCAGGGGGGTGGAGCGCCGCACCACGATAGTGGACGGCCGGATTCTCAACGAGCGGGGCGAGCTGACCGTGGAAGCCACCGGCGAGTTCGTGCTGCCACGGGGCTGGCAGGTCCTTCCGCGGCGGGGCCCCGGACCGGCCGGCGGCCAGCCCGGCTGATCACGGGGCATCATCCAGGCCGGTCCACCATCCACAGATCGGCCTCACGTAATGCTCGCAAACTAGACTGGCAGGACCGGTTCTGACCAGTGATCGCTGACCGGTCGTGCCATAGACGGCGGAGCGGAGTGTTGAGTGTGGGACGGCTCGGCAGGCAGGTGGCGGCCCAGGCTTCCAGGATCGGCGCCCGAGTGGCCCGGCAGCCCAGGTCGCGGGTCATCGCGATGGCAACGGCGATCGTCGTTGTGGCGGCGGGCACCGGGACGTATTCGGTGGCGCGGCTCGGGACGACGAGCGATTTAGGCGCCGGGGCACGCATTGGCAGACCGCCGTTGCGGATCCTGTCGGTAACCCCGGCATCGGGTAGCAGGAACGTGGATGGGGATGAGCCGGTTCAGGTCGCCTTCTCCGCCCCGCTCGCCGCTGGCTCCCCGCTGCCAAGTGTGACTCCGAAGGTCCCGGGCAGCTGGCAGTCAGCCGGCGACACGATGATTTTCACGCCCGCCGTGCCGTTCCGCCCGTCGACCCGGATAACGGTCACGATTCCTGGCGGGCGGGCCGGCGTGCGCTCCGCCACTGGGGGGCTGCTCGCCGAGCCCGGGGCGGCGCACTTCGGCACCGGGGCATACTCCGTGCGTCGGCTGAGTGAGCTGCTCGCCGAGCTTGGTTACCTGCCGGTGTCGTGGCAACAGCAGGATCTGGGCAGGCAGCTCCCCCGGCCGGTCGAACTGATCAGCTCCCGGATGGCGAACCAGGCCGCGCTCGCCTACAGTCCGCCACCGGGCACTTTCACCATGAACCAGGGGTATCCGGCCTCGCTGATCAGCATCTGGCAGCCCGACACGTTCAACGTCATCATCCAGGGAGCGGTGATGGCCTTTGAGTCCGAGCATGACATGCCGGTCAACGGCGTCCCCGACCTTGCCCTATGGGACGCCCTGTTCAGGGCGGAGGCCGCAGGCGAGAAGAACAGCAAAGGCTACACCTACGCCATTGCGAACAAGGGGAACCCGGAGACGCTGACCATCTGGCATGACGGCCGGATCGTCCTGCACAGCCTCGCCAACACCGGGATATCGGCCTCGCCGACAGTTGACGGCACCTTCCCCGTGTACCGGCGATACCGCTACCAGATCATGCGGGGCACTAACCCGGACGGCAGCCACTACGCCGATCCCGTCTCGTTCGTTTCCTACTTCCACGGCGGCGACGCCGTGCACTACTACGCGCGCGCCTCCTACGGCTACCCGCAGAGCCTGGGCTGCGTCGAGCTACCCTATAGCGCCGCTGAGCAGGCTTGGCGGTACCTCACCCTCGGCGTCACGGTAAGGGTCACGGGCTAGGCGCTAAGCGCCCGGCGGGATGGGGGTCGGGCCGGGGAGCTCGATGTCGGCTCCGGCGGTAGGCCCGGACGCGCAACCGTCGACCGCGACCGGCCTTCTGCGTGCGGTCGTCCGTGCCGACCGGCGTGTCGAACGATCTAGTGTCCCGCGCCTAAAATCGTTCACATAAATCAGAGATCATCAGCACCGGTGAAGACCTTACAATCGGGCGAAGTCCCTGCTAGAAATATTCAGCGAACTTACGGCGCGGGACACAGTGTCATGCGCCTGAAATCTACGCTCTAAGTTAGTATAATTTCTGTATGTCGCGTACTAGAGGTGCCGCTGCTGAGTTCGTGCTGACCGAGGAGGAGCGTGACCAGCTGGTCCGCTGGTCGGGTGGGCCGTCGCGAAGGCCGGCGGTGCGGGCCCGGATTGTGCTGGCCTGCGCGGAGCCGGGGGTGGTGTACCAGCGGGTGGCCGCCGATCTGGGCGTCACGCAGATGACGGTGGGCAAGTGGCGTACGCGGTTTGCCGGGGCGCGGCTGGAAGGGCTGGCCGACGGCGAACGGGCGGGGCGGCCGAAAGCCGGGCTGGAGCTGGCCGATGACGAGCGCGATCAGCTCACGCGCTGGTCGCGGCGGGCCAAGACCTGCCAGGCGCTGGCGCTGCGGTCGAAGATCGTGCTGGCCTGCGCGCAGGGCACGCCGAACAAGCAGGTGGCCGCCGAGCTGCGGATCACGCCGGGCACGGTGACCCGGTGGCGGCGCCGGTTCATCGCCCGCCGGCTGGACGGGCTAGCCGACGAGCCGCGCCCGGGCCGCCCGCCGTCGATCCTGCTGGACCAGGTCGAAGACGTCGTGGCCGCGACGCTGGAGGAAACCCCCAAGGACGCCACGCACTGGTCACGGGCCTCGATGGCCCGCCGCAGCGGCCTGTCACGCTCGACGATCGGCCGGATCTGGCGCAAGTTCGAACTCAAGCCGCACCTGACCGACGGGTTCAAGCTGTCCACCGACCCGCTGTTCATCGAGAAGGTCGTCGACGTCGTCGGTCTTTACCACAACCCGCCGGAGAAGGCCGTCGTGCTGTGCGTCGACGAGAAATCAGGCATGCAGGCCCTGGACCGGTCCCAGCCAGTGCTGCCGATGATGCCCGGCATGCCCGAACGGCGCACCCACGACTACGCCCGGAACGGCGTGACCAGCCTGTTCGCCGCCTTCAACATCGCCGACGGCACCGTGATCTCCCAGATCCACCGCCAGCACCGCGCGGTGGAGTTCAAGAAGTTCCTGATCGCGATCGACAAGGCCGTCCCGGCCGGGCTGGGCGTGCACCTGGTCTGCGACAACCTCGCCACCCACAAGACCCCCGCGATCCAGGACTGGCTCGCCCGCCACCCCCGGTTCCGCCTGCACTTCACGCCCACCGGATCGTCGTGGATCAACCAGGTGGAGCGGTGGTTCGGGTTCCTGACCGACCAAATGATCCGCCGCGGAGTCCACAAGAGCGTCCAGGCCCTGGAAAAAGACGTCCGCGCCTGGATCGAAACCTGGAACCAGAACCCCCGGCCATTCATCTGGACAAAAACCGCGGAGGAGATCCTGAACTCCTTAGCCAAATATATCGCGCAGATTTCAGGCGCAGGACACTAGGAAGGAAGCACAGTGCAACTTGACGCAGAAGATCAATTCCAGCGGGGCGCCGCCTTCCGGGACCTCCACGCGGGCGACGGGGCCTTTGTTATCCCGAACCCGTGGGACGCGGGGACCGCGCGCCTGTTGTCGCAGCTCGGTTTCGCAGCCCTGGCGACGACGAGCGCGGGCCTGGCCTTCGCGCTCGGCCGAACCGATGGCGCGAAAATGGTCGCTCGTGACGAGGCGCTGGGCAACGCGCGCTCGATCGTTGCAGCGACACATCTGCCGGTCTCCGCGGACCTGGAGCGCTGCTACGCCGAATCCACCGAGGAGATCGCGGAGACCATTCGCCTTGCCGCCGACACGGGGCTGGTCGGCTGCTCGATCGAAGACACGACCGGTGACCCGCAGGCGCCGATCCAGCCGCTCAACGTCGCTGCCGAGCGCGTCGCCGCGGCCGTCGAAGCCGCGAGGGCTCTGCCGTTTCCGTTTACCCTGACGGCGCGTGCGGAGAACTTCCTCTACCGCCGGGCAGACCTCAAGGACACCATCCGCCGGCTCCAGGCTTTCCAGGATGCGGGCGCGGATGTGCTGTACGCGCCGGGCCTGCCGGACGTCGACGCAATCCGCACCGTCTGCTCCGCAGTGGACCGGCCGGTCAACGTCCTCGCCGGCGTCGGCCCGGTGCTGTCGGTCAGTGAGCTCGCCGCATGCGGAGCCCGCCGGATCAGCCTCGGATCCGCGCTGGCCAGGGCCGCGCTCGGCAGCGTCTGGCGAGCCGCACGGGAGATAAATGACCATGGCACGTTCACCTTCACCTCGGACGCCCTGCCCTACGGTGAGGCGAACGCCCTGATGTCGCGGGAGGCGCAGGCATGATGCGTGCGGACGGTCCTGCGAGGCTCGCCTTGATCTGCGGTCGCGACGACTCCAGCCATGTGTCGAGTACCTCGGATTCGGCATAGTCCGTGTCGACCAGGAACAGTCCTCGCGTCGGGCACGTGGCGCCGAGCTCGACGAGCACCGGCTTGAGCAGAAGGTCCGCAGCCAGGGAGTGGCGCCAGTCGCCGCCGAGCATGAGCGGCACCGCGGTCACCCCTGCCAACCCGCCGCCCGCGATCCGGTCGAGGAACAGCTTCAGCAGCCCGGTGTAGGTGGCCTTGTAAGTGGGGCTGGCGACGATCAGCAGATCGCGGGTCCGCACTGCCGCGATGGTCTCGGCCACCTGCTGGTCCGCCCAGTCCAGCAGGGCGCCACCGAGATCGACGAGGTCCACGCTCAGGTCGGCCGGTCCGCCGGTGATCTTTTCGGCGACCAGGTGAGCTGCCTGCCACGTGCGGGAACGCGGCTTCGGGTTGCCGACGACGATCGCGACGCTCATCGGCGCTGCCACTCCTGCGCCAGCAGCTGGTAGGAGCGGACCCGGTCGGCGTGGTCGTGGGTGATCGTGGTGATGATCAGCTCGTCGGCACTGGTCGCCTCCTGCAGCTGTTCGAGCTGGCCGGCCACCTGCTGCGGGGAGCCGACCAACTGCGTGTCCACCCGGTCGGCGACCAGTGCCCGGTCGGCGTCAGTCCAGGAGTGCGCTCGGGCCTGCTCCGGGGTCGGGAACGCGATCGCGCCCTCCCCGGAGCGGATGCTGCGGACCCATAGGCCGTATCCGGTAGCGAGCTCCCGCGCGGTTGCCTCGTCCTCGGCGACCACGACGTCGGCGGAGACACTGGTGTATGGCCGGTCGAGCTCGGCGGAGGGCCGGAATGCGGCCCGGTATCCCTCTGCGGCCTCAAGCACGGTGGCCGGAGTGATGTGATAGTTCGCGGCAAATCGCAGGCCGTTCGAACCAGCGACCTCGGCGCTCTGCCCGCCGCTGCTGCCGAGGATCCACACCTGCACATCCGCGCCCTCACCAGGGATGGCGTGCGCCTCGACGCCGTCAGCCGAGCGGTAGATGCCGCGGAGCAGGGCGAGGATGTCGTCGACCTGTTCGGCGTAGTCCTGGGCGTGGGCACCGGGCTGCAGCAGCAGTGTCTTCTGCAACTCAAAGCGTGGCGTGCCGAGCAGATGCTCCATGGAGTACCGCGGGGGAATGCGCAGTCCGTTCGGCGCCCGGCCGTCCACCACCTGCGTCGCGCCGACCAGCCTCGGCTCGCGGTTGCGCTTGGTCGGCCGCCCACCCGATCGGCCCAGGCCGAGGTCGAGGCGGCCGGGGTGCAAGGCGTCGATGAGACCGAATTCCTCGACCGTCGACAGCGCCGTGCGGTGGCCGAGCTGGACCGCGCCGGATCCGATCCGGATCGTCGAGGTCGCGGCGGCGGTGAGCGCGAGGACGACGGCAGGGGAGGTTCCGGCGATGCCGGGATTGAGGTGGTGCTCGGCGAACCAGTAGCGGGTATAGCCGAAGCGTTCGGCTTGCTGGGCGAGGTCGATGCTACACCGCAGTGCGTCGGCGGCGGTGCGGCCGGAGGTGATGGGTATTAGGTCGAGCACCGCGAGTGGCGTGGTGGCCATAGCAGGTCAGGTCCCTTACGTTGAGGAGTCGGCGAACGGCGATTCGGTCGTGACATCGTCATCGGGTCGCGGCGGGGCCAGACCCTCGCCGACGCCGACGCCGCCCACGAGATGGAGGCGCACGCGCGCCAGGGATGTCGCGCCGCGGCCCGGGGACGATGTCGGACTGGTCACGTTCGCGCAACGGACCGGGTCGCCGCAGCGGGCCGCCAAGTCGACGGACTCCTTGCTGGTCGCGCTGCCGCGGCAGACCAGGATCTGCTGCCGCAGCGGCCGGGGCCATACCTCGGCCTGGGGCGTGACGATCAGGGTGACCGCCAGGAACCTCATAACGCCGCCGCCCGGCTGAGGGCTGAGCCGGCCTTCAGTGGTGCGAGGCCGAGGTGCTCGCGCAGCGTGCCGCCCTCGTAGTCGGCCCGGAAGACACCGCGCTCCTGCAGCAGCGGCACGACCGTGTCCGCGAACTCGTCGAGCCCGCCCGGCGTTATGTGCGGGACGAGGATGAACCCGTCGCTGGCGTCGGCCTGGACGAAGCTGTTGATCGTCCGCGCGACGGTGACCGGCGAGCCGACGAACGACCGCCGGCCCGTCACCTCGATGATCAGTTCGCGGATCGACAGGTTCTGCGCCGCCGCCTTCGCACGCCACTTGGCCGCGGTGGCCAGCGGGTCGCGGTGCATCCGCACGCTCGCCCGGCCGCGGGCGATGGTGTTCTCGCCCGGGTCGGGATCGACGCTGGGCAACGGGCCGTCCGGGTCGTAGGAGGACAGGTCCCGGTTCCAGAGCTGTTCAAGGAACCTGATCGCCGTCGGTCCGCTCACTTGCTGGAGGCGCACTTCCCGGGCGAGCTCGTCGGCGTCGGCGTCGGTGTCGCCCAGCACAAAGGTCGCCGCCGGCAAGATCAGCAGCTGATCGTCGGTGCGGCCGTGGCGGGCCAGGCGTCCTTTCACGTCGGCGTAGAACGCCTTGCCGTCGTCGAGCCCGCTGTGCCGGGTGAAGATCGCGTCAGCGCTGGCCGCGGCGAACTCGCGGCCCTCGTGGGAGTCGCCGGCCTGGAAGATAACCGGACGTCCCTGCGGGCTGCGGGGCACGTTGAACCGGCCGTTGATGTCGAAGTGCGCGTCCCGATGGGCGAACCGGCCCGCGTCACCGTCGGCGAGGAACACGCCTGACTCCTTGTCGGCGATTATCTCGTCACCGCGCCAGGAGTCGAAGAGCTCCCAGGCCGTCCGCAGGAAAGCGCGCGCCCGATCGTACCGGGCGTCCTCCGGCAGGAAGCCGCCGCGCCGGAAGTTCTCGCCGGTGAACGCGTCCCACGACGTGACGACATTCCACCCGGCCCGTCCGCCGGATAGGTGATCCAGGCCCGCGAACTGCCGTGCCACCTCGTAGGGCTCATTGAAGGTCGAATTGATGGTGCCGACCAGGCCGAGCCGGTCAGTCACCGCCGCCAGCGCGGTGAGGACGGTGAAGGTGTCCGGGCGCCCCACGACGTCGAGGTCGTAGATCCGGCCGTTCTGCTCGCGCAGGCGCAGCCCCTCGGCAAGGAACAGGAAGTCGAACTTGGCCCGCTCCGCGGTCCGGGCCAGGTGGGCGAAGGAGCTGAATTCGATGTGGCTGCCCGAGCGCGGGTCGCTCCAGACCGTGGTGTTGTTCACGCCGGGAAAGTGGACGGCGAGGTGGATCTTCTTGGGTGGCTTGCTCATGTCCGATCCTTCCCGGCGGTCAGGCGGTGGCGTAACGGCTCGCGGGGCGGGTGAGGCCGAGCAGCCCGCGCAGGGTGCCGGCCTCGTAGGCCTCGCGGAACGCGCCGCGGCGCTGCAGTTCCGGCACCAGGCCGCCGGTGATCGCCTCGAGGTCGTGGCCGATTGCGCCGGGGCGCAGCCGGAAGCCGGACAAGCCGCTCGCCTGCCAGTCCTGCAGCAGGTCGGCCAGCTGCGCCGACGTCCCGGTGAAGACGGTCGCGTCGCTCTTGTACTCATAACCCGCCAGCTCGTCGAGCCGGGCCTTGCGGCTGGCGGCGGCGCTGGCGTCAGGGTCAAGGAACACCACGAGGTCGCCGAAAACGTGCACCGTCTCCGCCGCGCGGCCGGCGGCCTGCTGCTCGCCGCGGATCTCGGCGATGATCGCGCGAGCGTGCTCGCCGTCGCGCGGTGTTACGTATCCGATGTCGGCCGAGCGGGCGACCAGCCGGTAGGGCACGTTTTGGTGCGCCAGCGCGCTCACGATCGGCTGCCCTTGCGGCGGCCGCGGGGTGATCGAAGGCCCCCTGACGCTGAAGTAGTCGCCGGCGAAGTCGATGTAGTGCAGCTTGTCGCGGTCGATGAAGCGGCCGGTGGCGAGGTCGCGGATCTCGGCGGTGTCCTCCCAGCTGTCCCACAGACGACGGACGACCTCGACGTAATCGGCGGCCTCGTCGAACAGCTCGGTGATCAGCTGCCGCACCCTCGGGTCTGCGCGTTCCGCGAAGCGGAACCGCGGAAACGTGCGGCGGCCGAAGTGCGCGGCATCGTCCTGGCGCGCCGAAACCTGCACCCGCACACCGGCCCGTCCGGTACTGACGTAGTCGAGTGTCGCGATCGCCTTGGAGGTGTGGAACGGTTCGGTGTGCGTCACGACCACGGTCGGAACCAGTCCGATGTGGTTAGTGAGCGGCGCAACGCGGGCCGCGATGAGCACCGCGTCGAGACGTCCGCGCACCTGGTCTGTGCGCCCGTCGGGCTCCGTGTGCCGGGAGGACTGCAAGCCGAGCCCGTCCTCGATCGTCACGAAGTCGAGCAGGCCACGCTCAGCCAGCTGAATCAGGTCGATCCAATAGCGCGCCGTGAACAGCTCGCGCGGGCGCGCCTCCGGCTCGCGCCACGCAGCGGGATGCCAGCCGGCGCCGTCAAGCGCGACGGCGAGGTGCGTTGCCGAGGATGGTGCGGACATGGGCAGAACTCGCTCCCTTTTGGTCGATGGGCACGGTCACGTCGATGGGCACGCCGACGCGGTCCGCAACCGCGGGATGGGCCCGCTGCCGACATTGCTGGTGCTAACTGAACGGTCAGCTAAATGGGAGGATCGGCCTCCGGAACCCGGCCACAGGGCGCCGGCGACGCGTAACAGGTCGATGTGCCGACGGGAGTACGAGCAGACGACGCTACGTCTCAGCTTGCCCGGGGTGCCGGCGGCCCGGGCACGTGCTGGCTGCACCGCGGTCACCTCCGCCTCGATCGGCCCTGGCCGGGGAACTTGCGCTTTGCGCACCTGGCCCGATCCACCTGGCCGTCACCCGGATCACCCCCGCTGCGAACCGAGAGTCGCCGTTCGAAAGGCAGGGCCTGACGCTGACGCTCGCAACCTGCGCAAAACATATCACCGTCCGCGATTTCCCCGCGAGACCAGTCGATCATGGATCCGACGATGAATGACGCACCACGGAGCCGTCATAGGTAGCGACCTCGAGGAGGCGCGATGAACAAGCTGAGGCTCGAGATTACGATGTCGCTGGACGGCTTCGTCGCCGGCGAGAACCAGGGCCAGCAGAACCCGATTGGATACCTCGCTGCCGGCTTGATCGATGAAATGGAGATCCACGTGGTGCCCGTACTCCTCGGCGAGGGCGCACGCCTGTTCGACAACCTCGACGGCTCAGCGGCCAAGCTCGAGCAGGCTCGTGCGGTCGAAGCGCCTGGTCTCACACACCTCACGTACCGGTTTTTCAAGTAGCAAGCACCGAACCAAGAAGGAGCAGCTATGGCCACCCAATCGCTCGCCAGGGCGTTTGCCAGTACCCGAGGGGTCCTGGTGAACATCAAGCCCAGTCAGTTCGAGGACTCGACCCCGTGCAAGTCGTGGAACGTGCGGGCTCTGATCAATCACGTGGTCGGCGCTCCCCGGTTCGCTGCGAGCGCCATTGCGACCGGGGAGGGCACGGTCGCAGAGCAGGATTTCACGGCCGGAGACCTCCTCAGTCATTACGACGAGACGGCCAACGGCGCGCTTGAGGCCTTCGGGTCTGCGGGCGCCCTCGAAAAGACCGTCACCTTGCCTTTCGCAGAGGTCCCCGGTGCGTTTTTGATGATGATGGTCAGCACCGACCAGTTCACGCACGGCTGGGACCTGGCTCGCGCGACGGGTCAGTCGACCAACTTGGACCCCGATCTTGCCGCCCAGCTCCTTGCCCAGGTACAGCAGTCGCTCACCGACGACTTCCGCGGGGACGACGGAGTGGCCCCCTTTGGGCCTAGGCTCGAGGCTCCTGCTGGGGCGTGCCCGGCCGACCAGCTCGCCGCCTTTCTCGGACGTTCAGTGTGACCGGTGGCACCCGGCCATCGCGTCAAGCCGTTTAGGCGGCGTTCATTCCCCCGGCACTCGTGTCATCGCACGAGGTGCTGCACCCAAATCAACCGGCACAACAGAATGACGCGGCGACGTTGATGACTCGTCAGCGGCCCATCGCCGCTGGCTCCTTCGTCGGACGGTTTGCCGCACAACCACCCACCCCGTCCGCCAGCGATCCCGCCGATTGAGAAGACGGTCGGGAATCACATCACGGTCAAGATCGGGCCGGGCCTGTTCCTCCGCTACGCACACCTCAAGCCCGGCTCGGTGCGGGTGCACGACGGTCAGCGCGTACGTCGCGGATCTTTCCTGAGATCGTTTTTGCGCGTGACCGCGAACCAGACCGAGACGCGTGGACCGCCCAGCAGGGTGGAAGGCGGGCCCAGACCGGGCTGCTGTGGGGCAGACTGTCAGCGGGGCCGGCGTCGTCGGCCGCACGGTCTCGTCTGGGACGTGGCATGATCAGGAGGGGACGTCGTCGGGGAATCCGGGGGGAACCCGGTTCATCGCCTGGATACAGGGTCCGGGCTGGCAGGCCGGTCTGGGCCAGGCGGCGCCGTCACATACGGGGGCGCCGATGCTGGGCGCTGTGGAACTGGAAGCCGCGAAGGAGTTTCGATGTCCGAGGCGCTGGTCCTGGAGTTCACTGGTCTGGGCGAGGCCGAATACGCCGCGGTCAACAGGCAGCTGGGAATCGACATGCAGACAGGCGAGGGGAACTGGCCACCCGGGTTGCTCTCGCATGCGGCCGGCACCGCTGACGACGGCACCTTCATCGTGACGGAGGTTTGGTCCGCCCGGGCGGACCAGGAGGCGTTCATGCAGGCGCGGCTGGGGGCGGCGCTGGCGGCCGGCGGCGTGACGTCCGCCCCCGCAGTCCGCTGGGTGCCGCTCCTCGCATACCACGTGCCCGGAGCCTGATCCTTGCGCAGGCCGCACGCGCTGACGGCGTTAAGCCAACGTAGCCCTGATCGAAGTACGGGGCAGCGGGTGCCGCCCGGCGCTAGCGCTAGCGAGCTGTCGCTTGGTGGTAACGTCGGGGTCGTTGAGGTGCAGGTCGCCGCGGAGGGCCACCATGACTGAGACGCCGGTGATGCCGTTGCACATGCAGCGCATCCAGTTCGATCCGGTCGACGAACTCACTCGAGTACGGGAGAACGAAGGCGTGCGCCGGGTGGTGACTCCCCTCGGGATGTCGGCCCATCTGGTGACTCGGTACGGGGACGTCCGTGAGGTGCTCTCCGATCCGGCTCGGTTCAGCAACGCCAGCGCGGGGTTCCCAGGGTCGATCCGACCGGAGTTCAGCGAGGACGAGATCGCGAAGCGGCGAGCTGGTCAGATGCTGGCTTTCGATCCGCCGGAGCACACCCGTCTGCGGCGGTTGCTGACGCCGGAGTTCACGGTGCGCCGGATGCGCAGGCTGCAGCCGCGGATCGTCGAGATTGTCGAGAGCCACCTCGACGGTCTTGAGCGGGCCGGCCCACCAGCCGACCTCGTCTCGACGTTCGCCCTGCCCGTGCCGTCGTTCGTGATCTGTGAGCTGCTCGGCGTGCCTTATTCCGATCGCGCGGAGTTCCAGCAGCGCACACGCCGCCAACTCGATGTGTCGTTGCCGATCGAGGAACGCATGGCGCTGCACCAGGAGAGCCGCGAGTACATGCGGGGACAGGTCGCTCGCGCGCAGGCCTCACCTGGCGAAGACATGCTCGGTATGCTCGTGCGCGAACACGGTGACGAGCTCAGTACCGACGAGCTCGTCGGTATCGCAGGCCTGCTGCTGGTCGCGGGGCACGAGACGACGTCAAACATGCTCGGGCTCGGCACCCTCGCGTTGCTGCGCCACCCCGAGCAGTTGGCCATGGTGCGCGACGATGCCGCGCAGGTGGAGCCGGCCGTCGAGGAGCTGCTGCGGTGGCTGAGCATCGTGCATTCCGGGATCCCGAGGACCACGACCACCTCGGTAAACCTCGCCGGTCACGCCATCCCCGCCGGTGAGCTTGTGGTGTGCGCGCTGCCAGCAGCCAACCGCGACCCGGCACTGGTCATGGACCCCGAACGGCTCGACGTGACCCGCGGCGCACCGGGCCACCTTGCGTTCGGGCACGGAGTGCACCACTGCTTGGGAGCTCCGCTGGCGCGGATGGAGATGAAGATCGCGTTCCCGGCCTTGCTGCGGCGCTTCCCCGGTCTCGCCCTGGCGGTGCCCTTCGAACAGATCGGTTTCCGTTCCTACCACGTGGTCTACGGGTTGCATTCGCTCCCGGTCACCTGGTGAGTGGAGGCGATCCGGATGCGAGTCGAGGCGGACCGGGACGTGTGCATTGGGTCCGGGATGTGCCTGGTCACCGCACCCGCTGTCTTCGACCAGGACGACGAGGGGATCGTGGCGCTGCTGACCGAGGATGTCGGACCCGCGGACGCCGACATGGCGCGCCGGGCGGTCGCGCAGTGCCCGTCGGGGGCGCTGCGCCTAGTTGACGGATGAGTAGCCATCACCCCGTGGCTTGGTTTGCATCAGGCTGCGGATGCCGAGGGCGTCCGGGGCGCCTGGAGCGGAGACTGCTATCTGCGGGCTGACGCGCATCTGGCCCGCCGCGAACCGACTGCCGCGCAGCCCCGGCGGTTTCCTCGGCCGACATGGCACCGTAAGCGTGCGCCTCGACCGGCTCGAGAAGGCCGGAATCGTCACCCGGGAACCCCATCGCGAGTCCGGGCGCGGCAGCATCGTCCAGTTGACAGAACGAGGTCAGCACCTCTTCGACGAGATCGCGCCCAGCCGGGATGAGTGGGCGAGATTCTGCAGGCTATGAGCGGCTGACAGCTGTGCCAGCCGGGCGGGTGCCCGCAACCAGAGATCACACCAGCCGCGGCCGTCTCCATCCAGTTGCCACGTCTGCCCCACTGCTCCTCCATCGGCGGCAGGTTCGCTGGCCAGTACCAGCCGGAAATCGACGAACACAGCCGGCTGGGCTGGCCGGCAAGTCCGAAGGAGGCCGTACATTTATGCCCGCGAACCTGGCTGGACCACGGCGGCTCGCGGCCGCGAGAGCCGACCGGGCAACGGGGCGACCCGCGGTGACCGGGCCGCCTCCAGCGGCTCTGTCACTGCCCCACTGGCGCGTTGCGCTCGAAGCCATATGGCAGGCGCGGCTGTTGCAGGTCACCGAATTGTCATTGGCATTCCATGACGCCGAGGCAGCAGCTAGCGCTGGCGGCCCGGGCTCCAGCGGCATCCCAGAAAGTGCCCGGCGCGGGCTGCGCGAGCTTATGGGGCGTGCGGTGGCCGCCCGTCGCGCCCTTGCCGATGTCGACGAGGCGCTCGCCCGGCTTGAGGCAGGCCGTTTCGGGCGCTGCGAGCAGTGTGCCGCCGCCATCCCAGAGGCCACGCTGGCGCGCGCCCCGCAGACACGGTACTGCCCGGCATGCGACTGCGTCCCAGCCGCTGACCTGCGGTGACAAGAGCGCAAAGGCCGTCATGATCTCGGCACGTGACGATAGCCGAACCCGGCCCATGGGCCTTGGAGGACTCCGGCCAGGACGCTGAGTGCCGCCGGTGAGAAGCGCGGCGAAGGCTCAGCAGGCGGTGGCACTTCGCCACCAGACCGGCTCCGAAGATCACCCACGGAGCCAGCACCAGCAGATCGGCGCCGGTCACCGCCGCGGGCACCTGGTCGAGGAGCACCAGCGCGTCCCGGAGCGCCTGTGCATGAGGGTCACCGTCCGTTCACGCCGTCGCCGAAAGGTGTCCGGGGGCGCGCGGGTCCTCGCGGCACCGTATGGTCATCTGACAGGGTTCAACAGCGACAGGGTGCGAGATGGGCAGGCAGATGTCCGACCTCACGGGCTCGAACTGGGCGCTGGAGTCCGCGAGCCTGGTCGAACTGTCGGTCAACAGGCTGCGCGAGGAGATTCTCAGCGGTGTGCTTGCACCCGGCGAACGACTCGTTGAAGAGCATCTAACCCGTCGTTTCGGGATCAGCCGGGCGCCGTTGCGTGAAGCGCTGAGACTGCTCGGCCAGCAGGGCCTTGTCGAGCACCTGCCACGGCGGGGCGCCAGGGTGGCGCGGCTTTCCAGGACCGATGTGGACGAGCTGTTCAGCCTGCGGGATGTGCTCGAGCGGTTCGTCGTGGAAACGGCGCTGCCCGTCAAGGACAAGACCAATCTTCGCGAGCTCGAGGCGGCGCTTCAGTCGATGGCGTTGGCCGCGGAATCTGGCGCCCGTTTTCAGGAGGCCCGCGCCCATTGCCGCTTCCATGTGGCCCTGGCTGCCCTCGCCGGGCACCGGCAGCTGCTGCTCGTCTACGAGCCCATCATCATGAAGTTGCAGCTCTACATGGCGGCGAACCTGCGCCGGGAGGCCGAGCAGCGCAGCCCGGGCGAGGGGGTGCGGCGCCACCTCCGGCTTTTCGAGGCCGTCGCCGCGGGCCAGCCGGAGGCCGTGCTTGCCGAGCTGACACTGCACGGCAGCCGTGATTTCTTCCCCTGAGCCGCGAACATGTCCTGCGCCGCGGACCTTGGCCAGCCGCGCCACGGCCAAGGAAACCGGAAACATTGCCGTAACAAAACACGCTAACGCCTGTTACAGTTCCGTCGACAATCGACAATATGCTGACCGAGTCACAGATGCCGGTGCGTACGCCCGGGGTGCGTGCTCTTCTTATGGCATATGCGGACGGGCGGGCCGATCCGCGTGACGTCATCGATCTTCTGCTGAGCCGCGGCCGCGGCGAGAATCCCATCTGGATCTCCCGGATGCCCGCTGAGCGGCTGCGACGGCGAGCCGATGAGCTGGCCCGTCTCCGCCGCAAACGGGCGGGTGACCTATCGGGCCTGCCGATGTTCGGCATCCCGTTCGCGATCAAGGACAACATCGACGCCGCGGACCTCCCGACGACCGCAGCCTGTCCCGCTTTCGCATACTGGCCCGGGCGCAGCGCCGAATCGGTGCGCCGCCTGCTTGACGCGGGCGCGATTCTCGTCGGGAAGACGAACCTCGACCAGTTCGCCACCGGGCTGACCGGGGTCCGTTCCCCGTTTGGCGCCTGTGAGAGCGTCTTCGGCGGACGGCTCATCTCGGGCGGATCGAGTTCCGGGTCCGCGGTGGCCGTGGCAGCTGGCGAGGTCCCCTTCGCGCTGGGCACCGACACGGCCGGGTCTGGCCGTGTCCCGGCGGCGATGAACGGGATAGTCGGCTGCAAGCCGACCCGGGGCCTGGTCTCAACCGCCGGTGTGGTGCCCGCCTGCCGTTCGTTAGATTGCGTCAGCGTCTTCGCGGCCGACGTCGGTGATACGGCGGCCGTGCTGTCGGTGATCGCCGGATACAACCCAGCCGACCCGTGGTCGCGCCCGGTGCCCTGGCCGGCTCCCGGGGGGCAACCCCAGGGCCACCGGGCCTGGCCGCGCGGCGGGTGCGCATCGCGGTCGGCCAGGACCTGGATTTCTGTGGCGACGATGCTATGCGCTCGGCATACCACGCCTCAGTCGGCCGGGTGGCGAAGGCCATCGCTGCTGCCAAGGAGAGCGGGCCCGCCGGGATCGCCGGTGGCCCGGAGGCTGCTGAACCGGCCGGGAGAACCAGGATCACCGAGGTCTTCGAGACAGACATCACGCCGTTGCTCGAGGCGGGCGACCTGCTCTACCGCGGTCCGTGGGTCGCCGAGCGGCTCGCGGACCTGCAGGAGTTTTTGCTCGCCCATCCGCGGGACGTGCTCCCGGTAACCCGCCAGGTGATCGAGAGCGGCCACCGCCATGACGCCGTGGCCACGTTCCGCGCCATGCACCGGCTCCGCGAGCTGTCCAGGTGGACAGACCAGCTGTGGGAGCGCGCGGACATGCTGCTGCTGCCGACCGTCCCGACTACTTACACGATCGAGCAGATCAAGGAGCAGCCGATCGAGCGCAACAGCCGGCTCGGCCGTTACACGCAGTTCGCCAATCTCCTCGACCTCGCGGTGATCACCGTGCCGGCCGGTCGGACTTCCGACGGCAGGCCCGCGAGCGTCTCCCTGATCGGGCCCGCGTTCTCCGATTCGGTCCTCGCTGAACTCGGCGCGGATCTGCTGCACCCCGCGTTGCCGGCGACTCACTGTCCCTGAGGAGAAGACCATGCCAGCTCATGCCGGTCCCATGACCCAGCACCAGTCAACGCATCGCCACCAGGCAAGGCCCAATGGCCAGCCGAATGGCCAGCCGTTTACGGCCGCGGCAACGATGCCGCGCTTCCATCTCGGCCCGGTAGCCGCCGATCCCTACACCTGGCCCTATAGATGGCTCGGTTGCCGCCGAGCGCGTCGCGCTGATGTGCATCGACTGGCAGGCCGATTTCTGCGGCGCTGGCGGCTATGTCGACCGGATGGGCTATGACATCAGCCTGACCAGGGCGGGGCTGCCAGGAACCGCCCGGATGCTCACGCACGCCAGATCCGTCGGAATGCTGGTCATCCACACCCGGGAGGGTCACCCTCCCGACTTGTCCGATCTCCCGGCTAACAAGCGATGGCGCTCGGCCCGTATGGGGGCGGAGATAGGCGCGCCCGGCCCGCAGGGCCGGATCCTCGTCCACGGCGAGCCCGGATGGCAGATCGTGCCCGAGGTGCGGCCAGCCGATGGTGAGATCGTCATCGACAAGCCCGGTAAGGGCGCCTTCTACGCGACCCGGATCGACCTGGTGCTCCGCGCGCACGGCATCACCCACATCATCCTCACCGGCATCACCACAGACGTCTGCGTGCACACCACCATGCGCGAGGCCAACGATCGCGGCTACGAGTGCCTCATTCTGGCCGATTGCACCGCCGCGACAGAGGCCGCCAACCACGCCGCCGCGCTTCGGATGGTCACCATGCAGGGCGGGGTGTTCGGCTGCGTCGCCAGCTCAGGCGACGTCATCGCGGCAACCGCGCGGACCGGCGAGGCCGGCGAGGCCAGCCATGCCTGACGCGGTGCTCGTCGACGCCGACCCGTCCGCCTACGTCTTCCAGCCCGAGCACACGGCGCTGCTGGTCATCGACATGCAGCGCGACTTTGTCGAGCCGGGTGGCTTCGGGGAAACCCTCGGCAACGATGTAAGCCGGCTCCGCGAGGTCATCCCGCCGCTGCAGCGGGTCCTGGCGGTCACCCGGTCCGCAGGGCTGACAGTGATCCACACGCGGGAAGGGCACCGGCCGGACCTAGCCGACTGCCCGCCATCGAAAAGGAACAGGGGCAATCCCGCGCTGCGTATCGGAGACACCGGCCCGAAGGGCCGCATCCTGATCCGTGGCGAGTACGGCCACGGCATCATCGACGAACTCGCACCGGTCGAGGGCGAGACCGTGATCGACAAGCCGGGCAAGGGCGCGTTCTACGCCACCGGCCTCGACGAACTGCTGCGCGCCCGTAAGATCAACAACCTCGTCGTCACCGGCGTCACCACCGAGGTTTGCGTGCACACGACGATCCGGGAGGCCAACGACCGCGGCTATGAGTGCCTGGTCCTCGCCGACTGCGTGGGTTCTTACTTTCCGCAGTTCCAGCGGGCTGGCCTCGCCATGGTCGCGGCCCAGGGAGGGATCTTCGGCTGGGTTACCTCCGCCCAGAAATACATCGACGCCCTCGGCCCAGCCACCGTCGGCGCCGCCCTTGGCAGCGAAAGGGGCTGACCAGCATGACCACACCTAACGTGTCGATGCCCGCCGGGCAGCGGCCGCGCCTGCCCCTGTGGGTCAGCGGGGACACCAACGCGTTCTTCGGCCTGGGGTTCAACGTCCTCGTCAACGTCCTCGTGCTCACCTCGCTGTGCCTGACCGTCGTGCACATCCCTGGCCGCGAGGTGTTCGGCGTCATCCTGCCCGCTCTCGGCATCCAGCTGCTGATCGGTAACGTCTACTACACCCACCTGGCGCGCCGCCTGGCACGCCGTGAGAACCGGGCCGACGTGTGCGCGATGCCGTACGGGCCGAGCGTGCCACACATGTTCATCGTCACCTTCGTGATCATGCTGCCCACGTACCTGGCGACCAGGAATCCGCTGCGGGCCTGGGAGGCGGGCCTGGCCTGGGCGTTCATTATCGGCATCATCGTGCTGATCGGCGCCTTCATCGGACCGGTCATCCGCCGTTTCTCGCCACGGGCGGCGCTTCTCGGCACCCTCGCCGGAGTCTCGATCGCCTTCATCTCGATGCGGCCGGCCGCCCAGATGTGGGAGGCGGCCTGGATCGCCCTGCCCGTGCTGGCGATCATCCTGTGCGGCTTCCTCACCAACCTGAGGCTGCCGGGCAACATTCCGATCGGGCTCGCCGCGCTCCTGGTCGGGACTGCGATCGGATGGATCGGCGGCTACATGTCCCCACCCGACGTCGCCGCCGCCGCGAAAGACATCGCGATCAGCCTGCCGACCCTGCACATCGGCCAGCTCGCCCACGGGCTGCAGGCGGTCGCGCCGCTCCTTGCCACCGCCATCCCGCTCGGCATCTACAACTTCACCGAGGGCATGACCAACGTGGAGAGCGCGGCAGTGGCGGGCGACAAGTACAACCTGCGGAGCATCCTGCTGGCCGACGGGACCGGCGCCATCGTCGGCGCGGCGCTCGGGTCGCCCTTCCCGCCCGCCGTCTACATCGGCCACCCCGGCTGGAAGGAAGCAGGCGGCCGGACCAGCTACTCGATGCTGAGCGGCGTGGTCATCGCCCTGCTGTGCTTCCTTGGCATGTTCGCGCTGCTCGGCGCCGTGATCCCGATACCGGCCATCGTGCCGATCCTGCTGTACATCGGGCTGCTCATCGGGGCGCAGGCATTCCAGGCGGTACCGCCGAGATACGCGATAGCCGTGGTCGTCGCGATCATCCCGAACATCGCCTCCTGGGCGCAGGGACAGATGGCCGACGTAATGGCCGCGGCGGGCACCTCGGCCCAGAAGATCGGCGAGGCGAGCCTCGTCAACGCCGGCGTCATCTACAAGGGAACGCAGATCCTCGGTGGGGGCGCGATCCTGGCCGGGCTCGTGCTCGGGTCCATCGTGGCTTTTATCATCGACCGCGCGTTCACGCGAGCCGCGGCCTACTGCTTCATCGGCGCCATCTTGTCGTTCGTCGGGCTGATCCACGGTGTCCAGGTGGCCTGGAACGCGGGCGGCCAGGTCGCCCTCGGCTACCTGTTCTTCGGCCTCGTCTGCCTCGGATTCGGCTGGGCAAAAACCCGGCTGCCCGCCGCCGCAGACCAGGTACCGTCCGCCGATGATGCGGAGCAGGGGTCAGAACGCATGATCGCGGCGGATTCGGCAGGCTGAATCCCCGAGCCGAGGCAGCCCCGGCAGTCCGCGGAGAACGGCCGATGCGCGCAGGCTCTCAGGATGCAGGCCCTTTCCGCGGGTCAACGGCGGATGTGCCGGGTTCTGTCAAGCGTCGGCTCAGCCTAGGTTTGGTTCAACCCGAGGCAGGCCACCGCCCGGACAACGGCCCGCGAGCCGGGGATACCCGGCCTCGCGGGCCGTTATGATCTTCCCGGCCGCGTGCCGTCGAACTACCGCCAACTACCCGGAAACCTCGCAGTTCCTGCGGTGGAACAAGTCAAGCCAGGGTAAATATGAATAAAGATGACGGTGGATAAAGTGCGCGGCGGTCATGGCTGAGAATGTGACGCAGCGAGCCCGGGTACGCGGAGCGCTACTGGGTCTGGCGTGCGGGGACGCGCTCGGGGCGCCGTTTGAGGGCGAGCGGTCTGTCAACGCCGCGGATGCGGCTGCCTGGGCAGCCGCGTCCGCGGCGTTGCGCGTCACCGACGACACGGTGCTGGCACTTGTGCTGGCCGAGCACCTGGCCGACCGCGGCGGGCAGGTCCACCAAGACGAGCTCGTGCTCGCCTTCGCCCGTGCCTGGTCAGCCGATCCAGGCCGCGGCTACGGCGGCGCCGTGCAGGGCCTGTTCGCGCGTGTGATCGAGGGGACCTCTTGGCGGGAGGCGAGTGGCTCACAGTTCGGCGGCGCGGGGTCGCTGGGCAACGGCGCGGCGATGCGGGTTGCGCCCGCGGGCGTGGCGGCTACCGACTTGAACCGGGTCGCTGCTCTGGCGCGACGCAGCGCCGCGGTGACGCACGCGCACCCGCTGGGACAAGATGGCGCGGTGGTGCAGGCCTGCGCGGTGACGCTGGCCGCCGCCAGCACCCCCGGCACGACAGTCAACCGGGCGGCCTGGTGCCGGGGGCTGGCCGCGGCGGCCGACGCCCCCGCCTATGCGACCGCGCTGAACCGGGTGGCCGGGTTCACTCCTGCCACGGTGCCCAAAGACGTAGCGGCCACCGTCGGCAACGGGGTGGAGGCGCTGCAGGCGGTCCCGGCAGCGCTCGCCGCGTTTTTCGCTCACCCGGACCGGCCCCGTGATGCGATCCAGTTCGCGATCCAGCTTGGCGGGGACACCGACACGATCGCGGCGATGACCGGCGCGCTGGCCGGCGCGCGCTGCGGCGCATCCGCGCTGCCGCCGCCGTGGCTGCAGCGGCTGGAGTTCGCCGACCGGCTGGTGTCATCCGCCGAACGACTCGCTGAGATCGCCACCGAGGACCGGCCGGGCAGGAAGGAAACTGGCGTCCGGTGACTGCTATGAGGCGCCCCGCACCTGCGCCGACCCGGATACGCGAACAGCGAGCACACGTCCAGGGTCCCTACTCGCAGCGCCCGGTAACCCGAGCCCCGGCAACGGCAAGCCCGCCAACGCGATCACGCTGCCCTGCATGGCGTTGGTTCCAATCCGGAACTTCGGTGAGCGGTCTGTGTCGTTTATGTCGCTGAGATGCCGACGATACACCTCGGAAACAATGTGCGGCGAGTCTTTTAGGGGAGGTAATGAATGACGAGCCCGCCCTCTCTGCAAGCTGACGTGAGGCACCTTCCCGCCGATAATCACTGACCCGAGGGCGGGGACGGAGAGTCCCTGACGTGATCAGGGCCGAGCCGGGTCAGTAGTCGCCGCCTCGTGGACACTGAATTCGATTTCGTGGCGATCGGTGGGGGGGCGGGTGTGCATGCCGCCGCCCGGCATGGCTCATCGAGGGGGTTCCTCCGTCCGCATCACTCTCCGGCAAAATCTGTCACGCAGTTATGAAAGTTAAGATCGGTCACGCAATTATGAAATGGGAACAGTAGTTGAGGAGGCGACCTGATGTGGTCGTTCGGACTGCCGCAGCCATGGGGCGTCGCTGAGTATCACCCGTGCCCCTTCTGCGGCGCTCGCACGCTCGATGGTAGTATCTGCACATGCGATCTTGAAATAATAGCTGAATCCATTCCTAGTGAATCCTGACATCCAATGTTATGGACCTTAAATCAATGGTCGCGGTCGTCGAGCGGGACAATGTGGTGGACCGTGTTTGCACCAACAGCAAGGACATCGATGACCTAGCAACGGTGGAGGGGGCCGCTGACCCTCGACGGCTGGCCCGCTCGGCAGCGGGTGTGGCCGTGAGTCACGGCGCTGACCGGCCTGCGGTGAGCGTCGCCGGGAACATCGGCCGGCCACATCCCGCCGTAGCCGGGCCACCCGGTCGTCCTGGCCGACCGCCGCACCAGGCCGCCGACCGCATTCGCCGGCCTGACGGCCTGACGGCCGGGCTGCTGGTGCCGCGGATGAACCGCCAGCAGGCAGCCACCAACCCAGCAGCAACGAGCACTCCAGACCAACTCCGGACCCGCGGCCGCTCCCGCTGGCCAGCGCCACGACGAGCGGCAATGGGCTGCACGGATACGCCTGGCAGACCGCATTCACCTGGAAGCACATATACCAATTTGTCCGCATTAGTGCAGGCGCGAATAGATCAAATCATAGGTGGATGACTGCTGAAATGTACATATAGTCGGGTACGCGGCAACCAACTGCGGCGGTGATCGCCTTCAGCAAGCCCCCTGGCCCGGAAGACAGCCCCGGCCGGTGGCGGTCGTGATTTCTCTTTAACTACGATGTGTTATTACTTTGAGGCTACGGGTAATATCCCCACTGCCGCGTAGGCAACGAGACCCTGCCGGACACGGGCGTCGGCCTGGCCGCACGGCGGTAGCAGGGGGCAAGCGGAACCGGCCGGCAGTAGTCAGCGCCGCCTACCCGGTGCTCGCGGATCGGGTCCATCATCGCCCACCGCGGTAGCCGAACGCCGCGGGGCCCGGGCGTAGGTCAGGCCAGAGGGGCGCTGCTCATTGAATCGAAGCCAGCAGCGGGTGAGGGTCATGTTCGCCGTCGCCGTCTGGGTCAGCATTACGGCGCTGTCACAGGCAGGGTGTACGGCGCCGCGGATCTTGACCGCGCCACAGTCGGCCCCCAAGCGGTCGACCAGGCCGCCCGTTCCAGGCTCGGCGCGGGAGGCGGGCATGGCAGCTGACGTCGCGCTGGCCGGGCTGTCGGATCAGCAGCTGGCCGGCCAGCGGGTGATCTACAGCTACGACGGCCGCACGCCCCCGGCCAGCCTGCTGGCAGAGATCCGTCACGGTGAAGCCGCGGGTGTCATCTTCTTCAGCAGTAACATCTCGAGCCTGGCCCAGATCCGCGCGGTCATCAACGAACTACAGCAAGCAGGCAGCCACAGCCCGGTCCGGGCACCGCTGCTCATGCTGACCGACCAGGAGGGCGGCCTCGTGCGCCGCCTGCCCGGTGCCCCGGTGCTCTCGGAAAAGCAGATCGGCCAGTCCGCCCAGGGCCTGGCACTGGCACGTGCGGCCGGCACCAGCGCCGGGCGCAGCCTGCGGGGCGCCGGCCTCAACGTCAACCTGGCACCCGTGCTGGACGTGTACCGGCGCCCCGGTGACTTCCTCGACCAGTACCAGCGCTCCTACACCAGCAACCCCGCGACGGTGTCCCGGCTCGGCTCAGCGTTCATCACCGCACAGCAGAACGCCGGCGTCGCCGCCACCGCCAAGCACTTCCCGGGACTCGGGCCGGCCGCAGCCGGGCAGAACACCGACCTGCGCCCGGTCACGCTGCCGGTGCCGCTGCGGTCGCTGCACGCGCTGGACGAAGCCCCCTACCCGGCCGCGATCGCGGCCGGGGTCCGCCTGGTGATGGTCTCGTGGGCCATCTATCCCGCGCTCGACGCACATCTGCCCGCCGGCCTGTCAGCCACGATCGTCCAGCACGAACTGCGGCAGCGGCTCGGATTCAGCGGGGTCACCGTGACCGATGCCCTCGACGCAGGCGCGCTGGACGCCTTCGGCGCCATCCCCGCGCGCGCGGTCCTGGCCGCCGCGGCGGGGATGGACCTGCTCCTGTTCTCCGGCCAGAACGTAGCCGAGGGCGCCAGCGGGCTGAACGGCCTGGCCAGCGCGCTGCGCAGCGGCAAACTCGGGCGCCCCGCCTTCCTCGCCTCCGTCAACCGGGTGCTGGCACTACGCGCCAGCCTCGGCGCCTGAGCCAAGGACAGCTTCGCGCTCTGCGCGGCCTTCGCCGTCAGCCCGGCCACTGTGGCGATGTCGCCGGTGCGCATGGTTGCCGGGGCCGCCGCTGACCTTCTCGCGCTCTGGAAGGTTTAGCGTCGGTGGTGACGGCGTGACACGACGGCGGGCAAAGGACACCAGGAGGCGCAGGACTCGTGGACGTCACCGTGCTTTCGGTGCCGGAATGCCCGAACGCCCGGCTTCTGGACGAGCGGCTGGCTATCGCCGCGGCTGGGGTGGCGGGCGTGCGGGTGACCCGGCGGGTCATTCACGATGAGCAGGAGGCCGCGGCGCTGGGCATGCGCGGCTCGCCGACGCTGCTGATCGACGGTGCGGATCCGTTCGCCGTCCCAGGCGAGCCGGTCAGCTTGTCCTGCCGCCTCTACCGGCAGGCGGACGGTACGGCTGCGGGCGCGCCGCCGGCCGAGGCGCTGTGCCGGGCGCTGGCAGCCAGCGCCCTGCGAGGCCCCAACCCATCGTTAGAGCACCTCATGCGGCTTGCGCCGGCCGGAGGTCGAATGTGGTCCGGACGGAGTCCTGGATGAAGCTGTGCGGGAACCGGGCGGCTATGGCGTGGGTGGCCTTCCATCCTGTGCAGTGGCTGGGAACGATCACCTGCGGCGCCATCGCTTCGAGCGCGTCGCAGGTCGCACTGATGATTGGTTCGAACAGCGGCCCGTTCAGGTGGAACCCGCCGAGCACCGCGTAGATGCGCTCGACGCCGGTGAGCCGGCGCGCGTACCAGCAGATGTTCACGATGCCCGAATGCCCGCACCCGGTAAGGATCACAAGACCCCGATCCGCCACGTGCACCACGAGGGCTTGGTCGTCGAGGATGAGCCGGTCAGCCTCCAGGCGCCGTGGCGATATGCCTGGTGGATGAGGAAACCGGTCTCAAAGCCGTGCTCCTGTCCACCTCGCCGGTCACGAGCACCAAGCCTTCGAACAGGAATGAGGGCTGGCGCTTTTCGATGACGTCGAATCCGGCGCGGGTGAGGGCCTGGCGGCTGGCGGTGGGCAGATCCATGGGTTCGTGGCCCGGGACCACGACGCGCCGCCGGCTCCAGAACTGGGGATGAATGACCATCGGTAGTGAAGCGCGCGGCCCAAAGTCCGGACGAGTCCTGAGAGCCCAGTGGTGTGGTCGAAGTGGCCATGGCTCAACACGATGGCCTCCAGGTCGGATGCCTCAAGGCCGAGCCTGGCCAGGTTCTCTGTCTCTGTGCACCCGGTCGGGCTCAGCCCGGTGTCGAAGAGCATGCGGTGCACCCGGTCGCCCTTGGTCACCGCTACGTGTGCGGAGAAGCCGTGCTCAGGTCGCGGAGAGTCCACCACCGTGCCTTCTTCGAGGGTCGGCGCGGCGATGCTCGGGGGTTCGCCGGGGCGCCCAAGCAGGCGGTGGGCGGGCCTCTCGTCGAGCATGAGGATGTCGACCGTGTTATCGCAGATCGTAGTGATCTCGACCGAGCCGACCGGTTCGAGGGGGATCAGCTCTCCCCCATAGGGGGCGTCTTGGACGGTCACACCCATGATTGGCACCGGTGGAGCGGTTCGCGGTTCCGAGCACATGGCAGATCTCAGATGCCTCCCCGGTCGATCTGATTCGATACGGCGGCGGGCCCCTGAGGACGCGGTCCATCGCGCTTGCCGCCCCAGGACCGCGCATCGCAGGTTTGGGCAGCGAGCGGACTCCGGCCGGACGCCTGACCTCGCCGACTTGGCACCACCTTCCATGTTGCCCGAGGAGCTATGGCGGGGCGCGACTCGCGCCCAACCGCGTATCCCGGTCAGGCGAGCGCGATGGTGATATCCGCCTGCTGCCGCAGGGTGTTGTGCACGGTGCAGTGCGACGCCACCGCCAGCAGCCCGGCCTGCCGCTTGTCCGGCACGCTGGGCGCCGTGATGCGCAGCCGGACGGCACCGACGCGCGCCGGCCGGTCGGCGGCCATCGTGAACTCAGCCACCACGCGCAGCCCGTTACGCTGCAGGCCGTGCCGGTCCAGGTAGCGGCCGGCGTAGTAGGCGATGCACGCGGCGAGCGAGGCGACCAGCAGTTCCGTCGGGGTGGCGGCCGCGTCCCCGCCGCCGGCGTCGGCGGGCTGATCAACGAGCAGCGCGTGGCCGCGCGTGGTGATCGCGTACGCCTCGCCGCCGGCGTGGCTGACCTCGATCCGCCCCGCCTGGGCCGCGGCGGCCGCGCCGGGCTCGTCGTCACGCTCGGCAGCTGCGGCCTGGGCGAGCAGTACCGCGGCGAGCCGGCGCGCCTCCGCCACGGTCAGCGCGGCCCAGGTGCCATCATGGCCGTCCGTCGCCTGGCCGATGTCCAGGCTGACGCGCCGGGCCGGGTGCCGCGTGTCGCCGAGGGCAAGCCGTCCGGCTCGCACCTGCCGCCCGCACGTCGTCCGGAAGCCCTGATGTTGGTCCGCGCCGCCGGCAGCTGATGCCTGAGTCCCCATCGTGTCCCTCCTTTATCCCCAGGACGCGCCCGTGATTTATTCCCAGGACGCGCCCGTGGTTCGAGGCCGGTCGGCCGCACGCGGCCGTTCGGGATCGTCGGTTTGACCTGAATACCCATGGGGGTATGTCAATGGCAACGTCCGGATCCGGGCGCCGATTCCCCGGTAGCACCGGCCAGCCGTCAGCGTGCCGTCATTGCGACGCTTGGCCGTCCGGCGCATGATCCCCTCCTACGACATACAGGTGCCGCGCGCCGCGACCGTCCGGGTCGGTGACGGCGCCGGCATGATCAAGCTTGCCTCTGTCAGCGGGCAGCTCA
Organism: uncultured Actinomycetota bacterium; assembly: GCA_963820395.1. Classification (GTDB taxonomy): domain Bacteria; phylum Actinomycetota; class Actinomycetes; order Streptosporangiales; family Streptosporangiaceae; genus DATFVJ01. Next base: position 105,921 of record CAWGAE010000012.1, on the reverse strand, counting down.
CCGCTCAAACCACGATTTTTTCGGCATGACCGTGGGGCGATGTGCCCCCTCCGGCCGTCGTTCAGGGTCATCGAGGAGCGCCCGGGCGGGGCCGTGCTGCGGCGGGCCGGGCCCCGAGCGCATCCCTTAGGGTCGATAGTCACCGCATGTTCGAGATCACAACCAGTCGCGGCGCGTCACGCCCATGCGCCGACGGTCTTGGCCAGCTACGGAGAGCCGGTCGGCTCGGCGGTGACGGTCACCGTCGTCGGCACGTTGACGGTCACCGTCGCCGGGACACGGACGGGCACCGTCACCGGCACGCTGACGGTCACCGTCGCCGGGACACGGACGGGCACCGTCACCGGCACGCTGACGGGCACCGTCACCGGCACGCGGGCTGTGACCGTCACGTCGGGCGGGGTCATCGTGACCGTGTCAGGTGGCGGCGCTGCGGCCGTCGCCCACTCGGTGACCGGCGCCGGGGCCAGGGCTGGTTGCGGGACGACCTGCCTGACTCGCCGCGTCATATACCTCGTCACGGTCGACGCTCGCGGTCTCACCGTATTCACGCGCCTGACGACCTGAGTGGAGCCGGCCACGAACAGCGCCCAGATACCAAGGCAGAGACCGAGGGCAGCGGCAGCGGCGAGACAGCCGCCAAACCAACGGGACGACAGCCAGCTCCCGCGCGGCGCATGCTTGGCTCCGGCCGGGGACCACGGCTCGGCTTCGGCCGGGGAATCGGCTTCGGCCGGGGACCACGGCTCGGCTTCGGCCGGGGACCACGGCTCGGCTTCGGCCGGGGACCACGGCTCGGCTTCGGCCTGGTGCTGCGGCTCCAGGTCTTCGTCGCGCGTGGTCCAGTGACCCCAGAAGGGCTCGATCTCGCCATCGGGTCGGTACTCCACGAACCATCACCAGGCATGCCAGTAGTTGGCCGGGACCCAGCCAGCGTCGTCAACCAGCCCGCCATGCCCATCAGCGGTCGCCAGCTGGGCTCGACCGACCCCATGCTTACGTCTTTTAGGGCGTCGGGCCGGTCCGTGCCCATATGGTGGCTCTGCCCGGTTCATGGTGAGATCATCCCCGCTTGGCGGAGCTTCTGCCCACCAGGCGGGGTCGGTGCCGGAATCGCCGGGTGGGGCGGGGAGGACGAGCGTGACGACGGCTGGCGCCGTGATGCTGGGCGCTCCATCCCAGACCACGGAGTCACGCTCCGTGATCGACCTTCGACCTGGGCGAGGTGCACAGTCCCGGCACAGTGCCCATCGCCGACCCTGACGCGCTCAAGGTCACGCCGGAATCGTCATCAGGCTTGGCGAACCCGAACGAGGGCTGCGCGTCGCCGGGCGGGTGCGGGGCGGCGCCAGCGCGGCTCGGGCATCACGGTGCCCATGAGCGCGACCGCGCACCGGTTCGCCGCCGGCCACCGGCTCAGGGTGCAGATCTCCGGCGGCGCACATCCCCGCTTCGCGCGCAACACCGGCACTGGCGACGCGCTGGCGACCGCCACCCGCCTGGTCCAGGCTGACATCGAGATCGGCCACGGCCCCAGCCGGCCCTGCGTGCTATCACTGCCCACAACAGCGGGCCCCCAATCCCATCCGCAATGCCGACTGCCAGACGCTGAACGCACCACTACCGGAAGGCCTTGAAGCCGGCAGACCGCCCCCCGGACGGACTGCTCTGGTCCCGATGGCGACGTCGGCACCAGGCCCGCGCCCGCTGGTACCACCCCGCACCCGGCTACGCGGCTTGGAGACTTTCCCATGATCAAGTCACCGAGTACGGCTGCCGTATAGGCGGTCAAAAAGACTTAGCGGAATGATCGGCGGTGGTCCACGGTTAGCCCCACCATGGCGACTGTGGGTTTTATCGGCAGCGGACACATCGGCGGCACGGTCGCCGGGCTCGCGGTGACGGCCGGGCACTCGGTGATCTTGAGTAACTCGCGTGGGCCCGAGACGCTCGCTGGCCTCGTACGTGGCCTCGGGCCGACGGCCCGGGCGGCGACCGGTGCCGAAGCGGCCGCCGCCGGGGACATCGTAGTGGTCAGCATCCCGCTGAAGGCCCACCGAACCGTGCCCGCTGGGCCGCTGGGCGGCAAGACCGTCATCGACACCAACAACTACTATCCCGGCCGCGACGGCCAGATCGCCGACCTGGACACCGGATCGACTACCAGCAGCGAGCTGCTGCAACGGCACCTGCCCGCGTCCGCGATCGTAAAAGCCTTCAATAACATCTTTTATAAGCACCTGAACTCACTGGCCCGCCCCCCGGGCGCGCCCGACCGCAGCTATCTGCCCATCGTCGGCGACCACCCGGATGCGAAAGCGGCAGTGAGTGCGTTTCTGGACTCGATCGGCTACGGCACGGTCGACGCCGGGCAGCTGTCCGAAGGATGGCGTCAGCAGCCCGGCATGCCCGCCTACGCTGCCCCATACGGCTCCTTCGACGACGAAAAAGGTACCCCCGCCGGCGCCGACACGGTGCGCGCCGCGCTGGCTGACGCCCGCCGGTAACCTGATCGCGGGCCTGCGGTGGCATGCCGCCGGGGTGGACAGGTGGTCACCGCCCAGTCGACGTGCAATGGCGTTATGCGCCCGAGAATCCCAGCGGGTCACGCCGCCACGACGTACGGGAAGTTCCCGGTTCGGAGACGCTCGGAGACGGATGATTTCAAGCCCGAGGTCACGGCCGTGTTGAGGACCCGGGGCCGGCCGGGCCTTTCTGGTTACGCCCTCGTCGGAGCACGCCGAGGCGCAGCAGTTGCGGTTTGCCGAGACCGCAGCCGAGGCCGGTGTGGAGCAGGTGGTGGTGTTGTCTCAGTTCGCTGCGGACGAGGCGTCGCCGGTGCGTTTCTTGCGCTGGCACGCCGCGGTGGAACGCCGGATCGGTGAGCTGGGGATCGGCTACCAAAGTGTCCGCCGATGCGCCGGCCTTCAGGCCGGTGGTGAAGGCGGACGGACGTGAGCCGGTCAGGACGGACGATCCTGCTGCTCGATGTAGTGGCGCAGGGCGCTGATAGGCGCGCCGCCGGGCGATCCGGCGAAGTAGGAGCCCGACCACAGCCGCCGTGCCCGCCAGTAATGCGGTGCGAGGTCGGGGAACTCCTGCCGCAGCCGCCGCGACGATACCCCTTTAAGGCTGTTGACGAGCCGCGAGATAGCCACCGTAGGCGGGAAGTTCACCAGCAGGTGCACGTGGTTCGCCTCGCCGTTGAACGCGGCCAGTTCGCACCCGAAGTCCGCGGATACGTCGCGCATGATCTCCTCCATCCGGGCCAGATGCGCGGCGGTGAACACGGGATGCCGGTACTTGGTGACGAAAACCAAGTGGACGTGCAGGACGAAAACACAGTGCCTGCCGGTGCGTACAGCGCCATAGCTGGCCATGAAACCAAGTATACTGAGCGGGTGCGGCTCCGGTACAACTACCGCCTTTACCCCTCGCCTGGCCAGCGCGCGGCGCTGGCCAGGGCGTTCGGCTGCGCGCGGGTGGTGTTCAACGACGGGCTGCGCACCCGGCGGGAGGCTGACGCAGCCGGGCTGCCGTATATCAGCGACGCGCAACCGCCGGCCCGGCTCACCACGGCGAAAGCGACCCCGGCGCGGGCGTGGCTGGGCGGGGTGTCCGCCGTGGTCGGCCAGCAGTCTTTGGCCGGACCCGAACACGGCGTACCGGAATTTCTTCGCCTCGGTCACCGGGAAGCGGAAAGGCCCCAAGATCGGGCCGCCCCGCTTCAAATCCCGCAAGGATCACAGGCAGGCGGTCCGGTTCACGGCCAACGCCCGGTTCCGGGTGCTGGCGAACGGGAAACTGCGGCTGCCGAAGATCGGGGACATCGAAGTCCGGTGGTCCCGCGATCTGCCCTCCGATCCGTCCAGCGTGACCGTCATCGGGGACTGTGCGGGCCGGTACTTCGCGAGCTTCGCCGTGGAGACCGAGCCGGGCACGCTGCCGGCGGCTGAGCAGGCAACCGGTATCGACCTCGGGCTGACCCATTTCGCGGTCCTGCCCGACGGGCGGAAGGTCGCCTCCCCCCGGTTCCTGCGGCGGGCAGCAAAGAAGCTCAGGCAGGCACAGCGAAGCTTGTCCCGCAAGCAGAAAGGCAGCAGGAACCGGGCCAAGGCCCGGGGGAAGGTCGCCCGTGCCCACGCGCAGGTGGCTGACGCGCGGCGCGAGTTCCACCACCAGCTCTCCACCGCCCTGATCCGCGAAAACCAAGCGGTCGCCGTGGAAGACCTGGCGGTCAAGGGACTCGCCCGCACCCGCATGGCCAAGTCCGTCCACGACGCCGGGTGGTCCGGCTTCACGGCGATGCTGGAGTACAAGGCCCGGCTGTACGGCCGGGAGTTCCACCGGATCGGCCGCTTCGTCCCCACCTCGCAGACATGCTCGGCGTGCGGGCTAAAAGACGGCCCCAAGCCGCTGCACGTCCGCGCCTGGCAGTGCCGGGCGTGCGGGACTTGGCTGGACCGGGACATCAACGCGGCGGTCAACGTCGCGAAGGCCGCCGGACTGGCGGTGACAGCCTGTGGAGCGCAGGTAAGACCAGAACTTGCCCTGGCGCAGCGCGGCGAAGCAGGAACCCACCCGAAGTCGCGCCGGAAAGCGGCGTGACAGGCGGGAATCCCCGCCCTCCAGGGCGGAGTGGGAGTCAAACGTTCCTGCGTCCGAACCTGTACTTTCAGGGCGTGCTCGCGTTCGCCGGGTCCATCTCCGTCGAGGGCCGGTTTTTCGCACCCATCGGCGATGCCCGGGTGAGCACGGTCGACGTCCGCGACATCGCCGCAGTCGCGGCAGCGGCGCTCACCGAGACTGGACATGAGGGCCGCACCTACACGATCACCGGCCCGGCCGCGATCACTCATGACGACATCGCCGTCGCCCTGAGCGCCGCGCTCGGACGGGAGATCACGTTCGTGGACGCACCGCCAGAGGTCTTCGCCGAGAGCCTGCGTAAGGTCTTGCCGCCCTGGCAGATTGACGGGCTGCTCGAGGACTACGCTCACTACGCCCGTGGCGAGGCCGCCGCCGTCTACCCCAGCGTCGCCGAGGTCACCGGGCAGCAGGCACGGGACATCGGGCAGTTCGCTCACGACTACGCCGACGCCTTCGTGCCGGGCTGACTCCGCTGCCCTTAGCTAGGTCTACGTCAGGCAGCCGACGGCCGCGTCTGCGAGCTGTTGGGCTCTCCGGGCATGATGCTGCTCGCATTCGCGGGGTACGGCCAAGGACATCGGGGTCCTGGTATTGCGTCACCAGCTGCCGGTACTGCCGCAGCAGGTCAGCCGTCCCGGCCTGGCCGCTGATCGGTACTGCTGGCCGCCCTATCGCGGATGCTGCCATGGACGCGCTTCGGCGCGTTCGTCATCATGCCCGCAACATTGTTGCGATGGCACCGCGAGCTGCGCGCCAGGAGCTGGACCTACCCGCGTCACGCTAGGCAGCCCACCGTCCCGGGATGGAAGATTGGGCGCACCGTACCAACGCCGCCAAGGGAGGATTCAGGCCCACGTACCCTCAGCAGTGTGTCGCGCACTTGGGCGGCGGCGAAAGTGCGCGATTATGCCGAGCGGGTGCGCACCTGTCGCTGGCGGTGGCACCTGACGCGGCCGCAGAGCAAACCATGTCGCCGGGAGGTCCGCCATTCGCCTGCTATTGAACGCATATCGCGGCGGCGCAGGCTGCAGCCGCGTGGCCGCTACGGTTGCCACCGTACTCACCAGCCTGTTCTTGGCAGCATGTGGCGGGAACGCCGACGGGCCTGGCGGCGCGTCCCGATCACCTGCGCGTGCGGCTGTCACCTCGGTAACGCCAACCGCGGCATCGGCAGCGCCCGTCACGATCATCGTGCGTAGCCCGGCCTTCACGGCAGGCACGCCGATCCCGGCCAGGTTCACATGCATGGGCAGCAACACCGCGCCACCGCTGACCTGGAGCGGGCTGCCGGCCGGCGCTGTGAGCGTCGCCTTGGTGGTCGATGATCCGGACGCACCAGGTGGCACGTACACACATTGGGTCGTGTTTAACCTGCCACCCACGGCCACCGGGATCGTGAACGGGCGCATTCCAGCAGGCGCGGCGCAGGCCCGTAACAGCGGTGGCCAGCCCGCCTACATGGGCCCGTGCCCGCCCAGCGGAACTCACCACTACCGCTTCACGATCTACGCGGAGCAAAGACGGCTGGAACTGCCTGACGGAGTTGCCGTGCGGGAAGCGCTTGACGCGATCAAGACGAATGCTGTCGCCTCCGGCCGTCTTATAGGGTTGTTCAGCAGCGGCTGACCGGAGGTGTCTTCTATGACCAGCCGGCGTCTGTTCCGCAGGGCGTTCATCTTCTTCGCCGCCCTGGCCGCGGCGTGCGGTGGCGCTGCGCCCGCGACCGGGCCTGGGCCGACGACCTCCGCCACGGCGGCAGCGCCCAGCGCATCCGCATCGTCGGCGCCCGGCGTATCGGCCGTGCCCACGCCGGCTCACATCGTGCTCGTCGTCTTCGAGAACCACTCATACGGCGACATCGTCGGCAACGCTGCCGCGCCGTTCATCAACAGCCTGATCCGTGAGGGCGCCCTGTTCACCCGGTCGTTCGCGGTGACTCACCCGAGCGAGCCGAACTACCTAGCGCTGTTCTCCGGCTCCACGCACGGCATCACTGACGACAGTTGCCCGCATACGTTCACGTCGCCAAACCTGGCCGCGGATCTGGCCGCCGCGCGCGGATCCTTCACTGGCTTTGCGGAGAGTCTTCCGGCCGTGGGTTCGAGGATCTGCGTGAGCGGTGAGTACGCGCGCAAGCACGTACCCTGGGTGAACTTCGCGAACGTACCTGCTTCCGCTAGCCAACCGCTGTCGAGCTTCACCAGCTCGCAGCTGGGCGCGCTGCCCACTGTGTCGTGGGTGATCCCCAATCTGTGCGACGACATGCACGACTGCTCTGTGGCGACCGGGGATTCCTGGCTGCGGGAGCACCTCGGCGGTTACGCCCACTGGGCGCTGACCCATCACAGCCTGCTCATCGTCACCTGGGACGAGGACGACGGGAGCGCGGCGAACCAAATCCCGACGATTTTCGTCGGGCAGGTCGTCAAGCCCGGGAGGTACGGTCAGCGGATCACTCATTACAACGTGCTCGCGACGATCGAGGCGGCTTATCACCTGCGCCGTGACGGCCATGCGGCCACGGCCGAGCCGATCACTGGTATCTGGGCGGGCATCACGTCGCCGGCGTGGTACCAAACGAGCACTGCAGCGTCGCCCCGGTGCAGAGCAGATTCGGCATGGCAGTCCTCCTGCTCGACGTCACAGTAGTTTATGGCCGACCTGGCCGAGGCGCCGCGCATGAGCGCCACCCAGCATCTGGGCGCCGTCGAACCTTCTTCCCCGGCATCGCCCAATGGGCCGTCGGCGACCCATCCCGGTGAACAGCGTGACCGTCGTCTTTTGCCGAGAGCGGCGATCGCGGGGGACTTCGAAGATCCCTTCTCGCCTTGCTAGAACAAAGACTTACGTGATCGTCATGTCTCACAGCAGTTTGACAGCGAGGGAGCAATGAACTACGCCGTGGCTGACCGGCAGCATCTTCACCCCCTCGCCGGCGAAGATCTCGTCGAAGGCGCGTACCGCGAGCAACCCGCGAAGAGCGCTCGGCCAGGCGAAAGAAGTGCTTGATGGACATCCACAAAGTCGACTTCAGCGGGGTGAAGTGGACCCTGCTCGTGACGCTGTACCTCCGGGCGCTAGAGAGCCGTTCGAAGGACTCGATCCTCGCCGACCACGCTGCAGCAGACGTGATACGCCGCATCGACTACGACTTCGGCTCTCTGAAGATACGCATGACGGCGGGCGACCGGTACCTTGTGGTTTTGCGTGCGAAACAGCTCGACCTGTGGGCCATCGATTTCCTCAGCCGCCACCCAGACGCCACCGTGCTGCAACTTGGCTGCGGACTGGACAGCCGCGCGTCCCGTCTCGGCCTGCCCGCCGGTGTCCGCTGGTTCGACGTCGACTATCCCGACGTCATCGACCTACGCCGCCAGTTCTATCCAGAACACGACCGATACCGGATGATCGGCGCCTCGGTGACCGACCCGGCGTGGCTGGACGAGATCCCCACGGAGCACTCCGTGCTGGTGATCGCCGAAGGGCTGCTGATGTACCTCACCGAAGATGACGTCCGGCAATTGCTACGGCGATTGACCGATCATTTCCCCACCGGCGTGCTGATCTTCGACGGGCTGAGCCCCTGGGTCGTCCGAGTCTCCAACATGCTGCCCGGACCATACGGGTCGTTCAACATGGGCTGGCCGATCCGTGATGGCCGGGAGGTCGAACGGTTGGATCCGCGGCTGCGGCACGTCATGAACATCGCCGTCATATCGCAATTCCCGAAGATCCCGGTTAGGGCTTACCGCGTTCTGTACCAGCTGTTGAGCAGAATTCCTGCCATGCGGAATGCGATACGGGTATTCCGCTTCGACTTTTAGCGCGGTGCATGCTACGCGACCTTTCCGGCGCGCCAGCGGCGTGGCGAATCCGGTATCGTCATCGCCCCCCGAAGCTATAGGTGCGCGGGTGGTCTGCCAAAGCTGCCGCAGCTGCGAGATCTCCGGGTCCTCGCCGAACTGGCAGCGATGGATCTGCATCCCCGAGGGACCGCCCGTGACGAGTGCTGGGCCGCCATGCCAGCCCCGGATCTGGCGTTACCTGAAGCACGCCGTTGGGCGCCGTCACACCTCACCTGCGCAGCGCCGGGTTCTTCGGCCCGTTGATTGAGGCCCGTTGACCATCGCTCCCGAGTACTGGGACCGGGCAATCGCGCAGCGTCTGCGAGACTCGACGATGGAACTCTCCGCAACCTGGAAGACGCACCACGTCGGGCTGTTCACCTTCGCGCAGAGCACCAAGCATGTGGGCTTGTATCAGAAGTACGGGTTCTGGCCGCGTTTCCTCACCGCCATCATGTCCAGTCCCGTGAACCCGGCCTCCGACTCAAGATCGACAAGGGTGTCCGGGGTCGGCGACAAGGATCTACCTAGCATCATGAGGGCGGTCGGTGAACTCACTGACGCTGTCTACCCCGGACTCGACCTCAGCCTGGCGATTGAGGCTGTTCTGGCGCAGCGTCTGGCGGACACCGTGTTGATCGAGGACGGTGTAGGCCTGCAAGCAGTGGCCGTCCGTCACACCGGCGTGCACTGGATTTCTTTTGCCCTGCCAGCACCGAGCCCGCCGGCACGCCTTTGTCGAGGGTGCGGGCGATCATCCGGCGGGCGAGCGCCGGCTTGGTCGCAAACGCCGTTCCGTCCAGGATGCCGGCCGCGCGGCAGCCATCCTGGTCAGCCACCCACGACTTCTGCTCAAGGTCAGCCAGCAGGGTGAGCCGGCGGAACCTGACGGTCCCGCCGGCCGCGGCGAGATGCCACCTGCGAGGTGCTACCGCTGCGCGGGGAGGGCGCCGAACGGGGCGCCGTTGAGCTTCTCGGGGATGCCGGTACGGTCCAGGTAGGGCGTGATGCCGCCGAGGTGGAAGGGCCAGCCCGCGCCGAGGATCAGGCACAGGTCGATGTCCTGTGCCGCGGCCACGACACCCTCATCGAGCATGAACCGGATCTCCTCCGCTAGCCCGGCCAGGGCCCTCTGCCGCACCTCGTCCGCGGTGGACGGCCGGTCGCCGCCGGACAGCAGCTCCGCCACCTCCGGGTCGATGGTCAGGTCCGGCCGGTAGACCGTGGTCTTCCCGGATTCCACCAGCCCGCGCAGTTTCCGGGAGACCGTGAACCGGTCCGGGGACGCCTCGTGCAGGGTCTCCGTCACGTGCAGGGCCACCGCCGGGCCGACCAGCTGCAGCAGCATGAACGGGGACATCGGCAGGCCCAGCGGGTCCAGGGCGTGCTCGGCCACCTCGAGCGGGGTGCCCTCGTCCACGGCCGCGGTGACGTCACCGAGGAGCCGGGTAAGTAGCCGGTTCACCACGAACGCGGGGGCGTCCTTGACCAGCACGCAGGACTTCTTGAGTGTCTTGCCCACCGACAGCGCGGTGGCGAGCGCGGCGTCATCAGCCGCCTCGCCCCGGATGATCTCCAGCAGCGGCAGCACGGCAACCGGGTTGAAGAAGTGGAACCCGACTACCCGCTCGGGGTGCGCCAGGCCGGCTGCCATGGTGGTCACCGACAGCGAGGAGGTGTTGGTGGCGAGTACGCAGTCAGGCCTGACCACGGCCTCGACCTCGGCGAACACCTTCTGCTTGACCGACATCTCCTCGAACACGGCCTCGATTACGAAGTCCGCGTCCGCGAACGCCTCCTTGCTCAGCGAACCGGTGATCAGCCGCTTGAGCCGGGACGCCTGGTCAACCGAGAGCCGCTGCCTGCCCAGCAGCTTGCCGATCTGGCTGTGGGCGTAGCCCACGCCGGAGTCGAGCCGGGCCTGGTCGAGGTCGGTGAGCACCACTGGTACCTGCAGTCGCCGGGCGAACAGCAGCGCGATCTGCGCGGCCATCAGCCCGGCCCCGACGATGCCGACCTTGGTGACCGGGCGGGCCAGCGCCTGGTCCGGGGCGCCGGCCGGGCGGCGGGCCCGATTGCGGGTGAGGTCGAACGCATACAGGCTCGCCCGCAGCTCATCGCTCATGATGAGGTCGGCCAGCGCCTCGTCCTCGGCCACGAAGCCCTCGTCCCGGGACCGGCCGCCGGCCGCGGCGACCAGGTCGATCGCCCGGTACGGGGCGGGCGCGGCGCCGTGCAGCTTGCCGTCGGCGAAGAAGCGCGCCGCGGCGGCGGCCTGCTCCCAGTCCTCGGTGACCTCCGCCCGGGTGACGGTGACCTCGCCGGTGAGCACCCGGGCTGCCCAGCGCAGCGACTCCTCCAGAAAATCGGCAGGCTCGAAAATCGCATCCGCGATCTCCAGCTCGAACGCCTGCCGCCCGGACAGCATCCGGTTCTGGCTGAGCGCGTTCTCGATGATCACTTTCAGTGCGTTGCCGGGCCCGATCAGGCGCGGCAGCAGGTAGGTGCCGCCCCATCCGGGCACCAGCCCGAGGAAGGCCTCCGGCAGGCCGATCGCGGTCACCCCGGAGGAGACCGTCCGGTAGGTGCAGTGCAGCGCTACTTCCAGGCCGCCGCCCATGGCGGCCCCATTCATGAACGCGAACGCGGGCACGTTCAGCTCGCCGAGTCGGCGGAACACGGCGTGGCCAAGCTGCGCGATCTCCTCGGCCTTCTCCCGGGTGCCGATGACGCCGACGCCCTTGAGGTCGGCGCCGACCGCGAAGATGAACGGCTTGCCGGTGACGCCGACCGCGGCGATGTCATCCCGGGCTGCCACCGCGTCGATGGCGGCGTTCAGCTCCAGGAGCCCGGCCGGGCCGAACGTACTGGGCTTGGTGTGGTCGTGGCCGTTGTCGAGAGTGATCAGCGCGAGCGTGCCCGCCCCATAAGGCAGCTCGAGATCCCGGACCAGCGCCCGGGTGACCACCTCGTCCGGGAACAGCGACCGCAGCTCGTCGCTGCCGGGCAGGTGCAGTGCTGAATCGCTCACCGGGTCTCCTCATAGTTTGTGTTCTCCCACAGCACGCTCGCGCCCATGCCCATCCCGATGCACATGGTGGTGAGGCCGTAACGGACCTCGGGGTGCTCGGCGAACTCCCGCGACAGCTGTATCATCAGCCGTACCCCGGAGGAGGCAAGCGGGTGGCCGAGCGCGATCGCCCCGCCCCACGGGTTGACCCGCGGATCGTCGTCAGCGATCTTGAAGTGGTCGAGGAAGGCGAGGACCTGGACCGCGAACGCCTCGTTGATCTCGATCAGGCCGATGTCGTCCATGGTCAGCGAGTTGCGGGCGAGCAACTTCTCAGTGGCAGGGATCGGCCCCACGCCCATCACTTCAGGCTCCACCCCAGCGAAGCAGAAGTCCACCAGCCTCATCCGGGCGGGCAGGCCCAGCTCGGCCGCAACCTCTTCCGCCGCGAGGATGCAGCCGGTCGCGCCATCGTTCAGCCCGGCGGAGTTGCCAGCGGTGACGTTGCCGTGCGGGCGGAACGGGGTCTTCAGGCCCGCCAGCCCTTCCACCGTGGTGCCCGGCCGGGGCGCCTCGTCCGCAGTGGCCAGGCCGTAGCCCTGGTCGGCGCTGCGGACCGCCACCAGCACCAGGTCCGGCTGGATCTTGCCCGCGGCATAGGCGTCAGCCAGCTTGCGCTGGCTGGCGGCCGCGTACGAGTCCGCCCGCTGCTTGGTCAGATGCGGGAACCGGTCGTGCAGGTTCTCCGCCGTCATGCCCATGACCAGCGCGGAGGCGTCCACGAGCTTCTCGCTGACGAACCGCGGGTTGGGGTCCACGCCCTCCCCCATCGGGTGACGGCCCATGTGCTCGACGCCGCCCGCGATGGCCACGCCGGTCGCGCCGAACGCGATGCTCCCGGCTACCGTGGTCGCCGCGGTGAGCGCGCCCGCGCACATCCGGTCGATCGCATAGCCCGGCACCGACGTGGGCAGGCCCGCCAGCACCGCCGCAGACCGGCCAATGGTCAGGCCCTGGTCGCCGATCTGGGTGGTGGCGGCGATGGCCACGTCGCCGATGCGCTCGGGCGGCAGGCCCGGATTGCGCCGAAGCAGTTCCCGGATCACCCGCACGACGAGATCGTCAGCGCGGGTCTCCGCATACATGCCCGTGGGGCCAGCTTTCCCGAACGGGGTCCGGACGCCGTCAACGAAGACCACGTCAGGTGCGGTACGAGCCATAGTCACCTTCCCTGAGCAAGGCTGAAACACCCTTAGGGGTGCTACTAGCCAGTAACTCTACCCGCCAGTAGAGTACGCGAACAGGCGAGAAAGGGCGAACTGGCTCTCATGTGCGGACACCGCGAACAGGATCCCGCAACACTTCACCACCGGCGCGCAGACTCCCCCGTAACGTCCCGGGGCGCCGAGACCAGGTCTTCCTCACCACGCCTGACCTGCCAGACCGGCGCAGCGATGCTCTCAGTGTTCTCACTCACTCCCGCTGAACCTTTCACGTGACCCGCAGGTGACCTGGCATGCGCTGGCTGCTAGCGCTCAGGTGTCGTTGTCGCTCCCGCTTCTGCCGCCATTCTGCCCAGCTCGGCGTAGTCGTAGGCGGCCTCAGCCTTCGCGCGCACCAGCGCGTCGAGCATCTTGGCGTCCTCGCCGACGAGGATCCGCCAGGCCCCGGACCGCACCCCGTCGAGGATGACGGTCGCCGCCTCAGCCGCGCTCAGCGGCGCGTTCTCCCGAAAGTCGGTGTTCGCCCGCGCGAGGATCTGGCGCAGCTCATCGGCTGACGCGCTCTCGGCCGCCGCGCCGACGCGGATCAGGTCGGCCCGGGCGGCCTCCAACTCGGCATCGCTCATGCGCTCCGGCTCCGGCATGCCAAGGACGCGGCGGGTGTTCGCGACGATGTCCGTACCCACGTGCCCCGGCATCACGACGGCGACTCGGACATGGGGCGCGTTGACGCGCAGGTCTTCGATGAGCGCCTCCGAGAAGCCCTTCACAGCGAACTTGGCCGTGCTGTAGGCGGTGTTCGGCATACCCGGGCCCAGCGATCGGACCGGCCCTGCCATGGGTCCCCGCTGCTGACTGGCCTGCAGGCGCCAGGATAGCCGTCGAGCATGATGCGCTGGCCCGGCTGGCACGGATTGGGATCACCCCGCCATTACTCCATCCGTCCGCCAAACCGGGCCGAACATCAACCGTTAGTGGTGGCCTGCGACGGTCTCGAAGCCCACAGCGGCGCCCACTACCGCTCCCACGGCGGCGGCACCGAGCATTTCGTGCCCGAACCGCACTTCACGGAAGACAGCGGCGGTGGGCACCAGGACCAGCGTCTGGCTAATGTCTGACGCCGGCACCGGCCCGTTCGATGACCTGGTCAACCACGCAAAATACATCTGCTTTGCGTCCCCGTTCGGCCACCGGGTGGACGCCGGGCCGCAGAAGCTGGTGTCGTTGCTGGGTACCCCGGCGACGAACGACCAGCGCTCGGGCAGCTTCCAGTGGGAAACCTGACCGGATCGGTGCGCTCGCCGCCTCCTTGGACCTATCGGCCACCTCAAGGCCAGTGACTCCAGGCTTGATCGCACTAGCGGTCTGGCGCTTCGGGTCGTGACCGCGAAATGGACTGATCGACGACAGCGCAGGTTGTCGCCCGGTTCACGCCTGCGAGGGCCCGGATCTGGGAGATTACCAGCTCGGCCAGGTCGTCCATGTCTTGTGCCTGCGCCCGGGCAACGACGTCGTAGGATCCCACCACACTCGTCGCTTCCGAGAGGCCCGGCACTGTCCGGACCAACGCGGGCACAATGCCTGTCTTGCCGACCTGGGTCTGGATCAGAATGTATGCATCTAGCATGTCACACACTCCGACCTCTATTGTTGGCGTTCATGATCAGTTCCTTCCTAGGTGATCATGGTCTCCTCACGGCGGTCCCTGGCCGACCACAACCGGTCGTTCCTGTGTCGTACATCACACTTCTTCACGGTGGGCGGTTAGGGCCGGATGACCCGTTCTGCCCGGGGCCTGATGTCATGGTGCTGGGCACACCATCGAGCTGCGCCAAGGCTGACCATCTGGCGCGGCTGGCCAGAATCGAGTGGCAGGTCCGCAGCATGGCCTACACGGTCGAGGACGACCGGTACTGCATCCGCCTGCTCACCCACATCAGCGCCATCACGTGGGCACCGCAAGAGGTCGCCCTCGGCCTGCTGGATAACCACCTGCGGCACCGCATGCTCGCCGCGGCGCGCTCAGACCCGGCCGAGGCCGACGGCAAACCACGCGAGCTCGCTACGATCGGGCCGACGCTCGCGCCAGCTACGGTAAGCGTGCTTGACACCAGGATGTCGTGATCATCGGCGGCGGTAACTCGGCCGGCCAGGCGGCGACCTGGCTTGCCGATCACGGATGCCGGGTCACCATTGTCATCCGCGGAGCCGAGCTGGCCGCGAGCATGTCGCAGTACCTGATCGACCGCATCGCCCAGCAGCCCGGCGTCGAGGTCGTGTCCCACTGCGTGGTGCGCCAGCTTGACGGCGCCGGCCGGCTCGAGCGGGTCGTGGTCGAGAACGTCACCACCGCGGCCCGGCACGCGCTGACCGCGTCGGCGCTGTTTGTGCTCATCGGCGCCGAGCCGCACACTGATTGGCTCGCCGGGTCGATTGAGCTGGATAGCCAGGGCTTCATCGTCACCGGCCCGGAACTCAGCAGGCACGCTCGCCAGCGGGCCGCCTGGGAAAAGCTGACCCGGGATCCCTACCTGCTGGAAACCAGCCTGCCCGGCGTATTTGCGGCCGGCGACGTCCGCAGCGGCTCGGTCAAGCGGGTGGCCTCGGCCGCCGGCGAGGGCTCCATCGCCGTCCGCTTCGTCAGCGAGCACCTCGGCCGCCGCACCGGCCTCGCTCCCGCCGCCGGCCCCTCAGCCCACTAGCCGCGCCGGGGCAGACGCAATGCCAAGCACCCGGTCCCCATCTCACCTGCGCGATCACCCTGGCATTCGCCCGCGAGAGCTCACGCAGCCCCGGCCCCACCGCCCCGGATGTGAGCCAAGCGCCTGCGCGGATGAGTACCGGCTGGGGCCGGACCGTAGCCGTCCAGCCAGAAAGGTAATCGACGATGGCTGATGCAGCAGCAGGTAAGGCAAAGATCGCGATCGTGGGCCCGGGGAACGTCGGGGTGACGCTCGCCTACGCCTGCCTGCTCCGGGGCACCGGCAAGACCATCGCCCTGTACGGCCGCCACCCCGACCGGGTCCACGCGGAAGTACTCGACCTGAACCACGGATTGCAATTCGTCCCCATGGCCACGGTGACCGGCTCGGACGACATCGAAGTATGCCGCGACGCGGACGTGCTGGCCATCGCCGTCGGCGCGCCACCGCAGCCCGGCCAGACCCGGCTCGATCTGGCCGAGTCCGCCGTGGCGATCTGCCGCGGCCTGCTCCCCCGGTTGCTCCAGGTCGCGCCCGACGCCAGGCCGCCCACGATGGTGAACGCAGTGGTCAGCTCGGCCAGGTCGTCCGGATCGGCGGCCAGCGGGTCCGCGGGATAGCCGACCAGGTCAGGGAGCTTGCCCGGGTCGTCGGCGTAGGGCAGGCTGGCGGCCCTGAGGCGCTCGACTTAGTGCGCGTAGGCGCGGCCACGGATCCGACGACGAAAGGTCTTTCCATGACAAGCCAGGTAGCCGTGCTTACGTTCGACGTTCAGGTCGCCGAGGGCGTGCCGGCGCCGGGACCCAGAGACTCTGTCGGCGTTGGCACGCACGTCGTTATAGGGCGCGAGATCGAACGCCGTTGACATCGAGCTGACGTCCTTCTCGCGGAACAGCGGACGGATATCGCGCTCGTCCCCGACTGCTTCTTGCCTTTTGAGCTCAGTTCAGTGTCGTGTGTTGTTCATGAGGACACGAACTGCTGCCCACCGTCGATGTCGTAGGTCGCGCCGGTGAGCGCCGTGTTGGTCATGATGTGGACGGCGAGCGCGGCGACGTCGGCGGGGCCGACGACGCGGCCGATCGGGAGCGTCGCCCGCAGCTCATTGCGGCGCTCCTCGAGCCGGTCTCCGAGCAGCGATGCCGACAACGGGGTGTCGACGAAGCCGGCGGCGATGAGGTTGACCCGAACCGGCGCAAGCTCAAGCGCGAGGGCCGCGGTGAACGGAGGCAGCGCGGCGGTGGCGGCGGAGACGATCCCGAGGCCGTGACCGACGCGCCGGCCGCCGGTGCCGCCCATGAGCAGCAGCGTGCCCCCGGGCCGCATCTTGCCGGCGGCGTTGCGCGCGACTTCGAGCGCCAGCACCACGTGCTCGCTGATCGCCTGGCGCACCTGGGCTGAGTCCATCTCCAGCAGCGGCCCGTAGCGCGGGCCGCCGGCCGTGACCATCACATGATCGATCGGTGCTGGCAGGTCGCCGAAGAACCGCTGCAGGGAAGCCGCGTCGCTGGCGTCGAAGGCCGCGGTGCGTCGCGCGCCGAGTTCGGCCGCCGCCTGCTTGAGCCGGTCGGGACTGCGGCCGGTGAGGATGACATCGGCACCCTCAGCCCGGGCACGCCGAGCTGTCTCCAGCCCGATGCCCGCACTGCCGCCGAGCACGACGACGGTCTGCCCGGCCAGTTCCGGTTCGCGCCGGGTGGAAACAGGGGTGGTTGCGTCGGTCATGATTCCTCCGATCGGTGGTGTCGGCGACCAGTCACCGGGTCACCGGCGCTGGCGAGCGGCATTCCCGTATTGTCCTGCTCACCCCGGCAGGCTCGCCATCTGCGCGTGCGGCCCGGCCGGCCGCGGCATGCCCGCGATCCGCATGCGCAGCGCCGTCCATGCCGCGTCGTAGATCCCGAGAAGCCTGCAGCACATACTCCTCCCCCTCCCGCCGCGCGGCGACCGCGTGCATCCCGGGCATCAGCTCGATCCCGTCCCGGCGCAGGGCCTCGCCCAGCGGCGCAAGCTCGCGGGAAGCACCGGCCGGCGCCCTCGACGAGCACCGCCTCGCCACCCAGACGCCGCACCACCTGCGCAACCTCGACGCCCGCGGACCCGCCAGCACCAGCAGGCGGCGCGGCACAGCCGAATGCTCGTCGCCTCACCAGCGCCCCAGACGCTCTCGAGCTCACCAAGTCCTGGCATCGCAGGCACGACCGGATCCGAGCCGGTCGCCACGACCACAGGCCCCGCGCTGCGGCGGACGCCCCCGACGTCGACCACGCCGGCGCCGGCCAGCCGGCCCGTGCCCCGCAGCAGGTCGATGCCCCGGCCCGCCAGCCAGCGCTCCTGGCCGGCGTCGGAATAGCCCGACACCATGAATTCCGCCAGGCCAGCGCAGCCGCAACGTCGACCTGCGCGCTCGCGCCGGCCTCGCGCGCGCCTGCCACCGCCTCGCCCGGGGGCAGCAGCGACTTCGACGGAATACACGCCCAGTACGAGCACTCGCCGCCGACCAGCTCCCGCTCCACGACCGCGACGCGCAGCCCGCGCGCAGCCAGCGCCGCAGCGCCAGCTTGCCGATGTTCTCGCGCAGGCCAGCACGATCTTCGACCGCAGCGCCAGCGCCTGCGCGCTGTTGGCCCGCCGTGCCCAGCGGGTGAGCTGATCACGCTCGTCATCGGTCAGCGTCATGCCGGCTTTCGGCCACCCCGGGCGCTCACCATCAGCCAGCCCGGCCTCCGCGAACCGCCGCCGCCACTTGCCCACCGTAACCGTGGTCACCCCCAGCTCGGCGGCGACCCGCTCGTTCACCGCGCCCGGCTCGGCGCACGCGAGCACGATCTGCGCCCGCGCCGCACGCCGGCCCGGCCCGCGCGACCAGGCAGCAAGCTGCTCGCGCTCCTCCTCAGCCAGCGCCAGGCTGGCAGCATGACGTCCCACACCGGTAATCATACTAAATTAATACGCATATTTCAGGCGCATCAACACTAGGGTTTGGCTGATGCATGACGGTCAGCTTCAGACGCAGAATTCAGGTATGACGAAGAGCGGTCGTGCACCGCACTGCAGTCTGGCGAAGGACAGCCAGTGAACGCAGACGACAGTGCCCGGACGCGAGATCTCCTGGCGAGCAACCGCACGCTGCTCGCCTGGATCCGGACCGCGCTCTCGTTCGCCGGGCTCGGCTTCGTGGTCGCCAAGTTCGGACGAACCCCCGACCTGATTCGTATCGCTGGCTACCTCGGGATCTTCACGGTCCTCGTCGGACTGCTGCTCACCATGATCGGCTACGCCCAGTACCACACCATACTGACCAAGGAAAAGCCTCCCCAAGGCGCACCCGTGCCATCACGATGGCCCCCCGGCACGGCGGCCGCCAGCTGTGCCCTGGCTTGCGTGCTCCTCGCGGCATACCTCGCCATCGGCACCTAAGGGATGCTTCCCGGAACAAACGACAGGCCCGGCACGCAAAGCCAAAGTTCTGCCAAGCAGTCCGAAGGAGACCAAGCAAATGACCACAGAAAGCACCTTGACCGAGCCTGGCGTCGTCACCAAGCTCAGCCCCCGATCGGTTGCCGACACCGTCTCGCGCCTGACCGACCTGGTTGACGCGAAGGGCATGAAACTGTTCGCCGTGATCGACCAGAGCGCCGAGGCGAGCCAGGTCGGACTTCAGTTGCGGGCTACCACACTGGTGATCTTCGGCAGTCCGGCCGCGGGCACGCCGGTGATGGTGGCCTCGCCCCTGGCAGCCCTGGACATGCCGCTCAAGGTACTGATCTGGGACAACGCCGGGCAGACCAACGTCACCTACCATGCACCGGCCGCGCTCGCCGCCCGCCACCATCTCAGCGATGACCTGGCCGCAAAGCTGGCCGGCACCGATCCGCTCACCGACGCGCTCATCAGCTCGTAAATCAAATGGCGGCGGGATACCTGCTCCCGCTGACCTGGCCCGACACCAGGAGAGCCTGCCGTTTCCATGCGTCGGCAGCGTTGCGGCGTCCGCGTCGGCGCCGATCGCGGCCGGGTCCGGTTCAGCTGAATGTCTGCTCTCAGCTCTAGCGCCAGCATCTGTCATATGACCACCGGATAGGAGGCCGCATGCCATCGGAGCAGGCACGTCAGGAACATGCCGCCATGGCGGCTGGCGGGCTGGGCTGCTAAGACCCAGGGCACGCGTTCCTAAGTACTGGGTCGCGGTGCGCCATCTTCTCTACATATCGGCCGGGTCATTTGCTGGGGACCGCTGTCCCGCTCGACCGAGTTCGCGGAGCAAGCCTCGGCCATCTGAGATCGAACTAGGAGCTGGGACGCCCTCGAAGGTGGCGGCTGAGGATGTAGGACGCGATCGGGAAGAGCGAGGCCGTGCGGCTCTTCACCGGCCGCGCTGCCCAGGAGGGAGTGCGGGTCGCCTGGGATGAGCCGACCGCCTCGGTTATCGGCCGCATCTGCCGACGGCGGCTGGACGGCATTCCTTTGGCTATCGAGCTGGCCGCTGCCCGGCTGCGGTGATGCCGGTGATCGAGCTGGATGCCCGGCTGGATCACCGGTTCACCCTGCTGGCTGGCGGCTCGCGCGTCGGCGTGCCACGCCAGCAGACGCTGCGCGTGGCGTGCCGATGACATCGGGCTGTGCTAAGCGTAACGTCCCGTCCGTGGAGGATGAGGTCCTGCCGGGTGATCTTGACGCCGGTGACGTGATCATGCTCTCTGGTACCGGGCAGGAATTGCTGGTCAAGACGGTCCGTCTGGGCCAGGGTGGGTTTATCCTCACTGTGTCGCCGGTCGGCGACGACGCACCGGGAGCAGAGCGGCTTATCACTTTGACGGCAGCGACACACCTCTGCAAACGCCGCTGAGCGGCACCGGCTCGACGGTGCCACTCTGGCGGTTTGCTCCCGGAGGCCAAGTTCGGTGATCTTTCGCGCGCTGGCGGGCGCGGGGTCTTCTTGGTAAGTGCTCGCCAGGCACGATGCGCCGGGCTGCGAGCCCTGCGGCGCGCCATAACCGGGTGTCCGGCTCTGTCAGGACACCGTGCCCTCCCCTGACGCGCCCGGACGTGATCAATGTCACTCACGGCCACCTTGTTCTCCTTCGACTCAGACTGATCACTTCGACGGCGCCCTGTGAACGGAACTGTCGGCGGCGACCAGGAAGACCTCGTCACATCGTGTGCCCATCATCTGCGGAAGTCCGGTCTGGTGGCGCAGCACCAGGATCTCGGTGTTCTTGACGTTGTCGGAACACGGCAGCCGGGCCAGCCAGTCGCACAGCCGCACGAAGATCAGATAAAGCAGGCGGAAGGTCACGAGAGCTGATCGTGCCGGAGTCGCGGTTGGCCCCGCTGCCGTTCGCCCCAGATCAGTACGGGTGCAGCAATCCCAGGTCAGGTGCGGGTGACACGATTCCCGGCACTCACACGTTTGTCCCTGGCGAGCGACAGGTCGGCAAACACGGCCAATGAGTCCGGCGCTACTGGCCTGGACCGCACCGAAGCGGGGGCATGTCGAGATCGCCAGGCTTCACGAGGCGGATGTGCCGCGTTAACCCTCGATGAACCCCGGGCGCATGACGATGGTGCTGGTAATGGCTAGGCTACTCGCGCGATGATCCCGGGGAGCGGAATGAGTTACGGACCGGAGGTGTCCCGTCGGCAGGTTCTGATCACGGGCGGCGTTGCCGCGACGGCGCCGCTGCTGGGTGGCCATCGCCGTGCACCGTCGCTGGTCCGCAGGGCAGACGCAGCGGGCGCGCCGCTGCCCGAGCAGGTGCATGTGCAGTTCGGCGCGGACGCTTCGGCGCAGGTCGCCGTGTCCTGGGCGGCTGCGGCAGCGGTCTCCCGGCCCCGGCTGCGGCTGGGCCGCGCGGATCGTTCGTTCGGCACCGTGGTTCCGGCGGAGGAGCGCATCTACACCGATGCCATGACCGACGAGACGGTCTGGACCTATCACGCCCGGATTGACCGCCTCGAGCCAGATACCGCATTCGCCTATGAAGTGCTCCACGACGGAGCAGCGCCGGTGCCGGGGAGCTTCCGCACCGCGCCGCGGGGCCGGTCAAGGGGTTTCCGCTTCACCAGCTTCGGCGACCAGTCGATTCCCGCGCCAGTCGGCTTGGGCCTTGGCCCGGCAACCGCGAACGCCCGGCACATCGTCGACGCGGTCGAAGCGCTCGATCCGCTGTTCCATCTGTTGAACGGCGACCTGTGCTACGCGAACATCAGTGACGTGCCGGTCGCGACCTGGTCCGCGTTCTTCGCGAATGACATGCGCTCGGCGAGGAACCGGCCATGGATGCCCGCTGCCGGCAATCACGAGAATGAGGTCGGCAACGGGCCGCACGGATATCTTTCCTACCAGACGAGGTTCGAGCTGCCCGGCAACGGCTTGGCCGATTTCCGCGGCAACTGGTACTCGTTCACGGTAGGGCCAATCCGCGTGATCTCCATCAACAACGACGACGTGTGCCTTCAGGACGGCGGGTTCAGCGCATACCGGCGCGACCATGTGCCCGGCTACCAGGCGACCGGGCTCAACCCCTACATCACCGGGTACAGCCACGGCCAGCAGCGCGCCTGGCTGGAGACTGAGCTCGCGGAGGCGCGGCGGTCGCCGGACATCGACTGGGTCGTCGTTTGCATGCACCAGGTGGCGATGTCATCAGCGCACTTCAACGGGGCGGACCTCGGGATCAGGCAACAATGGCTGCCGCTGTTCGATGCCTACGGCGTGGACTTGGTCGTCGCCGGCCACGAGCACCACTTCGAGCGCACCTTCCCGGTCCGTGGCATTCTTTCCGGCAGCGAGCTGCTCACCCCGGCGCCTCAGGGCACCAACCCGGCGGAGATCGACACCAGGGACGGCACCGTTCACGTGATCATCGGTGGTGGCGGCGCGACGCCCACGCCACCGGGCGACTTCGATATGCCGCACGACGGGGTCCTGATCACTCGCGTCGGACCCGGCAGCCCGCACAGCCAGCACCCGAGCGTCACGACGAGCGAGCCTGCGCCCTGGTCGGCGTATCGGGACCTGCAGACCCCGTACGGGTTCGCCTCATTCGACTTCGTCCCGGTGGAGCGCGGCGGTACCACGTCGATCACGGTCACCCACCACGGCGCGGCGGCCGGATCAACCGTCTACTCCGCCCTCGACCAGTTCGTGATGCGCAAGCCAGTAGGCGCGGCGCTATGACCGGATGGCGATAGCAGTTGCGCTTCTCGTCCGCGCTAGCGCGAAAGATCCGGCCATCTTCTACGCGATCGCCCGCGGTGCCGACGGGTGTTCGAATGGGCCCTGCCGTTCGCTGATCTTGGCTGGTCCATCACGGAGATACCGCGGCGCAACCGGGAACGCCACCCCCACACCGCAGCGTGCCCAAGAACTCACGGGCTGAGCGCCGGAGGAACGAACGAGCGAATTCCGCGCTCAAGGACCTGCTCCAGCAGTGGGATGAACCGCGGTCAGTCGCCGTGCTGGCCCTGGGCTCAGGATCCGGGTGACCGGGCGGCACCGCCGGTCAGCGAACAGGTGGACCTTGGTGGTCAGCCCGCCGCGGACCGGCCCAGTGCCTCCCGGTTCGTCCCGTCGGCCAATAGCTACGGGGGAAGAGCCGACGAAACTCTGTTAACACTTTGCCATCAAGACTAACACGTTGTAGTCCACATGTGGCCCAATGAAGATCGCCTGACGTCATTGGCGGAGGTCAACGACCAACTGATCACCGCCTTTAGGCCAAACAATGCATGACCATAGAGCAAACAATCTATGAACCAGCTCAGGATCCAGAACGCCGCGCGGAACTGGGTTGCCATCCACCCCGGCAAGCCGGGTACCCTGCCTCACGGATAGCGCCGAACAGAGGGCCGGTGATCATGAACAACAGCGTCAAGGACGTGATGACCCGGTGTGTCATTGGTGTCCGGGAAACGGCCTGGTTCAAGGACATCCTGACCGCCATGCGTCCCTACGGTGTGAGTGCCTTTCCAGTGCTGGATTCGGCCCATCGGGTCATCGGGGTGGTGTCCGAGGCGGACCTGCTGCTCAAGGAGATTGGGCCGGAGTTAACGCTAAGCGGCGCGGAACAGGTGAAGGCGGCCGGTGTGACCGCAGCCCAGCTGATGAGCACACCCGCAATCACGATCAGCCCGGATGCGAGCGTGGCCGAGGCAGCTAAGATCATGTACACCCGTCGGGTGAAGCGGCTACCGGTCGTCGAAGACGACGGCCGTCTGGTCGGTATAATCAGTCGGGTGGACGTCCTGAGCGTCTTCGACAGGCAAGACGACCAAATCCGCGACGACGTATGGGAACTCATCACCGAGGAGTTCGCGCTCGACCCGAAGGTATTCGAATTGACCGTGACGTGTGGCATCGTGACGATCACCGGCCAGCCGGAAGACCATGCCATCGCCCGTGACCTGTTCAGTGCGATCCGGCACGTTGTGGGAGTCGTCGGCGTACGTCACCGGATCACCTACCCGCCAGAGGACCTGGCGGACATTGTCGCGATCTGGTGACGGCAAGCGTAGGACTACGTACCACATACTACTGTCACACAGAGCGTCGGCAAGTAGCACCCAAACCCGCCTGCTCTGAATCGCTTTCAGCTTTCAGGACCAAGCGATCGAAGCCATGGCCGCCCAATAAGCCGATCCCACCCGGCAGCGGCCGCCCAGGCCCCGGGTTGCCGTCCGTGGTCGATAACGACGCCAACGGAGCCGCCTGGGTGGTGGCTTGCCATGGGGCGGGTGCGGGCCGACGCAACGTGCTCGTGGTCATCGTGGGGACCGGCATTGGCGGCGGCTCATCCTCGACGATCAGCCGTACCGGGGCTCAGACCTCGACGGGATATCGGCGCTGAGTTCGGCCATATCACCGTGGCACCTGACGGGCCGGTGTGCGGATGCGGTAACCGCGGCTGCCTGGAAGCTGTCGCCTCCGGCATTGCACTCGGGCACATCCCAGCGGCCACCAACTGGCCGACAGCGTCCAAAGACGTACCTCCAGCGCCATCCTCACACCTCAACCCGCACCCCTGAATGGACGCCCTCACTCGGCCATCGCAATGCCAATTGTTCCTCTGCATGACACTCTATCGTCCGTGTTTGTGGCCGGACAGAAATAAGGATTTTGCTAGCGCTGCTCAATCCGGTCAAACAGGCAATGGGTACGGTGGTGGTTTCAGCGGCGCGGGCCTCGCATGACCGTTGCTGCCGGACATTAACCTTCTGTACCCTCCCTGTTAACGGAATTCAAACTGCTGTCGGCCTAGACTGAAGGTGTGCTTGGGCTACCTGACCAGATCCGGGTGTGCCTGTTCGACCTGTACGCCACGCTGACCCAGACTGCGGCAGCGCACGCGGCGGCCTGGAAGGAGATGTTCGACGAGTACCTTCGGCTGCGGGCGGAGGAGGCCAGCGGCTGGGCATTCGTTCCGTTTGATCTGAGGACCGACGACAGGCGGTACGTCGATGGCGAGCCGCGCGCCGACGGGACCAGGTCGTTCCGGGCCTCGCGGGGGATTGAGCTGCCGGAGGGCAGCGATGACGACCCGGCGGACGCGGAGACCGTGCACGGGCCGGGGAACCGGAAGAACCCGTTCGTGCTGCGCAAGTTAGGGGAGGGCGGAGCGAGGGTTTTCGGGATCGGTCACCTACGTGACGGTTGTCAGGGACGCGGGGCTGGCCCAGGCGGTGGTATCGCCCAGCGCGAACTGCGCGGCGGTGCCGACCGGCGTGACCTGCGGGCGGGCCGGTTCGGCTGGGTCGTCGGGGTGGTCCGGGTCGGGCAGGCCGGCGAGCTACGCGCGTCCGGGGGGATGTCGTAGTGCGCGACCTGGCCGAACTGCTGGAGCAGCCGTGATCCAGCATCCGGCGTTCCCGATCGAGCCGTGGCGCCTGCGCGAGCGCGGCCTCGATCTGGACGTCCTGGCCCAGACCGAGTCGGTATTCGCGCTCTCGAACGGGCACCTCGGCTGGCGGGCGAACCTGGACGAGGGGGAACCGCACGCGCTGCCCGGCTCTTACCTGAACGGCGTGTACGAGGTACGGCCGCTGCCGTACGCGGAGGCGGGCTACGGCTTCCCCGAGTCCGGGCAGACCGTGATCAATGTCACCAACGGCAAGCTGATCCGGCTGCTCGTCGACGACGAGCCGTTTGACCTCCGCTACGGGCAGCTGCAGTCGCACGAGAGGCTGCTGGACTTCCGGGCCGGGACGCTGAGCCGGACCGCCGAGTGGGCTTCGCCGGCCGGCCGGACGGTGCGGGTTAGCTCGGTCCGGCTGGTCTCGCTGACCCAGCGCGCTGTCGCCGCGATCAGCTACACCGTCGAGCCGCTCGACGGCCCGGCCCACCTAGTGGTGCAGTCCGAGCTGGTCACCAACGAGCAGCTGCCGTCCACCGACGGCGACCCGCGGGCATCGGCCGTGCTGGAGGCGCCGCTGCGGCCCGAGGAGCACGCGGCTGCGCAAGGCAAAGCCGGCATGATCCACCGCACCGCCCACAGCGGGATCCGGGTGGCGGTGGCGATGGAGCACGAGGTCTCCTGCCCGGGGAGCACCCGCCAGCGGACCGAAAGCCGTCCCGACATGGCCCGGCTGACGATCGCGGCGACGCTGCAGCCGGGCGAGCGGCTGCACCTGGTGAAGTTCGTCGCCTTCGGCTGGTCGGCGAAACGGTCGCGGCCGGCCATGCGGGCCCAGGTCGACGGCGCCCTCGACACCGCCATGCAGGCTGGCTGGGACGGCCTGCTCGCCGAGCAGCGTGCCTACCTGGACGACTTCTGGAGCCGGGCCGACGTGGAGCTGGATGGCGACCCGGAGATCCAGCAGGCGGTTCGGTTCGCGCTGTTCCACGTGATGCAGGCCGGCGCCCGCGCCGAGGACCGGGCGATCCCGGCGAAGGGCCTGACCGGCAGCGGCTACGACGGGCACGCGTTCTGGGACACCGAAAGCTACGTGCTCACCGTGCTGGACCTCACGATCCCCGAGGCCGCGGCGCACGCGCTGCGCTGGCGGCATTCCACGCTGCCGATGGCGATCGACCGGGCCCGCCAGCTCGGGAAGGCCGGAGCGGCGTTCCCGTGGCGCACGATCGCCGGCGCGGAGTGTTCTGGCTACTGGCCGGCCGGCACGGCCGCGTTCCACATCAACGCCGACATTGCCGACGCGGTGACCCGGTATGTCGCCGCGACCGGGGACACGGCGTTCGACGGCGCAGTCGGCGTCGACCTGCTGGTGCACACCGCCCGGCTCTGGCGCTCGCTCGGGCACCACGACACCGAGGGGAAGTTCCGCATCGACGGGGTGACCGGGCCCGACGAGTACAGCGCGCTCGGGGACAACAACGTCTACACCAACCTGATGGCCCAGCAGAACCTGAACGACGCCGCGGACGCTGTCGGCCGGTACCCCGAGCGTGCCACCGGGCTCGGGGTGTCGGCCGAGGAGGTAGCCAGCTGGCGCACCGCGGCCAAGGCGATGGTCGTGCCCTACGATGACAAGCTCGGCGTGCACCCCCAGGACGAGGGGTTCACCAAGCACCAGGCCTGGGACTTCGCCGCCACCAGCGCCGATCAGTACCCGCTGCTGCGCCACTTCCCCTACCTCGACCTGTACGGCAAGCAGGTGGTGAAGCAGGCCGACCTGGTGCTGGCCATGCTGGTGCGCCCGGATGCGTTCACCGCCGAGCAGAAGGCCCGGAACTTTGCCTACTACGAACCGATCACGGTGCGGGACTCCTCGCTGTCGGCGTGCACCCAGGCAGTAATCGCCGCCGAGACCGGGCACCTCACCCTCGCCTACGACTACCTGGGCGAGGCGGCGCTGATGGACCTGGCCGACCTGGAGCACAACACTCGCGACGGGCTGCACATCGCCTCCCTGGCCGGAGCCTGGATTGCGCTGGTGGGCGGGTTCGGCGGCATGCGCCGATGCGGCGGCGCGGCCTTCGCGCCGCGGCTGCCGCCTCAGCTGACCCGGCTGGCGTTCCGGATCTGCCTGCGCGGCCGGCGGCTGATGGTCGACGTCTCCGGCAACACTGCCACCTACACGATGTCCGGCGACGGTCCGCCGCTGGAGACCTCCCACCACGGCAAGCGGATTGCCCTGAAGGTCGGCGAGCCGCAGACCCACCCCATCCCGCCGCTGCCAACCGAGGGAGTCGGGAAACGGCCGTCCCAGCCGCCAGGCCGGGAGCCGGCGCCGCGGCTCGAGCGGCCTAACCGGTAGGCTCCGGCCACCGGAGCGATGCCTGACCGGGAAGGCCGGGGCGGCGGTGGGGCGTGCTCCCGCACTGGCACGTTCGGGCAGGTCAGCGTGCTGATCCCGCAGCCTGCCCGAGCTATCGCGATTCGGCTACGCCCGACCCTGAGCCGCGCATTCCCTCTCCCGGGCCCTCCCGGCCGATTATCGCAGCGACGTCACGCAGACAGCGGCTCAGGGAATGACCTGGAGGGACGCGGCTGGGGAGCGCCGGGCCGGGATAAAGCGACTTGGAGAAGGGACCGCCCTGTCCAGCTCGCCTGCCGCGATCGCATGCTCAATCCCCTCGTCAATGTGGCCACTTCCGCGGTTCCGCTCAGGTCCGAGCGCTGATCGCCTGTGTGCCGCCAGCCGAGGTGGGCGGCTCCGGCACGCTGACCAACCACGCGCTCCTCAAGACAGGCACCACCTGCCATGCGCCCACCCGGACGCCGTTCGCTCAAAGTACAAATTACTGGCGCTCAGGAGCCTTCCTCCAGGTCACCTTCCAGATCGAGATACATCTGGCGTAGCCTGTCGAGGGTTTTCGGATCGGGCTCGGCCCACAGGCCGCGCTGCGCCGCCTCGAGCAAACGCTCGGCGATCCCGCGTAGCGCCCACGGGTTCGACTCCCGCATGAACTGCCGCGTCTCGGCGTCGAACACGTACGACGCGGCGAGCTGTTCATACATCCAGTCCGCGACCACCCCAGCGGTCGCGTCGTAGCCGAACAGGTAGTCGACCGTCGCGGCCAGTTCGAACGCGCCCTTGTATCCGTGCCGCCGCATCGCCGCGATCCAGCGCGGGTTCACTACCCGAGCACGGAACACCCGGTGGGTCTCCTCAGAAAGGGTCCGGGTTCTCACCGCGTCAGGCACCGCGGAATCTCCCACGTAGGCGACGGGGTTGCGCCCGGTGAGCGCACGCACCATGGCGACCATTCCGCCGTGGTACTGGAAGTAGTCGTCGGAATCGACGATGTCGTGTTCACGGTTGTCCTGGTTCTTGGCGGCCACCGCGATCCGGCGGAATGCCGTCTCCATGTCCGGCCGAGCCGCGGCGCCGTCGAGCCCGCGCCCATACGCGTAGCCGCCCCAGACCGCGTAGACCTCAGCCAGGTCGGCGTCGTCCCGCCAGTTCCGTGCGTCGATGAGCGGCAGCAGGCCCGCGCCGTAGGCGCCAGGCT
Source organism: uncultured Actinomycetota bacterium (assembly GCA_963820395.1). Lineage (GTDB taxonomy): Bacteria > Actinomycetota > Actinomycetes > Streptosporangiales > Streptosporangiaceae > DATFVJ01. The sequence continues at coordinate 77,074 of CAWGAE010000012.1, read as the reverse complement.
TGGAGCCGAAGATTCGCGTGGTCGCGCGGCGCCAGTCGCCGTGACCAGCCAGGTCCGCAACGGCGTGGGCGCGCACGAAGTTGTCTTCACCGGCCTCGTCAAGTTCCGCGACCGCCGCAATCGCGTCGTCCATCAGGGCGACCACGTGGGGCAGGGCGTCGCGGAAGAAGCCGGAGATACGCAACGTCACATCGATGCGCGGGCGGCCGAGTTCAGGAATGGGCACGATCTCGAAGCCAGTTACGCGCCGGGACGCCTCGTCCCAGGTCGGCCTGCAGCCAATCAACGCGAGGACCTCGGCGATGTCGTCGCCCTGGGTACGCATCGCGGAGGTGCCCCAGACCGTGAGGCCCACGCAGGGCGGGTAATCACCCTCGTCGGCCAGGTGCCTGGCGAGCAGGGACTCCGCGAGAGCAGAGCCGGTATCCCAGGCAGCGCGGGAAGGGATCGCCTTAGGGTCGACGGAGTAGAAATTGCGGCCCGTGGGCAGCACGTTGACCAGCCCTCGGGTCGGCGACCCGGACGGACCGGCCGGGATGTAGCCGCCGTCGAGCGCCCGGAGTACCGCGTCGATCTCACCGCTCGTCGCGGCGAGCCGGGGCACCACCTCAGCCGCCGCGAATTCAAGCACGCGGACAACGTCGGGGTACAAGATCCCCGTTCGTGTTGAGTTGCCGACGTTATTTGCGGGCCGGGTAACACGATCAGGGATCACTGACTCGGAAGCACCAACCAATGTGGCGCGTGTTGCTGATGTAACTTCTGTTGTTGAGATGAATGGGCTAGTCGGCGTCGGCCGCCCCAGAGGGGCGGGTGAGGCGGCAGGCGTGGCGGCAAGCGTGCCGGCCGATGCGGCGTCTGCTGCTGATGTTACTTCTGCCGTGGATGCGGATGGACTGGCGGGCGCGAGCGCGGCCGCCGGCGGACCGCCAGGCGCGAGCGGACCGGCCGGCGCCGGCACACCCGAGGGCGCCGGCACACCCGAGGGCGCGGGCGGACCCGAGGGCGCGGGCGGACCCAAGGACGCCGGCGGACCGCCAGGCGCGAGCGGACCGGCCGGCGCCGGCACACCCGAGGGCGCGGGCGGACCCAAAGACGCGGGCGGACCCGAGGGCGCGGGCGGACCCAAGGACGCGGGCGGACCCGAGGGCGCGGGGGCGAGCGGACCCGCGGGAGCGGACGGACCCGCGGGCGAAAGCGGGCTGATGGGCGAGGTCCCCTCGAAGGTGTCCGGCGGAACGCCCGGACCTAGGACGGCGTCGCAGACTTCCGCCGCGCGCGCCGGATCCCAGCCGGCCTCGGCCATGCCCTCGAGCAGCAGGCGCACGGTCTCCTCGGCGCTGTCGCGCTCACCGCGGGAGGCCGACGCCTCGTCCACGCCGAGCGCCACGCGCAGCCCCGGCAGGGCCCCGGACCGCCCGCCCCACACCTGTGCCGACCGTAGGATCACCCCGACCAGGTTTATCAGCGCGGGACCAGAGGGCGCCTCGCCGAGCACGTGCAGCCCATCGCGGATCGCGGCATCCTTCACTTCGCACAGGTAGCCGTCGATGTGCAGCACGAAGTCGCCGAACTCCGTCTCACCGGGCTGCTGCGCGACCTGCAGGTCGTGGTGCAACTGCGCGGCCCGCACGAGGGTCCAGATCTGCGCGCGCATCGCGGGCAGCTTCGCCGGGTCGAGCGCCTGCACGGTCGCGTACTCATCCAGCAACTGCTCAAGCTTGGCCAGGTCACCGTAGGTGTCCGCGCGGGCCATCGGCGGCACCAGGTGATCCACGATGGTGGCATGCGCACGGCGCTTGGCCTGGGTCCCCTCGCCCGGGTCATTGACGATGAACGGGTAGACGAGCGGTATCTCGCGCAGCACCTGATCCGGCGCGCACTCCGCGGACAGCCCGAGCCCCTTTCCCGGCAGCCACTCCAGCGTTCCGTGCTTGCCCAGGTGGATGATCGCGTCCGCGCGGAAGACCTCGTCCAGCCACCGGTATGCCGCCAGGTAATGATGCGAGGGCGGGAGGTCCGGATCATGGTAGATAGCCACCGGGTTCTCGCCGAAACCGCGCGGCGGCTGGATCATCAGCACCACGTTCCCGAACCGCAGCGCCGCGAGCACGATGGCAGCGTCGTCGCTACCGTCCACGTACAGCTCACCGGGCGGGTCGCCCCAATGAGAAAGGATCCGCTCGCGCAAGCCGTCAGGGATCTGGCTGAACCACCGGCGCTGCACCTCGCCGGGGACCTTGACCGGTGCGGCGCGCAACTGCTCCTCGGTCAGCCATTCCGCGTCGTGCCCGCCCGCCGCTATCAGCGCGTGGATGAGGGCATCCCCTTCCCGTGGGAACCCGGGCCCGAGATCGTAGCCTGCCCGCCGCAACGCATCGAGAAGCCGAACGGCTGACGCCGGGGTGTCGAGCCCTACCGCGTTCCCCACCCGCGCATGTTTGGTCGGATAGGAGGACAGCATGATCGCTATGCGTTTCGCGGAGTTCGGGGTGCGGCGCAGCCGCGCATGCGCTCCCGCGACGCGTGCCAGGCGCGCCGCCCGCTCGGGATCCGCGCGGTACACCGGGATGCCGTCCGGGCCTTCTTCCTTAAAGGAGAACGGCACCGTGATCAGGCGGCCGTCGAACTCCGGTATCGCCACCTGCATAGCGGCATCCATCGGGGTGAGCGCCGCGTCCGACTCCGCCCACTCCGCGCGGGTGGATGTCACGCAGAGACCCTGGATGATCGGCACGCCGAGTCCGGCGAGCGCCCCCGCCTCCCACGATCCGTCGCCGTCGCCTGCTTCCTCGGCGCCGGGAGTGCTCGCGGTCGCGCCTCCCGCCGCGAGTACGGTCGTGATCACAGCGTCAGCCTGCCGGAGCAGCTCGATCAGGCCGTCCGGCGGGTTACGAAGCGAGCCGCAGAACACCGGCATGGCCGTGGCGCCGCTCTGCTCGAGCGCCGCGCACAGTGTGTCCACGAACGCCGTGTTGCCCGACAGTTCGTGCGCACGGTAGTAGACGACCGCGACGATGGGCCGCTGAGCGCCCAGACCTGAGCAGGGATGCCCTTCTGCCTGGTGTGGGCTGTGTTCCCGGCCCGCACCGTGTTCCCGGCCCGCACCGTGTTCCCGGCCCGCACCGTGTTCCCGGCCCGCACCGTGTTCCCGGCCCGCACCGTGTTCCCGGCCCGCACCGTGTTCCCGGCCCGCACCGTGTTCCCGGCCCGCACCGTGTTCCCGGCCCGCACCGTGTTCCCGGCCCGCACCGTGTTCCCGGCCCGCACCGTGTTCCCGGCCCGCACCGTGTTCCCGGCCCGCGCCGTGTGGCCGATATTCGTGCGGCCCGTATTGGGGCATCGGGCGCGGCGGCGCGAAGCCCTCACCGGTCAGCAGGATCGTGTCGGAAAGGAACGCGGCAAGCTCGCGAAGGTTCTCTGGGCCGCCCTCACGCAGGTAACCGAGTGCCTGCGCTGCGATTCCCGCGGGCACCGTGGACAATGCCATCAGTTCCGCGTCTGGCGCGGCTTCGCCACCGAGCGCGACAAGCGGCAGCTCGGCCCGCCGCAGCGCCGCAAGCCCTGCGGGCCATGCCTTGCGCCCGCCGAGCAGGCGGACGACCGCAAGATCAGCGCCGACGGCGAGTGCGGCGAGGTCGCAATCCTGGATCCGCACCGGGTTAGCGGTGCGGTAACCGGCGCTGGCGTTTCGGGCGGCCAGGAGTTCGGTGTCGGCCGTGGAGATCAGCAGGATGGTGGCCATCCACCCGATCCTGCCATCTCCGCCGCGTCACGCCCGCTCCGGTCCGCCGCCTAACGCCCGCTCGCGCTCCGAACCGTCACGTCACGGTCCCCCGTTCTCGGGAAGGCACGCGACCTCGAACCACAGCTGATAACTTCGGCTGGTGCTCTCGGCGGCCCGACTACGACCCACCGACCGCCTCCGGAAAGAGCCCGATCCGAGGTCTCCGGACGGGTCGTCCCGAGTCGGCGGCTTGCTTTGGTCGCCAGCTCAACCATGCTGGCCGAGCACGGGCCGGGGCGAGGTCTCCACCACGGCAAAGGATGGTGACCAGTGAACACGCCCGCTGCCACGCCGGCTGTCGTCATCGGGGCCGGACCATACGGGCTGTCCGCGGCGGCCCATCTGCGCGCACGCGGCGTGCGGGTCCGGACCTTCGGTTCGGTCATGGCCGGCTGGCGCGAGCAAATGCCGACCGGCATGTTCCTCAAGTCGGCCCCGTGGGCGTCGAACCTGTCCGCACCGGCGCCCGGCTTCACGCTGGCTGACTTCTGCGCCGTCTCGGGTACCAAGCGGTTGCGTGACAACCAGCCTGTGCCCATTGATCTGTTCATTCGTTACGGCCAGTGGTTCCAGGAGCAGCTCGTCCCCGACGCCGAATCCGCGCAGGTGCGCCACCTTGACAGGAGCGGCCGACGGTTTCACGTCACGCTCGATTCCGGCGAAGAACTCGAGACAGAGACGGTGGTGGTGGCAAGCGGCATGACCGGTTTCCGCTACCTGCCTCCGCAACTGACGGCCGTCGTACCGGACGGTCCATCGCCGGATGGCGTCCTGTCGCATAGCTCGCAGCACCGAGATCTGTCTGCCTTCGCCGGGCGGGAAGTCGCCGTGATCGGCGCTGGCCAGTCTGCGCTGGAGGGCGCGGCGCTGCTGCATGAGGCGGGGGCGCGGGTGCAAGTCATCGCCCGCGGCCAGGTGCGTTTCGGCGACCCGCCGAAGCCTCGCGCCGCTGGGCTGGCGAGCCTGCTGCCCGCGCCGCGCTCGCCGCTTGGACCTGCGTGGTCGCTCTACCCGTTCAGTCATGCCCCCGGAATGTTCAGGTACCTGCCGAGGCAGACCAGGCTCACGCTGGTTCGGAGGGTGCTCGGTCCGCTCGGCGGGTGGTGGCTGCGCGACCGGGTCGTCGGGCAGTTCCCGGTCCTCACCGGTCAGCGCATTCAGGAAGCACGCCGTGACCGCGAGCAGCTAGTGCTGACCCTGCAGTCCGCCACCGGCGAGCAGCGCGATGTGCGGGCCGATCACGTCCTGGCCGCCACGGGTTACCGGGTGAATCTGGTTAGCCTGGATTTCCTCAGCCCCGGCTTGCGAACCCAGCTGCGGCGCGTCGCCGGTTCGCCGCGCCTTTCCGGTTCGTTCGAGTCGACCGTGCCAGGCGTGTTCTTCATCGGCGTGGCGGCCGCCGCCACGTTCGGCCCGCTGATGCGGTTTCTCTGCGGCACCGGATTCGCCGCCGGCCAGGTGAGCGCAGCCGTGGCGAGCCGCTGCCGGGGGTAACAACCGAGCTGCTACGGGAAGCCGCCGCCGCGATCACTCCGGCGTTGTGCGGCGCCGCCGGTCTTCACCGCGAGGCCGAATAGGCGCTGCCGCCCGTCAGGCGGTCTGCGCTCGTCCACCGCCGATCTCGATATGCGGCCGGGCGCGAGCATCGCCTTGGCCAGCGCGGCGCGAGCGACGGAAACTCGGCCCAAGCGGGGCAACCTATCGATACCGGCGGGCTGCCGCTGCGCGTAACCAGGATCCGCGTGATGTGATCCGCGAAGGCACCTCCGGCAAGCGCCAAACGCGAGTCCGCTCTCGCCGCGCGGCAGCAAGCCCCGGTGGAATGGGCAGCGATAGTGCGCGCCTACCCGCCGGGGTGAACCGCGGTTCAGCCGACCGGACCAGCGGATAGCGGCGCGATCTGCTTCTCACGTCTGAAGTGGCATCAGCTCGCGGGTGAAGTACCCGATGAATTCGTCAAGTGACGCGGTTGCCGCGGCTGGCCGGATGACGAACTTGCTGATGCCAGCGGCCACGTACTCCGCGATAAGCCGACGGGCATCATCCCAGCTTGCCGCCGCGAGCCCGGTCGGATCGGCATGCGGCCGCCGCTGGCGGATGGCGAAGATCAACTCTGCGGGCAGTCCGTCGGTCGCGACCGCGAGGCTGATCCCGAAGTGCTCCGGATCGACTTCGCGGCCCGCTGCGGTGGCGGCTGCCTGGATGGCCGCACGCCCAGCGCGGGCCTCCTCAGGTGTGACAAAGCTGGCAAGCCACCCATCGCCGAACCTGCCGACGCGGCGCAGCGCAGCTGGAACGCTGCCGCCAAGCCAGATGTCGAGCGGCTCCGCCGGCAACGGGCCGACGCTCGCGCCCTCGACCGCGAAGAACTCGCCGGCGAACGACACGGTTTCCTCTCGCAGCAGCAGCCGCAACAGCTTCAGGGCCTCGTCGAACACCGCGCCGCGGCGCCCGGCAGGAGCCGGGAACAAGACGCGCTCCCGCGGTCGGGCGGGCTGCAGGCCGAAGACGGGAAGCACCCGCCGGGGCGCGAGCCCGGCCAGCGACGCGAGCTGCTTGGCGACCAGCACGGGGTTGCGTCCGGGCAGTACGGACACACCGGTACCGACCTTCAGCCGGACAGTGCGTGCCAGGGCATGCGCCATACCCACGAAAGGCTCCACCATGGGCCCGAACACCATCTCCGAAAGCCACAGGGAGTCGACGCCATTCTCCTCCAGGCGGTCGACGGCCCTGGCGAACTCGGCCGGAGCGGCGGCCGTACCCAGGCCAATTCCGATACGGACCTTCACAGCCTCCATCCGACCACGACACGACCGCAGGCCGCACCACCAGCCACCCCGCCAAGGACGTACATGGTGAACGAGCTCCAGGCTCGTTCTACGCTCGCGCCTCAATCCGGGTGCGGAAACGAGAGGACCCCCGGTCCAGAGCCGGGGGTCCTCTGGGTGATGCCTGCTAGTGCCTGCTGTCATGGTCACCGTGAGCGTGACCACCATAGTCAGTCGTCGCCGTGGTCGCTGTGGTCGCCGTGGTCGCCGTGGTCGTAGCAGTACCAGTACCAGTGGTAATCGGAGTACCGCCAGTAGCAGTCGTGGTAATCATGCGACACGGCCGCAGGATGGGTGGTCGCAGCCTGGGTCATGGCCGCAGCCACCGGGTTGACCGTGGCCGCACCGGCAGCCGTGGACAAGCCCACCGCACCAGCGGAGCCGATCGCGATGAAGGCGGCACTGGTCGCGGCAGCACGCTTGAGCAGCTTTGTAGTCATGTATTACTTCCTTACTTTTTGGCCGAAGCCCACCCGGCGTGGGCCCACACTGTGACAGACGCGAGGACGGGCCCCCTGATACACAGCCCGGAGAAGTGGGCAGACCACCTGACCGACCTGTGAGCGGCCGGGGAGGTGGTAGAACGACGACAGCTTCCTGGACGACGTCGCGGACGAGGTCACCAGGCGGGCCATGGAGGAGTTCGGCCGCAAGCTGGGCCACTACTGGGACTGACGAGCGCTCTAGGCCCCCGATCGGCCCGATTACTACTGTGCGTTGTCCCCCGCACGGAGCCAGATGGAGGCAAACGCCCCGTTGCACGGGTTTTCGTCACTCTGCGTGGTATTGAACAAGATGAAACCTCCCAAGATCCGCGTCGAGGCCACTGTTATCAAGATCGTGTTGGTGGCTTCGCGGGAAACCTGGCGGGTCCCATCGCGCCATTCCAGCCATTTAAGGCATCGGACGGGCCATTTTGACCAAGGTCCCGAGAATGGCCGCGCCATTCCTCGTCGCCAGCGGCCATTTCTCTCGGGGGAGGGGTGACCATTCTCCTCGCCCATCTGCCGCCCATTCCTCAACCGACCAATTCTCTACCGCGTCCACCGCTTCCAGCGCGTAGGGGGCAGAGAAGCCTGACCTCAGTGGCGGGGTGGCGCTAGAGGTCAGGCCCCGGGCAGCGAGTATCCCCAGGTCAGCGTCAAAGATCAAGTACCAGGCCTCGAGTCAGGCAGCCGCGGCTGACTGCGCCTCGGTGAGGCCGGCCTCGAGGCGGGTTGAACCGCGGCGGGGATGGTTCACCCTCCTCGATCAGCCCTGTCAGACGGCTCCGCTATGAAGCGGCCCCATGACTTCCCCTTAATCGCCACGTAATCCCAGAACCTGTCTGGGCCCGCGTGGGACTCCCACCAGGCGCGGAGCTTCTCCTCGTTGTCGTGCATCTCGGTCAACACGTGCAGCTCGGTCTCGCCGCTCTTGTCCAGGTGACCGTCAGGCTCCGCAATACGGGCGGTGTGGTCGTTGATCATAGCTCCTGCCGCTCTTCGTCTAGCATCTCCAACGATGTACTCGTAGTACCTCGGGTACATCCCCGAGTGCAAGGACTCGCTGGGTGGCGGACCGCCACGGACGGAGGGTGTCGCGTGCAGGACGGTTGCGGTTGGTTCGCGGCCCCCAGGATGGGTTGTGTGCACAGCAGGGCAATACGATCCCCGCGGCGTGGCTGGCCGGTGGTGTGCGTGCACCAGCGGAGCTCGTCAGCGATCTCACCTCGAGGGCGGGTTGAATCGGCCGCTGGCGGTAGTTGAATTGCGGCATATGTGCCGAGTAAACAAGCGTTGCCCTGGAATCAGGCTTGCGTACCTTAGTTAGCACGCTCAAATCCCTCCACGTACGGCGATCCAATGCCATGGACTTGAGCGTGATCAGCGTTCATGACGGAGTTCTGGATGAGGCGTGATGGTCTGCGATCGCGGCTGCAGAGCGTGACGGCAATGGGTGTGGCCCGGCTGTCGCTGCGGGGCGGCGGCCGGTTCCACGTCCGGCGGTTTCGGGCAGGGATCAGGGAACGGTGACGGCGCCGTGATGGGTCAGGCTGCTGCCGGCGTGCAGATGCTGACCCGGGCTATGGCGGTGCGCGTGCTGAGGTCGCCGCGTCCGGCGCCGGGGAATGCCTGGCGGGCTTTGGTCATGCGGTCACGGTGCCGGTGACGGTCGATGACGATGCGGTGCTTGCCGAGGGTTCGCAGGATGTCGCGGCGGAAGGTCGCGGTCACGGGGGCGGGCAGGCTCGCGGTCGCGGCGCCGGACCGGATGCTAGCCAGGGCGGCGTGGCGGGCGGCGGTGAAGGAGATCTGCCGGGGCTGGACTTTCAGGCCGGCGCGGCGGCCCTTGCGGGCGGGGGCGGCGTTGCGGGCCGCGGCGCGGGCCAGGGCACGGGTGAGCTCAGTGCCGCAGATCCAGGCGGCGTGCTCGGCTGCGACCAGGGCGGGGCTGGCGGAGCGGAAGATCGGGCCGGTGGAGGGCCCGGCGCCAGTGATGGCGGACTTGGCTTCTTTCAGGGATGTCTCCGACCCGGCCCACCGCCAGGCGTAGGCGGCAGCGAGCTGCCCGGCCGGGTAGCGGGTGTGGTCGGCTAGGTCGGTGATGAGGCAGAACAGCTCGCCGGTGTCCTGGCCGTCGACGTCCACCAGGTATTCGATGACGCGGATCTTCAGGCACCAGCGGCCGCCGGGGGGCCCTCCGGTCAGGTAGCTGTAGTAGCTGCCGTCGGGCAGGAAACCGCCGATGCGCGGCAGCGCGAGGTCGCTTTTGACGCGGATCAGAACGTGGGTGCCGGTGGCCAGCATCGCCGCGACCCGGCCGGCGCCGGGAAAGTTGCGGTCCATCACCCAGGCCGGCCGGCGGTGAAGATCTGGGGGCAGATGGTGAGCATCGAGTCCAGCAGCGCCTGCTCGCCCTCGGCCTTGGGCCCGCCGGACGGGCCGGAGACTACCGCCAGGGCGGCGCGGGTGGAGGCGTCGGTGGCCAGCAGGTCACGGACCTGTGGGTAGGGCGCGCTGTCATCAGCGGTCCCGGTCGAGCCGTACGCGGCCCGGTTGGCGGGGGTGTCGGGGACGCGCGTCACCGACCCGTCGATCGAACACAGCTGCAGCTCATGGCCGCTGTCCCCGACGCGCACGGCCCGGTAGTCATGGTCGCGGTGCTCGGCGTCCACCGCGGCCAGCAGCCGTGCCTGCAGCCCGGCCAGGGGCGCGGGGCCCAGGGCGGCCCGCCACGTTGACAGCACCTTGGCGGTGGGCGCCTGATACGGGCGCTGCCAGGGCACCAGCACCAGATCACCCAGCAGCGCGGACATCACCTCCGCGTAGCCGGCGCCCGGCGCCAGGCCCATCAGCACGCTCGCGCGGATCGTTAACGCGGCCGTCATCGCCCGCCTGGCCTTGCCTTTCACCTTCCCGGCCAGCGTCGCCTCCGCGGCGATCTCGTCGATCACGCCGGGACCCAGCAGGTCATCGAGCTGCTGCTCAATCGCGCCCAGCCGGGCGTGATCTGCGGGATGGCCGCCCGCCTGGATCCGGCCGTCGCGGCGGACCACCGCCGGCGCGACCGCGACTACCTTCACGAACACCAGCTGATCCCCGGCACGGATCACCGGGGTGCCGGCCACCACCAGCGCCGTCCGGTCTCCCTCTCCGGGGAGCCGGCCCGCCGACGGCACCAGGTCCGCCACCCGCAGCGCGATAACCGGCGCGGAGCCCAGCACGCCAGAAACCCCGCCGCCTCCGGCATCGCGCTGGCCTGCGGGCATGGCGGTCAGGGTCGAAAAGGGGTACAACTTCACCAAGGGCTCCTGCAGGAAGAGTGGCATCAGACACCATCTCTCCTACAAGAGCCCCTTCCGTATCACCCATCACGCCACGCCGAAACGCGCTATTCAGCCTCAAACCGATACACGGGACTGCGATCACCAGCCCGCGCCAGGCCCAGGCAGCCGACCGCTCCCCGGCCCATCGCTGCTAGGACGGGCCTGCAGCCCCGGCGAAGCCGTTACAAACCGTGACTGCAGATAGCCCGGACGCCGCCGCTGACACTGCAGGCGCCAATCACGCGAACAAGCTCAACTCCATGGCATTGGATCCAGCACACCCCACCTGACCAGGGGAAGATGTGAATATGGGATCGCTTGTGATTTTTCTGTCATTTGTGGTAGTGGATTCTGGAGTGGATGAGAGTGCCGGTCGTGCGGTTACTCACCCTCGCGGACCATGCAGCGGACGAAGGAGCGGCGTCACCTTGAAGATCAAATCTGCGATGTTGATCATCTGAGGGCGCTGAACTTGCCGGGATCGTGAAAGGAATCCGCGCAGGCGCGTGACCCCGCGTGGCTAGTCCCGGGGCGCGACGTCCCGGATCCCCCGGATGGTTGGCAGCCCTGACGGCGGACCCGATTCAATCAAGCGGCAGATGGCTGACGTGTCGAGGTGCTCCGCCACCAGATCGCCGAGCGCGTCCAGGCGCGCCTCGCGCACGGCCGCGAACACCGTGCCAGGCGTCGCGATAAAGTCCCTGCCGGCGATCGCCGCGACCTCGGTGAGGAAGATCCGCCGGAACTCGTCGTTCTCGAGCAGCCCATGCCAGCTTGTCCCCCAGACGGCGCCGCCGCGGCATCCACCAATAAACTCCTCCGCGCTGTCATTTTGCACGGTCGCCACACCATGGTGGATCTCGTAACCGGTCACCGCGACCCCGGCGGCCATCCCGGTCGGCCGCCCGAGCTTCTTTTCCGCCCCGAACGCCACCCGCACCGGGAGCAGACCGAGTCCCCGCACCACGCCGGCCCCCGATTCGACCTCGTCGTCAATCTCGCCGGCGAGCATCTGATATCCGCCGCAGATGCCGAGTACCGGCCGCCCGCACCGCGCCCGATGCAAGATCATCTCTGCCAGCCCCCGCTTGCGCAGCCAGGTCAGGTCGGCCACGGTCGCGCGCGACCCCGGGAGCACGACCAGATCGGCGTCGGCGAGCTCGGCCGGCCCGTCCGCGTACCTGACGAGCACGCCTGGCTCGCTGGCCAGCGCGTCGATGTCGGTGAAGTTGCTGATCCGCGGCAGCCGCACGACCGCGACCCGCAGCACGTCGCCGCCCGCTGGGCTGACACCGGCGGTACCGGCCGCCACCGCGCCGCGGAGGGCCAGCGAGTCCTCGGCGTCCAGCCACAGGCCGTCGCGCCAGGGAATTATCCCGAACGGCTGCCGCCCGGTTCGCTCGCCCAGCATCCATATTCCCGGTTCGAGCAGTTCCATCGCGCCGCGGAATTTGTTAATCACATAACCGGCGACGAGTGCCTGGTCGGCCGGTTCCAGCAGCGCCAGCGTGCCGTAAAGCGCGGCGAAAACCCCGCCGCGGTCGATGTCGCCCACGACGATCACGGGGAGGCGCGCGGCCCGGGCCAGGCCCATGTTGGCGATGTCGGAGTCGCGCAGGTTGATCTCGGCGGGGCTGCCAGCGCCCTCGCAGATCACGACGTCGAACTCGCGGCGCAGCTCAGCGAGGCTGTCCAACGCGACCTGCAGCAGCGCCGTCGCATGGCCGCGGTATTCGACCGCGTCCACTTCCGCGACTGGATGACCCAGCAGGACGAGCTGGCTGCGCCTGTCGCTACCCGGCTTGAGCAGCACCGGATTCATCCGGGTGTCAGGCTCGATCCCCGCGGCGGCGGCCTGCATCGCCTGGGCGCGGCCGATCTCCGCACCGTCCGGGGTGACGGCGGAGTTCAGCGACATGTTCTGCGCCTTGAATGGCGCGACCCGGACGCCCTGCCTGGCCATCCAGCGGCACAGGCCGGCGGTCAGCACGCTCTTGCCCGCGTCCGATGTGGTGCCGGCGACCAGCAGCGCCCCGTTCATCATCGCCTCATTCCGCGTTCGTCTCATCCGATGCTGCGGGCGAGCCTACGCAAGGCACCGCGCCGTCAGGTATGCGCATCCCGGCACGATCCCACGGCCGCCACGGCAGCGCGGTTACCGCCAGCGCGATGCGACGGCTGCGGCGGCGGCGAACGCGGCGGCCGCCCAGGTCACGGCGCGGGACAGCCGCACAGCGCGGCGGATGTCCTCGGCGCCGGGTGGACGCCCGTCGCCGAGCCGCGGCCGGTCTTCCACCACGCCCTCGTACACGTTGGTGCCGCCCAACTGGACACCAAGCGCGCCCGCGAAGGCCGCCTCACAGTACCCGGCGTTCGGGCTGGGATGCCGGCCGCCGAAGGTGCGCATCGCGCGCAGCGCCGCGCCCGGGTAGCCGTCGACCGTCGGCGAGCATGCCGCGGCCAGCAGACCCGTCAGCCGGGCCGGCGCCGCGTTGGCGACATCGTCGAGCCGCGCGGCCGCCCAACCAAACTCGAGGTAGCGAGGTGACCGGTGGCCGACCATCGCGTCAAGCGTGTTCACGGCACGATAGGCGATCAGGCCGGTCAGGCCCGTGGCGCCGCCCCATAGCAACGGTGCCACAACGGCATCGCAGGTGTTCTCGGCCACGGACTCGACCGCGGCCCGGGCCAGGCCGGCCGCGTCGAGCCGGGCGGGATCGCGTCCACACAGACTGGGCAGCCGAGCCCTGGCGGCCGCCACGTTCCCGGACTCGAGGGCCCGCGCAAGCCGTTCGGCTTCAGTTGCCAGCGAAGCCGCGCCCAGCACGGACCAACTGGCGGCGGCGGTAGCGGTGAGGCGGAGTACGGGCCGGCCGCGTGTGAGGTGATGGGCGAGTGCGGCGGGCGCGGCGGCGGCGAGCAGGCAGCTGGCCGCGTATAGCCCGCCGCGTGCCTTGGTCGCCGCGTACCCGCGGGCCTCGATGGCACCGGCTGCCCGGCCGAACGCGGCGACCGGATGGCCCCTGCGCGGGTCGGCGAGCAGGGCGTCGAGCACGGTTCCGGCCGCCAGTCCGGCTGCGACCGGCCATCCGGACGCGCGGCGGCTATTGTCGGACTTGACGTGGCGGTCGCACCGCCACGCCCTCCGTCGCCGGTGCGGCATCACGGCTCCCGACCCTAGTGCCGGGCGCGCGAGGAGGCGGCGCCGACCCGCGGTTACCGCCCACGAGGTCGGCGGCACGGTGCACAATGAGGCGGAGCGCCTGTAGCTCAGCCGGACAGAGCAGCTGCCTTCTAAGCAGCGGGTCGCGGGTTCGAATCCTGCCAGGCGCGCAGACACAAAACCCCAGGTCAATTGGTACTCGCGGGGCCGCCGTCATCCCGCTCATGATGCCCGCTTCGGCCTGCGTGCCCGTTGCGTGCCCGATCGCTTCCGGCTGGCCTCGCGGCCCTTGCGGTTGATCCCCCGTTGCAGCTCCTCCCTGGCGAACCTGCTCAGCGAGTCCGCGATCTCCTGCTGCCGTGCGTCGCTGCCATGAAGATAGATCATCGCTGCTCGTTCGCTGTCGTGCCCCATGCGATCCATCAACTCACGGAGCGTCGCACCTGCGCTCGCAGCGAGCGTGTTACCCGAATGCCGCAGATCATGGAAATGCAGCTCGGCCAGCCCAGCCGCGTCTAGCGCCCTGACCCACACCCGGCGCCGGAAATTGGTGTGATGTAGCGGCCTGCCCGCCGGGCTCGTGAACACCAGACCCTCGTCACCCTCTTGGGCGAAACAACTCAGATGCCAGCGCACGACCGGAATAATCACTTCCGGAATCGGCACAACACGCCTTCCAGCCGCCGACTTGGGCGGGCTGAAGGCGAACCCTCCCCCACGCGGCTCAGTCAGTTGCCGGACGACTCGCACGGTGCGCGCGTCCAGGTCGATGTCACACCGCCGCAGCGCTGCTAGCTCGCCCCACCGCAGGCTGCTGAACATCGCCAGCAGGACCAGTGCGCGGTACCGCTGATCTATCGCTTCGGCCAGCGCATAGACCTGCGAGATGGTGAGCGTCGGCCGCTCGGGCGATTTCTCCTGTCCGCCGCCCTTGATGCGGCACGGGTTACGCCGAATAACGCCATCGTCAACCGCGGTGTTAAGGATCGTCTTGAGCAAGCGGTACGCCTTGGCCACTGTTACGGAACTGACGCCGTCATCCAGCAACTTTCTGCGCCAGCGCCGTACATGGGCTGCCGTGATGTCCGCGATGCTCCGGGACCCGAGGGTCGGCGCTAGATGCCGTCGAAGCAGGTAGCGGTACAGCTCAACAGTCTTGGGCCGCAGGTTTGGCCGCTCGGCTATCCACGACGTGGCATATTCGCCGAGTGCAATCTCGCCGTCATCGGGATTGATCCACTCTCCTCTGAGAATCTCCGCTTCCTTGAGCGTCAGCCAAACCTCAGCGTCAGTCTTGGTCGGGAACGTCTCAGGTGCTGGCCGGTCCGTGCCGTCCGGTCCCAGGTAACGTGCCTGCCATCTCCCGGACGCCAGTCGCCGGACTCTTCCGAAGCGTCTTTTTCCCATTGCGATCACGCAGACCTTTCTCGTGGGTTCGACGGATTGCGATGGGCTCGACGAGCCCAGCCGCGACGAACTCGCGGAGCGCGGACTCGGGTATCCGGACGTGACGACCGACCCTCACGAACTCGATCCGCCGCTCGGCGATGAGCCGCCGGGGGAAACGCTCTGTCGTGGCGAGCAGTTCGGCGACCTCGTTCACGGTGAGGAGCCGCTCGACATGATTGCTCTGGCCCGTCACGCTGCCCTCCCAGTTGCCGAAAGATCAGGATGCGGGCACATGGCCGCCTTACGTCTGGCCTCGTTAAGAGCGGCCTGCCAACGTGCGCGGTCAGCGACAGCGTGCAGCAGCCGCCGCGCGTGCTCCATGTGGTCCGGGTCGCTAGGCACGACGGGTTCCCAGGCGTAGCGGGACGGGTCGGTTGCCGAAACACCGAGCGCGGCCAGCAGCCAGTCCCTGCGGTCGGCCCGGTGATCGGCCAGCGTCTTGCCCGACCATTTGCGGGAGACCAGCACCCGGCGTCCGGCGTAGCCGAGGTGATCCGTGTCATGGGCCTTGCCCTTGCAGCAGCCGGGGATCAGGCCGGGCCGGGCGTTCTTGGGCTGGATGCCGTACCGGAGCCAGTTCGCGCACCGCGGCGAGCACGGCTGATACCTCAGCGCCTCGGCCAGCCGCGCCGCGTGCATGCGCTGGGCGTCTGTTTCCGCCCGGTGGCAGTCGCCGACTTGCTTGGTCAGGTACTTGGTGAGATAGCCGATGCACCGGTTGGCGTCCTTCGAGCCGACGAGGACGCCCTGGGCGTCGAACCGGTCCCCGAACCGGGCCACATGCACCGGCTCGTCCAGGTCCCCGATCGAGTCGAGAGCCTCGTCCCAGGTGGGCAGGACTTCCCCGGTGTACGGATCTACATACGTACACCCATGCTCATCCCACACCGGCAGCTCGTCCCCCTCGAAGCGGACCGAGGCCGTGTCGGGCCACCACACCTGGTGATAGGTGGCGGCCAGGACACGGCGCAGTTCGGCCCGGGAGACGGTGCCGCGCATAGCGATGTGGATGTGCGGGGCGAGGCGCTTTTGCGGCTCAACGGCGGCGAAATATTGCACGTCGTAGCCGAGAAACCGGCGCAGATTCTGCATGAACCGGTCAAATAGCGCCGTGAAGGCCAGTGCATCCCGGGCCGCCCGGGCGTAGTCGTAGCTGGCTGGGTCGGCGGGTGTTCCGTCCTCGCGGACGCGGCCGTAGCTGGGGCAGGTCAAGGTGACAAACATCGACGGCCGGAACGTCTTCCCGTCTGGTGCGGTGTAGGTCTTTCCGACCGTCCGGCTAGCGACCTTGCGCCGGGGGAGATCGGGGGTGTCCTGGCGTCGCCTGGTTGAGCGGTGCCGCCGCGCGGGCCGGGCCGGGAGCACGTTCCCGCGCATGCCTGCGTTGGTGATTTCGTCGTCTAGCTCGGTGACGAGCTCGTCCAGGTCGCCGGTATCCCGGCCGTCACCGGCCGCCTGGTCGTGGAGCACCTGAGCGTCGGCGCGTGTCTTGATCCACCACCGCTGGTCATCGGTGGCCGGGTCGGCTTCGATCACGGGTTCGTTCTCGAGGTGCCACCCTTCCCGGCATTGGGCGGCCCGGAGTGTCCGGGCCCGTTCGGCGCAGGCCGGGCAGACCGAGGCGAGGGTGTGCCCGCAGGGCACGAGCACCTGTTCGATCTCTCCGGTGTCAAGGTTGGTGCGGCGCAGTTGCACCGGACGGATGCAGGCGCCGTGCTCGACGGCCAGGTCGTAGACGACTTCACGGGCCAGTGGCATGGCGAGCCGCTGTGCCCGTGTCGTCCTGGCCGTGGTGTCGCTCACCAGTCACCTCCGTCCGTGTCGTCGGCGCTCCAGATGTCGGTGTAGCCGCAGCACCGGCAGTCCGCTTGCAGCAGGGATCGGCCATCATCGAGGACGGTCAGGCCGGTGCCGCAGATCGGGCATGGCTCATCGGTCCGCCACGCAGCCGGGGCGCTCACGCGGGTACCTCATCCAGCGACCACTGATCATCGGCTTGGGTGTTCATGTCCCAGATGTCGGCGTCGCTGACCCATCCGGCGCGGACCCGTACCGGGTCGGGGTCGGCTTCGAGCCGGACGAACGCCACCCCCGCGCCGACGCTCGGGTTAGAGGAAATGAGTTCACAGGCTGCGCCGCGGTCGTGTGCGCCGTCTCCGAGCACCATGTCCACTTGCTCGGGTTCATCCAGCCGCATGGCGATCCGGTCGGGGAACAGGTTCCGGATCGTCAGCACGTCCTTGCGCGGGTCCTGCAAAGCGGCGACCACGCAGTACCCGACCGCACGGCCCTGGGTGGTCAACGTGGCCAGCGCGGCCATGATCCGCTCGCTTGAGCTTGCGGTCCCGCTGGTAGGCGGTCAGGAACGCGACCTCATCGACCAGGACGACGACGAACGGGTCTTCGGTGGTCGGGACGTGATCCCGGCGCCGACCGGCGAACCGGGCCGCCCGCTCCTGCATGTCAGCTACGGCTTGTTCGAGCATGAGCGCGATTGACTCGGGGTCGGCGGCATAGGCGCCGTAGCGGTCGAAGATGACCCGGCCGAACGCCAGCTCCATGAGCTTGGGGTCGGCGGCCAGGACGCGGACGATGCCCGCTCGTATGGCGGGCAGCATTGCCCGGACCAGTGACCACAGCAGTGAGGCTTTCCCCGCGCCGGTCGCGCCCGCGATCAGCAGGTGGGTGCCGTGGAGGCGGACCAGCCATGGCAGCCCGTCCTCACGCTTGCCGACTGGCAGCGCCCGCAGGTCCGGACGCGGATGGACCGGCAGGGCCGGGATTAGCTGGGCCAGGGCGTCACGGCGGACGAACTCCAGCAGTACGATCCCCGACCTCGCGGTGCGGACCCGGCACAGCAGCGCCCCGAACCCATGCGCCAGATTGTCCGCGTGATCGGCGAAGTCCGCCGCGGACTGACCGGACACGAGCCGGACCTGTACCCGGTCCATGTAGCGAGTCGAGGCGACCTTACCGAGCACCGGCACCAGGAGCCGCCCCTGGTAGAACGACGACAGGCCACCCACGGTCATCACCGCGCCCCACCGTCGCCGGTAGAACCAGGAACGGCGCTTGCCGCGGGCCGGGGCCGCCACCCAGCGGGTGAACGACACCCGATGAGCCGACCGCCACGTCCCGAGGATTACCGTGACGACGACGACCAGGACCAACAGGCCCGGCCAGCCCGCATTCAGCCAGATCAGTATGAGCAGCGTCAGTACGCGGCCGCGAGCGGATGGCTGATGATTAACCGTGCCAGCCAGACCAGGAACCGGCAGAACTGAACAACGGCGATGATCCAGCCGGGTGTGCGGTAGACGGGAGCCCGCATCACCGGCATCGCGAATGGGTCCCGGTTGGCGAGCTGGGCCAGCTGCTCACCGGTCACGACCCTGCGCATAAGATGCTCACCTCTTCCTTGCATGCCACGGGAGAGAAACCAGGGGCGGCTGGAGGTTGCAGCTCCAGCCGCCCCGCCCTAGTGCTCATCGATCACGCCGCCTCGTCCGCGGCCCGTTGTACGGTGTGCAGCCGCTCGACTTCGGACGCGAACCGTTCCGCCTCGCGTGCCAGTTCACGGGCGAACTCGACCGCCTCGCGGCCGATTCGGTCACCCTCGATCGACAACGACGCCGCTGTGCTGACCGCATCGATGGTGAGGATCGGCGACTGATCGGGATAGGTGCTGCACCGTACCGACGAGCCCGAGCCCACATGCACACCCAGATGGCTGAACGAACCGCCCGTGCCTCTCACGCTGTCACCGCCTCGCGGTCATCCAGCGCGGGCAGACCCCGGTAACGCCGCTCCACGGCTACCGCGTAAGCGGTGGCCTGGACGGCGAGCTGCCGGGCGAAAGCGACCTGCCCCGCGTCCGGCTCATCAGCAAGGGTGAAGGTGACCATCGTGGAACCGGTGTTGATGACGAACATCGGAGCGCGGCGCGGGAACAGCAGGAACACCACCTCATGGCGCGTGCCGACCGGCAGGCATAGGTGCGCCTGACAGCTTCGGCGGGCCATTACGCCGCGTCCTTGGCTTCCGCAGCGGGACGGCTAATCCCGCGCGAGGGTGCCCGGACGCCGGTGGCCTTCAGCGAGTAGGCCAGCCGCTTGGCGTCGTTCACGTACGGCGTCACCATCAGCCCGGTGAACTCCACCGGCGTGAACGGTGACCCAGCCGGCGGAGTCGGTAGCACCGGCTGATACTCGGACGCCACCTTGACCTTGTGCGTCCGCTGCCGCGCCGACTTCTCCGCGTCGATCACGTCCACCGTCCACAGCGGCAGCCCCGTGGCCTTGTCGGCCTGCTGGACTACGCGGTCACCCTTCGACTTGTCAAAGTCCCGCAGCATCTCAAAACCACTGGCCGCGTAGGCCCCATCCGGAAAGAACATCCCGAACTCCACGGGGATCGGCCCCTGAAGCGCCATCACGTTCTCCTGTTCTCGTCATGTGAGCGACCGGCTTCTTCCAGCCGTGACTTCAGATTGCCAACAAGAACCGGACTTAGATAGGACCTAAGCAGGACATTATGAGGACTCTAATAGGACTTTTGATTCCGCTGGAGGTACACTCGTCCCCAAGGAGGCCCATCACAGGGGACTCGCCCCAGCTACCCGCGACGCGGAGGTTGTGATGACTCACCCCATCGGCAACGTGCGGCTGAAGGCCGCCCGACAGCACGCCGGGTATGCATCACAGCAGGCACTCGCAGATGCCCTCACACGCACAGCGCCTCAGATCGGGCTCGGCCACCTGGAGATCAGTGCCCGCCAAATACGGCGGTGGGAATCGGCCGCTCCACCATGGCCGCGCGCCGACCATCAGCGGCTCCTCGTCCAGGTGCTTCAGCTCCCGATCGAGGACCTGGGCTTCACGCCCCCGTGGGACGTTTCCCCGGCCGGTCCCTATGCCGCGACCGCCGCTGCGCACACGCAGCTACCCAGGAACAGCGCCCGGACCGCGCCGCCAGTCTCCAAGGCCAGGGGGGTAATCCAGCCCGCAACGGTCGCAGGCGACTATGCGGCCATCACCGCCGCCTACCGCCGCCTCTACACCAACGTCCTGCCCACCCACCTGCACCCGCCCGTCATCGAGCACACCCGCATGGGTTCGCATCTACTCAGTGAAACGGCCGGGGTCGGCCACACCATCGTGGCCACAGCCCTAGCCGAGGCGCTGCTACTTGCAGGGCGGATCGAGTTCTTCGACCTCCGCCAGCCCGACGACGCGGACACGACGTTCGTCCGCGCGCTGCAAGCAGCTGGTGAAGCCGACGATGCGCTCTTGGGATCTGCGATCCTCGCGCATGCGGCCTTCATTCCAGGCTGGATCGGTCACCGCGACGAGGCAGCCGACCGGATACGCGCCGCCCGCACCTACGCCCGGCGAGCCCCTGCCTCAGCCGAGTTCCTGGCATGGCTCGACGCAGTAGAAGCCGAATGCGAGACGATCAGCGGCCACACCCGCGAAGCCCTGCGGCTGATCGAGCACGGCGAATCCCTCCTGGCCGCTGGCAGCGAGCACACCTCACCAGACTGGTTCACCTGGTTCTCGCCGGTCCGGCTGGCGGCCTTCAAAGGCAACACGCAGCTCAAGGCCGGGCACCTGCCACAAGCCAAGGAGACACTAACCGCCGCGCTCGACCAGGCAACACCAGCCGACGACAAGCAGCGCACCGTCATCCTCGGCGACCTGGCCGCCGTCGAAGCGGCCCAGCGCAACCCGGAAGCCGCATGCACCTACGCGGAGCAGGCGCTAGGGCAGCTCGCCATCACCTGGTACGCGACCGGAATGGATCGGGTGCTCGAAGTCCGCAAGGCCCTCCAGGCATGGAACGAGCGGGACTGCGTTCAGCACCTGGACGACCGGCTCTACGGCTGGCAAGCCACGATCAGCACGTTGCAGCGTTGAACGCCGCGATCCTCGCGGGTAGCTCGGCTAGCGAATTGATCCGCATCGTCGACACCCGGGCAGCATCTGGATCATCCTGCTGGATCATCGCCCAGGGGCCGCGCTTAATCAGTGCAGTCCTCAACCCGAGGCGCGAAGCGGGCCGGATGTCGTTATCTAGCCGGTCACCTACATAGAGAATCCGGTCAGCACTACACGGAGCGGCCTCGACCATCCGGCGGAAGAACCGAGGGTCCGGCTTGGACACTCCCCAGTCATCCGACGTGGCGATCATGTCGGCCGCAAGGTCAAGCCCGCGCAGGATCCCACCCGCACGGGCCGTCTGATTCCCGGCGATCCCGACCCACAAGCCATCGGTCTGGAGCGCGGTGAGCGTAGGACGCACATCCGGGTAGAGATCATCTTCACCGAACCACTCAGGCTTGCCCTCCTCTGCCCGCTGTTGCCGCGCCTTATCGAGGTCAAATCCGGGCTGGAAGACGTGAAAGGTCTCCCGGTAGTCCTGGCCACGTGCGATGACCGCACCGAACACCGCCGAGAACACATGACGAGGCACGCCCAGCCAGTCGGCCCACGTCCCGTACTCGCGAGTCTCGTTCACCAGGCATTCGCCAACGTCAAAGACGACCGCACCGATCACCCCGCTACCCTACGGCAGCCGTCCGTCCATTCGTTGCCGAGTTAAGCCGTACTAGAAACAAGGCGGCGCCTGCGGCGCCGCTGGCCCGGCGCCAGCGCCCGGCCTCTGGCCTTGGCGGCCCCGGCCGGGCGCACGCCGGGCCACATCGTGCACACTCGCCAGGCCAATATGGCTCATCCGGCACGCAGGCCGATGCGCGTAACCAGGCCGCGGTCTCCCGGCCGGTACCAGCTCTCAGCGGACGGTGTGCCCGCCCGCTGTGCGCGGCTACCCAGAGAGATCACTGGCTCTGGACACTGCTGCTTACGGGCTTGGCTGGGAGTCACGTAGGCCACTCTGCTGTCTGCGCGGAACGCGCCATCCTCTCGGTGAACCTGCGCGAGGACCATCCTGACTCCCTGGATTTAGGGGTCATCATCCACCCTCGCCCAGTGCACGCAGGTCAGCGGCGAGGTTGTTCGCCGAGGCCAGGGTGTCGGGGTGGTCGGCGCCGAGCACCCGGCGGCGGCGGGCCAGGGTGTCCTCATCCAGCTCGCGGGCCGCCCGATGCTCACCGAGGTCCCGCAGGTCAGCGGCGAGGTTGTTCGCCGAGGCCAGGGTGTCGGGGTGGTCGGCGCCGAGCACCCGGTGGCAGCGGGCCAGGGTGTCCTCATCCAGCTCGCGGGCCGCCCGATGCTCACCGAGGCTCGCCAGGTCAGCGGCGAGGTTGATCGCCGAGGTCAGGGTGTTGGGGTGGTCGGCGCCGAGCACCCGGCGGCGGCGGGCCAGGGTGTCCTCATCCAGCTCGCGGGCCGCCTGATACTCGCCGAGGCTAGTCAGGTCGAGGGCGAGGTTGTTCGCCGAGGTCAGGGTGTCGGGGTGGTCGGCGCCGAGCACCCGGCGGCAGCAGGCCAGGGTGTCCTCATCCAGCTCCCGGGCCGGCCGATACTCACCAAGGTTCCGCAGGTTGTTGGCGAGGCTGTTCGCCGAGGCCAGGGTGTCGGGGTGGTCGGCGCCGAGCACCCGGCGGCAGCGGGCCAGGGTGTCCTCATCCAGCTCCCGGGCTGCCCGATACTCACCGAGGCTCGCCAGGTCAGCGGCGAGGTTGTTCGCCGAGATCAGGGTTTCGCGGTGGTCCTCGCCGAGCACCCGGCGGCGGCGCGCCAGGGTGTCCTCATCCAGCTCCCGGGCCGCTGCGTAGCGGCCCATGTCCCGCAGCGCCCAGGCAACGTAATGGGCGGTCGCCTGCGTGTTCTCATGGTCATCGCCGAGCCGGTCGCGCCAATGCTGGCGCAAGTCCGCGGCCAAGTCGTGGGCGGTGCGGGTATCGCCGCGGGCCAGCAGGTACCCGCACGCGTTACAGGCCATCCAGCGCAGGTCAGGGCTGCCGGTGGCGGCCAGGTCAGCGGCCAGCAGGTGCGGCATCAGCTGCGCCCACCGCGGCCACGTGACCGGATTAGCCGGGTCGCCGAGGTCGGCGGCGGCCAGGACCGCCTCGCTGCATACGCGGGCGACAGCGGCCTGCTCACCGGTCAGCCGGTCCCGCAGGATCGCCTGGGTCAACCGGTGCATGATCAGCCCGCGCCGGTCGATCAGGGCCAGCGACTGCTGCGCCAGCTGCGCCAGGGTCTGCCGCCAGGCCAGCGGATCCGCCGCCCGGGCCGCCAGCTCACCGGGCAGCTCACTGGGCGCGCTGGTGAACAGGTCTTCCGGCACCGGCTCGGGACCCAGGAACGCGCACACGCTAGCCAGCTGCGCGGCGGCCGGGTCATCACGATCCAGCCGGTCCACGGCCAACCGGGTCGCCGCGGCCAGCGACCGCGGATAAGACGATCCCGACAGGGCCTGGTCCAGCAGCTGCCCGGCCTGCGTCCGCAGCAGGCCCAGATACTGGGCGGCGCCCATGCCGGTCTCCGCCATGAACCCGGCCGCCTGCGCCACGGCCAGCGGCAGGTCCCCCAGCTGAGCGGCGAGCCGGTCCGCATCCGATGCCCCGAGCCCGGTCACTCGGTTGCGCAAGATGGCCACCGATTCGGCCCGGGCCAGCACAGCCACCTCCACCGGCACGGCAACCTCGGCCCAGACCCGCTCCCGAGACGTGATCAGCACATGCCCGCCGCCGCCCGGCAGCCACCCGGCGAGATCGGCGGGCCTTTCCGCGTTGTCGAACACCAGCAGCCACCGGCCGCGCGGGTGCAGATCGGCCAGCACCGCCGCCCGCACCGCCTCGGCACCAGCCCCGGGCTGCACACACCCCAGCGCCATCCCCAACGCGGCGAACTGATCGCCGATTAACGCGGCCTGCTCGGCGCCGACCCACCAGGCCACGTCATAGGCCTCGGCGAACCGGTGCGCGTACTCGATCGCCAGCTGCGTCTTGCCCACCCCGCCCATCCCTTGCAACACCTGCACCACCGCCCGATCCCCGGCCACCAGCCGCTCCCGCACCGCCGCCAGCAGCCCAGCCCGGCCGGTGAACCCCGGATTACGAGCCGGGATATTCCACACCCGCAGCACACTGCCCGGCGGCAGCGGACCTGGGCGGCGGCGCGCCCCGGCCAGCTCCCGCAGCGACCGCTCCACCAGCCTCCCAAGCTGGTCCGGGCTGGCGAAAGACTGCGTGACCAGCCCGCTTGCCTGCACCCGGCAGCGGAACGCCTCCTGCCGGGACCCGAACGTGTGATCGATCAGCTCCGCGAGCGGAACCCCCACATCCGCGGCCCCGGTATCCAGCAAGAACACCAGCCGCGGCAACCCAGCCGCGGTCGCGGCCTCGAATTCCAGCTCGGTGTACGACACCTCCGGCTTGTCCCGCACCGGCGAGCCGTACCGGGTACCCAGCACCCCCACATAGACCTCGCAGCCCCGCACCCGCTCCGCGCACACCTGCGCGGCAGCCTGGTCCGCAGCGGGAAAATCGGCCATATCCACAACCACATGCCCGCACGCAGAGACCGCCCGCTCCGCCTCGGCCACATACGACGTCCCCTGCTCGGGGAAGTTCCGCAGCTCAGACGTGTGCGACAGGAACACCCGCCATCGGACACCATCGCCCGAACCATCCGGGCCAGCCACCCGCCTCACCTCCTAGCGGTCACGCACCCGCCATCACACCACGCACCAGGCCGACAGGGCAGGCTCTGCCGATCAGCAAACACCGGGCGGCCACCCAGGGTAGCCCTCAGCTCCGTGCAAGGAAAGGAAACCGCCTACGACACCAGAGCAAGCAGGACACGCTGCAAAACCGGCCCCATCCGGCGCCGTGCACGGACCCGCGCGGGAAACACTCTGCACCCCGAGTTAAGCACGTGGGGCAGGAGTCACAACGGACAGAAACGCGCAAAGTCCCGGCCGGGCTCCGCTCCGGGGATGACCCGCTCAGTGTCCGTGTCCGCCCCTCCGGCCTCAAGCGTGACCGTGCCCGCAGGACAACCAGCACAGCCGGAACGTGCCGGGTGCACGTACACGCGAGGTCACGCTTGACCCCGGAGACCACTGCGGACACTCCGGTCAGAAACCACGGGGCAAGGCGAGCCTGCCCGGACCGGACGCGGGCCATCCCCTGCACAGCGCGGGCAGCCACGAGGCAGCCCTCGCGGCCGCCGGTGGGATTTCCGAACCCGAACGTTTGGCATAGCAGGGAGAGGGTCGAGGGTTGGCAGTGGTGCGAGGAAAAACCGGACCTTCAGGACTTCATCGCGGCAGGGCCTGCCTGGGCCTTTGCTCGCCTCACGCCGGGCGTACCGCCGCTCCGGCAAGCCCGGCCTGGACGCCTGGCTGTCGGCCGGGCAGCCCGTCGTGCCGCCCGATCCGCCGATCACCTGCCTGATCGCCTACTACTGCGGCCTGTGGACCCGCTCGGACACCGTGTTCTGCCACGCCCACGCGCGGGGCTTGCCACGGGCCGCTTCGTGGATCTGGGTGATCGCGTCGTCAGAGAATAGTTCGCCGGCGAACCCTGCTATTCGCAGGTGATGGCGGACGTAGCTGCTGGTCTCTTCCTCGACCTGGGCGGGCCATCACGTGCGCGGCGAGCGCCCGCAGGAGCTTTTCCCCGCGCCTGGTAGTCCTCGGCGAAGAACATGGCGTTCGCGGGCAGGCCGCTGGCCCAGCCATGCTGCCGACGCTCATCGCCACCTGCGCCACCGGCAAGAACATCGTCGACCACGCCGCCGCACGCGCCGCCATCACCGAAGTCATCACGACAGACTGAGCACCGCAGCGACACCCCGAGCACGAAACCCCGCCCGGCACCCGCCCGGCGGGGTTTCCGCTACCCGGCCATCCCCACTGTCAATGACGCCGCGATGGACACTGTGAGCGTCACGCAACAGGCGCCGTGGCATAACCACGAAAGTCGAGTGCATGCGAGAGCTGGTGGTAAAGCTGGGGGGACAGGTGCGGAAGTAGCGGCGATCGGCGCCCATAGAGGAGCGTGGCGAACTGGGGTGGCTTAAGGTCGATGTAGCGAGAGATGTTCTCGAACCATTGGGCGCTAAGGCGAGCCTCTCTTTGGGGTTGCAAGATCGCGGCTTGGCGTTGCCTTTCATATGACTCGAGTGCCAGCTGCAGCTTGCTGTGGCGGTGCAAGTTGTCGGCGAGGGCGATGACGTCCTCGATGGCCAGTTTCGTCCCCCACCCGATGGTGAAGTGGGTGGTATGGGCGGCGTCTCCGGTCAGCACGGTTTTGCCGTCGTACCAGCGCTGGTTGGTGACCGTGCGAAAGTTCAGCCACCGAACGTCCGCGGCGTCACGGACCTGCCCGACCAGCTGATGACCATCAAGATGGCGTTCGAAGATCTTCTCGAGGAGGGAGAGACAATCTTGTGGCGGCATGGTGTCAAAGCCCAGGCCGGTCCACGTTTCGGGGGAGCATTCAACGATAAACGTGCTCGATTCAGCGTCGATCCCGTAGGCGTAGCCCCACACCCAGCCGCTGCCTGTGCGGACGAAGGGAAACGTGAAGGAATCGAACACCTTGTCTGTCCCCAGCCAGATGTATTTGTTGCCGCCTAGGTGCACGTCGGTCTGGAACCTCCCGGCTTCAAGCCGTGTGCGGCTGTTCACGCCGTCGCAGGCCACGATGAGGTCCACTTCCGGTAGCTGCGACGGCGCCATCACCTCCTGATCGAACTCGATCTGCACACCCAGGCCCCCGGCCCGGCGGGCCAAGATGTCCAGCAGACGCTGCCGCCTGATGCTGTAGCCGCCACGCCCGGCGTCCAGCACCTGCTCACCCTGGACGTCGACGACGTGGTTGACCCACCGGAACGCGGCCTGGTCGATCTCCCGTGCCGACTTGGGGTCGCTGCGGTAGAGCTTCTCCAGGAGGTCGCCCTCAAGCGTCACCCCCCAGCCATAGGTCGAGCTGTCCACACTCCGTTCAAAGATCGTGATGTCGTGTCCGGGATCATGCAGTTTCATCAGAAGCGCGAAGTAAAGGCCGGCCGGTCCTCCACCCACGCACGCGACCTTCACGGCATGCCCCCCGCCTGACACGCTCCCGCCACCGTCTCCATCAGACCTCCCGCTGACCTCTGCCCGGCGGCGAACCAGAGCGCGAGTTTGTGCGCCAAGTGGACGACGTCGATACAAATCACCACGCAGACGCAAGCGCGGGCAACGGTTGGCTCCCATCCGCCGAAGCCACGACCCCGTGCCCTGGGACGTGCCCGGGTAGCGGCAACCTGCCGATGAAGGCGACATCGATGATCGCATTGAGCAGGACAAGCAGCGTCAGGGCCAACGCTGACCGACCCGACCGCCAACCCGTCGGTACTCCACCCGCGTGCCGGGGAAGCGCCCCCGCGGGCCAGTATTGGCACTGCCCTTGGCGTATTCAGCCGCGCGGCGACCGTGCCGTGAGCCGTTGTAGCCTCGCACCGTGCCGCGCGATGTTGTCGGCTGGTCACCCGGAGGCGGGCCTCCAGACTCGTGGCCAGACACCGGCAACTGACGCGCACCAGGGATTTCCCGTGCCTGGACCCGTTCAGCCATAGGAGGCTTCGGGATCTGTCGCGCACTACTCATCCTCCAACCGCTTGCCCAGCTGTCACTTCCACGTTCAGGACGCTTTGCGCAGCCCGGAGGTTTACAGCCCTAACAGGAACCTGTTGGCTAATTTCGCGACACGCGAGGCGCCTCCCACATGCTGATCTTGATGGCGTTCATGATCTTTCCTGCGGCCGGCGCTTCCCCCTTCCCCCGATCCGGCCGCAGAATCGGGTCATCATGTCCATGCAGCCGCAGCCGTGGAGGTGCCAGCCGATACCGCGCGGGTCGCCAGGAGCGGGTCTGTCAAGTCTTCGGCTCTGTCGCACTTTCGGTGGTAACAGCGTGTCAGGATATGCCACGATGAGTCATGTGTGTCATGGTTGCTCGCGTGTGACATAAATGGGCTTGTGAAAGTGGTGTTCTCCGGGTTGTCGTCCTTGGTCGTTGAGGACGTGACGGACCTGGATGGCGTGATCGTGGTCCGGGCGCGAACAGCGGGCGGGCTGGTGCCGTGCCCGCAGTGCGGCGCCGGGACGGGCCAGGTTCATGGGTATTGCAAGCGGACGGTCGCGGACGTGCCCGCGGACGGCCGCCCGGTCGTGGTGCGGGTCCGGGTGCGGCGGATGCGGTGCCCGGTCCCGGACTGCCCGGTCCAGACGTTCCGGGAGCAGGTCCCGGGCGTGCTGGACCGCTACCAGCGGCGGACCACGCGCCTGGCAGGCCGGGCCGGTGAGGTGGCCCGCCGGTTAGCGGGCCGTGCGGGGGCCGGGCTGCTGACGGCGCTGGGAGTCCCGGTTTCCCGTGATACCGCCCTGCGGGTGCTGCTGCGGCTCCCGCTGCCCCAGGTCAGCGTCCCCCGCGTGCTGGGCGTTGACGATTTCGCGCTGCGCCGCGGCCACGTCTACGCGACCGTGCTGATCGATGCCGAGACCGGGGAGCGAGTCGATGTCGTGGCGGGACGTAAGGCTGATGCGCTGGAGGAGTGGCTGCGCGAACACCCTGGCGTCGAGGTCGTGTGCCGGGACGGGTCCGGCGCCTACGGCGAGGCGGTCCGCCGGGCGCTGCCGGGCGCGGTCCAGGTCGGCGACCGCTGGCACCTGTGGCACGGCCTGGCCGAAGCCGTCCTGAAAGAAGTCGCCGCACACAGCTCCTGCTGGGCGGCCGCCGGGCCGCCGCCCGGGGACGGCAAGCAGGCCCAGACGACAGCCGAGCGGTGGCGGCAGGTCCACGACCTGCTGGACAAGGGCACTGGCCTGCTGGAATGTTCACGCCGGCTCAGCCTGTCACTGAACACGGTCAAGCGCTATGCCCGCGCCGCCGAGCCAGAGCGGATGATCCGCGCGCCCAAGTACCGGGCGACATCGGTGGATCCCTACCGTGATCACCTGCGCGCCCGCCGCGGCGCGGACCCGGCCGTGCCGGTCCAGCGGCTGCTCGCCGAGATCCGCGAACAGGGTTACGCCGGCAGTATGAACCTGCTCTGCCGCTACATCACCCAAGGCCGCGTCGAAGCCGACCGGCCGCACCTGTCACCCAAGTCCGTCACGCGGCTCCTGCTCACCCGGCCGGACGCTCTGAGCGACGGCCAGCGGTCACTGCTCGCCGAGCTGACCGCCACCTGCCCCGAGATGACAGACCTCGCCCGGCTCGTCCGCTCCTTCGCCGCCCTGCTCAGGCCGGACCCCGCAAACGAAGCCAGGCTCAAGGACTGGGCCGAGACCGCGCGGGCCTGCGACCTGCCGAACATCCACGCCTTCACCCGCGGCCTGGACCTGGACATCGACGCCGCCACCGCCGCCGTCACCCTGCCGTTCCACAATGGACGGACCGAGGGCGTGAACACCAAGACAAAAATGATCAAGCGGCAAATGTACGGCCGCGCCGGATTCACCCTCCTCCGCCACCGCATCCTGCTCAACTAAAACCACGCACCGTCACCACCGAAAGTGCGACAGAGCCAAGTCTTCGGTGTAACTGATCTTGTGGGTTCTACTTCCTTCCGGCGGACAGGCGCCCGTCGAAGGTGACGTCGAACGCGTTCGGGGCGGCCTTCCACCGGTTGGCCCAGCGCTTGCGGCCCTGCCCGGAGGGGTCCAGGCTCATGATCGCCAGGTAGCGGCACTTGAGGGCGGCCTGCTCCGTGGGAAAGTGGCCGCGGGCGTTCACTGCGCGCCGGGGCGTTAATAGATTCGATCGCATTAGTCGTGCAGATGAGGGTTCTTATTTCCCGGCCGGACCGCAGGAATAGCACGGACTCGGCCCAGGCGTTCTCCCAGAGCCGTATAATGGCCGGGTAGCGCTTCTCCCACTTCTGGCTGAACTCCGCGAAACGGTCCAGCGCCTCGGATTCAGACGCGGCGGTGAAAATTGGCTTGAGATCTTTGGCGAGCTGCGCCCAGTCCTTTTTTGAGGCGTACTTGAAGGAATTCCGCAGGAGGTGGACTATGCAGGTTTGCACGATGGTCTTCTCCAGACGGTGCTCACCGCGTCCGGCAGTCCTTTCAGCCCGTCGCAGACCACCATCAGCATGTCCCGCGTACCCCGGTTCTTGATCTCTGAGCAGACCCGCATCCAGTACTTCGCCAAAGCGCACATGTTCGCGTGATCATGTGCACGGTGCTGCCTGGAGTTCACGGGTTCGGCAGCCGGGTGGGGTCGACGCGGTCGGCGAGGTAGGCGGTGACGGCGTCGTAGGTCATGCCGTAGGCGGTGGCGACGAGTTTGGGGTCGGCGGTGTTGACGAGGCCGAGCAGGCGGGAGGAGCGCAGAATCCGGGGCCGGATTCCGGCCGGGGCGAGGATGTTCTTGACGTAGCTGTCGCCGGATGGGGCCCTGGTCGCCTTGGTCTGCAGCGTGACGAGCAGGTGCGGGTTCGTGGAGTTGAGCGCCTGCCGGTGGGCGAGACAGGCTTCGACGGCGGCCTGGGTCCACGGATCGAGCGGGGTCGGCTGCGGCCGTCCCGCAGTGTGACGGCCCGGGGGGCCGGGGCGATCGCCTCGACGGTCAGGTACCGGATCTCCTGGGGTGGTGGCTCCGTGGATCAGGGCGAGCAACCCGGTCAGCGCCTCGTGCGGGTGGACGTCGTCCCGGCTGCTGGTCCAGCGCCGGAACAGTTCGCGCTGCTGGTCGCGGGTCAGGCTGGGACCGCGGAACCCTTGTGGCTGGGAGACCGTGACGGTCTTGGCGGGGTCGGTGAGGATCACCCGCCGGCGGGCGGCGAAGCGGAAGAACCGGCGCAGCCCGGCCAGCCGGTGAGCGGCGGTTGAGGGCTGGGTGGCGAGGAACGCCTCGATGTCGCCGGTGTTCACGGTCGGCCAGCCGGCGATTCCCCTGCTCGCGATGAGGAACTGGGCAAGGTCTCGCACCGAGGTGAGGTGGCTTTCGATCGTGTTGTGAGCGGGCGGCCGGGTTCCGGCGTGCTGAGCCCGCAGCCGTCCGGCCAGTTCGTGCTCACTGAAAGCGATCGCGGCGGGCTGGAGGGCGGTGGGGATGGCGTCCAGGCGGCGTTGCCGACGGGCAGCGGCCGGGGTGGGCTCTGCGGGCCGTTCAACGGGGGTCGTGTCGATGTCGAACAGGTCGTCCAGGGTGCACTGCAGGGCGGTGCAGAGCGCTGCGAGTGGTCAGCTTCAGCAGGGACGGCTGCTTGGTGAACAACGCCGACACCGACGCCGACGACATCTCCAGTCCGGCTCTCTCAGCCAGCAGCCGGACCGGCGAAGCTGGCTGATCGGCGCCACAACGACGTCACCGGTCACAAATACCCACGTCAACCGCGGATTGTCCAGCCAGACCGTTACCGCAGGTCAGAGTCCCAAACCCCGACTTTGATCAACGCCCTGATCTTCGATGGGGCGGACTGCACTAAGGCCGAGCCCGTACTCGTCGGCATCGGGCGGGAATAGCGGCGGCACAAGCGGGGCGGACCGTACTGCGATAGAAACAACGCTAAACGTGCACCGCTTCTTCGCCAAATGGATTTAGGCGGAGGGGCGGTCACCTCTGATACATTTCCAATATGGTTGATGGCGAACTTCTCGACCTCCGGATTTACGATGCCTGGGACGGGCTCCCCGAGGTTTTCCGCCAGGAGTTCCTGGCCCGCCGAACAGCCGCGGCCGGATGGGTGTCCCACCAAGGCGCTGAGTCGGACGGCAGGCGCTGGGAACCACTCCGGCCGGTGGTCATCGGGGAACAGTCCTACAGGGGTCTCGAAGCGCTCTCGGTCCGGCTGTTGCACCTGGCCGTGGACGCGTGCCGTCGCCGTGCCTCGACCCTCGGTGAACTCCACCGGGTGCTCCGCTACGCCCATGATCTCCCGCTGATGGATCCGGATCGGCCGCTGGTGGCCGCCGAACTCACCCGGTACGCCCGCCCGGACGTCCTGATCGAACAGGGGCGGCCCCGCTTTCTCGAATTCAACAACGGCGTACGGCTCGGCGGCAGAACGGAGGCACCCCGACTCGCCGAAGCTTACGCGCGGCTGTGTCCGCACAGCGGTCTGCGCCCGCCGCCTTCCACGGTGACCGCGCGCTCCGCGGCGCTAGCCCGGACCCTCCGGGCCGACGTCTGGCGGGGCGGCCGAGGCCGACTGCTCCTTCCCAGGTATCGGGTGATCGACAGGACCGGCGCGCTCCACCGCCGCCGCCACGAGACGGGCGAATCGCCCATTGTGGCCGAGGCCCGGAGGGTGGGCCTCGAGGTGGTCCAGGCCGACCTCGTCGACCTGCGCCTGGACGCCAGCGGTCGGCTGCTCGCCGCCGATGTGCCGATCGACCTCGTGCTGATCGAGTGGAGCTCCAGCGAGCGGATCGTGGACGACGGCGGCGGACTCGCCGCGCTGCGCACCGCTGACCGTGCCGGGACCGTCCAGCTGTTCCCCCGCACGGAATCGATCCTCATCTCCTCGAAGGCGGTCCTGGCTTGGCTCCACGAGGACTGCGATGCGGGCTTGCTCGCCCCGGCTGATCGCGCTTTGGTGCGCACCCACGTTCCGTGGACTGCCTGCCTGGGCTTGGACCGGGATCCCGGTGCGCACGAGAAGCTGCTGCGTGTGGCGGTCGATGAGCGTGACCGACTCGTCGTAAAGCCTAGCCGCTCAAGCCGTACGTACCGTCACGCCTACGCGGGCTCGGTCGCGAGCCTCGGCTCCAGCCGCAGGGCCGGAGACTTCGATGTGCTGTTTGGAAAACAGATCCCGGAACAGGACTGGCTGCCGGCTATCGTCCGTGCCGCCCGCAAATCGCCGCTGTTCCTGCAGCACCGCGTCGAACCCGCTCGCCTTACGATGCCGTTCCGCGATCGAGACTCCGGGCAGCAGACCACTGCGCAGGTGCCGTTCGTACTCAGCCCCTTCATCATCGACGGCGCGGCGGCAAGCGTCTCAGTGCGTCACATGGGGCCAGACGTCTCCGCCCAAGACGTGGTGATCAATGTGCGCCGAGGCGCATGCGGGAACACAGTCCTGCTCGCCCCCGAGCCGTCCGGACAGTGCCGCCGCGGTGGTTTCGGCGGGGGTGACGCCTACGACCAGCCAGGATAGATACCACGTGCCGCCATGCCCGCTCGATGACTGCCACGAGCGACTCACCGGGGCCGGGCCTCAAGCATCGCTGATAGTGAGGACAGCCGAGACGTGGGCTGCGCAGGACGCTGTTCTCAAGACTTTGCACGTCCTGCCACCCGATGAGGACGCGTGCGGTGTGGCTGCGTGAGAGAGACCGGCGATGAAGCGGCGGGTGCACCCACAGCGATGAGGCCCAGCCGCCAGTCGAGCGCCGCCATGGCTCTACGGCAAGAAATACAGCAATAGGGCCTCACAACCGCCCACCGCGACAACCGGCAGCGCCCAAGCTAGCCGGGGACGGCGACCAGACGCCCAGAATTGCCGCTAGCGGTGGCGGCGTCATTACCCCAGATCGCCGCGGTGCCCTGTTCGCTGACGATGAAGCTGTGCTGGAAGGGCGATGACCGCCCGGCCACCGGGCGAATGCAACGCGCCGACCACAAAGTCGGCCTGGCCGCCGAAACCGGAAAAGATCACCCCGTGCACCCGGCTCGCGTTCGCCTGCCCGAACAGGTCGACCTGGAGCGCGCCGTTCACCGCCGCGCTTGCCCACGTGCATGCCTCGTGGACCAGATGCCGACCAACGAAGGTGCCGCCTTCTGGTCTCCCCACGTCGCACGGCTACCGACCCGCCCCCGGAGCCGTGAGCCCGCTCCTGGTCCTGTGTTCACAACTGCGGTGAGCCGATCCCAGATTGGCATGCGATCCGAGGCGGGCCGCAGCGCGGACCCTGGTCAGACGGGACGCACAAGCACACCGGAGGTAAGGAAGACGCACCCCAGAAGGTGCAACGATGGGCGCTGCTCCGGCCCTGGTTTTGAGGGGACGGTCACCCGGCCCGGTTGCCCGAGCCGGACCGCGTTTTCGGCGGTGAGGGCGGGTTTACGCGGGCGACAAGGCGGCCTTCGCGCAGCGTCTCGGTGCGGTCGGCCAGGTCGAGCAGCGCGGGGCGGTGTGTGGTCATGATGACCGTGCGGCCGCGCATCAGCCGGTTGAGCGCGTCGATGAGCCTCCGTTCGGCGGCCAGGTCCAGGCCGGAGGTGGGCTCGTCGAGCAACACGATGGGCGAGTCGCGCAGCAGGGCCCGGGCGATGCCGACGCGCTGCCGCTGGCCTCCGGACAGCCCAACCCCGCGGTCGCCGAGCCGGGTGGAGAGCCCGTCGGGCAGCTTGTCGGTGAACTCGAGTACGCCTGCCGCGGCGCAGGCCTGCATCACCTCGTCCGGGGATGCGCCGGGCCGGCCGAGCAGGACATTGTCGAACACTGAACCAGAGAAAAGGAAGGTGTCTTGCAGGACGACCGACACATAGCCGCGCAGCACGCTGTTATCGAGATCTTGCACGTCCTGCCCGCCGATCAGGACGCGTCCGGTGGCCGGGTGATACAGGCCGGCGATGAGCGCCAGGACGGAGGTCTTGCCGGACCCGTTCGGGCCGGACAGGGCGAGCCGGGTGCCGGCCGGCACGTCCAGGTCCAGATCGGTGAGCACCGGCCCGCGGCCGTAGTCGAGGCCGACGGCCTCGAAGCGGACCGATGGTTCGAGCCGTGCGGGCGCCGGACCCGGCCGCGGGTGGTCCGGCCGCCGGTGGTCGGGCACGTCGAGGATCTCCGCCACCCGTTCGGCCGAGGCGGCCCCGGTGGTCAAGGTGAGCGACAGGCTTGAGATGCCGCGAAGCGGGCCCAGCATGTCGCGGAAGTAGGCCAGTGCGACGACGAGGATCCCGGCGGTCCACCATCCCCGCAGGGCCCCGTAGCCGCCGGCGAGGAGCAGGCCCGCGGTGCCGCAGGCGGAGGTGACTTCGAGCAGGGGGGTGAACCGGGCACGCAGGTCGACTGCCCGCAGCCCGGCCCGCAGCGCCGTCCCGTTGTAGCGGGCGAACTCCTGCTCGTGCACGGTTTGGCTGCCCGCCACGTGGACCGTCCGGATGCCCGTGATCGTCTCGGCGGTGAGCGCCGCCAGCTGCCCCTCGGCGGCACGCCGGGCCCGGGCCGCCTGACGGGTCAGCCGGCTGTACCGCTGGGCGGCGAAGAAGACCAGCGGGGCCGCGGACAGGGCGATCAGGCCCAGCCGCCAGTCCAGCGCGGTGATCACCGCAGCCAGGCCGCCGAGCGTCATCACACCGGGCAGCAGGGTGGAGAACACGCCGATCAGGCTGTCCTCGATCCGGTCGGTGTCCGAAGACATCCGGCTGGTGAGCTCGCCGACGCTGCGGCGGTCATGGAAGCCCATGGGCAGCCGCAGCAGGCGGCTGAAGACATCGGCCCGGATGCTGGCCGTGATCCGCTCCCCGGCGCTGTTCATCACCCGGTCGCCGAGGTAGTCCAGCGCCCCGGACAACAGGGTGAACACGAGCGAGGCCACCGCGGCCAGCACCAGCAGGCCGACCCCGGACACGCCGGCCCCGCGGACGACCGCCCCCTGCAGCCCGTGCAGCCGGCCGTGCCCGAGGACGCCGTCGATGACCAGCGCGATCGGCCACGGGACCGCCAGGTCGGCCAGCAGCTCACCGATCCGGCACAGTACCCCCAGCAGCAGCAGGCGCCGGTGCGGGCGGCCGTAGGCCCGGAACCGCCACAGCGTCGGCAACAGGCCCGGCCCCGCGCGGGAGATCACGGGCAACCTCGTGCCACCTCCCGCGCCCGGTCGTTGGACCAGCCGGGACGGATGCCACGAGCCGCCATCGCCGCCTCGATGCCTGCCACGAGCGGCCCGTCGGAGCCGGCCTCCAGCATCGCTGACAGCAGCGTCCCGAAGTCTCTTCTGTATCGGCGGGCCTCCGGGCCCCGGTCGCCGGCGTGCCGGCCGCCCAGCCGGGCCAGGCCGCGCAACAGCATGGCGTCTACCGCTGCGGCAGGATGGCCGGTCTCCGCTGCGCGACACCGCGCCTGCCACAACGCGCAGGCCCAGATCGTCCCGTCGGTGTGCGGATCGGTGCCGTAGCCCTGGAAGTCGGCCATGGTCCACGGCGCGGACAGGCACCGCCGCCGTGGGTCGGTCACCGGGGTCTGGCGGCGCTGCCAGCCGTAGATGTCGGGATGCCCGACCATGACCGCAGCCAGATAGTCACAGGTGCCTTCCTCGACGGGGGTACGCCGGTTGGTCTGCTGCTGCGGCGGGCGCAGCCGGTTCAGCCGGAAGTCCGCCACGTGCCGGCACACGTGGTGAGCGACCTCGTGGCTCACGATGGCCGGGTTGTGCCCCGGCGCGTGCAGGTACCGCGCCCCCTCGTGCTCGACATAGGCCCGGCCGGAGCCGAGGTGGACTTCACCGGCGGGGTCGACCGGGGAGTCTTCGGGCAGCTCGCTGTAGCTGGCCGCAGGCAGCCGGTAGTGACCTCCACCCCAGCGCTTCATGCCGCGCGCGTGGCTGCCGACCAGGATCCGTAGCGGCGGCAGGGTGCGGCCCAGCTCCCCCTCGACCCAGCCGAGCAGCCGCCGCGCCCACCAGGCGACATTGGTCAGCGCGAAAGCCCGCGCGCCCGCGTCCAACGCCGGCTCCGACAGCGGGTCCCCACCGCGGCCGGGATCACTTGTCAGGCGCCGCTCGTCGGACAACAGAGGGCCGCCCCGCACATCGGCGACGGTCAGACCGGGCGCGCGAACCGTGTACGGCAGCACCTCGCGGACATCGAGCAACACTTGTGCGGGCCGGCCCGGCGGCGGCCCGTTGCGGGTCACGTATGCGGCGACCGGCGTCAGGCCCACTGCGGTGACCGCAAAATGTCAAGGGCGGCGCCGGCCGCCAGTTCGTCCGGCGTCAGCACGTGCAGACCGGTGGCGTCCGCTGCCTCCCGAGCGGCCAGCGGGCTGGCACTGACCAGCCCGCTCAGCGCGCTGACCCGCACGCCCGCCGAAGCCAGCACACCCTGGGCGCCCACCGCCCCCAAAGCGTCGCGGACCGCGAGCACAACCGAGTCGGCGAACGCCGGCAGCGTGGCCAGCAGCTCCCGGGTCTGGGCCTGCAGCAGGCCGTCGGCGATCTCGACGACCACATGCGTGGCACCCTCGGCAGCCAAGGCGTCACGAATCGCGTGCATCGTGGCCACCAGGTGATCCGCCGGGTACCCGAATGTGGACGGCATACCGAAGTCCAGGAAGTCCAGGACCGAGTGAGCACCTGCGTCGACGTAGACCCAACGGTCCTTGCCGCTACCCGAGCCGGT
This sequence comes from uncultured Actinomycetota bacterium, assembly GCA_963820395.1. Lineage (GTDB taxonomy): Bacteria > Actinomycetota > Actinomycetes > Streptosporangiales > Streptosporangiaceae > DATFVJ01. Next base: position 39,782 of record CAWGAE010000012.1, on the reverse strand, counting down.
CGCCTTCCCGGCACCCACCCGCAGGCCGGCCCGGGCCCAGCCCCGGATGACGCCCGCGGCCGTTGTCGTCTTGCCCGCATTCATCCCCGACCCCACCACCACCAGCGTGGCCGGACGTGGATCCGCGGCGGGCGGTGCAGGGCGCGCCAGGTCGGCCAGCCTCAGGGGTGTTCCCGACCCGTCGGCCAGCGCTCCGATGACCTCCAGCACTGTCGGCTTGCCGCACCGGACGTGGGCCGAGGCTACCGTGCCGATCACCCCGCCGGCCGTGAGCAAATGCGTTTGGGGACCGGCCGGAACATAGCCTTCGTAGAAGTCTGTGGCGTAACGGTTGCCATACGCTCCGACGACGAGGTCACCACCATAAAGCCGGACGCGACGGCCATACCGGTCCTCCAGGCAATCATGCTGGCCAAGCGCCTCGACACGGGCCACGACAAGATCACCCTGCGCCGACCGCTGCCGTGCATGGGCGATCGTGAGGGCTCTCGAGCCCAGGCCTCGGGTGACAAAGCTGAACTTCGCCTGGGACAGGTCGCGCATAGCTGCCTTCCTGGCTGGCCATGGCGCGCTGAAGAACATCGTCCAACGCGCTATTCGTCTCATCCGGCGGCTGGAAACCCGCGACCCTCGATCTTGTCCTTTACGGCCACTCTTCTCATGGTTGAAACCGCGATAGCACCCGTCTTACTTACCGAGAGGTCAGTAGTACCACGATGTTCTCCGCGGTGAACATCCCTTGGTGGTCTCGGCCCGCGCTCTGAGGATCGCCCGCCCGCCTGGCCACGTACTGTACGCAAGAGTACAGGGGGATGCAAACGGGCGAGAGTGAAGAAATGCTGCATTCCACGTGGAGAAGCCATGAAGATGCGGACGAACCCCCAGGTCCAGCACGCCGCACTGGAGGCAGCGGATCTTGCCTGACACTGCGGGAGCCGCAAGCTCGCCGAGCGGCCCCAGTTCGCCGCCTGCCTGGACTACCTGCGGCCCGGCGACACGCTGGTCTGCACCAAGCTCTACCGGCTCTGCCGCCCGGCGATTACGCGCCCCCCGGGGTGCTGGCCTTCGGCGACGGGGCGCTGGCGTTCTGGAGCGCCCTGCGGGAAGTCTTCCCCGAGATCAAGGAGGGCCGCTGCTGGTTCCACAAGACCCGCCGGGTCGGCCAGATGCTGGCTTTCACGTGGTTCAGGCAGGCTGGCGGGGTGAAGTCGAACGGGCCGCCACGAGGAGGCACTACGGCCCTCTGATCCGTGGGATCAGAGGGCCGGGCTGCCGGGGCGAGGTACTGGTCAGAGGCATCAACGTACCGGTGGCAGACCGAGAAGGGGAAGGATCCTGACCGAGGGGAAGATCGGTAGTCCCGTCGTCAAGCTAGCTCACGCAACGCGTTGGCCGCAACTGCCTCTACCGTCGTTCTCGCGGCAGAGTGTCCCGATTCGCGGTTGGCACGTCTAGGCGCAATGCCACTTAGCCTATCTGGCGATCATGGATCATGGCTCTGACCGGCTGGTTTAGTGAAGCTGAACGACAGGGACCGGATCTGCGAGGAGCAGGTCAATCTTCTGCTTCCAGGAGTCGTCATCTTCGATGGGGCGGACTGCACTAAGGCCGAGCCCGTACTCGTCGGCATCGGGCGGGAATAGCGGCGGCACAAGCGGGGCGGACCGTACTGCGATAGAAACAACGCTAAACGTGCACCGCTTCTTCGCCAAATGGATTCAGGCGGAGGGGCGGTCAGCTCTGATATATTTACAATATGGTTGATGGCGAACTTCTCGACCTCCGGATTTACGATGCCTGGGACGGGCTCCCCGAGGTTTTCCGCCAGGAGTTCCTGGCCCGCCGAACAGCCGCGGCCGGATGGGTGTCCTACCGAGGCGCTGAGTCGGACGGCAGGCGCTGGGAACCACTCCGGCCGGTGGTCATCGGGGAACAGTCCTACAGGGGTCTCGAAGCGCTCTCGGTCCGGCTGTTGCGCCTGGCCGTGGACGCGTGCCGTCGCCGTGCCTCGACCCTGGGTGAACTCCACCGGGTGCTCCGCTTCGCCCAGGATCTCCCGCTGATGGATCCGGATCGGCCGCTGGTGGCCGCCGAACTCACCCGGTACGCCCGCCCGGACGTCCTGATCGAACAGGGGCGGCCCCGCTTTCTCGAATTCAACAACGGCGTACGGCTCGGCGGCAGAACGGAGGCACCCCGACTCGCCGAAGCTTACGCGCGGCTGTGTCCGCACAGCGGTCTGCGCCCGCCGCCTTCCACGGTGACCGCGCGCTCCGCTGCGCTAGCCCGGACGCTCCGGGCCGACGTCGGGCGGGGTGCCCGAGGCCGGTTGCTGATTCCCGGGTTCCGGGTGATCGACAGCACCGGCGCGCTCCACCGCCGCCGCCACGAGACGGGCGAATCGCCCATGGTGGCCGATGCCCAGAGGGTGGGCCTCGAGGTGGTCCAGGCCGACCTCGTCGACCTGCGCCTGGACGCCAGCGGTCGGCTGCTCGCCGCCGATGTGCCGATCGACCTCGTGCTGATCGAGTGGAGTTGCCACGACCGGATCGTGGACGACGGCGGCGGACTCGCCGCGCTGCGCACCGCTGACCGTGCCGGGACCGTCCAGCTGTTCCCCCGCACGGAATCGATCCTCATCTCCTCGAAGGCGGTCCTGGCTTGGCTCCACGAGGACTGCGATGCGGGCTTGCTCGCCCCGGCTGATCGCGCTTTGGTGCGCACCCACGTTCCGTGGACCGCGTGCCTGGGCCTGGACCAGGATCCGGCCGCGCACGAGAAGCTGCTGCGCGTAGCGGCCGACGAGCGCGACCAGCTCGTCGCAAAACCGGCCGACGGCAAGTCCGGAAACGATGTACTTTTTGGAAACCAGATCCCGGAACGGGACTGGCTGCCGGCTATCGTCCGCGCCTCCCGCAGGTCGCCGCTGGTCCTGCAGCGCCGCGTCGAACCCGCTCACCTTGCGATGCCGTTCCGCGATCGAGACTCCGGGCAGCAGACCACTGCGCAGGTGCCGTTCGTACTCAGCCCCTTCATCATCGGCGGCGCGGCGGCAAGCGTCTCGGTGCGTCACATGGGGCCAGACGTCTCCGCCCAAGACGTGGTGATCAGCGCGCGCCGAGGCGCATGCGGGAACACAGTCCTGCTCGCCCCCGAGCCGTCCGCACAGTGCCGCCGCGGTGGTTTCGGCGGGGGTGACGCCTACGACCAGCCAGGATAGATGCCACGTGCCGCCATGCCCGCTCGATGACTGCCACGAGCGACTCACCGGGGCCGGGCCTCAAGCATCGCTGATAGTGAGGACGGCCGAGACGTGGGCTGCGCAGGACGCTGTTCTCAAGACTTTGCACTTCCTGCCACCCGATGAGACGCGTGCGGTGTGGCTGCGTGAGAGAGACCGGCGAGAAGCAGCGGGGGGCACCCACAGCGATCAGGCCCAGCCGCCAGTCGAGCGCTGCCAGGTGCAGGCGCTGTGCCGGACGTCGCCGGTGCTGCCGATAATGCCGGGCATGCCGGACCCCCGATGATGTCCGCTACGGTACCCATCACAATGTTCGCCGCCCTCGACACCGCCACCGGTCTGGTGATCAGCAAGCTGCACCGCCAGCTCCGGGTCACTGAGTGGCGCAAGTCCTGCAAGGGCGCAGACAGGCACCGCCGCCGTGGGTCGGTCACCGGGATCTGGCGGCGGTGCCAGCCGTAGATGTCGGGATGCCCGACCATGACCGCAGCCAGATAGTCACAGGTGCCTTCCTCGACGGCGGTGCGGCGGTTGGTCTGCTGCTCCGGCGGGCGCAGCCGGTTCAGCCGGAAGTCCGCCACGTGCCGGCACACGTGGTGAGCGACCTCGTGGCTCACGATGGCCGGGTTGTGCCCCGGCGCGTGCAGGTACCGCGCCCCCTCGTGCTCGACATAGGCCCGGCCGGAGCCGAGTTGGACTGCGATCACCACGATCCGCACGAGTCGTTCCAGCCCTCCACTCACCTGACGTTCGGCTCTTCCCGGCTGTCATGTTCCCCAGCCGGTACTACGACCTCTGCTGTCGGGTAACCCCGTTTACTACGCAACGGGCAGGAGGGCCGCATTTTGCATCAAGACGGGCTTCGCTTACTGTGTGGCAGGTGAGGAAGGGCTTCCCGCAGCGTGGTTTGCGGCTCATCTTGGCGCATGCGTCCAACCTCCTGCGGCGTTCACCCGTTCTCGCGATGCACGGATGAATAGCGCGTTGGACGTTATTCTTCAGCGCGCCATGGCCAGCCAGGAGGGCATTCATGCGCGACCTGTCCCAGGCGAAGTTCAGCTTCGTCACCCGTGGCCTGGGCTCGAGAACGGTGACGATTGCCCATGCGCGAAAGAAGCCGACGCAAGGTGATCTTGTCGTGGCCCGGGTCGAGGCGCTTGGCCAGCATAATTGCCTGGAGGACCGGTATGGCCGTCGCGTCCGGCTGTATGCCGGCGACCTGGTTGTCGGAGCGTACGGCAATCGTTACGCCACGGACTTCTACGAGGGCTATGTCCCCGCTGGTCCCCAAACGCATTTGCTGACCGCCGGCGGGGTGATCGGTACGGTGGTCTCGTCGCATGTGCGATGCGGTGAGCCGACGGTGCTGGAGGTCATCGGGGCGCTGGCCGACGGGTCGGGAATGCCGCTGGAGCTGGCCGGGCTGGCGCGCCCGGTGCCGCCCGCCGCGGATCCGCGTCCGGCCACGGTGGCCGTGGTGGGGTCGGGGATGAATGCGGGCAAGACGACAACGGCCGCTGGCGTCATCCGGGGCTGGGCCCGGGCCGGCCTGCGGGTGGGTGCCGGGAAGGCGACCGGCTCGGGTAGCGGCAAGGACCGTTGGGTCTACGTCGACGCAGGTGCTCACTCGGTCCTGGACTTCCTGGACTTCGGTATGCCGTCCACATTCGGGTACCCGGCGGATCACCTGGTGGCCACGATGCACGCGATTCGTGACGCCTTGGCTGCCGAGGGTGCCACGCATGTGGTCGTCGAGATCGCCGACGGCCTGCTGCAGGCCCAGACCCGGGAGCTGCTGGCCGCGCTGCCGGCGTTCGCCGACTCGGTTGTGCTCGCGGTCAGCGACGCTTTGGGGGCGGTGGGCGCCCAGGGTGTGCTGGCTTCGGCGGGCGTGCGGGTCAGCGCGCTGAGCGGGCTGGTCAGTGCCAGCCCGCTGGCCGCTCGGGAGGCAGCGGACGCCACCGGTCTGCACGTGCTGACGCCGGACGAGCTGGCGGCCGGCGCCGCCCTTGACATTTTGCGGTCACCGCAGTGGGTTTGACGCCGGTCGCCGCATACGTGACCCGCAACGGGCCGCCGCCCGGTCAGCCGGCACAAGTGTTGCTCGATGTCCGCGAGGTCCTCGCGGACACGGTTTGCGCGCCCGGTCTGACCGTCGCCGATGTGCGGGGCGGCACTTTGTTGTCCGACGAGCGGCGCCTGACAAGTGATCCCGGCCGCGTTGGGGGTCCGCTGTCGGAGCCGGCGTTGGACGCGGGCGCGCGGGCTTTCGCGCTGACCAATGTCGCCTGGTGGGCGCGGCGGCTGCTCGGCTGGGTCGAGGGGGAGCTGGGCCGCACCCTGCCGCCGCTACGGATCCTGGTCGGCAGCCACGCGCGCGGCATGAAGCGCTGGGGTGGAGGTCACTACCGGCTGCCTGCGGCCAGCTACAGCGAGGTGCCCGAAGACTCCGTCGTGGACCTCAGCCCACAGGTCACCGCGCGGGCCCACGACAGGCGGACCTCGATCTGACCCGCAGCGTGGACCACGGCGTTTGTCACAAGCTCGCTGACGACGCCCGCTACCTGACCGAGCGCGAGTACAAGCAGCTGCTGGAAAACCAAGAGTTTTCGGGAGACCGTGCTAGCCCGGGTCAGTGACGAGCAGGTGCCCGGTTCTTTTGCGACCGGCTGGAGGCATGGGGCCGGGGCAATCGATCTCGCCTACAGCCGGGCAGAAGCAGGCGTAGAAGCTGAACAGGCAAGTGGCCCGCAAGCAGGGGCGGGAGACCACCGAGGCCTCGCGAAGCCAGCATAATAGAAAGGTGCTAGGTTGGTGAATCGATCCTTAGTTCAGTATTAGCTCCTATAAGAGTGCGGTGCGAGAGTAAGTTCCTGTTTGAGTTCTGGATGATTCGGCGTGATCGGTCGCGGTCCCGTCGTCGCAGTCGGCGCGCATGCGACGACGATACGCAGCTCGTGGACAGGACGAACAGCCTGCTTTGACCTACTCCTGCACTGGCTGTACGTGGGGATGTCTTCGACATGCATCGGCGGATGGCGCCCACCGCCAGAACTGCTAAAGGATGAGTAAGGAAGCAATGCGAATAGAAAGGGTGCGACGGCTTCGTGGCCCAAACGCGTACTTCTCCCAACCTGTGGTTGTCGTACTCGTTGACCTCCAGGAGCTCACCGGCCGGGAGACCACCGATGTGCCAGGCTTCACCGCGCGGTTGCTCGAGCTCCTGCCTGGACTTGCAGAACACCACTGCGCGGCGACGCGGCCTGGCGGCCTGATCGACGAGATGACCCGCGGCACGTACTTCGGGCACATCCTCGAGCATGTGACTCTCGAGCTGTCGCACCTGATCGGCCGGAAGGTCTCCTTCGGCCGGACGGTGCGGGCGGGACCGCCGGGATCGTTCAAGCTCATCCTTGAGTGCCCAGATGACGAGTGGGTCAAGGATCCGGTGGTCAAGCAGCTGCTGGCACTGGCGGTGCGCGTCATCAGCGAGACCGTCGAAGGCCGCACCCCGGATCTGGGCACCGAGCTGCTGCATATCGCCGCCCTCTACGAGGAGTCACGGCTAGGCGTGAGCACGGCCGAGCTAGCCCGCGCGGCCCGGCAGCGCGGCATCCCGGTGCGCCGACTGTCCCACGTCGCGCTGCTGCAGCTGGGTTACGGCTGCCACCGTCGGCTGGTGTGGCCGGCGACCACCGAGCAGACCTCGGCCATCGGCGTAAACATTGCCGCCGACAAGGAGGTCACCAAGCAGCTGCTCGCTGCGAACAGCATTCCCGTGCCCAAGGGGATCGTCGTGCACAGCGCCGAGGAGGCCGTGGATGCCTTCGCCTACCTCGGCGCGCCCGTCGTGGTCAAGCAGGTGTCCGGCCACCACGGGCGGAACGTCTTCCTCGCCCCCACCGTCGAGGAGGTCATCGCCGCCTGCGGCGCGGCCGGGGCCGGCGGTAGGCGGGTCTTGGTCGAGCGATACATCGCCGGCGTTGACTACCGCGTCCTGGTAGTCGGGGGCCGGGTCGCCGCCGCTGCCGAACTCTCCCCCGCCCAGGTGACCGGGGACGGGGTTTGCGAGATCGCCGCTTTGGTCGACCGGGTCAACGCCGACCCCCGGCGGGGGATCGGACACGGTCGGCCCCTCACCAGGATCGTCCTCGACGACGTCGCGATAGCCCATCTGGCTCGTCAGGGCCTGGCACCGACGTCGGTACCAGCGCTGGGACAGATCGTCACGTTGCGCCACAACGCTAACCTCTCCGCTGGTGGAACGAGCAAGGACGTCACCGACTCGGTCCACCCGGCGGTGGCCCGGGTGTGTGCCCGCGTGGCCGCCATCACCGGGCTGGACATGTGCGGGATTGACCTGCGGCTGCCGGACATCCGCCAGCCACTGGTCGCTGGCGAAGCATCTGGGGCCGTACTCGCGATCAACGCCTCTCCCGACCTGCGGATGCATCTGCGCCCCAGCGAGGGCGCGCCGCGCGACGTGGCCGGCGACATCGTCGGCCAGCTCTACCCGCCCAGCACGTCCTCCCGGGTGCCGATCGTGTCGGTGACAGGGACCAACGGCAAGACCACCACCGTCCGGCTCATAGCGCACATCCTGCACCACGCCGGTCGTCGTGTCGGCATGACATCGACCCACGGCGTCTACATCGACGGCGACCTTGTCCACGCGGCCGACGCGACCGGCCCAAGGTCGGCCGATGTGGTTCTCGGCGACCCCACCGTGCAGGCCGCTGTGCTGGAGACCGCACGCGGCGGGATCGTGCGCCACGGCCTGGGCTACGACCGGGCCGACGTCGCCGTGGTCACCAACATCTCCGGCGACCACCTGGGCAACGACGGTATCGACACCTTGGACGACTTGGTCACCGTGAAGTCACTGGTCGCCGAGCACATCATCTACCGCGGCCAACTCGTGCTCAATGCCGACGACCAGCACTCCGCGGGGCTGGCTCAACGGCCCGCCGCCCGCGACCGCGACCCGGTCGTCCGCTACTTCAGCCTCTCCCCGGTCAACCAGGTCGTCACCGGCCACCTCCGCCTCGGGGGCATCGCCTACCTGCGCGACGACGGCTGGCTGATCGAGGCGGAGGGCGCCCGCCGCACCACGCTTGCGCACGTGCAGGACGTGCCGCAGTCCTGGGACGGACGCGCCGAGTTCATGGTCGCCAACATCCTGGCAGCCGTCGCCGCGGCCCGCGCGCTCGGCGTACAGGTCAAAGACGTCCGGGACGCCCTCACGTCTTTCGAACCCGGTGAGGACAACCCCGGCCGCATCAACATCCTCCGCATCGGCGAGATCCCAGTGGTCGTCGACTTCGCACACAACCCGGCCGCCCTGTCGACCGTCGGCAACTTCCTCCGGCGGCATTGGGGCCGGGAGGGCGTCGCGGTCCTTACCCTGCCCGGCAACCGGACCGACGCCCTCGTGGTCGAGAGCGCCCACGCCGTGGCGCGTGAGTTCGACCGCGTCGTCGTCTACGAGCAGCCGGACGCGCTGCGTGGGCGCCAGCCGGGCGAGATGACAAAGCTGATCAGCTCGGCACTCACCAATGTCCGGCCGGACATCCGCTGGGAGCCGGCCGCCGACCTGGACCAGGCCATCACGATCGGCTTGGCCCTGGCCGCGCCTGCCGACCACGTCCTGCTCGTCCACCTCTTCCACGAGAAGATGGACCCGGTCGTCTCGGCGCTCTACCGCCTCGGCGCCCATGATCCGCTGGAGTCCCGTGGCGGCTGAGACTCAGGGGCCCCTTTCGGGTCAGGAAGCTGCCTGACCCCCCGCAGCGCGAGCACCGGCAACCATCGTGACGAAGTGCTACCTCACCGAGCGGGAACTGTCCAGGACGCCGCCTCGGATCGTATGCATCCCGGGTATTGCCACGGCTTATCACCATTCATTGTGAACACAGGACCCGGGCGCACCGACGGGCTCTTGGAGCGGCGCAACGCCCGCTACAACAGCATCGTCCCGTGCCGCGTCCCGGGCCGGGCCCCGGACTGACGGCGTGCGTTGGGTAGCTCAAGGAGTTCACGGGGATCGGCACCGCGGCGTGCGTCCCGGCACACCACCCGGTCGGAGAGGTTGTGGCCCATGACCCAGATGATCGTCTCGGCCCGAACCCGGCGAGCTCACGGCGACGGCGGTCACCACGACCGATTGGATTTCCCGCGCCGGGTCAGCTTGGCGTAGGTGGCGGGCAATCGCTGCTGCGCGGTCCAGGACTGGGCCAGTGTGGCCGGGGCAGGCGCCCGCTAGGCGCCGCGGCAGCTGCGCCCCGATGCCTGGCCGATGGCGGTAGGCCCACGCCACCTCCACCAGTACGCTGCGCACCAGCTGCGGCCCGGCCTCCAGCGCGTCCAGCTCAGCATCGCGGGCCATCAGCGCTGGCTCGACAGTCCCTCGTGCCACGCCGTAACGAGCACCGTTTCCGCTTGGCGGCCGCCTGATTCGTACCGTCTGGCAGTGGGCTTCACCCGGCCGCTGTTCATGCTTCTCACTGCGTAGTTGCATTGAGATCTACGACGCCATGGCCGTCGATCCTATGGGCGCAGGGGTGCCGGATCTGTTGAATGAACAAGAAGACCCGCCACCATCGGCGCCACCAAGGCGATCCCAGACCTGCACCTGTTATCCCGAGGACCTGATGGCCGGGGGCGTCTTCGAGCGAGGCGCCCGTGCAAAGCCAGGCCAGCGACACACCGCCCAGACGACACGCCGAAAAAGAAGATTAACTCAATCCAAACCGCATTGCACCGGGCATCGCCAACATCAACCCATCACTCCGGGAAGCAACAGAGCCCAAAGCCGGCCCTCAAAGTCCTCTTCGGAAGGAAGAACGCCGGGAAAGCCTTGAAGGTCGCCGGGATCGTACTGGACCTCATGGCCGAGGCGCTCGGCGTGCTCACGGAACGACCGGTAGAGGTTGACCCCGCCCTCATTCACGCCCTGGTCCGACTTGTCCGGGTACAGGTCAGCACGGAACACGACCTCGCCAGCCTCCTCCGCACCGCGGCGCCCGATGAACCTATGTGCGCGAAGACCGACGCTCTTCGGGAATTGGGCCGCGATAGCCACTGCCTCATCCGGAGTTACCGTCCTGTTACTGGTGGCCTCAACATACTCCAAATACTCCAAGCCGCCGCGTTCGGCGCCCGCGTCCGTGGCAGCGTACACCTTGAACCGTGCCCTGTTAAGGCTATTTTGCGCGATCATATGAACCTTTCTATATACCCGCCCGCGTTACGAAGTAACTCGAGTAATCGTAGAAATAAGCGAGGCCCGCGATTGCACGTGCAGCACAGTGGTCCTCGTAGGCACTCACCACGAGAGTACCCGTCGTTGGGCAGGGGTAGTCGTGATCAACCACCATGCCTTCGTGTGACCCTCAAATCGAGCATCCAGAGGCTTTTTCAGGAGTCCTGATGCTGGCCTCGTACCCTGCCTCTGACCTGGTGGTACCTTGATCGTTAATCTCGATAAGGCGAGGCTTTGGATAAGCCTCCCGAGCGTCAACGCCACCCGGTGTGATTTTATTGCCGGTGGGGTTTACGTAGAGTTTACGTGATTCGATCGCGGGTGGTATCCAGGGCCCGCTGGCGAACAGCTGGCACAGCCCGTAGAGCTTGTCGATGCCCCACTTGGCGGCGGTGGACAGGGTAAGACTGGAAGACGGCGATGCCGCCGAGGCCTCGGAGGGGGCTGCCAGCAATCTCCTGAGCCACGCATCTTGTCCTTGGCGGCCCTAGTCGTTCTCTCGGCTCGTTGTGGGTGAACTCGGCGGTGGCCAGGTCGGCCACGAAACGCAAGATCATGTCTTCGAGGCCGCAGAAGCCGCGGGCACGGGGCGGACCCGCACCCGCCCCGGCCGTGGGCGACAAGGCCTTACTCATTCGCCGCCAACCCGCGCCTGGCTGCGGAGACACGGTGGCATCAAGGCGGTCAAACAGTTACGCGCCGTCGCTTCCAATACGGCAAGCGCGAACGCATCTACCAGGGCACAGTGCACGTCGCATCGATCCGGATCCGGCTACGAGATGCCGTTCCATGATCTACGGGACACGCCCTCGCGGACCCGTCACTTAACGCACTTGGCGCAGACGTGCTTACCGGTGGCCGGGATGTGATGCGTCACTAAAGACGTGCGGCAGGCGTAACAGCGTGGACCACCGTAACCGATGAGCCGCCACAACCTGGCAAAAAGGCGGCTCAAACGATCAGCCGACCAGGGTACCGGTGCCGATGCCCGGGATGCAGCGCTCATGCCCATCCCTCCCAGTGATACTTGTGTTAAATATCACAAACGGTCCCTGCCTGGCAATGCTCACCTAGGTTCTGCAGGATGCGGAGCTGACGACCGCGTAGACCCGGGCCCTTTGGCCGGGCGCACACTCGGCGCGGCTCGGGTTGCGAAGGTCCTACAGCGGCGGAGCTGCCCGTTCCTCGTGCCCCGTGCGTACCACCCCGAGCGCGCCTGGCCTCACTTGATCCTTTACGGATCAGCCTCACTTGATCCTTGACACGTCCCTAGACGGATTCTTCACTGTCAAGCACCCCTGGCAATCCTCCCTGGAAGTGCGGGGACTTGCTCATGGCCCCCGGCGCACCGTGAGAACTTCTACAGGATGGGCCGCGCGGCGAGGTGCCCGCTGTGTGGCGGGTCCTTTTCCGCGCGGCCTTCCTCCGAACCACGCGGACGCCTTTCGGCGTACGTGGCTCTCCAGTGACCTACGCCGTGTTCAGGGCGGGGTGCCCGTGGATGACGTCGTGGCAGGAACGGCAGACCGTGAGGGTCTTGCGCCGCATCCGTGCCATTTTCGCCGCCCATGCAGGCTGGCCTCGGCCGGGTTCCCCGAGGCTGGCGAGCTTGCGGACTTGGTGCACCAGCACGTTGCCCGCCTGCCCGCACAGCTCACACCTGCGTTTCAGGAGCCGGTGGATCAGCTCCTTGCGCGGGTAGGGGACCGGCTCGGGCACGTGGTCGGCCAGGACCGCGTTCTTTTTCCGCACAAGCGGGATCCCCCCGAACCGGGCTACCAGGTCTGGCTTGCCGTCACGCTGGGTCCTGGCTTCGAAGCAGGTACGCAGCCCATACGGTGTCTGGATCTTGGCTTTGTGCTTGGCCGCCATCTTGGTCACCGTGGACTGGTGCTTTGCCGCCAGGGTTTTCAGCATGGATGTCACGGCGTCCCAGCGCAGCGCGCGGAGCCGCCAGACATCGGTGGCGAGCAGGGTAGGGTGGGCTGCCCAGCGAGGTCCCGGTGAACCCGGGCCTTTTCCGGGCAGCCTCCCTCCGAACCCGGCGTGCGGCTTTCACCGCACCGGGCTCTCCAGCGATTTATGCCGCGTGCGTGACGGGCGTCGCGTGGATGTGCTCATGGCAGGGTGCGCAGACGATGAGGGTCTTGCGCCGCATTTTCGCCATGAGGACCGCCCACGCGGGCTGTCCTGGTCCCGGTTTCCCGAGGTCGGCGAGCCTGGCGACCTGGTGGACTGCCATCGTGGTGCCGGTCTCGCACAGTTCGCATTCCCGCTTGCGGAGCCGGATGATCAGCTCCTTGTGCGGGACGGGGGCCGGTGCCGGCGCAGGGTCACGGATGACCGCCCGCCGGTCTTGCCGCAAGGTGATCCCGCCGAATCGCGCTACCAGGTCCGGCTTGCCCTCGCGGTGTTTCCTGGCTTCGAAGCAGGTCCGCAGCCCGTCACTGGTCTCGATCTTGGCCTTGTAACGGGCCGCCATCGGGGTGACGGTGGACTTGTGCTTGGCGGCCAGGGTCTTCAGCATCGACGTCTGGGCGTACCAGCGCAAGGCGTCAATCCGCCAGACGTCCTGGGCGAGCAGGTAGTAGTTGGCCACGCCCGCGTACTCGGCTCCGTAAGTCCGCACGATGTCGTAGTCGGGCAGGTTCTGGAGCCGGGGCCGGTGCCACGGTTTGCCGCGCTGCCGGTAGCGGGCGCACTGGACCTTGACCACGTCCGGCGGCACCCGCAGCGCGACCCTGCCGTTGGCCGTTCTCTGGCCTCGGGTGAGTTTGGTGTCGCAGTGCTGGACGGTGACGTGGTAGCCGAGGAACCGCGCCCGCTGGGTGCGGGCGTGGGTGATCAGGGTCTTGGTGTCGTTGAGTTCCAGCCCGAGGGTCGCCCGGAGGAACCTCGCCAGCCTGGCCTTGATCTCCTCGGCTTCGGCCTTCGGCCCGATAAATCCCAGCATGTGGTCATCTGCGTACCTTATGTACCGCAGGCGGCGGTATCCGGGGTCCATCGGGTCGCCAAAGGGGGTCGAGCGCAGCTGCCGCCTCAGGTCCCGGTACGCTGCCCGGTCCCCGCGCCGCCGCGCGCGTGCCAGCTCGTTTTCCTTCTCCCGGTAGACCGGGTTGGGTCTGCGACTGGCCCCCCGCGTGTACTGCGGGATCAGTTCCCGCTCGACGAAAGCGTCGAGCTTGTCCAGGTAGATGTTGCTCAGGACGGGTGATCTCACGCCCCCAACGCAATAGATAACTTCTGCTTCGACGTCACTCTCAGCTACCGGCGGCTGGAACGGCCTCGGCGCGGCGCGGCCGGGTAATGACATGCCGGGTAGTACGTTTATAACATGGCTCGTGCTCGTGCTCGTGCTGGCGGCGGTGAGTACGCGGTGCGCATCAACGCGGCCGCTGAGCTGGTGGAGGCTGGTGTCCCTGTGGCCGAGGCCGCCCGTGAGCTGGCCGGCCGGTTCGGCTGCTCGCAGCGGCAGGCCCGCCGGTACGCGGACCAGGCGGTGGCATCGGGCCGGGTCAGGGTTCCCGAGACGGCCACGGTGTTCACGGTCAAGCTGCCGGTGCGGCTGGCGGCCGCGGTTCGCGAGCATGCCCAGGCGTCGGGACGCACGATCTCCGCCGTGGTGGCCCAGGCGCTGGAGGAGTTCCTGGAGCGGGGCCGCAGAAACCGTCCCCGCAGGTGAGCGACCGGGCGGTCGAGACGGAGTTCGTCTTCGGCCGCCACGCGGCCACGGATCTGTCGGTGGCCTACGCAATTCTGGTACCGCAGCGGCGGGCCCGTATCCGGGCCGGCCAGGAAGGAAGGCCGTCCCGTGACGAGCGCGGCGATCTACGCCCGGGTATCGAGCGCCCGGCAGAAGAAGGACCAGACGATCGGGTCGCAGACAGCGGCGTTGCGCGATCACGCCAGGCAGCTGGGGGCTGACCTGCCCGAGGAGTGGGTATTCGAGGACGAGGGGCACTCGGGCGCGACGCTGGTCCGCCCGGCCCTGGAGGCGCTGCGCGACCTGATCGCCCAGGGATGCGTGGACGTGGTGCTGTGCTACTCGCCGGACCGGCTGGCCCGCAAGTTCGCCTACCAGGCGCTGCTGATCGAGGAGTTCGCCCGCGCCGGGGTGCGGGTGGAGTTCGTCAAGGGCCCTCGCGGCGATACGCCTGAAGACCAGCTGCTGGTGCAGTTCCAGGGCATGTTCGCCGAATACGAGAAAGCCCAGCTGATGGAGCGCTACCGGCGCGGCAAGGCCCACCGCGCCCGGACCGGGTCGGTGAACGTGCTGTCGGGTGCCCCGTTCGGCTACCGGTACGTCCGCAAGAGCGACCACGCCGGGGCCGCCTACGAGATCATCGAGCATGAGGCGGTCCTGGTGGCGGAGATGTTCCGCCGCTACGCCGACGACGGCGCCGCGATCGCCGACCTGGCCCGCTGGCTGGCCAGCCAGGACGTCCCCACCCGCACCGGCAAGCACCGCTGGGACCGGTCGGTGATCTGGGGCATGCTGCGCAACCCCGCCTACGCCGGGAAGGCGGTATTCGGCAAGACCCAGATCGTGCATGAGCAGCCGGGACTGAACCGCATCGCCCGCCTGCAGGGACGCTCGGTGCCGCGCCCGGTCAAGGCAGTGGACCGGCCCCGCGAAGAATGGCTCGAGATCGCCGTTCCGCCAATCGTGACCCAGGACACCTTCGCCCGCGCCGGGCAGCGCCTGGAAGACAACAAGCGCTACGCCGCCCGCAACACTAAGGTCCCCTCCCTGCTACAGAGCCTGGCCGCCTGCTCGGCCTGCGGATACGGCTACTACCGCACCTCCACCCGGACCACAAGCAAGAAGATCTACTACTACCGGTGCCTGGGCTCCGACGACTACCGCTACGAAGGCGGCCGGGTCTGCCACAACCAGCCGGTCCGCGCCGACTACCTCGACCAGGTCGTCTGGGACCACATCACCGGCCTGCTCGCCGACCCGGCGCTGATCCGCGCCGAGATCAGCAAGCGCCTCCAGCAGGCCCGCACCTCCGACCCGGTCACCAGCCAGCGCAAACGCCTGGAAACCGAGCTCGCCAGGGCCGCCACCTCCATCACCGCCATGATCGAGGCGTACTCCGAGCAGCTGATCACCATCGACGAGCTGCGCGCCCGGATGCCGCACCTGCGGGCCAAAGAAGCCAGCCTGCGCGGGCAGATAGACGCCCTCGACGCCCAGCTCGCCGACCACGACGCCTACCTCAAGCTCGCCGACAGCCTCGAAGGCTTCCTCACCCAGCTGCACGGCAACGTCGCCACCGCCGACACCGGACAACGCCAGCGCGTACTGCGCCTGCTCGTCAAGGACATCCTCATCGGCCCCGAGAAGATCACCATCCGGCACCGCATCCCCACCCGCGCAGCCAGCACCGGCCGACCCGAGACCGAGCCCGACACGGAGAGTGACCATCGCGCAGGTTATCTATTGCGTTGGGGGCGTGACCACGCCGCCTTGCGGACAGCCGCTGAGCGTGTCATGGTACTCCCAGTCTTCCAGGTACCCGGCTTTCAGCATGTGAGCTATAAGCCGCAGGAACCGCTGGTCATGGATCTTCTCCGCCAGGATCGACAGCATGACCTGATGGTCGAGGCTGCCGTAACAGTCGGAGATGTCACCCTCGATGAACCACACGGCCCCAGTCCAGGTGTCGCGGGCCTCCCGCAATGCGGTGTGGCACCCGCGCCGTTTCCGGAACCCGTGCGACCGGTCAGAAAACCGCGGCTCGTAATACGCCTCCAGCAGGAGGCGGACCACCTCGCCGACCAGCTTGTCTGACCACGCAGGCAGCCCGAGGGGGCGGAGCTTCCCGTTCTTCTTCGGGATATAGACGCGGCGGGCCGGTGCGAACCGGTACCGCTCATGCCGCATCGCCTCGATGATCTGGTCGATCTTATCCTCGGACATGCCGTCGGCGGTTTCCGCGCTGGCACCAGGCGTCATCGCCCCCTTGTTGGAGTAGATGTTGCCGTACGCCAGCAGGTACAGATCCTTGTTGAACATCTGCCGGTAAAGCTGCGTGAGCGGCAGGCCCTTCCTGCCGCGCTCGCGGAGAACGCTCAGTACCACTTCGGCCTTCTGCATTGCGCATCCCTCATGGCCTGGTGCTGTTCATCGCCTGTGCCCCTTCGCCCTGTGGTCCGCCGTTAGCGGTCTCCAGATTGGCCGGACGTTACCCCGGCGACTACATACGGGCACTCCGTCACCCTCGGGCTCGCGCCCGGCCGGGTGATCCCACGTTCACACTGCCGTACGTATCGAGCGCGACTTAGGCATCCCGTTCGCCCCCTTAAACACCCTGACTGGGCGTCGCTCCCGCACCCCGGAAGATTGCCGCAGGTCTACTACCACCCTGCGGCAGGGGCCGGCGCTGGTTCCGGGCGTCTTTCCGGCGAGCGCGTCCTTCCGCTTTCTGGGAACTGGGATTTAAGCAATCAAGCCTTTGCCCTATCGCGCGGGTCCCCCGGCACACCGCCCCTGACGCCTGGGCGCGGCTGCCGGTTTGCTGGCGTGCTACGGTCCCCTTCACCTCACGGATCCAGGTAAGCCATCAGACCCACGAACACCTCCTCCGGTCCGTGCCCGCTGCGCGGGCGATACGAGCAGTGCGCCTCGTGGCGCACTAGTAGCCGACGACGCCCCGGTATTCCGCCGCATAGGCCTGGATGATGCCGTAGTCGTCCAGGTTCTGCAGGGCGGGCCGGTGCCAGGATTTGCCGTGGCGCCGGTAAGGGGCCCGTTTTGCCTTGATCACATCGAGCGGCACGCGCAACGCGACGACCCCGTTGACCGAACGGCGGCCCTTGGTGATCTTATGGTCGGCGTGCTGGACGATAATCTCGTAGCCGAGGTACCGGGCCGCCCGGGTACGGGCGTGGGTGACCAGCGTCTTGGCGGCGTTGAGTTCCAGCGCGAGTTCACCGCGCAAGAACCGTGCCAGCTGATCCTTGATGGCCTCGGCTTCGGCCTTCGGCCCGGTGAACCCCAGGAGCACATCGTCGGCGTACCGCGTGTAGCGGAGCCGGCGGTACCCGGGGTCGGACGGGTCGCGTGAGGGGATAGCGCGCATCTGCCGCAGGTATTCCCGGGCTTTGTCCCGGTCACCGTTCCTGCGTGCCCGCGCGAGCCGGTTTCCCAGCGTGTTGTACTCAGGGTTCGGGGCCCGGCTCGCTCCCCGCGTATAGTGCGGAATCAGAACTGTCTCGGCAAAGGTGTCCAGCTTGCTGAGGTAAATGTTGGAGAGAATGGGTGAGACCACCCCGCCTTGCGGAACGCCGCTCAGCGTGTCGTGGTATTTCCAGTCTTCCAGGTATCCGGCTTTCAGCATGTTTCGAATTAGCCGCAGAAACCGGTTGTCGTGGAGTTTCTCCGACAGGATCCTGACCATTATTTCGTGGTCCAGGGACCCGAAGCAGTCGGAAATGTCTCCCTCGATGAACCAGGTTGTACCGGTCCAGTTCTTCGCCACTTCGGTTAATGCCGTGTGGCAGCCCCGGCCGGGACGGAACCCATGCGAGTGGCTGGAGAACGTCGGCTCATAGTACGCTTCCAGCAGGAGGCGCACCACTTCGCCGACGAGCTTGTCCGGCCAGGTCGGCATTCCCAGCGGGCGCATTTTCCCGTTCTTTTTCGGGATGAACGTCCGCCGGGCCGGGCTGAAACGATAGCGCTCGCAGCGCATCGCCTCGATGATCTGTTTGATCTTGGCCTCGGACATGCCGTCCGCGGTTTCTGCGCTGGCCCCGGGTGTCATCGCGCCCTGATTGGCGTAGATCCGCCCGTAGGCCAGCAGATACAGGTCGAAGTTGAACATCTGCCGGTACAGCTCGTTGCACGGCAGGCCGCGCCTGCCACGTTCACGGAGGACATCCAGCACCGTCTTGGCGCTTTGCATTACGCAGACCTCCCGGTTCGTGATGTCCGGTCACCTGTGCCCCTTTGCCCTGTGGTACGGCCTTCCCGTCCTCCTTGGCAGGTCGTTGCTCCTGCGACTACTACGGGCACTCTGTCGCCATAGGGCTCGCGCCCCTTAGGCGATCCCACGTTTCACAGTTCCATACGTTGCTAGCATGATTTAAACGGCCCACTCATCTCCTTAAATCCCCTCACTGGGAATCGTTCCTTGCCCAGAGGTTTGCGGCAGGCAGCCGTATATCCTGCCACAGGGCTGGCGCCGGTTTCGTTCACGTCCACGGGAGTGGTGTATGGGGTAACTGATCCGGCTGTGACTGGTTCGCCTTTGATGGGCGTGTCGGCGTGACCTGAGACGGCCACCTCGTGATCCTTCGAAGTGCTCACAACGAGACGAAGGAGAACGAAGTGGCCGCACGTGACATTGTGCCGGTTCCCGGCGCGCAGTTCGAGGAGACACTGGCATCGGCGAGCCCGGACCTGCTCCGGGAGATGATCAAGGGGTTTGCGCAGCGGATGATGGACGCCGATGTCGAGGTCCGCTGCAACGCCGGCTACGGGGAGGTCACCCCCGGGCGGGTGAACAGCCGCAACGGTTACCGGCAGCGCGAGTGGGACACCCGGGCCGGGACCATCGAGCTGGCGATCCCCAAGCTGCGCCAAGGCTCGTACTACCCGGAGTTCCTCGAGCACCGGCGGCGCGCCGAGCGGGCGCTGGCCTCGGTGGTGGCGACCAGCTACCTGCTGGGTGTCTCCACCCGGCGGGTGGAGAAGCTGGCCGCCTCGCTCGGTGTCACCTCGCTGTCGAAGTCGCAGGTCAGCCTCATGGCCGCCGAACTCGACGAGCTGGTGGACGGCTTCCGGTCCCGGCCGCTGGACGCCGGGCCGTACACCTTCGTGTGGCTGGACGCACTCACCCAGAAGGTCCGCGAGGGCGGCCGCACGGTGAACGTGCACGCCCTGATCGCCACCGGCGTCAACGCCGGCGGCAAGCGGGAGATCCTCGGTATCGACGTGGCCAGCTCCGAGGACGGCGCCGGGTGGCTGGCGTTCCTCAGGGGCCTGGTCGCCCGCGGCCTGTCCGGCGTGGCCCTGGTCACCTCCGACTGCCACCAGGGCCTGCGCGACGCGATCGCCGCGGTGCTGCCCGGAGCGGCCTGGCAGCGGTGCCGGACCCACTACCATCGCAACCTGCTCACCCGCATCCCCAAATCCGCCCAGCCATGGGTATCCACGCTGGTGCGGACCATCTTCGAGCAGCCCGACGCCGCCTCCGTCCGCGCCCAGCACGCCCAGGTCACCGCCGCGCTCGAGGCGAAGTTCCCGCAGGCCGCCGCGCACCTGGACGAGGCACGCGACGACATCCTGGCCTTCACCGCCTTCCCCCGCGAGGTCTGGCGCCAGATCTGGAGCAACAATCCGCAAGAACGCCTGAATAAGGAAATCCGGCGCCGGACCGACGTGGTGGGCATCTTCCCCGGCCGCGACGCCATCATCCGCCTGGTCGGGGCCGTGCTGGCCGAGCAGAACGACGAATGGGCCGAGTCCCGCCGGTACATGGGCGCGGAAATCCTCGCCGCCTGCCAGCGGACAATACAAAAGCCCGACACCAATTCCGACACTGACGTGACAATTGAGGCCATTGGTGCTTAAATAGAAACCGATCGCGAGGTGGTCATCTCATACACCACCTCCCTGGACGTGGCCCCGGTTTCAGGCGTGTTTCCGGCGGGCGTCTTGATGCACCTTCTGGAGATTAGGCTTCAGGCAATCCAGCTTTCGCCATGTCATGCGGATCTCCCAGCGCATCACCCATACGCCTGGGCATGACCGCTGGTTTCCTGGCATGCTGCTGTCCCCGATCACCTTTCGGCTACGGGTTAGCCATCAGATCCAGAGATATACCTCCAATCTCTCCCCGCTTAGCGGGGGATATGAAAACTGCGCCACGTGGCGCAGACGGCTTCAAGGGCGCCGGGCGCGGACGATCACCCGCGTGTAGTGGGCAGATGCGGGTAAGCACAAGCTGACCTTTGCGCGAGAGATTCGCGCGCAGCTCGGATTCCGCGCGGGAACGCGGGCCACCAGGGCGCGGCGGGCTTCCCGCCCTTCCGGCGCTTCCGCGCCTATGGGCGGGGCCGTCGCGGCCGCAGCTGCCCAGGACTGGCCGCTGGTGGCTGTCACCTGAGTCCCGGTCCGCTCAGGAGGTGTGTCCCGGTGGGGCCGGTGACCTCCTGCAGCGTGGTGCGGACGAGCTGCCGGACCTGGGCTGGCAGGGGCACATAGCTGTTCGCGGCGGCATAGGCCTGGCCGTCGTGGGTGAGCCAGTCCAGCATGCTGACCAGGGCCTGCCCGGTCAGGCGCAACCTGGCGCCCGCCGGGAGGCTGAGGTTGTAGACCACGCTTTCGGCGCCCAGGGCGACGGGCACCTGCGTGACCGGGCCTCCGCGGGCGGCTGCTTGCTCGCTGGCGTTCATGGGCACGTCGGAGTCGCCGAAACCGACCTGCCTGGCGCTGAGCGCGGCGATGCCCCCGCTGCTGCCCACGGCGGAATAGTTCACGGTGACCGCAGGGTGCTCCTGATGGTATTTGGCGAAGGCCAGGGCGAAGAACGGGGCGACGTACGTCGAACCCGACCCGGTGAGGGTGCCCGTATCACCGCTGGAGCCAGCGCTGGCCGCGGTGCTCGTGCTGGTGCATGCGCCGAGGGCGAGGACGATGATCGCGGCAGCGACTGCCATGATGGCTGGGTGCACTGTGTGGCGTGGCTGAGGGCCGGGCCCTCCGTTGTGCCCTGACATGGTTGTTCCTCTGCTTGAAGATCCGGGGCGGGTTAGTAGTGCCGCTGGGTGTCTCGGACCCAGGCCTGGGCGCCCATCTGGATGGCTTCCCAGGGGCTGCCGAGTGGCGGGGTGTAGGACAGGTCGAGGTCGCTGACGGCATCGACGGTCATGTTGTTGAAGATCGCGGTGGCGGCGATGTCGATGCGCTTGGCGATCTCGGCGTGGCGGTGCCCGAACAGCTGCACGCCGAGCAGGCGCCCGGTGGTGCGGTCGCCGGTGACGCGCATCCGGATGCGGTGGCTGCCGGGGTAGTAGGCCTTGTGGTCGTCGGCCTCGGATTCGACGGTGACCGGGTCGAACCCGCCCGCGGTGGCCTCATGGTCGCGGAGGCCGGTGCGTGAGGCTACCTGGTCGAAGATCTTCACGACCTGGGTGCCGAGGCTGCCCGCGAACTCCCGGTTTCCGCCGAGGGCGTTCTCGCCCAGCAGGCGATGGTGGGTCACCACACAGTCACCGGCGGCGAATACATCGGGAAGGCTGGTTCGCATGCGCCGGTCCACCGCGATGGCGCCCTTGACGCCCATGTCCGCCCTGGCAGCGGCCGCCAGGCCGGTGTCGGGGCGGACACCGACGACGACCAGGACCATGTCGGCCAGGCGCACCACTGCCTTGCCATCGGCGGCGGTGGCCTCGACCCGCAGCCGTCCCGCATCGCCTGCCGAGGTACGGCTGATCCGCTTCACGGTGGTGGCGGTCAGGACCTCGACGCCGTGCCCGGCGAGCTGAGCGTGGACCAGTCCGCCCAGCGCGGGGTCCACGGTGGGCAGTACCTCGGGCAGCTGTTCCATCTGGATGACCGACAGCCCGCGAAGGACCAGGGCGTCGGCCATCTCCAGGCCGATGTAACCGGCGCCGACGATGACCGCGCTGGCCGGTTCGGCTTGTTCGAGGGTGCGCATGACGGCGAAGGCGTCGCCCATCGAGTGGAGCAGGTGCACGCCGTCATCGACGCCAACAGCGCCCAGGGCCGGTCAGGCCGCTGATCGGGGGCCGGACCGGGACCGCTCCCGTGCCGACGATCAGCTTGTCGTAGGCGAGCAGTTCCTCGGTAGCGTCGGCGGCGGTGACGAGCAGTTTGCGGGCGGGGACGTCGATCCGGCGTGCCGTGCTGTCCAGCCGCAGGTTCATCCCGGTGGCTTCCAGGTCGGCGACCGTACGGTGGGCGAGGTTGCGCCAGTGGGTGACCTCTTCGGAGACGTAGTACGGGATGCCGCAGATCGAGAAGTTCGGGTAGGCGTCCGTGACAACCACGCTGACCTCGGCGCCGGGGTCGAGTTCGCTGGCCCGGAGCGCAGCGCTGATGCCCGCGTCGCTGCCGCCGATCGCCGAGGGTAGCAATGACCTCAGACAGAAAGTGCGCAGGCGAGGCCCGGTGCCTGGCCGACAGGCTCACCGCCGCCCGGGAGAACATCAGGTTCGCGGCCACGGCGCCGCCGATGCACCCGGCCAGCTGCGCCGGAAGGTAGGCGCCAGCCTCGCGCCAGGGCAGCCCGCCGAAGGCCGCGTCGGCGAATGACACCACCGGGTTGAAGTGGCCGCCGGACACCGGCCCGAACATCAAGATGATGGCGAACAGCCCGGCGGCGGTCGCCGCCGCGTTCTCCAGCAGTTCCAAGCCCACGTTGCCGGGTGACAGGTTCTGGGCGGCGATGCCCGAGCCGATCACCACCGCGGCCAGGAAAGCGCTGCCGAGCAGCTCGGCGAGCAGCCGCCGCCACAACGTCACCTTGTTCACCGAAGGGCCCGGCCGCCGTGTCACACGGCCGGGGTTGCGGCTGGCTTGATGGCCTGGATGATCACCGAGTGCATGCCGTCGGC
Organism: uncultured Actinomycetota bacterium; assembly: GCA_963820395.1. Classification (GTDB taxonomy): domain Bacteria; phylum Actinomycetota; class Actinomycetes; order Streptosporangiales; family Streptosporangiaceae; genus DATFVJ01. The sequence goes on along the minus strand of CAWGAE010000012.1, from coordinate 16,689 downwards.
GACAGCGTGAGCCGGCTTGATCTCGATGCTGGTGAACCCGGCCTTCGCCAGCCCGTTGCGGTATTCGGCGAAGGACAGCGCTCCGGCGATGCAGCCGACGTAGTCCCCGCGCTCGGCGCGGTCGGTTGGAGTGAGGTGGTCCTCCGCGACCACATCGGTGACGCCGAGCCTGCCGCCAGGACGCAGCACGCGGAACGCCTCGGCGAACACCGCGTCCTTGTCCGCCGACAGGTTGATCACGCAGTTGGAGATCACCACGTCCACGCTGCCCGCGGGCAGCGGGATGGCCTCGATGTGCCCCCTGAGGAACTCGGCGTTGACGGCCCCGGCTGCCTTCGCGTTGGCCCGGGCGAGATCGAGCATCTCATCGGTCATGTCGAGGCCGAAGGCCTGCCCGGAGGGGCCGACCCGCCGGGCCGACAGCAGCACGTCGATCCCGCCGCCCGAGCCGAGGTCGAGCACCGTCTCCCCCGCTTCCAGCTGCGCCACAGCCAGGGGGTTGCCGCAGCCCAGGCTGGCCGCCACCGCCGTTTCAGGCAGCCCGCCCCGCTCACCAATCGAATACAGCTGACTGCCGAGCTCCGGTTCATCGCCGCAGCCGCAGTCATCCCCGCAGCAGGAACCGGTCCCGCCGCGGCTGACCGCCGTCGCGGCCTGCGCGTAACGGGCCCTGACCCGCTCCCGCACCACGTCTGCCGCACGCGTCTCATCCATCCCGGGTCGGCACTCCATCGATGAGCGTGTATATAACTCAACGTCAGCTTGCCAGGCTGAATAGATATCAGTCAAGATAGAAATATGTCGATCCGGACCGGTCCGCGCACCGTGCATACCCCGCCTGCAGCAGAATCGCTGGCAGTCATCGAGGCGTGCTGCACGCCCCTGGTCCGTGAGCCCATCGGTGAGGCCGCGGCCGCCGGGCTGGCACAGGTGTTCAAGGCCCTCGCGGACCCGGTCCGGCTCCGGCTGCTATCGCTGATCGGCGCGCACCAGGGCGGCGAAGTATGCGTCTGCGAACTGACCGAGGCGTTCGACCTCACCCAGCCCACCATCAGCCATCACCTCAAAGTCCTCCGGGAAGCCGGGATCCTCGACTGCGAGCGCCGCGGGACCTGGGTCTACTACTGGCTCGTGCCCTCCGCGCTGGAACGCATGGCCGCGCTGCTAGCAGCCCCCGCCGGGACAACGGCCCAGTGAGGACGTCCTGGCGCGAGCGTCCGATCGAAACCAAATGCACGTGTCCGCGGGCGTGGCGTAAAGCGTGAACGGACTTGTAAACGAGGTAGCGCGGGACGGGTCGAGACGGGGGCACGTGAGCTTCCTGACTTAACTAACGGGACCCCCGGGGTTCGAGATGCCCTTCGCGGTCCGACATCACGGCTTCACCGCCGCTCGCAGGGGATCGCCCTCACTCGATGCTCAGCCCGCCGCCGCGGCGTTCATGGTGGGCGCGGCGTCGCGAGCGGCCTGGCATACGCCGCAGCGGATGGTGCGTGGGGGCGGCTCGATGGCTACGACGCGGTTGATCACCATAGTGCGGGTCAGCCACCGGGCGGTGACGTGCGCGTGGCCGGGGCACACGGCGGCGCCGCAGTCGGCGCACACGGCCACAGCATCAGCCGGCTGGCCGCGCGCGGCGCAGTCGAAGCAGTTCATGGGGCGGCCTCCTCGGCAGGATAGAAGCGGTGGCGGGCCCACAGCGCGACGTAGACCAGCCCGACCATGACGGGCACCTCGATGATCGGCCCGACGACACCGGCGAGTGCCTGCCCGCTGGTCACCCCGAACACGCCGATCGCGACCGCGATCGCCACAGCTCGAAGTCGTTGCTGGCCGCGGAGAACGCGAGCGCGGCGGTGCGCGGGTAGGACAGGTGCAGCCGGAGGGCGATGGCGAACGCTCCGAACCACATGATCGCGAAGTAGGCGAGCAGCGGAGCCGCGCTGGAGGGCGCGGAGTTCTTCACCGCCCAGCACGCCGCCCTGCTGGCCACGATGCTCGCCCGCATCGACCAGCTCACCGCCGGGATCGGCGAGCTGACCGCGGTGACCGAGCGGCTGCTAGCCCCCTACGAGGAGCAGCTGCAGCAGGCCGGATCCATGCCCGGCTGGGGACGCCGCTCCGCCCAGGACGCCCTCGCCGAGACCGGCACCGAAATGAGCAGGTTTCCCACCGGCGCCCACCTGGCCTCCTGGGCCGGCCGCACCCCGCTGGACAACTCCTCCGGCAAACGCAAGGGGAAAACCAAGTCCAAGAAGGGCAACCGGTACCTGGCCGGCGTGCTGGGCGAGACGGCGGTGTCGGCCGGGCGCACCCAGACCCGGGAAGGCGCCCGCTACCGGCGGCTGGCCCGCCGCCGCGGCAAGGCCAAAGCCCAGGTCGCCCTCGGCAACACCCAGCTGAAGGTCTACCACGCCCTGCTGTCCAGCCCCGGCACCCGGTATGAGGACCCTCGGCCCGGACTACTACGACCGGCAGGCCAGCGTCCGCCGGCAGATCGCCCACCACGTCGGCACTCTCGGCGCCCTCGGCTTTGAGGTCACCCTCTGCCGCCTCCCGGGCGCTGACCCCGACCCCAGCGAGCCAGCAAACACCCGGGCCACCTGACCCATACCGCGCTCACAGACCCTGACCAGCCCCGATGGCCACGGTCCGCCGCCGCGCGCCCAGCCGGGGTCCCATTTTCGGGTCAGCCCCAGGTATCCCCTGCGGGGACGCCGTACCGGCGTGAAAATGGCGGGCGGTACCGCCCGTGACGTCGTTGTTTTCTTGGTCGCGGTGGAGGCCGCGGGTCAGCCTGACGCCGGGAACCGGTAACCAAGGGGCTGTTCATTGTTGCTTCGAGCACGCGGGTCAGTTTCTTCCGCTCGCCCCCGGTTCCCCGGGCGGTACCACCTCGCACGCTAGCAGCCGGGGAAGGACAGGTGAGGGACGCGTGGACGAAGTGACCGACGAGCCGCTGTACCGCGACCGGGTGTGCGGCATCGACATCGGCAAGGCCGGCATGGCCGCGACCATCCGGGTGCCCTCGGACAAGAACCCGGCGCGGCGGGCGCAGGAAACCCGCAGCTTCGGCACCACCAAGCGCGAGGTGCTGGCGCTGGCGGACTGGCTGCGCTGCTGGCAGGTGCCCGCCGTGGTGATGGAGGCAACGGGCGACTACTGGAAGCCGGTGTTCTACCGGCTGGAGGCCGAGGAGTTCGAATGCGTCCTGGCCGACGCCAGGCAGGTCAAGCACCTGCCCGGCCGGCCGAAGCGGGACCCGTCCGATTCCCGGTGGCTGGCGGCGTGCTTTGAGCGCGGTGCGGTCACTTCCTGCTTCGTGGCCACCCCGGAGTTCAGGGTGATCCGGCTGCACACCCGCTACCGCCGCGACCTGACCGGGGAACGGACCCGGGAGAAGCAGCGCGCGGAAAAACTGCTGGAATCGGCGGCGATAAAGATCTCCTCCGTGGTCACCGACCTGCACGGGACGACGGGCCGGGACATCATGAACCGCCTCATCGCCGGGGAGCGCAACCCGAAGGTGCTGGCGCAACTGGCCCGCACCCGCGCCCGCCGCAAGATCGCCCAGCTGGAAGCGGCGCTAGAGGGCGCGGAGTTCTTCACCACCACCCACGCCGCGCTGCTGGCCACCATGCTCGGCCGCATCGACCACCTCAACGCCGAGATCACCCGGCTGACCCAGGTGATCGAGCACCTGCTGGCCCCCTACGAGGAACAACTGCAGCAGGCCGGATCAATGCCCGGCTGGGGCCGGCGCTCCGCCCAGGACGCCCTCGCCGAGACCGGAACCGATATGAACAGGTTCCCCACCCCCGCCCACCTGGCCTCCTGGGCCGGTCGCACCCCGCTGGACAACTCCTCCGGCAAGCGCCAGGGGAAAGCCAAATCCAAAAAGGGCAACCGGTACCTGGCCGCCGTCACCGGCGAGACCGCCGTCGCGGCCGGCAAAACCCAAACCCGCGAAGGCGCCCGCTACCGGCGGCTATCCCGACGCCGCGGCAAAGCAAAAGCCCAGGTCGCCCTCGGCAACACCCAGCTGAAGGTCTACCACGCCCTGCTATCGCACCCCGGCGCCCGGTATGAAGACCTCGGCCCCGACTACTACGACCGCCAAGCCAGCACCCGCCGGCAGATCGCTCACCACGTCGGCAAGCTCGGCGCCCTCGGCTTCGAGGTCACCCTCTGCCGAATACCCGGCACCGACCCTGAACCCGGCCAACCAGCAAACACCCCCGCCGCCTAATCCACACCGAACTCACAGACCCTGACCGGCCCGCGCAGGCCAGGGTTCGCTGCCGCGCGCCCAGCTGAGGTCCCTTTTTCGGGTCAGGACACCGCCTGCAGATTGTGGAGCGGGCGTCTTCGACGCTACGCCGCCCAAAAACTTGACTCAAGTGTTCAGAAGTTCGGGACCGAGGATCGCTCGCGGCTTGGCCTTGACTCGGAGAACTCACCGAGATCATTTAGCAGCGAGGAGGGCGAGCACCATCAGGCGACGGTTTTACAGATCATCATGACTCAGATTGGCCCGCCCTCCGTGACCTGCGGTGACGCCCGTGGACTCGATTGACGAGTGGTCCCATCCCATACCCACTGGAAACGTTAATCCCCTGTGTGGCCCTTTAGCCGGCGGCTCCGTGGCCGATGGCTTGGACCTGCGCATGTTCGTGCAGGGCCTGCTCGTCTTGGTGGGCGGCTGGCTTGAGGTCGAACACGACCTTTTTCACGGTTCCGGTGAAGGCGTAGGGGGCCTTGTCTTCGTAGGCGCGGTCGACGACCAGGCCGTTGTCGCAGCCGATGTCCATTCCGGCGTAGCTGGAGAAGGCGACCGGGACGGTCCGAGGCATCCTACCTTCGCCGATCAGCTTGCCGTTGGCCCACAGCGTCACGGTGCCGCCGGTGCCTGGCTGGGGCTTGTCCGCTTCGAAGAGCATCTTCACGGTGACCGGGCCGGTCGGGATCTTCTCGGTGGAGACCTGCTTGTAGGTCTCCACGCCGAGGAAGGAGTAGGTGTGGTTCAGCATCCCGGTGCTGCCGACCCACAGCCCGAACCCGCCGATGAAGTCGGCGTTGGCGACGATGACACCCTCGGCGCCGCCGTTGGGCACCTCGAGCTCGCCTTCGATGGCGTAGGACCGTCCGTAGACGCGCGGCACCATGCCGCGCTGGACGTTCCGCACGTCCCCGGCGAAGGTGTACCGGGTGATGGTGGGCAACGGCGGCAGCAGGCCGAAGAAGATGGACAAGCCGCCGAGCAGCGGCAGCGCCCGGTTGCGCTCGGCTTCGGCCCACCACAGCTCCTTGAGCTCGGCGAGCTTGTCCGGGTGCTGCCCGGCCAGGTCGCGGGCCTGGGAGAAGTCATCGGGCAGGTAGTACAACTCCCAGACGTCCTGCTCGGGGTCATACACGCCAGGGGCGAATCTCTTGATCGTCTCCGGTGAGAAGTCCCAAGGAGCCTTGTCCAGCCTCGTACAGGCCCACCAGCCGTCCTTGTACATGGCGCGGCTGCCGAACATCTCGAAGTACTGCACCGTGTGCCGCTCGGCCGCCTGCGCCTCGCCGAACGTGTAGAGAAAGCTGGTGCCGTCCATCGGCTCCTGACCGATCCCGTCGACTGTCTTCGGCTCGGGTATGCCTACCGCCTCCAGGACGGTCGGGCCGACGTCGATGCAGTGGGTGAACTGGGTGCGCAGGGAGCCGTCACCCTTGATCCGGCCAGGCCAGGCGACCACCATCGGGTCACGGTCCCCGCCGAGGTGGCTGGACATCTGCTTGCCCCACTGGAACGGGGTGTTGCCCGCGTGGGCCCAGGCCGCCGCGTAGTGCGGCGCGGTGTGATCACCGCCGAGGGCGTCGATGCCGCCGTAGGCATCGATGAGCTGCAGCTGTTGCTCGGCGTCGAGCACGACGCCGTTGAGGAAGGTCATCTCGTTGAACGAGCCGGTGATCGTGCCCTCCATGCTGGCGCCGTTGTCGCCCCAGATGTAGAAGATGAGCGTGTTATCCAGGTCGCCCATCTCCTCGATGGCGTCCAGCAGGCGGCCGACATTCCAGTCGGCGTTCTCGGAGTACCCGGCGAACACCTCCATCTGCCGGGCGTACAGCTTCTTCTGGGCGTCGCTGAGCGAATCCCAGGCCGGGAACAGGTCGGGCCGCTCCGTCAGCTCGGTGTCGGCGGGGATGATCCCGAGCCTTTTCTGCTGCTCGAAGGTCTGCTCCCGGAGTTTGTCCCAGCCGCCATCGAACTTGCCCTTGTACTTGTCAGCCCAGGCCCTGGCCACGTGGTGCGGCGCGTGCGCGCAGCCGGTGGAATAGTACATGAACCACGGCTTGGTGGCGTCCTGCGCCCGGACACCATGCAGCCACTCGACCGCCTTGTCGGTCAGGTCGTCCGGGAAGTAATAGGGCGCGCCGTCCCTGCCCTGCTGTACGCCGAGCGTGGAGTTGTCCTGGGTGATGATCGGGTCGTACTGGCCCGCCGCGCCGGACAGGAACCCCCACCAGTGGTCAAAGCCCCACGACTGCGGCCAATGGTCGAACGGGCCCGCCGGGCCCTGCACGTTGTCCGGGGTCAGGTGCCACTTGCCGAACCCACCGGTCACATACCCGTTCTCCTGCAAGATCCGCGGTACGGCGGCGCAGCTGCGGGGCCGCGCCGCAGTGTACCCGGGGAACGGGCCGGGGTACTCGGCGATCGAGCCAAAACCAACCCGGTGGTGGTTGCGGCCGGTCAGCAGCGCGGCGCGGGTCGGTGAGCATACCGCGGTTACGTGGAAGCGATTGTAGGTCAGCCCCATCTGCTGCACCCGGGTCAGGGCCGGGGTTGAGATCGGGCCGCCGAACGTGTCGGGGTTGCCGAACCCGGCGTCGTCGACCAGCACGACCAGGACGTTCGGCGCGCCGTCGGGCGCCCGCGGGCCGGGGATCATCGACCAGTCCGGGACTGACTGATCGACCGTGCGTCCCATCGTCCCGCCGAAGTTACGGTCCGGGATCGGCAGCATCGTGCGGTCCGGGCTGAACTTGCCTGCCGCCTCGGCCAGGGCCGCCTTCAGCTCCCCTAGGCCCTTCCTGCTCATCGGGGCGACCGACTTCGCCAGCGATCCGGCCAGCGCCTGCTCGGCGGCCAGCCGGTCGTCGCTGTCGATGACGGCGATGATGACCGCCGTGCCTGGCCGGAGCTTGTCCCCCAGTTCCTTCTCGATGCCGCTGTCCAGCCTGTGCCTGGCGAACTTGCCGGTCAGGGCACCGATGGCCCCGCCGACCGCGACCGAGGCGAGCAGCGGCGGTGCGAACAGGCCCACCACCAGGCCGACACCGCCGCCCCATCCCAGGCCCTTGCGGCCCAGGTGGTCGCCGGTCTGGGTGACGCGCACCTGGCCATCGGCGTCGTGCTCGACCAGGATCACGCCCTCCGACCTGACCGTCTTGTCCTTGACGAGCCGCACCAGTGCGTCAAAACCCCTGTCGGCCAACCCGGCGGACGGGTAGGCGGCCATGATCACGTCGAAGGAGTCACCCATGAGCCTTCTCCTTACCTCGATTCAAAGCGCCATCTCTGGCGGTCACCCGAGGGCACGCTGGCAACAGGCCGCTGGCAGGTTCCACCATTGCGCGCTGGTCAGCCACATTGCATCACCCCCGGGGGATGATGCGCCCGCACACGTGCGGCGCCGATCCTTCACCGACACAGGGTGTCCGGGGCGCCTAATCCGGGCCATTCGAGGAAGGAAAAGGCACCGTGCTCTCCATAAGCAGGCCGATCCCGCTGATCGAGATGGGTGCGGCTCTTCTGGGGTGATGCAGTGTGAAGCGTTTTAGTGCGCTGGTTGCCGCTGTGTCCGGTTTGGCTGTGTCGGTGAGTGCGTGAAGGGCTCCTTCTCGTTACGTTCCTGGTTGTCTCACGACCAGGACGGAAAGAAGGAGCCCGATGCAAGGCTATGCGCCTGGTGGGGACGGGGCGTTCGCGGAGTCGAGGAAGTGCTTCGGGGAGCTTGAGGACTGGGCGGCGTCAGGGGAGGCGGCGGGGCTGCAGCATGCTGAGCTGGAGGAACAGCTAGAGGTGCGGGGCCGGGAGCTGCTGCGGCGGGTGTTCCAGGACCGGCTGGATGCGACGGCTGCGGCCGAGGAGCGGCGGCATGACGTGGCCGGGGAGGACGGGGTCGTCCGGACACGCGCGGAAAAAGGCAGGAAACGGCCGCTGATGACGAGGTTCGGGCAGGTCACGGTGTCGCGGATCGCCTACCGGTCGCCGGGCAGGAGCAACGTGTGCCCGTTGGATGCCATGCTGAACTTGCCGGAGGAAAAGCACTCCCACGGGCTCCGCAGGCTCGCCGCTATCGAGGCCGCGCGCGGCTCGATGGAGGCGGCGGGTGCCGCGATCACCCGCGCGACTGGCGTGACGATGGGAAAACGGCAGGTAGAGGAGCTGGCCCGCCGCTGCGCCGCGCATGTGGAGGCGTTTTACCTGTGGCGCGTGATCGAGTCGGCGCCGGACGGGTGCCCGCTGATCTTGACCTTCGACGGGAAGGGCATCGTGATGCTGCCCGAAGCGCTGCGGCCGGCCACCGCGAAGGCCGCGGCATCCGCGGAGAACAAGCTCGCGACCCGGCTGTCGCCCGGGGAGAAGAACGGCCGGAAGCGGATGGCCGAACTGGCCTGCGTCTATGACGCGGTCCCGGTCCCGCGCACGCCGGAGGATGTCATCAGCACTCCGGCGCAGAATCGGCGAAAGAGCAAAGCGCAGGCAGCGGAGCTGAAGGGCAAGACAAAGCCGCGGGAGCCGCAGGCAAGGGGCAAGTGGCTGACCGCCTCGGTCACCGATGACATCCCCGCAGTCATCGCCGCTGCCTTCGGTGAGGCCGAACGCCGCGACCCCGGTCATGACCGCGGATGGGCCGTCCTCATCGACGGCAACAACACCCAGATCGACGCCGTCACCGCCGAGGCAGCCAGCCGCGGCGTCACGGTCACGATCGTGATCGACTTCATCCACGTGCTGGAATACCTGTGGAAGGCAGCCTGGTCCTTCTACGACAAGGGCGAGCCGGAATCTGAGGAATGGGTCGCCGCCCAGGCCCGCAAGATCCTGCACGGCAAAACCCGCCAGGTCGCGGCCGGGATCCGCCGCCGCGCCACCACCTACGGCTACTCCGGCCCCGAGCGTGCCGGCGCCGACGAATGCGCTCGCTACCTGGAGAACAAGCAGGACTACCTCGACTACGCCACCGCGCTGAAGGAAGGCTGGCCCATCGCCACCGGGATCATCGAGGGTGCCTGCAGGCACATCGTAAAAGACAGAATGGACATCACAGGCGCGAGATGGGGGCTTGAAGGCGCCGAAGCCGTCCTGAAGCTCCGTGCCCTCATCGCCACCGGCGACTTCGAGGACTACTGGCGCTTCCACCTCCGCCGCGAGCACGAACGCATCCACCACGCGAAATACCGCGAGACCTACGTCCTCGCAGCGTGACCAGCTCACCTCAAAAGAGCCGCACCCGATCGAGATTCACCCCACATATATCCCGTGTGCGGGGAAACCAGCTGATCCATACTGTCAGCTTGGGAAGTTTCTAGGCTTCCCGTCCACTACCTGCTGATCTGCTGACCTGCTGGTCCCTGGTCGTCAGTCCGCGGGTGACCACGAGCGTCCGTAATTGCTCGCCCGACCGGGCACGCAGCGCATATGCCAACGGCGTGGGCTCACCGGGCGGGCCATAACACCGGTCCGGATGTTGACGAGCTAAGCATGCCTCAGCGAGCGGCGCTGCACGACCGGCTTGTAGGTGCACCGGAACTGCCCGGCGGATGAGAGACTACTGGACGGCTCGCTAGGATGCTAAGGGAAGGGGATGCGGGGCAGGAGTACATGATCCTCGCTATGAGTGCCGGCGGGACGTCGGCTGAGACGTTCACTCCGATGATGAATCACGTTGCCCAGGGTTTCGAGGTGCTGGGAGCCGCGATCTTGGTAGTCGGCGTGATCTGGTCGTTCGCGCTCGCGGCGGTGGCCTCGCGGCGGTTCGGCTGGTCGGCAAAAACTTACCTGGTACTGCGTCAGGCCTTCGGCGGTACCTTGCTACTCGGGCTGGAAGTCCTGGTCGCTGCCGACCTGGTTCACACCGTCGCGGTCGCGCCCACCCTGGACAATGTGCTCGTGCTCGGGCTGATCGTGGTGATCAGGACGTTCCTGAGTTTCTCGCTGGAAACCGAGATCGAGGGCGTTGCGCCATGGCGGCGGGCCATGATGGGCGGCGCGGGGACGATCCGCCGGGCCGCGGCTAGCGCGCTGGAGTCCCAGACGCCATCCTGATACCGGACTGGCCAAACTGGAAGCTAGATGACTTCTGGCACCTTCCCGGAGTCCTCTGGGGGCCATCATGTGATCAGGCACCCGGCAATGACCCTCTGATTAAAGATCGTCGGCGAGCGATGGTTTGCCCCTCCGCAGGTCAGCCACGTTTGTATAACTCCATGCAGGGCCAGGTCACGTGCGTCGTTCAGCGCGTCCTGCTTCGCCGGGCAGCGCGGATCCAGCTGACCAGCAGCAGGTTCACCAGGCCGACGGCTCCGGCGATCCAGCGGGCGTCGGGGATCACCAGTTCGCCGGAAACGGGGGTGAGCACGACTTCGAGCGATGACAGCTTGTAGGGCATGACCTTGAGGTACTCGGGATTGGTGAGCAGCTCGAGGAAGGTGCGGCGGCCTGGATAGCGGACGACCAGGACGCGATCCCAGTTATCCAGGTCGGGGCGGTACACCATCAAGTTGCTCTCCCGGTCCTGACCGCCTTTGATCTTGGTGGCCGATCCGGTCAGGATGGGGTAGCCGCCCCTTTTGATGAGCAGTGGCGTGACGGCGGCGCCTCGTAGTGCGCGTTGGCCTCCTGAGGGGTGCCGGTGGCGGGCGCCCCGGGGAAGCTCCTGAGCCGATCGAACAAGCGCATCAGGTTCAGCATGTAGACGGGCCGGCCGTCGTCGTTCTCGACGCACGCGCGCAGACGCGCGATGAGCTCCTCCCGGTTCTCCAGTTCCGGCGGCAAGTCCCTTTCCAGGATCCCGATGTGGTGGTCAACATCGGCCGGCGAAAGCTTGCGGGTCGATTGAAAGGCTGAGACGCCGAGCACGGCACCCGCCGAGGCCAGACCCAGGAGAGCTTCCGGGAGATACCTATTGATCGGCATGGGTCAACTCCGAGCTGGTGGTGCTGAGGTAGTCAAGCAGCAGAGGATTGAGCTCGTCCGGGGCGGTGAGCGGTATCCAGTGGTTGGCGCCCTCGATGCGTTCATAACGCCATGGCGCGTTGACGTAACGCTGCGAGCTGACCATCCCGAAGAGGCCGCACGCCCGGCGACGGTCGGTCGTCGCATTCATCAGGTGCGCGGCACGCATCAAGGTGCGCGGCACGGCTTACCTGCACGGCATATCTAAATCAACCGCCTTGAGGCAGAGCCGGCGCCGTTTCCGCGACGCGACCAAGGCGTTGCTCGACTACCGCCGTCAGTGCAGCGGCGCGATCGCGATGTACAGCAGCAGTGACAACACGACAGCGATCGCCGCCCACCCGACCACTTTCGCCGCGAACCTGATGACCTTCATCACGTGCCCGTGATGATCTCGTTGTGCACGGTCCAGGTGGCGGTCTGCAGCACGTCGGTGTCATTGCTGGTGTTGTGGACGATGTACGTGAAGCTCACCACGTCACCGCTCTCGCTGGTCTCGGTGACGTTGTGGAAGCCGATGGGGTGAAGTTGGAGACATAGGTGTCATAGCTGCCGCCCCAGCCCTGCTGCGGCATCGCTGAGCTGAGCATTGGCCCAGGCGTCGGCATAGTCGGCTGGCGAAGGGGTGCCCCCGCACGCCCCGAGATCTAGTCCCACGCCGCCGACCACTAGGGTTGCTGCCGCTGTTGCTATGATCTTCTTCATGATTCCCCCGTTTGCCGCTCTACGCGTGGAACCCCCTGACTGCGGGCGCTATGTCCACTAGCTCGAATCTCGTGCGGGCCGCCACCGCGTACTAGGGGAAGAAGTCCCAGCAATTCGTCGCAGATCAGGGGCCAAAAGACCCGCACAATTAAGCCGCTAAGGGTTTTTCAGAACAAGTCGGTACGAACCATATCCAAGCCAGGGTGGGGTCAAAGTCGAAGTCAGTGGTTTTGTTGTGCGTTACGGTTTGATCTCTTTCCGGCGGTTATCGGTACGAACCATATCCAAGCCAGGGTGGGGTCAAAGTCGAAGTCAGTGGTTTTGTTGTGCGTTACGGTTTGATCTCTTTCCGGGGGTTACAGGCCGAGTAGTTCGAGGGCGCGCAGCCCGGTGCAGTCCCGGCAGCAGCCGCGGCGGGCGGCCGCGTGGTTGCGGTGGTCGGCGCGGTTTAGGACGCTGACGGTGATGTTGCCGATGGGATGTTGCCGATGGCGGCGAATAACCGCCAGGATCCGCCTTTCCGGAGCCGGGAGGCGTCTTCGACGAGCGTGACGCCGCGGCGTAGGTCGATTGGACATCACACTGCTCCTTCACTGTCCGGGAGCGGCTAGAACAACCCGTCTTGGCGGGCGGGTAGCTCGAAGGCCTTTCCTGCGTCCGGCGCGGATATGGACGGCGCGAAGTTCGCCGCGCTTGACACGCTGCAACACGGTCTGCCGGGAGACGCCCAGGGACGCCGTGGCGAGCTGGACGGGAACCCAGCCGGCGGGGGGCATCGTCAGCGACGAGATTCCGGATGGATTCGGTGAGGCGGATGCGCCAGGGCGCGCCGGGAGTGATCTGCTCGCCGGGGACGAATCCGTCGTTGAGCCACCGGTAGAGGGTGAAGGCAGTGATGCCGAGCCCGGCGGCGGCCTGGTGCACGCTCATCACGTCTCCTTCGGGGTCTGGGCTGCTCCCGTTCTGCCGGGCGGGGATGCCGTGGCGCTTGCGGATGCTGGCCACGTTAACGGGGGTGAATGACATTCCGGTGGCGGTGCGGTGTTGCTGCTGGTTGAGAACTTTCGCGATCATCGAGTCGTCGTAGTGGGCCGCCAGCCGACCGATCAGTGACACCATGTCTTCGCTGGTGCGATAAGGCGGCCTGGGCTTAGGAAGGTCCACGCTGATCTGGCTGATCAGCCCTCCTTTCCAGTGCAGCACCGGGCGGGCGGTGCGGTGGGCGCGGCATCGGTGGTGATGACAATGTCGCCCAGGAGGGCATGCAGGACTTCTTTGCGGTCGCGTTCGGTGGTGGACGGCGCGGCCCACAGCGCGGGCAGGTCGGTGGCGATGGCGATGATCTGCGCGCGCTCGTCCGCGCTGAGCCGGACGGGCCGGGCTGCTTCGCGGCGGTCCAACTCGGCTTCGGCATCCCGGGCGGCTTGCAGCGCGGCTTCCCACTCCGCCTCCAGGCCGCGGGCGACCAGCCGGTTTTCCGGGTCGACGGCGCGGTAGCGGCGTTCGGCTTTCGTCGCCATGTAGCGGGCCTGCTCGGCCTGCCGGCGCCACTGATCGAGAGCGGCGTCGTGCCCGACCTCGATCGGTCGGCGGCGTCGATCGCGGCCTGCAGCGCGAGCGCGGTAAGGGTGGCCTTGAGGCGGCGGTCGCGAGCTGGACAATCGGGTGCGAGGAAGACGGTCCGTGCAGCATATGGCGATACCCGGTGAGCCTTCCTGAGCAGCGGAAAACCTAGGCGGCCTCGGACGGCGTGCCCGCGCCGGGCGGCCTTCAAGGCCGAGCCCGGTGGCGGGCAACGCCGAGCCGCAGCACCGCGTCGCCGCGGCAGCCGGGTCACTCTACTACGCAAGGGGCAGGATGTCCGCATTTTGCATCAAGACGGGCTTCGCTTACTGTGTTACAGGGGAGGAAGGGCTTCCCGCGTGGGTTGCGACTCATCTTGGCGCATGCGTCCAACCTGCTGCGGCGTTCACCCGTTCTCGCGATGCACGGAGGAATAGCGCGTTGGACGATGTTCTTCAGCGCGCCATGGCCAGCCAGGAGGGCATTCATGCGCGACCTGTCCCAGGCGAAGTTCAGCTTTGTCACCCGAGGCCTGGGCTCGAGAGCCCTCACGATCGCCCATGCACGGCAGCGGTCGGCGCAGGGTGATCTTGTCGTGGCCCGTGTCGAGGCGCTTGGCCAGCATGATTGCCTGGAGGACCGGTATGGCCGTCGCGTCCGGCTTTATGGTGGTGACCTCGTCGTCGGAGCGTATGGCAACCGTTACGCCACAGACTTCTACGAAGGCTATGTTCCGGCCGGTCCCCAAACGCATTTGCTCACGGCCGGCGGGGTGATCGGCACGGTAGCCTCGGCCCACGTCCGGTGCGGCAAGCCGACAGTGCTGGAGGTCATCGGAGCGCTGGCCGACGGGTCGGGAACACCCCTGAGGCTGGCCGACCTGGCGCGCCCTGCACCGCCCGCCGCGGATCCACGTCCGGCCACGCTGGTGGTGGTGGGGTCGGGGATGAATGCGGGCAAGACGACAACGGCCGCGGGCGTCATCCGGGGCTGGGCCCGGGCCGGCCTGCGGGTGGGTGCCGGGAAGGCGACCGGCTCGGGTAGCGGCAAGGACCGTTGGGTCTACGTCGACGCAGGTGCTCACTCGGTCCTGGACTTCCTGGACTTCGGTATGCCGTCCACATTCGGGTACCCGGCGGATCACCTGGTGGCCACGATGCACGCGATTCGTGACGCCTTGGCTGCCGAGGGTGCCACGCATGTGGTCGTCGAGATCGCCGACGGCCTGCTGCAGGCCCAGACCCGGGAGCTGCTGGCCGCGCTGCCGGCGTTCGCCGACTCGGTTGTGCTCGCGGTCCGCGACGCTTTGGGGGCGGTGGGCGCCCAGGGTGTGCTGGCTTCGGCGGGTGTGCGGGTCAGCGCGCTGAGCGGGCTGGTCAGTGCCAGCCCGCTGGCCGCTCGGGAGGCAGCGGACGCCACCGGTCTGCACGTGCTGACGCCGGACGAACTGGCGGCCGGCGCCGCCCTTGACATGCTGCCGTCACCGCAGTGGGCCTGACGCCGGTCGCCGCATACGTGACCCGCAACGGGCCGCCGCCCGGCCGGCCCGCACAAGTGTTGCTCGATGTCCGCGAGGTCCTCGCGGACACGGTTCGCGCGCCCGGTCTGACCGTCGCCGACGTGCGGGGCGGCCCCCTGTTGTCCGACCATGAGCGCCTTAGAAGTGATCCCGGCCGCGGTGGAGGCCCGCTGTCGGAGCCGGCGTTGGACGCGGGCGCGCGGGCTTTCGCGCTGACCAATGTCGCCTGGTGGGCGCGGCGGCTGCTCGGCTGGGTCGAGGGGGAGCTGGGCCGCACCCTGCCGCCGCTACGGATCCTGGTCGGCAGCCACGCGCGCGGCATGAAGCGCTGGGGTGGAGGTCACTACCGGCTGCCTGCGGCCAGCTACAGCGAGCTGCCCGAAGACTCCCCGGTCGACCCCGCCGGTGAAGTCCACCTCGGCTCCGGCCGGGCCTATGTCGAGCACGAGGGGGCGCGGTACCTGCACGCGCCGGGGCACAACCCGGCCATCGTGAGCCACGAGGTCGCTCACCACGTGTGCCGGCACGTGGCGGACTTCCGGCTGAACCGGCTGCGCCCGCCGCAGCAGCAGACCAACCGGCGTACCCCCGTCGAGGAAGGCACCTGTGACTATCTGGCTGCGGTCATGGTCGGGCATCCCGACATCTACGGCTGGCAGCGCCGCCAGACCCCGGTGACCGACCCACGGCGGCGGTGCCTGTCCGCGCCGTGGACCATGGCCGACTTCCAGGGCTACGGCACCGATCCGCACACCGACGGGACGATCTGGGCCTGCGCGTTGTGGCAGGCGCGGTGTCGCGCAGCGGAGACCGGCCATCCTGCCGTAGCGGTAGACGCCATGCTGTTGCGCGGCCTGGCCCGGCTGGGCGGCCGGCACGCCGGCGACCGGGGCCCGGAGGCCCGCCGATACAGAAGAGACTTCGGGACGCTGCTGTCAGCGATGCTGGAGGCCGGCTCCGACGGGCCGCTCGTGGCAGGCATCGAGGCGGCGATGGCGGCTCGTGGCATCCGTCCCGGCTGGTCCAACGACCGGGCGCGGGAGGTGGCACGAGGTTGCCCGTGATCTCCCGCGCGGGGCCGGGCCTGTTGCCGACGCTGTGGCGGTTCCGGGCCTACGGCCGCCCGCACCGGCGCCTGCTGCTGCTGGGGGTACTGTGCCGGATCGGTGAGCTGCTGGCCGACCTGGCGGTCCCGTGGCCGATCGCGCTGGTCATCGACGGCGTCCTCGGGCACGGCCGGCTGCACGGGCTGCAGGGGGCGGTCGTCCGCGGGGCCGGCGTGTCCGGGGTCGGCCTGCTGGTGCTGGCCGCGGTGGCCTCGCTCGTGTTCACCCTGTTGTCCGGGGCGCTGGACTACCTCGGCGACCGGGTGATGAACAGCGCCGGGGAGCGGATCACGGCCAGCATCCGGGCCGATGTCTTCAGCCGCCTGCTGCGGCTGCCCATGGGCTTCCATGACCGCCGCAGCGTCGGCGAGCTCACCAGCCGGATGTCTTCGGACACCGACCGGATCGAGGACAGCCTGATCGGCGTGTTCTCCACCCTGCTGCCCGGTGTGATGACGCTCGGCGGCCTGGCTGCGGTGATCACCGCGCTGGACTGGCGGCTGGGCCTGATCGCCCTTTCCGCGGCCCCGCTGGTCTTCTTCGCCGCCCAGCGGTACAGCCGGCTGACC